>NZ_OZ251603.1:1416666-2125000 GCF_965243865.1 Hyphomicrobium sp. 1Nfss2.1 | reverse complement strand
GAGGGCGAAAGCCGTAGTCGATGGGAACCACGTTAATATTCGTGGGCCAGTGGGTGTGTGACGGATGCTGTAAGTTGTTTGGGCTTATCGGATTGCCCGAGCAGCGAAGGTGTCCCTGGAAATAACCCCCACATAGACCGTACCCGAAACCGACACAGGTGGACAGGTAGAGAATACCAAGGCGCTTGAGCGAAGTGTGCTGAAGGAACTCGGCAAATTGCCTGCGTAACTTCGGGATAAGCAGGCCATCCGTTTGGGCAACCAGACGGGTGGGGCACAGACCAGGGGGTGGCGACTGTTTAGCAAAAACACAGGGCTATGCTAAGTCCAACGACGACGTATATGGCCTGACGCCTGCCCGGTGCCGGAAGGTTAAGAGGAGAAGTGCAAGCTTTGAATCGAAGCCCCGGTAAACGGCGGCCGTAACTATAACGGTCCTAAGGTAGCGAAATTCCTTGTCGGGTAAGTTCCGACCTGCACGAATGGCGTAACGACTTCCCCACTGTCTCCAGCACATCCTCAGTGAAATTGAATTCCCCGTGAAGATGCGGGGTTCCTGCGGTTAGACGGAAAGACCCCGTGCACCTTTACTGTAACTTTGCACTGGCAATCGTGTTTGCATGTGTAGGATAGGTGGTAGGCTTTGAAGCAGGGGCGCCAGCTCTTGTGGAGCCGCAATGTGAAATACCACCCTTATGAACATGGTTGTCTAACTGCGGACCGTCATCCGGTCCCAGGACAGCGCATGGTGGGCAGTTTGACTGGGGCGGTCGCCTCCTAAATGGTAACGGAGGCGTGCGAAGGTGGGCTCAGGTTGGTCGGAAATCAACCGTCGAGTGCAATGGCATAAGCCCGCCTGACTGCGAGACTGACAAGTCGAGCAGAGTCGAAAGACGGCCATAGTGATCCGGTGGTTCTGTGTGGAAGGGCCATCGCTCAACGGATAAAAGGTACGCCGGGGATAACAGGCTGATGATTCCCAAGAGTCCATATCGACGGAATCGTTTGGCACCTCGATGTCGGCTCATCTCATCCTGGGGCTGGAGCAGGTCCCAAGGGTATGGCTGTTCGCCATTTAAAGAGGTACGTGAGCTGGGTTCAGAACGTCGCGAGACAGTTCGGTCCCTATCTGCCGTAGGTGTCGGAGAATTGAGAGGATCTGTCCCTAGTACGAGAGGACCGGGATGGACGTACCTCTGGTGGACCTGTTGTCGCGCCAGCGGCACAGCAGGGTAGCTATGTACGGACGGGATAACCGCTGAAGGCATCTAAGCGGGAAACCCACCTCGAAACTAGTTCTCCCTCGAGAGTCGTGGAAGACCACCACGTTGATAGGCCGGGTGTGGAAGTGCAGCAATGCATGCAGCTTACCGGTACTAATAACTCGATCGGCTTGATTGCTCTCATTAAGCAATGCTCATCGAATGCCTCGCATCGCTTGGCGCGTTCACTCGCGCCGCGGTGATGGGTGGCAGCACTTGTGTCGGCGGCCCACTCGCGAGAGTGGATCGTCTGCGCCGCAAGGCGCGACAGACACTGCGTGTGCTGCCTCGATGGGCGTAGGAACACAGACAAGACCAGAACAGAAGTCATCTCACTTTTCCGCCGACCTGGTGATTATGGCGGAGTGGCTGCACCCGATCCCATCCCGAACTCGGCCGTGAAACGCTCCAGCGCCAATGGTACTGCGTCTTAAGACGTGGGAGAGTAGGTCGTCGCCAGGTCTGCAGAGAAGTGAGACGCTTCAAACGAAGTCATTCAGATCCCCTCTTTCGATATCGAATTTCAACGCCGCCCGTGGCTTTTGCCCGGGCGGCGTTTTTCGTTTGCGCGGCGCATCTCCAGCGCGGCGGTTTGCGTGATTGGCTCGAGCGTTTCCGCAAGCGCACGGTGCCGATTATGCACCTCGCCTCCAATCGAAGTTGCTTGTCTCGGTGCGGCGATCGGCTGCGCAAAAATTGTGCGCGCCGCGTTGATGTCGCGCTGCTCCTCGGCCAAAGTCGCTGCTTCTTGCAGTGAATGACTTTGAGCGGGAGGAAAGAAGAATGAGCGAGCGTATCGTGATGCGAGTGGGCGAGAGCCTGGTGGCCGGGGGGCCTCCTGGTACGGCGGCGGAACCGGAAGTCGCCATCGGCGAGATGGACGGTCCGTTCGGGACGGCGTTCGCGAATTTGCTCGGCAATCAGGTGGTCGGGCACTCGCGCGTGCTCGCGCTTCTCAACACGGATGTGATGGTGCGCCCGCCGACGCTTTGCGTGAGCAAAGTGAGCGTGGCGAATGAGCGCTACACGAATATCCTGATGGGAACGGTGCAATACGCGACGGCGATGGGCGTGCTGGACAGCGTGCGCTCGGGGGACATTCCGCGGGACAAGTGCGATGAGCTTGGGATCATCATCTCCGTCTGGCTCAATCCAGGGATCGTCGATGTGAAGGATCTCGATCACAAGATCCTGTTCGACATTCATCGCAAGGCGACGTCGCAGGCGATTCACAAGGCGATGACCAATCAGCCGTCGATCGACTGGCTGCTCGAGAACCAGGACAAGGTTATCCACAAGTACTTCGAGAAGGGTCTCAAGGGGGAGATCTAGTTTTTTGGGGGACGCAAGCTGAGGGAAGCTTTGTATGCGGCGAGCATTGCGTGAGTGGAGGTCCGGCGCTCGCGTCGGGGCGCCTTGCGCCCTTGCCGCCGTCGGCGGCCAAGAGTTCCGGAAGACGGAAGATTGTGGTCGATGATCATTGGAAGCGCTCGGGCTGAAAAGCTCGAGCGCTTTTTTTTTGCTGCGGCGGATGGTCAGCTGCGCGAGGCGGCGGATTGCGCGCGGGCGATTTTCAAAAGGCGGCGCGTGCGGGCGCGGGCGATCTCGTGTGTGATCCTGATGCCGGTGAGGCCGCCGGTGATATTCCGACGCAGGACGTAGTAGCGGAAGAAAAGCACCGGGTACTCGATCGGCAGGCGGGCGAGCACGGCGGCGCGCGATTTCTTCAGCTCCTTGGCCTGCAGGTCGGTGTAGCTTTCGAGCTTGCGGCGCACGTGAGCGATGCTGCGCCAGGAAAAATGAAACGCGACACCTTGAAGCTGGCCGACGGGAAAATCCTTCGTGTCCACGGTGTCGTGCACGCGGCTTTCGCGAAAGCGCACGCGGCGGCGGTCATAGAGGCGAACGTAGTTGTGGTAGTCGGCCCAGAGGCGCGGCCGCTGCTTGCCGGGGTAGACGGTGACTTGCTTGAAGCGATAAGCGGGTAGCAGTCCGGCTGGCGCCTGCATCAGCGCCGAGATTTCGCGCGCGAGCTCGGGCGTTACCAATTCGTCGGCGTCGAGATTCAAGATCCAATCGTTCGACGCGCAGTCTTCGGCGAAGCGCTTCTGCGGCCCGTAGCCGTCCCACTTGTGAAAGACGACCTTGGCGCCGAGGGCTTCGCACTTGGCGACGGTGTCGTCCTTCGATCCGGAATCGACGACCACGACCTCGTCGACGATGTCCTTCACGGCGAGGATGCAGCTTTCAATCCGATCGCCTTCATCCTGGGCGATGATGCAGCAGCTCAGGCCCATGATGTGGATCCAATCACCGCTGTCCTCCGGTGAGGCTCGGCAGGCGCTTGGCGATCGAGCGCTTCATGCGCTGCAGGAATGTTGTGGCACGCTTTGGCTGGAATGGATCGTGCGCGTGGCGGTCATCGCCGATGTGGTCGGCGATACCGGGCACGACCATGGCAATGCGCATGCCGCGCTCTTTGAGGAATAGGCTCAAGTTCTCTTCAGTGACGAACTTGGCGAACGGTCCGACTTCGCGCCACAGCGACATGCGGGCGATCGAGGGATTGAACGAATAGGAGAACCACTTGGGATGGGCGTCTGTGTCCCAGACGAGATAGTCGATGCCGTCGTGGGTTTCCTTACGTGCGCCTTTGGAGAAGCGCGGATCGTAGATGCGATGCGCGATGCAGACGACCGAGATGTCGGGGCGCGCTTCGAGGAATTGCGTGACGCGTTCGAGATCGATGCCGCGCGTGAAGCCCCAGTCGTCTTCGAGGTGCAGCACGTAGGGCGTACCCAGCGTTGCGTAATTGGCATCGATCGAGCGCATCTGCCCGAGCTTGGGCAGATTGAGGCGCATCTCGACGCCGGGGTGCGCGCGGGTGAAAGCGTCCGCCGCGACCTTGTTTTCGGAATCTTCGGCGACGATGATCTTGCCGACGTCGAAATAGCGCTGAAGCGAGGTGATGGTCTCGCCGAGCAGGTCGAAGCGACCGCAGCTCGTCAGCACCGTGGAGAATTTCGCGGGGTCGACTTTGAACTTTGACGTCATCGGTGAGCTTCCGGATAGGGCCAAGTCGACGCGACGCTAGTTTGCTAGCCCGCGAATTGGGCCAGCGCAAGGATGGCGAGAGATACCGCGCCGACCCAGATCGCCGCCTGCGTCCATCGGGCCTGGCGTGCGCGTTCCTGGGCGAGGCGGCGCATGGTCTCATCGTCGAGGCGCAGGCCGTCGCGGGCCATATCGTTAAGGGCGACTGCGCTCTGCTGGGCCTGGGTCAGGAGGGCCGGCAAGTCGGCAAGGATCTTGCCGATGGTGGATGCGCCTTCCCCGGCTTCGCGCAGGCGGCCGATAGGCCCGAGGTTGTCCTCGATCCAGGCTTTGGCGACGGGTTCGGCGGCGACCCACATGTTGAGCTCGGGGTCGAGGCCGCGAGCTACGCCTTCGACAACAACCATGGTCTTTTGCAGCAGGATCAGCTCGGGGCGGGTCTGCATGTCGAAGACTTCGGTGTAGGCGAAGAGCTGGCCGAGCAGGTCGGCCATGGAAATATCTTCGGCGGTGCGGCCGTGGATCGGCTCGCCGATAGCGCGCAGTGCCTGGGCGAAGACTTCGACGGGATGGTGCGGGGGCACGTAGCCGGCCCAGAAGTGCACCTCGGCGGCGCGGCGGTAATCGCGTGTGATAAGGCCGTGCAAAATCTCGGCGAGGAAACGGCGCTCCTTGTGTCCGAGGCGGCCCATGATGCCGAAGTCGACGGCGACGAGGCGGCCGCCCTGATCGGCGAACAGATTGCCCTGATGCATATCGGCGTGGAAGAAGCCGTCGCGCATGGCGTGCTTCAGGAACGAGCGCATGACGGTGAGGCCGAGCGCCTTGCGGTCGATGCCGGACGCGGCGATAGCGCCGGCGTCGGAGAGCTTGATGCCGTCGATCCATTCGACGGTGAGAACGCGGCGCGCGGTGCGCTTCCAATCGACTTGCGGCACGCGGAAATCTTCATCGGCCGCGGCGTTCTCGGCCATCTCGGACATCGCGGCCGCCTCAAGGCGGAGGTCCATCTCCAGCTCGGTTGAGCGCTTCAGCGTGTCGACGACGGCGGAGGGTTTCAACCGCCGGGACGGTGCGTGCCAGCGCTCGATGAGGTGGGTGGCGAAATAAAAGCTGTCGAGGTCGCGGCGGAATTGCTTCTCGACGTTGGGACGCAGGATCTTTACCGCCACTTCGCGGCGTGAGCCATCGGCGTCGATAACGACGGCCTTGTGCACCTGGGCGATGGAGGCGGCGGCGACGGGCGGCCCGAATTCGGCGAAATGGTCTTCGAGGCGGCCACCGAGCGATTCCTCGACGGCGCGGCGCGCTTCGGCCATGGGGAAGGGCGGCAGGCTGTCCTGCAGCATCGACAACTCGCCGGCAAGCTCAGGGCCGATGACGTCGGCGCGCGTGGCGAGGAACTGCCCGAGCTTGATGTAGCTGGGGCCGAGGCTGGTGATGGCGTTGGCAAGGCGCTGTTGGCGCGGCTCGCCGGCGTGGAAGGGGGCTGAGATCCAGCGGATTGGCGCGGTCAGGGCGCGTGCAATGCGCAGGGGCGGCGGCACGGGCATGCCGGCGGGGACGAAGCGGACGCCATGCTGCGCCAGCACGAGCCCGGCTTTCGCCAGCCGCAGGGAGTTGGTTATCGCTCCGGCCATCGGCGCGGTTCTTGTCCTTCGCTTCGAGTTCGCCGATCGGCTGGCGGCACATTGCGCCGAAGCCGGGATGGGTCAAGGCATCATATGCCTCAACCCTTTCAAGGCCGTGGCGGGCTGGGGCGCCCGGTGGCGCTGCAACTCATGCCGCAGCGCAGCGTAAGCGGGTCTTGGCAAATAGTAATAGAGCCGGGATTTTTAGTCCGTTTCGTTGGGGCAGTTGGCTATCATGCGGGTGCGGTGACGCGCCGCGCCCTGGGTCATTGCTACTTCTCAACGGAGCCTTCCTTGCCGATCGGCATCCTGATCGTCGATGATCATCCACTCTTCGTGGAAGCCTTGGAGCAAGTCATCCAGGGCACGTTCGCCGACGCGAATGTGACCAAGGCAACTTCAATCGAGACGGCGCGGGCCGCGCTCGATGAAAGGACGCCGTTCGATCTGGTGCTGCTCGACCTTTCCATGCCGGGCACGCGCGGGTTGGAAGGCGTGATCGAATTGCGGACGCGTTACCCGAAGCTGCCGATCGTCGTGATCTCGGCGTTGGAAGATTCGCGCATCATTCATGAAGTGATGCAATGCGGCGTCGCGGGGTTCATCTCAAAGTCGTCGCGTGTCGGCGATCTCGGACGTTCACTGCAGGATGTCATGGACGGCATGGTCGTGGTGCCGAAGGACTACGAGCCGCCGTACGAGGGGGCGGCTTCTGACACGTCGGAGCTTGCAGCGCGCATCTCGACACTGACGCCGCAGCAGGTTCGCGTGCTGCACATGTTGCGGCAGGGTTTGCTCAACAAGCAGATCGCCTATGACCTTGGCGTTGGCGAGACGACGGTGAAAGCTCACGTGTCAGAGATCTTGCGCAAGCTGAAGGTGGCGTCACGCACGCAGGCGGTTATCGAAGCGGCGAAGATAGATTTCGACGCGATCTTGGCCGAGCGCGGCGGCGAATAGGCCCCCTCACCCGCTTCTCATGCTCCTTCGAGCAATTCGCCGCGACCTCTCCCCAGCGGGGAGAGGTGAGTGAAGCGATTGGAGCTGCTTGAGCTCTCCCTGTTGAGAGAGGTCGGATGCGATCGACAGATCGCGTCCGGGTCAGGGATTGTAGTCTTCCAGTTCATATAACGCGTCAGCGGGTGGGCGAGGATTGCGCGAGCATGTGCAGTATGAGTGCGCGCAGCTCGGCGGGCTTTACCGGTTTCAACAGTAGCTCGCATCCGAGGGCGCGTGCGGCATCGGCGACGGGGGCCGTGCGGTCGGCTGTGATGACAATCGCGGGGATCGCGGTGCCAGCTCGGCTGCGCAGGGCGCGCACGACATCGAGGCCGTTGGCGCCGTCGTCGAGGTGGTAATCGGCAAGGATGATATCGGGGCCGTTAGTTGCGGCAGCACCGAGAATGCCTGCGAGTCCTCGCGCTGGAAGCACCTCGCAACTCCAGCGTTCGAGCAGCGTCTGCATTGCTTCGAGCACGGCAGCGTCGTTGTCGATGACGGCGACCTTGGTGCCGGCGAGGCCGAGGGCGCTCGACACGAAAGCGGCAGGGGCTTTCGGTCCGCTGGCAACGAACGTCGGTGAGCGCGGCGTTGAAACAGAAAACCTGGTGCCGTGGCCCGGACGTGAGCAGAGGTCGAGCGGGTGGCCGAGCGCTTCGGCCATGCGCTGGACGATCGACAGGCCGAGGCCGAATCCGCCGATCGCCGGGCGATCTACGGCCGCGCCGCGCTGGAACTCCTCGAAGATCTTGTCGCGATCGGCTTCGCCGATGCCGGCGCCGGTGTCCCAGATCTCGATGCGCACGGTGTCGCCGCGGCGGCGCGCGAGCAAAAGCACGCCGCCTTTCTCCGTGTATTGCACCGCGTTGGCGAGCAGGTTTTGCAGAATACGACGCAGCATCAGCGGGTCGGAAACGACGCCGAGGCCGCTGCGGCGCCAGCGCAACGTCAGGTTCTTTGCCTTCGCCTGCGGTTCGATATCGACGACGAGGGAAGCGAAGAGATCATCGAGGGCGACGGGGCGCAGCGTCGGAGTGATGACGCCGGCTTCGAGCTTGGAGATGTCGAGGATCGATTTCAGCAGCTCCTCGATGGTGGTGAGGGCGTGTTCGATGCGCTCGGCGACGACGCGGTGGCGCCCGTCCTGACCGGCTTCCGCAAGCGCGCTCGCCGATAGGCGCGCGGCGTGTAGTGGCTGCAGAAGATCGTGGCCCACGGCGGTGAAGAAGCGCGTCTTGAAGCGGTTGGCGCGCTCGGAAGCGTCGCGCGCGGCGAGCAGTTCGTCGTTTGTGCGTTCAAGACGCGCAAGGGCGTTGGTGAGCTCTTCTGTGCGCAGGCGCACCTGACCTTCCAGTGTGATGGCAGTCTGAAACAGCGAATAGGCGTTCGCCTGCTGGTCCATAGAGCGCTCGACGCGCTGCACGAGTGCGGCGTTGATCTTCTCGAGCTTCTCGATGCGCCGCTGCAGATCCTTGGGCGTTGCGGGGGGCGCGTGATGGTCGAAGAGCCGGTCCAAGCCTTTATCCCTCTACGCGCCGTCCGAAGGCGATGCCGGTGAGCGTCTGGTTGAGATGCATGGCATTGTATTGCTCGCCGTATGTGTGAAAACCAGCGACCGAATACTTCTTGTAGAGCTCGTCCATCTGGTGGCGGATCTGCCGCGATTCCGCGTCGAGGCGACGCAGGACGCAGTCGAAGCCGACGACGATGTCGATGCCGCCGAGCGTGGCGTCGACATCGCTCAACGTCGTCTCGGTGGCGCTCAAAATATCGCGCGGACGAGCGACCGTGAAAACAAGACCTTCGTCGATGGCGCAGAAGAACGACAGGCTGCCATCGGGGTTCATGTTGCGGATGGAGCGGCAGTAATAGTCGCCGCCGACCTTAACCACGAGCGGGTAGGATGCGAAGCTGAAGGGGCCAAGCTCATCAGGTCGCAGACCGATTGCAGCGGCATATTCGCGCGCGGCGGGCTCGGCGTTGAGCTCGTGCACGATGCGGTTCTCTGTGTCGGCCGCGGTGACGACGAGCTTGATGCCGGTCGGCTCGAAGTTCTGCGTCTTGAAGACGCGAAACGGATAATCACTCTCGATCATCATGAGGATGGCGGCGCGGCGTGCGACGTGGCCATTGTGAATCATGGTGGTGTGATCGAAGCAGATGCCATCCCCAGCGGAGCCGCCGACCAGTTCGACGTCCTCGATTTCCCAATGGATGGCAGCGACGATATTTTCCTCGGCGTTCGACAGTCCGTCGACGAGCAGCAGCGCGAACACGTTCTTGCGGTCGAGGCGCGTGTCGGGCGGGCAGATTTTTGCCTTGAGGCGACGCGCGGCGTGTGTGGCGCGCTCGACGCCAAACTGGTCGATGTCGGTGATCAGCTCGGTGTGAACTTTGAAGCCGTGTCGCGGAAAGGCGATGAGGAGCAGGCCGCCCTGCATCATGCCGTCTGGGCCGATCTCGCCTGCGGTCGTGCAGCCGGAGGTGGGGATGGAAGGAAATGCCTCGGCGAGTGTGCGGGCCAGAAGGTTGGCGTCGTAGTCGATGCCGAAGAAGGCAATGATGTGCTGAAAGTCGCCGCTGCCGAGCGCTGCTTTCGCTTCCTGCACTGCCGCAGCGGGGGACGAGAGGGCGCTCGAAGCAACGCGTATCCCGCAGCTTCCCGAGGTGGATTTGGCACTCGCCTGCACGATTTCCTCCAGGCGCCTTCTATGTACGGGCGCCGATGCCCGCGAGGGTGCCATAGCCCGGAAGCTGCGGCAATTCCGGCGCCTTTGGGAGACTGGTTTGGGTGGATTTGCTGCGATCAGCCGGTCAGCAGCGGGTCGTTTGGGAGCAGCGGGCGGGTGAAGCGCACGCCGGCGGACGAGCCGCTGCACCAGGCGACAACTCCAGTGAAGCGCCTCCCGCTCGGAAGCTCGATCTGCACAACAGTTTTGGGAACAAGATGGGGGACGCGCTCGAGGCCGAAGCCGCCCGGGGAAACGTCGCGGACGAAGGCCTTATGCGTCACCCGGTTATAGGTGAGCTGGCAGGGCTGGCAGACCGTGCGGCGGGCCGATTGGCGACGCTGAGGCAGATCGGGAAGGGCGATGTTGCCGGCGGCGTCGAGGCAGGGGGATCCCCCCATGATGGCGTCCTGCAGCACGTTGTTGAGCAGCTTGGAATTGCTCGTGTACTGCGTGGGAAGCTGGCGCAGATCGGCGTGCAGCTGGCGGACGGCGAGCAGGGCGTCCTGGCACGCGCGGCGCCACACGGTCGACAGCGTCAGCAGATGGAGTGCCGCAGATCGGTCCTCGCCAATCTGACTGGCGTCGGAGAAGTAGTCGTCGAGCGCGATGCGCGCTGGCGTCAGGTCGTCGAAGAGCTGGGTGATGAGACGAACCGTGTCCTCGTCGAGATCGGTTTCCAGCATGCCGTTGCGCAAGACCGATATGATGGCGGGCTCGCCGGGCACGTAGGGTCTGATCATGCCCTCGCCGCGAACCATGGAGTCGCGCTTGAAAGCATTGATGGCGCTGGCGACGGCTGCGGTAAGGAGGGCTGCCGAATGCACCTCGCAAACGAGCGCTTCCAGCATGGGCATGCTGGAGTCAGGGTACTGGGGCTCGCCGGGATGCTCGCTCAGGAGCGAACTTTGGCTGGCGAACCCCGAGCGGCTCAGTTTGCTGAATGGCGGCACATCCGGCCCTCGGCGCAATTGAAATGGCGGCGAAGAGTAGGCGGGCAACGGCTAACGCACGGTTATTCTCGCAGCGTGCAAATAACAGCGTTGAGGAACTATAAAATCCTCAAGTCAAATCCCCGGCAATTCACCGTGTGAGGACGATGAAGTCGGTGGCGTTCTCGCTCATCTCGGGGCTGCGCGGCTCGTCGGTTACGATGAGCGATCCGCCGGTCCAGAGGAGTTCGGAAATGCGCTGGCGCGCGTCGTCGGGAAGCTCGATGCGATCGAGGGCGCCGGAGGCAGTCTCGGGCGGCGCAACGGCAGCCTGCGATGCTTCGGCCGTCTTCGACTTCTTGCGATCGCGCGAAGATGAAGTGGAAGCTTTGGCCGCGGGCATCGTTATCGCCGTCCATCGCATTTTCGAGCCGTCGGCGGATGGCTCGACGGCTGAGTAGATGTGCGTGCCAATGGGGCGCTCGGGATCACGAATGGTGATGGGTGCTTCCCAAACCGGCTTCCATGCCTGGCGGATAAATATGCGCCCTTCCTTGCGGCTGATGAGCACCGAGACCTGCTCGCTCCGGCGCTCGGCCTCGTCGATGAGGTTGCCGGCTTCCTCGGCGCGTGCGGCTGCCAGTTTGTAGGCTTCAACGGCAGCGAAGGCTGCTGCCGACTTTTCGGCTTTGGTTGCGCGCGCCTGTTCGAGGGCGGCCTTGGCCTGTGCAACTTCAGCCTGGGCGGCTACTTCCTCCGGTGAGGGAGTTGCGCCGGTGTCGGTCGGGGCTTGCGAGGCAGGCTGCACCTTTGCAGAAGGGACAGGAGCTGGGTCGGCAGCCTTTGCTTCGGCCGCCTTGAGGTTGGCTTCGGCTTTGTCGAGATCGGTCGTGGCTTGGCGTGCTTCGGCGCCGGCTGTTTGCGCGGCTTGAAGCGCGGCTTTCTCCGCGGCGCTGGCCGCTGCCTTTTCCGCTACCGCGCGCTTCTTCAGAACGCTGGCGAAAGCGATGGGATTGAGCAGCTTAGTCTCGGTAGCAGCCGTCTTGTCCGGGCTGACATCTGCGCTTGCGAGCTCAACAGAAGCCTGCTGCGCGGTTTGGGTTGCCGTCTCCTGCGGCACCTGCACTTCCTGCATCTTTGGCGTCGGCAGCAGCGGGTGCGAGAATTCGACCGGCTGCACATCCGAGGGGCTGACGACGACACGTGCGCCCATGCGAGTCATGCCGAAGAGCTGCGGCGCGAAACCGGCGGGAAGGCGGATGCAGCCGTGCGAGGCAGGATAGCCCGGTACGACACCAGCGTGCAGGGCAACGCCCGACCAAGTGATGCGCTGCATGTAGGGCATCGGTGCGCCGGAATAGATGTTGGATCGGTGCCAGCGCGATTTGCCAATGATGCTGAAGACGCCCGATGGTGTGCGATGGCCGGCTTGACCGGACGATACGCGCGTGCGCGTTACGAAACCGTTGGCGTCGTAGATCGACGCGTGCTGGTCGCCAAGAGAAACGATAATGGAAACGGGCTGTGTGGGACCGCTCTTTTCAGCCTTCTTCGCTTCGCCGGCCTTGCCCGGTTCGGCCCTCTGAGTGGCAGCCGGATCAACCTGGCGCTTCTTTTTTGCGGTGCGGCGCGGTTTTGGAGCCTGATAGCTAAAGAAATTTCCGAAGCCTTGCTGCGCAGCCGCAGGGGGCGCGCTCAACAGGGCATCAGCGAAGAGGACCGCTGACAACGCGGTGACGACGGTGAGTGCCGACCGGACCAAGGGGCGGGCCGCAAGAGTGGAGATGGCTCCGGAAATGGGGTTTCGCACGGCCAAAGAGCTCCGAATCTATCTGTAATTGCAATGTAAAATCTATAGCGCAGGGGTAAAGTACGTGCGCGTCCGATTTGGCCTCGGGACAGCATATCTGCCGACGTGTTGCTTCCTGGTTGCTCGCATTGTGCGTGCATCGGCGGGGAATTGGGCACTTGGCCGCGCCTCGTGCCATTGTCAAATGGCTGTGGGGCCACGATTTCGTCGGAGTGAGCGCCTAGTGCGCCCGACGTCTGCTCAGGGCTGACCCCGACAGTCCTCAAATCAGAAGAGTGTGGAAGATGAACGCACCTCAGCGTGATCGGCATTTCGCGACCATTGCCAGTGTTGCACCCCCGAGCGGAGGGATGTCGCGCGGGGAGTTCATCTTGCTTACAGCGACGATGATGGCGCTTACGGCGCTCTCCGTCGATGTGATGCTGCCGGCGTTGCCCGAGATCGGTGAGGCGCTGGGGCTGACCAACGCCAACGATCGGCAGATCGTCATCATCAGCTACATGCTCGGCTTCTCGATCGGACAGCTTGCCTACGGCCGGTTGTCAGACCGCTATGGCCGCAAGCCGGTGCTGATGGTGGGCATGGCTATCTTCATCGTTGGATCCCTCGTTGCGGCTTTCACATCGGTGTTTTCGACGATGCTCATCGCGCGCACGGTTCAGGGGCTGGGAGCCGCTGCACCACGCGTGATCGCGATTGCCCTGGTGCGAGACCGGTATGTCGGACGCGACATGGCGCGAGTGATGTCGTTCGCCATGGCCGTGTTCATCATAATTCCGGTGCTGGCGCCGTCGATCGGGCAGGGGCTGATGCAGATGGGCACGTGGCGGCTGGTGTTCGACTTCCTGTTCGTTGCAGGCGTCGCCATTGCGATTTGGTCCTATTTTCGTTTGCCGGAGACGGTGCGCTCGGAGAACACCGCGCCGCTGTCGCTGGGCGCGGCGGCGCGCTCGGCGCTCGAGACACCACAGACCATCGGCTATGCGATTGCGGGCGGACTGATGTTCGGCTGCGTGCTCAGCTACGTAAGCAGCGCGCAGCAGGTGTTCGTCGACGTGTTCAATCTGGGCGAGCTGTTTCCGATCGCGTTCGGGGCGACGGCGGTGATGATCGCGGTGGCTTCGGTCACGAACGCCATGCTGGTGGAGCGCCTGGGCATGCGGCGCCTGTCACATACAGCGCTCGCAGCTTTCATTGTGATCTCTGCGGTGCTCGTGGCGGCGGTGATGGCGGGTGCCACGAGCTTCTGGCTGTTCATCGCTCTGATGATGCCGATGTTTCTGCTGTTCGGCTTCGTTGCGCCGAACTTCAATGCACTGGCGATGGAGCCGCAGGGGGATAATGCCGGCATGGCATCGTCGGTGGTTGGATTCGTGTCGACGGGTATCGCCGCCGTGGCCGGCGGTGTCATCGGCCACCTCTTCGACGGGACGGTGCTGCCGCTCGCGCTGGGCTTCCTGGTGCTGGGGGTTTCGGTATTCGCGGTCGTCGTTTGGGTCGAGGGCTTTGGCGGCCTGTTTCACTCCGGCCGGCAGCCGTGAATCAGGCTGCCTGGGGCAGCGCTGCCTCACAGCGATCGCGACCGTTGCGCTTGGCGTCGTAAAGGGCGCGGTCGGCTGCTTCGATCAGCCCGACGAGAGACGCTCCGGATTCGATAATCGCGGTGGCGACGCCGATGCTTATGGTGACGATCTCAGTTCCATCGCCCCGGTTGAGATGGGGGATGTCGAGGCTGCGCACCGAGGCGCAAATGCGCTCTGCCAACACCTCTGCCTGGGCCGGTGTGACGCCGAGCAGGAAGATGATGAACTCCTCGCCGCCGTAACGGGCGACGATGTCGTTCCTGCCACGGACCACAGATGAGATCTGTTGCGCGACAGTGCGCAAGCAGGTGTCTCCAGCGACGTGGCCGTAATAATCGTTGAACTGCTTGAAGTGGTCGACATCGACCATCATCAGGGCTGCCGGGATTCCGCTATTGGAGGGATCGAGGAACATCTCGAGGCAACGCGTGTTGAACGAGCCGCGGTTCGTCAACCCGGTCAGAGCGTCGGTGTCGGACAACGTCTTGAGCTTCTCGCGGTCAGCGGCGAGGACAGAGAGGCGCATCGTCTCGCGCGTGTTCAATAGATAGCCGAGGCGCGAGCTGCGTTCGATCCAGCAATTGGCGACGATGCTGAAAGCACCGGCGATCCAGGTGAGGACGCCGATGGACCATGCAACAGAATCGCCTGCCCCAAGCTTGAATACCGCAGCGGCCGTTACGAAGGTGCAGCTCAACAGCGTGAGGCCGCACGCCTCGCTGAAGCGCAGTCCAAGTGTGGTGTTGCTGTAGACGATCACGAACATTGGCGTGATGATCGACAGCAGCGCCCAGGGACTGGAGGAGAGGCACGGGATGATCGCCGATACGACAACCGCTGCGAACGAAGTTGCTGCTGCGAGCAACTCTCGCCCTGTCGGTTTCATGCTCGGGCCAACGGTCAGCGTCACGATGAGCAGCGGCAAGGCCATCACACGCAGCCAGAAGCCCTGCCAGCCGATGTCAGGCACGAAGGCGAAGTCGGTGACAGTTGTGAGAAAGAAGAAGATGGAGCCGAGGATCGTGGTGAAGCGCAGATCGCGCGCACGTGCGCTGCCGGTGTCGGCGTTGAAGCGGTCCTCGAGCGCCTTGGGGAACCAAGGGACGACAGCCTTGGGATTTGCGTAGCTGAGCTGCGTATAGCGGGCGATCTCGCTGTCGATGAGCTGCCGCAGATTTTCCCCTGCGCTTTCGCAGTTGCACATCAGGAGATGGCACCAGATACGATCGTTTTTGTCTTTCATCTTTGTTTTTTTCTTCTTGGTGCGCGCTGTGTTTTCGACCGCGCGTTGATGGTGGCCGCTCCTTCTGAAGATAGTGGGCAAGGCGCGTGGTAACCGGCGAACTGATCTGTGCAGTGAACGAATGGTTACGCGCAACGCATGCGGAAAACGCGCGTTCGGCCAGCATTCATTGGGTTTGCTATGGCGCACCCGCGCGGCGGGCGGCGAGTCCGTGTCACTGGGTCGCGGAAAGGGATGAGCGGCCGGCCGTGTGGGGGACGCCGGAGGCGTCTAACAACAGTGCGACCAACCGCGCGGCGGTCAGCTTGGCGCGCTTTTGGAGAGGGCTGCTGGCAGAGGGTTCGTTGGTTGCGGGAGTTGACCCGCGCCCGCAGGAGTAGCTGAACTGAGGGCGCCACTAACCTTCGCACAAACGACGCAACTAAGCTGAACTAGCCGACGGGTCGTGGCAGATGCAGGATTGGATTGATAATGGTTTTCGTGCTGTTTCTTCTCGCCGTCAGCGCCTACGTTGCTTTTCTAGTTTGGTGTTTCCTCCCAATTTTCCGACCGTTCGGGCGCCGGTGGGTTAGGTGGCTGCGTGTTGCCTCTGGGGTGATGTTGCTGGCAGGGAACCTCTCGACCGTATTCGCGCTGCCGCTGATATTGCCCATCAACTACATCAGCGAAGCGCTTGCTAACAAACTTCTAGCGGTAGTTCTTTTTACTAGAACAGCGCCGATCTATGCACGGAATGTAATAGATAGGCTTCATACTACCGCGCGCGTGGTGGACATCCGTTACCCGATGGAGATTGCAGGTGTTCGCTACGCACCCGTCGTGCGTACCGCATGTACGACGAGGAGAATGCTGGGGCTGGACAAGGGCAATCCCGTCTATTTTGCGAATTTTCCAACTTCTGTGGGCGGCGAGCTGGTGGCGAGGGCAGGGGCAGACGTCGTCGCATTCTTAGACCCGACATGTCCTGACCCGAAGACTGGCCAGATCGACTCGAAACGTCCGCGGCTGTGGAACGTATTCATTGTCCGCGGCGAGGGCGAAAAAACTCAGTCATTTCATGTCTTAGGTTCTGACGCTGGGACGGTTGTCGTCGACGATATCGTACTGCGACCATCAGAACTCGTTTCGATCAAGGCTGCGCCCGCTGCCGAAGTGATTCCAGTGGCTGCTCTTTGGCCCATGCGCACCAGTAGGCAGAACTACGTCCCGGAGATTTTCGAGCGGTACATGAGACTGCGCGCGGGGGTGAGTGGCTGCGTTGAGGACGTTCTGCAGCGGATCGTCGAACTTCCGGGACAGCCTGCCGAGAGGCGTAGTCGACCGAGGAAAGTGCCAAACGAAAGCCGCTCAAACGACGCCGCATATTGTCGTGATGCATTCGCTCGCTACATCCGCCAGTCGGAGATACCAAGGCTGCAACCGCAATAGGTTTGCTTTTTGGGATCCACTGGAGGCGACGCCGCCTCAGTGGTCCGTGCTCCGACGCCCCTCGAAAACCTTCGATGTCCCACGGCCTGGGATCGTTGGCGATGGTCAGCTGGCGCGCCTTTGGAGAGTGCTGCTGGCAGAGGGTTCGTTGGTTGCGGGAGTAGGATTTGAACCTACGACCTTCAGGTTATGAGCCTGACGAGCTACCGGGCTGCTCCATCCCGCGTCACCTAACGAAGCTTCCCAAACGGCAACGAATGATCGTTGCTGGGAAGCACTTCGCCGCTCCCGGCAGAGGGGCGAAGAGAAAAGCCGCTCGTTGCTGAGCGGCTTCGAGGGGCGGCTTATAGCACAAAAAATCCGCCTGTGAAGCCCAACGTCGAGGGGCTCGGCAACCTTATGCCCAGGCGCGACGTTTCGTGCGTGTCCGCTGGCTGTCTCGCCAGTGGAAATGGGCGCTTTTGAAGCGGTTTTCAAGCGAGCACGCATGTTCGATCCTCAAACCACAGACCTCTCAGAGATTGTGATTTTAGGACGTCTGCTGCTGGCCGTGGCGCTGGGAGGCGCGATCGGCTTTGAGCGCGAGCAGCTCGATCGGCCCGCAGGGCTGCGCACGCACATGCTGACCGCGCTGGCTGCCGCGGTGTTCACTGTCATAACGATGGAGCTGCACGCGGACGTCCTGCAGGAGGCCGGGAGGCCGAGCAGCGATCCTATCCGCATCATCGAAGCGGTGACCGCGGGCGTGGCGTTCCTGGCGGCGGGCGCGATTTTCCGCTCGCAGGGCGATGTGAAAGGTCTGACGACAGGCGCTGGGATGTGGCTTGCCGGGGCGGTCGGTGTCGCCTGTGGTGCCGGTTACGGCATCCTCGCGGTGATGGCGACGGTGCTGGCCGCGCTCATCCTTGTCACTGTGCGTTGGCTGGAAGCCTACGCCGGCACCAAAGATGATGATGGCACGCGCTAGTTCAGCGCCGGTTCGGTCAGGTTGATCCCTGGCTGGCCGTCGCGGTTGCCGACGTCGCAGTGCCGTTGGCGATGCTCTTATTGTGCGCGCGGATGAAGTAGATGTTGCGGGCGTAGATGATGAGGCCCATGCCCTGGCCGAGCATGAAGACGGGGTCGAGGCGGTAAATTGCGTAGGCGAACAGCATCGCGCCGCCGACGACGCTGAAATACCAGAAGGTCTCGGGCACGATGGAGCGGCGCGCTCGCTCGCTGGCGATCCACTGCACAATGAAGCGCATCGAGAACATGAGCTGGGCGAGGAAGCCGATGCCGAGCCAGACCTTCTCGCTCGTCGCTGTCGTCTGCCACCAATCGCCGATCGCCATGAGGAGGCTGTGGAGGTGATCCATGGTGTTGTCCCCAGTACGGATACGCTTATCTGATCAGTTTTTGTCGCCGGCGCTGGCGCGCGAGCCGTCATCGTTGACGGGCTTCAGGCGCGAGGCGAGGTCGGAGATCACTTGGGTCTCGGGATGGCGCTCGGAGACGCGCGGCACCTTGGTGCGCTTGCGCAGCCAGCTGACGCCGACGAGGTCGTAAAGGCCGACGAGGGCGCGGTTGAGATTATTGTACTTCGACACGCCAGCCTGGCGCGGGCGGTCGTTCACCGGCACGTAGGCGACCTCGTAGCCGTAGGTCTGGAACAGGGCCGGCATATAGCGGTGCATGCTGGTGAAGAATGGCAGGCGCAGGAAGACTTCGCGCCAGTAGACCTTGATGCCGCAGCCGGTGTCGGGGCAGTTGTCCTTCAGCACGGCGTCGCGAATTTTGTTGGCAGCGCGCGAGGCCCAACGCTTGGAGCCGGTATCCTTGCGCTCCTTGCGCCAGCCGTTGACGAGAGCCGGGCCATCGTTGCCGGGAAGAGCGAGAGCTTCGAGCAGGCGCGGAATATCCTTGGGGTCGTTCTGCCCGTCGCCGTCCATGGTGGCGATGATCGGGCTTGTCGCGGCCAATACGCCGGTGCGCAAAGCGCAGCTCTGCCCGCTGCGCTGCTGGTGGCGCAGATAGCGCAGGCCGGGCAGCCTGCCCGAGGCGATGAGAGCTTTGATTTCGGTAGGCGTGGCGTCGACGCTGGCATCGTCGACCACGATTACCTCGGCGAGGCGCTGGGCCGGCACGGCGGCATACGTCTCCTCGATGAGGCGGCCGATGTTGCCCGCCTCATTGAGCGCTGGAATGACAACGGTGACGCGCATCAAGTGCCCCTATCCCACCAGGACCCGCCGCGACGACCTCACTTTTAGCCCTTCGGCGTGCGGAAGGATACCGGTCTTCGGTCCCGTCTACCAAGCTAGTAAATTCTGCGGCTCGGCGCACTCACTGTCGCCGGAAAAGCAACAGAATCAGGGCGGTCGCGAGAAATAGGCCCGCGTGGGCACCCCATGCCAGGCCGGCCTGCTCCAGGTAGACGTTCTGAGAAACCGGATCAAAGCACCGGCCTTCTTCATTGAAGCAATCGCGCCAGCGCCAATAGCTGTCGCAGTAGAGCATGGCGGACGCAAGACCCAGCCCCGCGAGACAGATTGCGAACACGTATTTGATCTACCGCATGGGGTAAGGATCTCGCCACATGGCGGCGGGGCGGGGTCTCTTCCCGCCTGAGCCGCAAACCTGTAAATGACCGGGCGGCGGCCTTGCCGTCTGCACTTGTACCTCCAGCAGCCGTCAGGGCCCTTCATGCCAGCCGCCACGGGGCGCCACGACCACAGCCGCGAAACCAACTGGTTCGGTCTTCTGCTGACCGGCCTGATGGTGCTGCTCGCATTGAGACTGGTCGCCCTTTACCTCAACGGAACGGATCTGTTCTTCGACGAGGCCCAGTACTGGGCGTGGAGCGAAGAGCCGGCGCTGGGCTATTTCTCGAAGCCGCCGCTGATCGCCTGGGTGATCGGTGCCGCGACAACCGTATGCGGTATTGGCGAAGCATGCGTGCGGGTGCCCTCGCCAATTTTGCATACGGCGACGGCGCTGGCCGTGTTCTGGCTCGGGCGGCGGCTTTACGATGCCCGCATCGGCGCGCTTTCGGCGCTGGCGTTTGCCACGCTGCCGGGTGTGTCGCTGTCGGCGGGGCTTATTTCAACCGACGTTCCACTGCTGCTGTGCTGGGCGCTGGCGCTGGTCGGGTTCTGGGGATTGCTGGAGACCGAGGAGGTCTGGCCGGCGCTGCTGCTCGGCGTTGCGTTCGGCGCGGGCCTCAACGCGAAATACGCGATGGCGTGGTTCCTGATGTGCGGGGGCGTCTATCTGGCGGTGACGCCGGAGCGGCGGGGTATCCTGCGCGACTGGCGGCTCTATGTGGCGCTGGGGATCGGCGTGGCGATGATCGTTCCCAATCTCGTCTGGAACGCTTCGCACAAGTTCGCGACCTTTGCGCATACGGCCGACAACGCCCATTGGGGCGGCTCGATGCTGCACCCCAACAAGGCGCTGGAGTTCTTCGGCGCGCAGTTCGGCGTGTTCGGGCCGATCCTGTTCGCCACGTTCCTCGTCATTCTGTGGCGCGCCAGTCGCGAGCGCCTGCCTAATCAGGATCGTTATCTGATCGCGTTCTCCGCGCCGCTGATTGCCGCGATCATCGTCCAGGCGTTCCTTTCGCGCGCGCATGCCAACTGGGCGGCGCCTGCCTATGTGGCTGCTAGCGTGCTGGTGGTTTCGACGATGGTGCGGGATGACGCGTGGGGGTGGCTGAAGGCTTCGTTCGCGTTGCACGCGGTGATCATTCTGTTGCTACTGTTCGGCACCTCGACGGCGGGACGCCTGGAGCTGCCGCTGAAGACTGATCCGTTCGCGCGCACGCTGGGCTGGCGCGACATTGCCGTGGCGACGCGGGCAGAGCTGGCAAAAGCAGCGGCGGCGGGCAAACCGTTCGCTGCGGTGCTGAGCGATGACCGGGCGCTGACGGCGGAGCTGCTCTATTACATGCGCGACGAACCGACGCCGGTTCTTGCCTGGCGGCCGGGTGCGCCGCATGATCACTTCGAGCTGACGCGTCCGTTCACGGCCTCGACGCCGTCTCCGGTGCTGTTGGTGCGCGCCGACGGCGGCGCCGGGTCGGCGGCGGGATCGTTCACAACTGTTGAAAAGATTGCCGAGCGCACACTCCCGGCCGGCAAGAACGCCGAGCGGCATGTGACGTTCTACTCGCTCGCAGGATACAAGGGGGAATGACCTCGCCAAAGCCGACCCCCCCGGGGCGCGCGCATCCTGAAAAGGATGCAGCGGCGCTCTCACAGACATTCGTGCTGCTCGACAACAACTCGGGATCGGGGCCGCCGTCGCTGCTGTTCTCCGAGCCGGTGGAGATTGTGTCGGCGTGGAATCCCGAGGACGTGCCGGCGGCGATGAGGCGCATCGAGGACGGCGTCGCCTCGGGGCTTTATGCGGCGGGCTTCTTCGCCTTCGAGCTCGGCTATGTGATGGAGCCGAAACTGGCGCCGTTGATGCCAGAAAAGCGCAACGTGCCGTTGCTGTGGATCGGCCTTTACAAGGCGCCGATCGAGATGACGAGCAGCGAGGTGGAGCACTGGCTGGCGACACACACGCGCTCGGGCTCGTTCCGCTTCACCGATGTGTCGCTGTCGTGGAGCGAGGCCGAGTACGTCGAACGCTTCAACGAGGTGATCGACAAGATCCGCGCGGGCGACATCTATCAGCTCAACCTGACGTTCAAGTCGCGGTTCAAGCTGACGGGGTCGCCGCTGACGTTCTTCCTCGATCTGCGCCAGAAGCAGCGCGTGGCTTACGGCGGCATCGTCGACACCGGCGAGATGACGGTGCTGTCGGCTTCGCCGGAGCTGTTCATCGAGCAAAACGGTCGGACGATTTTTACGCGGCCAATGAAAGGCACGGCGCCGCGCGCGGGAACCGAGGAGGCGGACGAGGAGGCGCGGCGCGAGCTGGCCGCGGACATCAAGCAGCGCGCCGAGAACCTGATGATCGTCGACCTGATGCGCAACGACATCGGGCGCATCTCGGATATCGGCAGCGTCGAGGTGACGGACCTCTTCACGGTCGAGACTTACAAGACGCTGCACCAGTTGACGTCGGGCGTGCGCGCCAGGCTGCACGAGGGCGTCGGCATCGGTGAGCTGATGCGGGCGATCTTTCCGCCGGGTTCGGTGATCGGCGCGCCGAAGATCCGGGCGCAGGAGCTGATCCGGCAACTGGAGACGGAGCCGCGCGGCGTCTATTGCGGCTCGATTGGCTACATCTCACCCAAAGGGCAGTCGCTGTTCAACGTGGCGATCCGCACGGCCGTCGTGTTCCGCAACGGCGACGGCGAAATGGGCATCGGCTCGGGTGTGGTGTTCGATTCCGAAGGATCGAAAGAATACGAAGAGTGCCTGTTGAAGATGAAGTTCCTCACCGATCCGGTGAAGCGCTTCGATCTGATCGAGACGCTGCTGTACGATGCGCAAGAGGGTGGGTTTGCGCTGCTCGAGCGACACATCGAGCGGCTAGCGACGTCGGCGCGCTACTTCGCATTCGTCTATGACGAGGGGCTGGTGCGGGAGGCGCTGGCTCAAGCCGTGGAAGGGAAGTCCGGGCGCCAGCGGGTGCGGTTGCTGCTGGCCGAGGATGGCAAAGTGACGGTGACCGCAACGCAGCTGCCGCCGGCCGACGCCAGTGCGGTGATGCGCTTTGCACTGTCGTCGTCGCAGGTCGACAGCGCGGACTTGTTCCTGTTCCACAAGACGACGCGGCGCGAACTCTATGATCGTGAGCGGCAGGAATACGCGGGGCGCCTCGGCACCGACGAGGTGATCTACACCAACGAGCGCGGGGAGCTGACCGAGGGAAGCTTCACGACTTTGTTCATCGAGCGCGATGGCGTGCTGCTGACGCCTCAACTGGAAGCTGGGCTGTTGCCGGGAACGTTGCGCGCGGAATTGCTGGCCGAAGGGCGTGCACGCGAAGCTGTGCTGACGCCTGCGGATCTCGACAACGCGGATGTGATCTATCTGGGGAATTCGGTGCGCGGTCTTTTGCGCGCAGTACGCGTCGAAGCGTCGTGAGCAAGCGCGAGGTTGAAGCCGCGCGCTCGCAAGTTTTTTGACTACTTGATGACCGTTTGCTCGGAGGCGATGGAGCCGACCTTCGGGTCGGTGATCACGCCGCCGCGAACCATCGCAGCGATGAGAAACGCAAACGCGGCGACGGTGAGCACCGCCGCGATGACGATTTCGCGCGATGAACGACGCACGCGGTCAGCGTAGGAATCAAATTGATCAAGTTTCCATTTCATGGCGCGGAAGATCGGACCATCCCGGGAGGCAGGCCAGAGCGCTGAGTGCCGCGCGACAGAAGCGCACACAAATGGCTGCTTCGAGAATGACTCTAAAGTCCGCGCATGATGCAGCCGAAGACGAGAATGATCTGCGCTGCAAGCAACGCCCAGAACTCGTTGCCGGTAATCAGCGGAATCTCGGCTCCGAAAAACTTAATAATCAGTACCGTGACCGTCAGGATAACGGACAACATGAAGGTCAGAATGCCTGGCGCCTTAAGTCCCATAAGGAAGTCCCCCTAGATACGCTTGCGCACGTGTGCCGGGCCGCACTGCCCATAGGTCGTGCCGAGTCAGAAGCCCCGACGGCTTATAGCAGGCGCAACTCGTCCTGACACTGCGGCGCCGAAAAGACTGGGGATGGAAAGCGGCAGAGAGCGGGCGATTACTGTGCTGCAGTGCGACGCGGACGGGCAAACAGCAGTCGGCGCAGCAGAAGCAGAAGGATGAGCCCCAGCAAGAAGAGTGCGACGATGACGGCGGGGTGCTTTTCCCACAGCAGGACGGGACTGACGCGTCCATCTGCAACCAGACGGACATTCTCGGCGATGGCGGCGGCGTCGAACCTGCCGGCGGTGCTGAGCATCATGCCGACGGCTGCGGATTGATCGACGCTCGAGACGATGGCGTGACGCACGCGCTCGGAGGAAAGGGCGTGTATGGCAGCGGGGTTGGCGGCTACTACGCGCAGCACCTGCTCACGTGGGGCTTGCTGCAGCCCGGTAAGGTAGCCGGAAAGGCTCGACAGCTCGGCTTCCGTTAGGCTGCGGGCCAGCCTTTTCAGGTCGGGATTGTTGAGCTCGAAGAGCGTGTCGCGGGCACCGCGATCGATAGATGCCAATCGAACTATGGCGAGTTGATCGTCGAGGGACAGCAGGCGCTGGAGGCTGGCTCGGCTGAGCTGGTCGGGCGTCGTGCGCCGATAGAGGCTCAGCTCGACAACCCGCGGAAGGTCGTTGCCTGCCAGCGCTGCCCAGTCGAGGCCGGCGTCGATGGATCGTGTCTCGCGGGCGATGTCCATGGCGGGGGCGGGAAGCGTGTTAACGGCGGTGGCGAGCGTTCCGTCATCGAGCCGTCGCAACAGGCCGGCTTCCCCCTCGGCAGCAAGGGTCAGGGCGGTGACCTCGTCGAGGCGCGGTAGTGCCGACGGCGGCAGGGCATCGACGAAGGCTTTGAATTTCGCGTTGCGGGCGGCGAGGTCCAGGGCCTGAGCGTGGGCGCTGCGGAAGTCTCGCCAGATCTCAATGACGCGATCGGCGGTGGCGGCGCCGATCTCTTCAATGTGGCCGGAGATTTGTTCGGCGAAAGTCTTGGCCAGCTCTTCCTGAACCTTGTCCTTGTTTTCCTTGGACTTCATCTCAGTGGCGATGATGGGCAGCACGCCGTTGCGCAGATCCCAGATGTCTTTGGCGATGAGCACGAGGCCGACGCCGCCGGCGACTACCGAGACGAGACGGGCAAGGACGCTGCCGACGACGCGCTGGCCGACGCGCGCTGCCATGTTGGCGAGCTGCCGGCGCATCAGGAGGACGGCGGCGCCGGCTATGCCGGAGCTCGATTCACGCAGCACCGCGCTGGGGCTCATTTCGGCGGCGCCGGCACCCGGATCGAGGCTGACGCCTTTGCCAGCGTCTCCGGCTACCGCGCGGGCGGCGGTGGTGCCGTAGCGGGCGCCGACGAAAGCCTTGAGACAGGCGACGGCCGGCTCGGCCACGTCCTGGCTGGCCAGCTCCATTTGCTTGCCGATCTCTCGGCCGACGCCGGCGGCCAGCTGCTCGAGAGCGGCTTTGATCGCATCGGAGCGGTAGACGCGTTCGGCGACCGCAGTGGCGAGCTCTTCGGACTTCTGCTGGCTGGCGAGCGACTGAAGCAGGTTGGCCCAGCTGGTCTCCTTGCGGACCTCCTCGACGGCGAGGTCGACCCGCTTATCGATGATGTCGCCCATGCCGATGCGGCGCCATTCGTCGCCGACCGCGGCGCGGTAATCGACGTTGGCCGTGCCGGCCTTGAGGGCGCGGACTGAGATGACTTGGATGGCGGCGCGGAAGCTCGTTTCGTCGCGCGCCTGGCAGGCTTCATAGTCGGCCTTAGAGAGCGGTTGTGCGGCGGCCGGGGCGGTCTGAACCGCGACTAGGGCGAGGATGACGAGGCCGGAAACCGGGCGGCGCAGGTAGGCAAGCAACGCGTTATTGTCCCTTGGTGAGGGCTGCGCTCCGATGGGCACGCGCCTTAACCATCTAATCACCTGTATTATAAAGTGTCGATTGCGCTTGCAGCATGACGGGCGCTTGTGGCGGTGCGCTGTGACAGCGCGAAGGCGGCTGTCGGAAGGGTGCTCAGGACGGGTAGAAGGACGCTCTGGGCTACTTTCGAGCGATCACAATTTCTTTCAATGTTGCACAGATCGGTGTCGTGAGGGGCTCGCTGGAGGTGGCTAGGTGGCCCCGACGAGGCCCAATCCGCGCGGTTGCCATGCTGTGTATCGGCATTGAACACTGTGGCGGGTATACAACATACGGTTGTCGTCCTTAGGGTTATTTGCAGTGCAGCAATTTCGCTCGGCGCGAGTTGAGCGTAGATTTGCGACAGATTTCCTTCGCTGACGAAAGCGGCTCTTTTTCAATGCTTTTCAGTCTATCGCAACGGTTTTGCGGCAGCCTAAGTGGCCGCACAGAGTGGGTTTCCAGCTTTCACCCGGAGCGCGAATTGAGCGCGGGGTCCCGGCCTTTTTTTCGCCTCACCTCGCGATCAGAAGGCTGCCGCTCTCCGCAGCCGAGGCGGTCCCCGTCGAAGCTCAGGAGCGGTCCGGAGTCACCGGAAAGGTGCGGCAAGGTGACCAATCGAACTTCCGGTCCGTTCCGGTCAGTGGAGACACCTCCAATTCATCTCGTGCAGTGCGTGTGCGAGACCTCGTCGGAAGCGATGCCCCTAGATGGGCGGCAAGTTGCTAACTGTTTGGCAACGCTGTTCATCCGAGGAAACGAAAAAGAGAGAGTTTCAGCGACAAGCTCTGAGAAGCGCGGACTGACAGCTCGCGCGGACAGGAGTCTGCTGGGGACAAACCGACTTCGTCTAGTTTGCGAGCGAGTTCAGTTAACACGATGAAGAACAGCGAGAAAATGAAGGCATCCTGGGGTAGCATCTTCGTGCCGGGCGGACGCAATGGCGTATTGCTGGTGCACAGCCTCGGGGGATCGCCGATCGAATTAAAGTTCGTTGCGCACACGCTGGCGCAGCTCGGTTACACGGTCTACTGCCCGCTTCTTCCAGGTCTTGCCGGCGGCACCGACATTTCGGGGCTTTCGAGCTGGGAAGACTGGTACGCAGCGCTGGAGAAGGCGCACGACGAACTGATGCAGCATTGCGATGCCGTCATCGTCGGTGGCATCTCGGCCGGCAGCATGCTGGCGCTGCGCCTTACAGCAATGCGCCCCGAGAAGATCCACGGCCTGATGCTGTTCTCGCCGACCTTCTGGCCGAATGGCTGGTCGATCCCGTGGTACTTCGACCTGTTCCGCTTGGTCAGGCACAAGTGGTGCGCACGGCTGTTCCGATTCCGCGCTAGCAGCCCGCACGGCATTAAGGACGATCGCCTCCGCAGCTTCATTCTCGACAGCGTGCAGTCGGACGCCGACTCGATCGAGGACCTGTTCGCGCGTGGCGGTGGCCTCGTGTTCGAATTCCGGCGTCTCGTTGCGAACGTCAAGCCGCTGCTGGGTAAGATCAAGCAGCACGCGCTAGTGTTCCACCCGCGCCATGACGATCAGAGCGACCTGTCCAACGCCATGATCCTGCAGCGCAAGCTGGCGGGCATGGTCGAGGTCTGCGTGCTCGAGGACTGCTATCACATGGTCACGCTCGACCGGCAGCGTCCGGTCGTGATGGAGCGTGTGAAGGAGTTCGCCGGTCGCCTCACCTCGCGCCTCGACAAGGTGCGCGCCGAAGAGGCACTGGTTGCCGCCGCCGAGACGCAGCAGCGCGACAAGGGTCGTGGCGAGGGACGCGGCGCGAACAACTGATCGCGCAGCGGCCCGTCGGTACGTCGAAACAAGAAAAGCCCGGCTCGATGGCCGGGCTTTTTCGTTTCGGCTTGGTGATGGGGGCCTATTCGATCGACGGGCGAACGGCCGGAACGGGGCGTGGTACCTTCAGTGGCGCCTGCGGCTGAGCGATCTTCACGCTGGCCTTGGTCGCGCGGGCCTCTTTCGGCTGATCGCAGCGCTGGAGGTCGGCAGGGGCGCGGCGCCAAGTAAACGACTTGGAGAAGAACTTCACGCCCTTGTAGCCGGTCAGAATGAGATTCTGGCGTCCGGCAACGATGGCGGCATCGAATTGGGCGCCCTTCTCCGGATCGTAGACCCAGCCGTTGTCCCAGCCGCGGCTGACCCTTTCCAGTGATCCAAGCACAGGCAGTCCGCAGATGGTGCGGCCGCGTTTGGAGGGGTCGGGGTTATAGCCGTCCGTAAGGGGCAGGCCTTTGCTATTGTTAGGCTGTTTCAGCCAAACGATGTAGCCGCACAGCCGTCTGGCCGCGACGCCGGTGTCTGCGCAGGGGCGGATTTCGACGGCGCCCTGGCCCGTATGGTTGATCCAAACACCAGCCTCAAGAGGCGGGTCTGCAAAGGCCGATCCTGTGCTGAGCGCAAATAAAACGGCGGTCAGTGAAGATTTAACCCAGGCTTGTTGGGGCAACGGGAGCTGAAGATCATGACGCATGGTGGCATCACCAATATTGTGTCAGAGATCGGGATGGCATTTAGACTTTAGAAAGCGGCGAAAGCGGGCCCATTGGCCCGACGCTGTCAGTCTCTGCGAAAAATGGTAAAGAAGAATTATCCTTGATCGGTCGATCTTACGTCTTTCTTGACCTCTTCGCGTTAACAGCTCGTGGAGCCGATACATCCCTGCGTTTCTAAATGAAGCGCTGACGCGTTTGACTTAGGCATCCCTTAAGCATGAGTTTGCCTTTTCGAGGCCAAGTTGGCGGATTACCCAGCGGCGCGCGCTGCGCTATAGGCTTGCGGCCGCGCCTGCCCAACCCTGTGTGGAACTGACCCTGATGATCCTGACGCTTGCCTTCCGCAATCTGTTCCACGATCGCATTCGCTTGGCGGTCACCCTCATCGGTATTCTGTTCTCCATCGTCCTCGTTGCCGTGCAGCTAGGTCTCTACCTTGGCGCCAGCAACATGATCACGGCGAACATCGATCACGCGAAGGCGGACCTCTGGATCACCGCATATGGTGCCAAGAGCTTCGAGGATGGCGGCATGCTGCTGACACCACGCGAGCGGCACCAAGCGCTGGCGACACCGGGTGTCAAAGCTGTGATCCCGCTGGTTGTGCGATTTGCCGAGTGGCGCAAGCCGGAAGGCGGATCGACGCGCGTGGTGCTGATTGGTACGGACGCTGAGGACGGCGGTCTGGTACCGTTCAACCTCGTCGATGGCTCCTGGGAAGACATCAAGGCGCCGGAAGCGATCGCCGTCGACAGGACTTATCTGAACGAGCTCGGCATCAAGGGGATCGGCGACACCGCGCAGATCGCCAACGGCCGCGTGCGTGTACGCGCAATTACCGACGGGATCCGCTCGTTCACGCAGTCGCCCTATGCCTATACGACCCTGAACAGGTCGCGGTCGCTGTTCGGCGACACCGACAACACGACCTTCTATCTGGTGCAGCTGCAGCCGGGTGCGAACGTCAAGAAGGTCCAGCAGGAGCTTTCCGGGCGGCTCGAGGGCGCCGAGGTCCTCACCCAGGAAGAGTTCCGCGACCGCAGTCTGAAGCAGTGGCTGTTCCGCACGGGCGCGGGCGTTGCCTTGATTGGCGGCGCTTTGCTGGGAAGCCTTGTCGGCACCGTAATCGTGGCGCAGACGCTTTATTCAAGCACTAAGGACCATCTGAGCGAGTTTGCGACGCTGCGTGCACTCGGGTCATCGTCGGGATATATTCACAAGGTAATCCTGGCTCAGGCCGGCATCAGTGCTGTTGTCGGCTATGCGCTCGGCATCTCGATCGCGCTGACGATCCTCGTACTCAGTAGGAATACGGCCTTGCCCATGGTCATGACCCCGGGCTTGGCCTTCTGGCTATTCACATTGACGGTCGGCATGTGCGCGATTTCGGCGCTATCGGCGATCGTCAAGGTCACCAAGATCGATCCTGCAACGGTATTCAACAGATGAGTGTAGAGCCCGTCCTCGAAGCCATCGAGATCGTCAAAGAGCTGGGTAGCGGCGCCGGCAAGGTGCGTGCTGTCAAAGGCGCCAATCTCAGGCTGATCCCCGGGGAGCTGACGCTGCTGATGGGGCCATCGGGCAGCGGCAAGACAACCCTGCTGTCGATCCTCGGCTGCATCCTGACGCCGACATCGGGAACCTTGAAGGTTGCCGGCGTCGATACGACGAACCTCAATCCGGAAGAGATGGCCGACCTGCGCCGCAAGCACATGGGCTTCATCTTCCAGTCCTACAATCTGTTCCCCACGCTGACGGCGTTGGAGAACGTGCGCATTGCGCTCGACGTGCGCGGACAGAAGGGCTTTGCAGCCGCCAATCGCTCAGAGGAAGTGCTGCGCGATGTCGGTCTCGCTTATCGCCTGAAGAGCTATCCCTCGAACCTGTCGGGTGGTGAGCAGCAGCGTGTGGCGGTAGCGCGTGCTATCGCATCCTCGCCTTCGATCGTGCTCGCCGACGAGCCGACGGCCGCTCTCGACGGCGAAAACGGACACGCGGTGATGGCGCTTCTGGCGCGCATCGCCAAGGAACAGCACCGCAGCGTCCTCGCGGTGACCCACGATCCACGTACGCTGAGCTACGCGGATCGGGTGGTGCGCATTGAAGATGGACGCATCGTCGGCGAGGAACGCCGGCCTGAGGGGCTCGATGCCCCGGAAATTGCAGATCTTACAAAGAGACGGAAGGCCCATGCATAAAAAGGTCAACCCCACCGCGGTTATTCTTACGATCGCAGGCCTTTTGGCCGTCGGCGTTGGATTTTACGTCAACAGCGTGAGCTGGGGTCCGGTCGCGGAGCAAAAGAACACGCAGGCGAGCGCGAGCGATTCTTCGAAGCCGGCCGCCGGTTCCAAGGAAGCGGTCGCCATGCAGCCGACGTGGGCTGCATCCGCGACGGGGCGTGTCGAGCCCAAGAGCGGCGAAGTTCGCATCACTGCCGACGTTCCCGGCCGCATCGAAGAGATTCCTGTCGACATCAACGCTCATGTGAAGAGCGGCGATCTGCTGGTTCGTCTCGATGACGACGATGCCATGACCAAGGTTACGGCGGCGCGTGCCGAAGAGCAGGTGCGCGTGCGCGAGCGCAACGAGGAAGACGCTCGCGGGCTGCAGAAGGAGCGCCGCGACGCAGAGGATGCCCTTGCCGATGCCGAGCGCGGCGTCTTCAATGCGCAGATGGCGTTCGACGATGCGCTGGAAGAGAAGCGCACGAAGAATGGCCCGCAGGAGACCGTCGATACGGCTCGCGCCAAGCTGGAGGACGCGCAGAAGGCGCTGTCCGACAAGAAGGCGACGCTGGCTTCGGTGAATGCGAAGTCGAGCATGCCGCTGCCGACGCGGCTCGAGTCCGCTCTGACCGTGGCGCGCGCCGAGCTGCTGGGTGCCGAACTTGGTGTCGAGCACACGCGGGTGCGGGCGCCATTCGATGGTACGGTGCTGAACGTCGTCGCCAAGGAAGGCGAGGTTGCAACGCCTTCGCCGGAGAACACGCTGCTCATCCTGGGCGACGTCTCGGCCATGAAGGTGCGTGCCGAGGTGGAAGAGCGTGACGCTGCAAAGATCCATGTGGGCCAGCGCGTCGTGGTGCGGGCGGATGCTTATCCCGACCAGGACTTCGAAGGACGCGTGAGCTCGATCGCGCAGTCGCTGTCGCAGCCGAACATCGTCTCGCGCGGCCCGCGCCGTCCGAACGACGTCGAGGTTCTGGAGGCGGTCGTCGATCTCGATGGCCTGCCGCCGCTGCTGACGGGCATGCGCGTCGACGTGTTCTTCAAGCACGACGCGACGGCTTCGACCAACTGATCTCCGCTACACACTGAAAAGAGAACGGGCGCATCGGCTGATGCGCCCGTTTTTTGTTGGCGGGACCTGGATCACAGCTTCCCGGATCAAGGGTGCGCGCATCGCCACAATGGCTCGAAGCGGCGCGCTGCTCTAGCCTTCCCGTCATCCCGATGAAGATCGGGAAAGCGGCGGCACCTCCATGGAAGGCCAATAGAAGGTGTCGGAGGTGATCGACAGATCGCGGCCGGGTGTCGGCAGGGTCACTCGGCTGGGGTGTGGCTCACGTGCGCCGGCGCCGGGAGCGCACGGCTGGACTGCCCCGCGGTGTACTCGGGCGGCTCATCGGTGGGGCCGATGAAGCGGCCGAAGACGCGCCAAATGAGGCTGCCGATATCGTCCATCACCGTGAAGAACGAGGGTACGAATACCAGCGACAGAACCGTTGAGACGAGCAGGCCGCCGATCACTGCGATGGCCATGGGAGCGCGGAACTCGCCGCCATCGCCCAGGGCCATGGCGCTGGGGACCATGCCGGCGACCATGGCGAGGGTCGTCATGACGATCGGGCGGGCGCGCTTGCGTCCGGCGTCGATCACCGCGTCCATGCGGGGTACGCCGTGAGCGATTTCCTCGACGGCGAAGTCGACCAGCATGATGGCGTTCTTGGTGACGATGCCCATCAGCATGAGCAGGCCGATGTAGACGGGCATGGAGACCGGATTGTTGGTGGCGAGCAGGGCGGCCACCACGCCGCCGAATGACAGCGGCAGCGAGAGCAGAATGGTGATCGGCTGGGCGACGCTGCCGAACAGCAGCACCAGCACGCCGAAGACAATCATCAGGCCGGTGCCCATGGCGGTCATGAAGCCGGTGGCGACCTCGTCCTGGACCTCGGCGTCGCCAGAGGGTTGCAGGCGAACGCCGGGCGGTAGCTTCTGCTCGTCGACAACCTTGAGGAATTTCTCGCGCGCATCGCTAAGCGCGTACCGCGATTCAAGGTCGACGCCGATGACAGCGCGGCGCTCGCGGTCGTAGCGGCTGATGGAGCTGGGGCCGCGGCCGAAGTCGACATCGGCGACCGCTGCGAGCGGAATGGCGGTGCCGCTCGAATTGGTGACGCGCAGATTCCGGAGGAGCTGCATATCAGTGCGAGCGTCCTCCTCGATCTGCACGCGGATGGGAACGAGGCGGTTGCCGGCATTGAACTTGGCGAGGTTGGCGTCGATGTCGCCGATGGTGGCGACGCGGATGGTCTCGGCGATCTGGCTGGGTGCAACGCCAAGGCGGGCGGCAGCATCAAACTTCGGGATCACGCGCAACTCGGGGCGGTCGATGGCTGCGTCGGCGGCAACGTTCTTGAACCCGGGGACGGCGCGCAGGGCGCCTTCGACCTTCCTGACGGCGTGGCTCAGCTCTTCGCCATTTTGCGACAGCATCGAGAAGGAGAGCTCACGCTCGCCGCGTTCGTTGACGTACCAGACGCGGGCGTCGGGAGCGTCGGCGAGTTTGTCGGCGATGATGATCTTGAGCTGCTTCTGCGCCAGGTGGCGCTCGGCTTTAGGGACCAGGTGGACGAAGAGCGACGACTTGCGGACCTCGAGGCCTCCCGTCGGTGTCGAACCACCAAGCACGAAGACGCTTTTGACCTCTGGGATCGTTCTCAGCATCTCGGCCATACGGTCGGTCGCGACGCGCGTGTTCTCGAGGGTGGAGCCGGGTGGCAGTTCGACGGAGACGACAAGGCGCGAGGTGTCCTCGTCGGGGAGGAACCCGGTGGGAAGCAACGTGGTGGCGTAGATCGATGCGGCGAACAAGCCGAGGCCGGCAACGAGGGTGAGGTAGCGGACCTTCAGCGTTGCGCGCAGGAACGCCACGTAGCTACGCATGACGAGCCCGTTGCCTTCGTGCTCCTCCTTCACGGGGCGCATGAGGTAGGCGGCCATCATCGGTGTGATGAGACGGGCGACGAGCAGCGAGATGAGCACCGCCACCGCGACGGTGAGGCCGAACTGACGGAAGTACTGTCCGGCGATGCCGCCCATGAACGAGACCGGCGAGAAAATCGCGACGATAGTGAGTGAGATTGCGATGACGGCGAGGCCGATCTCGTCCGCGGCTTCGATAGCGGCACGGTAAGGCGATTTGCCGGTGCGCATGTGGCGCACGATGTTCTCGATCTCGACGATGGCGTCGTCGACCAGGATGCCGGTAACGAGGGTGATGCCGAGCAAGCTGACGAGATTGAGCGAGAAGCCCATCAGCTGCATGGCCCAGAAAGTGGGGATGGCAGACAGCGGCAGGGCGATGGCGGCAATGAGGGTTGCGCGCATGTTGCGCAGGAAGACGAGCACGACGAGCACGGCGAGAACCGCGCCTTCGAGCAGTGTTTCCATCGCCGATTTGTAGTTGCCGCGCGTATAGGCGACGGCATCGTCGATCTCGGTCAGCCGGATGTCGGGGTACTGCTTCTGCAGGCTTTCAAGCTTGGCCGTTACGACATCCGCAACCGACAGCTCGCTCGACCCCTTGGAGCGGAATACCGAGAAGGTGACCACGGGCTGGCCATCGAGACGGGCGAACGAGCGCTGCTCGCTGGCATCGTCGATGACGCGGCCGAGGTCTGAAAGGCGGACTTTGCGGCCGCCGGGGAGAAGGATCTTCGTCTCGGCGAGATCCTCGACCTTGCGTGCGCCGGCAAGGGTTCGGATGGCCTGCTCCTGCCCGCCGACTTCGCCGCGGCCGCCGCCGAGGTCGACGTTGGTGGCGCGCACCTGGCTGTTGACCTCGGCCGCGGTGATGCCGAAGGCGAGCAATCGGTCAGGATCGAGAAGAATGCGGATTTCGCGATCGACGCCGCCGTAGCGCTCCACGCGGCCGACACCCTTGAGGCCCTGGAGCTGTCGCTTGATCACGTCGTCGACGTGCCAAGAGAGCTGTTCCAGCGTCATACCGGGGGCGGAGGCGCCGTAGGTCAGGATCGACTGCCCTTCGACGTCGATGCGCTGGACGATCGGCTCGTTGATGTCGCGTGGCAGCTCGAGGCGGATCTTGTCGACCGCATCCTTGACGTCGTTGACCGCGCGGTCCTGGTTCACTTCCAGACGGAACTCGATGACGGTCTGCGACTGGCCGTCGGTCACCGTCGACATGATGTGCTTGACGCCGGTGATGTTGGCGACTGCGTCTTCGACCTGCTTGGTGACCTGGGATTCGAGCTCAGCCGGTGCGGCGCCGGATTGCACCACCGTGATGGAGACGAGCGGCACGTCGATGTTGGGAAAGCGGGTGACCGGCATAGTCATGAAGCTGATGATGCCGAGCAGGGTCAGCACGGCAAACAGCACGATGGCGGGCACCGGGCGGCGGATTGACCATGCCGAGATATTCAGGCGCATCTAGTGTCGTCCCGATTGTGAGATTCGCGCGTATTCGATGTCAGCAGTCATCGCGTCAGCGTGCCTCGCTGATCTTCGGGTCGGGCATGATTGCACGCACGCGGTCTCCGTCGCGCAGGAAGGTGCCCGCGCGTGCGACGACGATGTCGCCCTCCGATAGTCCAGAGTGGATTTCGACGAGGCCGCGGGAGACGAGCCCAGTTTTGACGTCCTGACGCTTCACGACACCATCGCGGACGACCTGCACGAATGCGCCGTCGTTCTCGAAGATCACCGCGGAGGCGGGCGCTGCGAGGCCGTGGCTGGTCGCGGATTTGATGTTGGCGCGGGCATAGGTGCCGATGCGCAGGCGCGGGTCGTCGCCGAGGAAGATGCGGACGCGGCCGAGGCGGCTCAGCTTGTCGACCTCGGGGGAGACGAGTCGCACCGTTCCATCGACCTCGCCAACACCGGCGACGTCGACGACAGCCTTCTGGCCTGCTGCGATTTTGGGGAGCTCGGTTTCGATGATCTCGGCATCGAGTTCCACCTCGCCACGGGCGATGATGCGGAACATCGGTTCACCGGCGCCGGACGCCATGCCGCCGATGCGGGCCGTGCGTCGGCTGATGAGGCCATCAGCGGGCGCGGTGACGTTGGTATTGGAGCGCTTCCAGTTGAGTTCGCGGCGCTGGGCTTCGACCTGAAGCTTTTCTGCTTGAGCAAGCCGCAAACCGTCCTCCGCCGCTCTGAGCTGGGCGGCGGTGGCCTTGGCCGAAGCTTCGCGCTGGTCGTAAGTGGACGTGGAGAGGTAGCCGGAATTTCTCAGTGGCTTGGCGCGTTCGAAGTTGGCATCGGCCTCGGCAAGGCGGGCCTTGGCTTCGGTGATCTGGCTCTGCGACTGCGAGATTGCGGCTTCGGCGCGTGCGAGGGAGGCGTCGTTCTGGGCAAGCTGGGCGTCGAGCGACTCCTGCACCAGAACGGCCAGCACGTCATCCTTCTTCACGTGGTCGCCTTCATCGACTTTCAGCTCGAGCACGCGGAAGCCCTCGACCTCGGGGGCAACGAGGATTTCATCGCGCGGGATGAGCGATCCGGATACGGCGACGACCTCGGTGAAGTCGGCTTGGGCGACCTTGGCAACCGATACGGCTGGCGGCGGGGATGCCGCCGGTTCCTTATGTCTGGCAACGCTGCCGGTCTCGGCTGCAGCGGCGGGCCCCTTTTCAGGCTGCTTTTGCCAATCCGAGAAGGCCGTCAGATACGGGACGAGTTGGGGCGTCACGTGCGGCAGCAGGAATACCGCGGCGGCGCCCACGGCAGCCGTTGCGACAGCGGCGAGGAGCAGCTTTCTCATTGATGCTTCTCCTTCTTGCTTGCTTCGAGGGGGGCGGTGTCGGCGGCGTTCGGCTGCGCGTTCAGCATTGCACCGATCAATTTCACGGCGGCGGGCACAAGTGTTTCAGCGTCAAAGTTGGGATCGACAGCACGGCGCATGAAAAGCCCGTCTCCAATGATCGAGAACAGTTTTGTGAGAGTGGGGATATCGAGTTGGGGTGCGATGCGCCCCTCCTCAGCGAGCTTGAAAAACAGCTTCTCGAAGTTCTCCTCCACGTAGCGGTCGATAGAGCGATAGATCTCGCCCACGCGGGGATTGCGCGTCGATTCAAGGGCTATCTCGATGCACATGGTTTGTTTCTGGCGCGGCTCTTCGGCGAAGTAGTGCTGACCGATGTCGGAGAGGGCGCGCATAAAGTCGGGCGTCGAGGAGAGCTCGGCGAAGCGCTCGGCGAATTCGGATCGGTCGCGCTCTGCAATGCCGGCGATCAGATCTTCCTTGGAAGCGAAGTAGACATAGAGCGCGCCCGGGCTGATCGCGGCCTCCTTGCAGATGTCCTGCATGGTGGTGCGATGAAAGCCGGCACGGGCAAAGCACGCCTCGGCGGCGTCGAGAACGTGCTCGCGGCGGGCGCGTTGCGTTGCGGGTTTGAGCTTGGGCATCCCTGAAGCCGTAAAGAAGGTCTCAACTGGCGTGGCGGTGCGACACAAAAAACAAAACGAACAATCGTTTTGTTTGCATTCCATAATGGCACACTGATGGCGTGGCTGTTCCCCCGGGAACGATCCTAAGCGGGCTCGGTCAGGGCAAAGAGCACTAGAACTGCGTCAGCCAATTGAGGGTGGCGTAAGGGTCGCGGATTGCGTCGGCCTCGTCGAGGAAGCGGCCGGAAAAGCCGCCGGCGAGCGAGACTTCGCCGCTTTGCCAGGCGTAGCGGACAAAGACGCCGCCGCGTGCGTCCTCACCCATGGTGTTGGCGTTGATCGCGCCTTCGAGGCCGATCGAGACATCATCGAAGACACGGTAGCCGGTGCGCATATGGGCGGCGCTGGTGCTGTAAGCGCTGGTCCACGACAGATCGACGGATGACCAGGCGGAGGGGCCCATGTTGAGCCAGAACTCGCCGGCCAGCTTTGGGCCAACCTTTTGTCCTTGCAGGGGATTATCTGGATCGAAGGGCGTGATGTCATGCTCGATCACGGCAACGCCGGCGAAGACTTTCGCGGTCAGAGGACCGAATGTTTTGAGGTAGCCGACAAGCGCTTCCGCGTAGCTCGTTGTGGCGTTGAAGAGGACTTCTTCGCCGTTGCGGGTGCCGGAGTAGGAGTATTGGCCATAGCCGCCAGATGCGCGCAGACGAAGGCCCTCGGAATAGACGTGGCCGTAGGGAGCAACCGTGACGCCTGAAAACAACAGCCAAGTCTGGCTCGAGGCGTCGGCGCCAACCCATGTCTCGCCCCAGCCATACTCTGGTTCAGGGCCGGCCAATGCGATGGTGGGCGCGAGCAAAGGAGTGAGGCAGAAGATCCTCACAAGTTGCCAGCAGGCTTTGGAAAACGCCCCGCGCATACAAATCTACGCCACATCATTTTTGATACAACTCGACGAATAAACATCGTATTAACCATTGTGGCCACAACCGCAAGTGGATGCTGTGCGATTGTTTTGACGGGCGTTCGCCGCCGCGGGACCGATAACGATTGCGCGATGGGGGTGATTCGCGCCTGTGTACGAGTTTGATTTCTGTCATTCTGGCGCCGGTAGCGCCTGCTAAGATAATTTTCGTAGGGTTGGTTCAAACCCTCAACGGAGACGGCCTACAGCCTGGCTCTCCCGCCGCAATCAGGGCCGTCCAAAAGGGAGGACGCACGATGGTTGCGCACGCGCCGAATTCTCAGGTGAACGGCAAATCACCTACGCAATCTGCTTTCCAATTCTATTTTGGCGGTCTCGATGCTTTCGGGCACGCTTACGATCCGCTGCTCAAGGGCGTCGCTCGCACGCAGCTTGAGATGCTTGGTTTCTTAAACCGGCGGGCACAGGCGTATATGCAGATCCCCGCACGCGTCGCGCAGTGCCGGACGCCGCAGGATCTCTTCAACGCGCAAGTGCAGTTCTGGCAAGCGGCCTATCAGGACTATACGGAAAGCGCCGGACGCGTAACGAACGCGATGGCAGCCTGCTCGCTGCCAAATCTCGCGGCGATGGTGTCTGAAGACGTTCGCAATGCGCGCGATTACATTGCCTTCCCGGATACGCCGGAACCGGCAGCAACGCCTTCGCGATCTCGCGAACGCAAGGCGGCGTAGCAGCGTTTGCGATTTCAGTGTTTTGCGTAAGGGCTGGGGCCGACGGCCCCGGCGGGGAAAGCTCGCTGTCGAAACGAGCCTGGTACTGCGGTTTATTTCAGTTCCGCGAGCGCTTCTTTGAAGCCCTTCAGCGAAATTGGAATTCCGATTCCAGCTTCTTCAGCCTGGAAGATGATGAAGATGGCGGTCTTGCCGCTCTTCAATTGCTCAACGAGTGGATCCTCGACGACGACCTGCGCATAACACGCGAAAGAATGGCAGCGCAGAAACGGTGCGTGGCCAACGTCTTTGTCGTCGATCTTCAAGCCGAGCCCCGGCGGCAGGAGAATGCCGAGCGGCGCGAACACCCGCAGGACGCGCGTCCCATTTGAGAATTTTTGAAAGTAGACGGTGAGGCCAATGTTGTCCTTGTCCTCGGCCGTCACGCTCTGAACCAGCGCGCAAACCTCGTTCTTGGCGCCGGGCGGGGGATCCTTGCAGACGATCTGCCAGTCGCCGTGCTGGGCCTTGACCGTGCCCTCCTGTGCTGCGGCGGGCAGTGCTGCGAAGAACACCGTGAGGAAAAGAGCAACGGTCCAGCGCGCTGTGCGCCACGTGCTACCCGCGCCAATCCGTGACGCGCTGCGGCAAACGCTGCCGGCAGCCAAGGTGTTGTTGTGCACGTGAAGCTCCTGAAGATCGTCGGCGGAAATTGCCGAGGCTCTAGGTGTCCCGGGATTCGGGCCAAAGTTTGTAGCTGATGCAGGTCAGAACCTTTTGATGCGGGGAGAAAATTTTGCAATGCGACAACGCGTGCAAATGCCGCATCAAGCTTGACTTGAGCCATGGAAAACGTTTGTGCTTCTAGTTGACGAGGGGACGTGCGTCCTGCGTCCGGAGATTTGTCCGGCGCGATTGTCGCGGGCGAACTGCTACGGAGAGGGCAGCGCCTGGCATTGGGGAGGTTCTCGGCCACCGGCCGAGCAGCACTTGGGAGCGGATGAATGTTGAGACGACTGCTTTGCTCGGCGCCTGCCGCAGCAGTGGCGATGCTGTTGCTCGGATCGCTTGCGTGGGCCGGTATGGGGCAGCCCTCATCCGGCGAAATGGGGATGCAGGGCGCCGCGACGCCGGTCGCCGAAAGCATCCACGAGTTCTATAATTTCGTGAACATCATCATCGTAGCCATCACAGTTTTCGTGATGCTGCTGCTGCTCTACGTGATGTACCGCTTCAATGAGCGGTCCAATCCGACCCCCTCCAGCGTTACGCACAACACTGCGCTCGAGGTAGCTTGGACGGTCATCCCGATCCTCGTCCTCGTTGCGATCGCCATCCCTTCTTTCCGGCTGCTGCACCTGCAGTACAGCTACCCGAAAGCCGACCTCACCCTGAAGGCCACCGGGTATCAGTGGTACTGGGAGCACGCCTACCCTGAACTCGGCATCTCGTTCGAAACGCGCATGCTCGACGACGCGAGCCGCGAAGAGTTGATCGCCCAGAAGATCGACGCGCCGCGCAACCTCGCTGTCGACAACGAAGTGATCGTGCCGGTGAACAAGGTGGTGAACACCCTCATCACCGCTGCTCCCGACGGCGTCATCCATGACTGGACCGTCCCGTCGTTCGGCTCGAAGGTCGACGCCGTGCCCGGACGCATCACCTCCACCTGGTTCAAGCCCACCGTCGAAGGCGTGTTCTACGGCCAGTGCTCGGAGCTGTGCGGTAAGGACCATGCGTTCATGCCCATCGCCGTGCGCGTCGTGAAGGAAGAGGTCTTCAACTCCTGGGTCGACCTGCAGAAGCAGGCGATCGAAATCGGCAAGGCGGCCAGCGCCGAGAAGGACAAGGCCAAGCGCAAAGAGCTCCTGAAGCAGAAGAAGGACGTCCTGGAAAAGGCCAGGGGCGTCATTCACGAGGCTGCGCTGCAGCAGTCCGGCGTGCGCCAGTTCGCGAAGAACGAGAGCGCCGCGCCGGCCAAGTAATACCGCTGCGGATATCAGATGAGCTTCGGGCAATGCCCGTCAACAAAACACGATCTTAAGGGCGAAACGTACCATGGGAAGCACCGCCACAGCCGCACATGACCACGACCACACCCCAACGGGTTTGCGTCGCTGGCTGTTCTCGACGAACCACAAGGATATCGGGACGATGTACCTGATATTCGCAATCATCGCCGGTCTCATCGGTGGCGCCTTGTCGGTCGCCATGCGATTGGAGCTTCAGGAGCCGGGCCTGCAGTACTTCGCTGACGGTCACGCGTTCAACGTGTTCGTCACCGGCCACGGCCTCATCATGGTGTTCTTCATGGTCATGCCGGCCATGATCGGCGGTTACGGCAACTGGTTCGTGCCGTTGATGATCGGTGCGCCGGACATGGCGTTCCCGCGCATGAACAACATCTCGTTCTGGCTGCTGCCGGCGGCGCTCGGTCTCTTGCTGATGTCGCTGTTCGTCGAAGGGCCGCCAGGCGGTCTCGGCGCTGGCACGGGCTGGACGGCCTATGCTCCGCTGTCGACCTCCGGCCATCCGGGTCCGGCCATGGACTTCGCCATTCTGGCGCTGCACATCGCTGGTGCTTCGTCGATCCTCGGCGCGATCAACTTCATCACCACCATCTTCAACATGCGCGCGCCGGGCATGACCCTGCACAAGATGCCGCTGTTCGTGTGGTCGGTGCTGGTGACGGCGTTCCTGCTGCTGCTGTCGCTGCCGGTTCTTGCCGGTGCCATCACGATGCTGCTGACGGACCGCAACTTCGGCACCTCGTTCTTCAACCCGCAGGGCGGCGGTGACCCCCTGCTGTACCAGCATCTGTTCTGGTTCTTCGGTCACCCCGAGGTCTACATTCTCATTCTGCCGGGCTTCGGTATCATCAGCCACATCGTGTCGACCTTCTCGCGCAAGCCGGTGTTCGGTTACCTCGGCATGGCGTACGCGATGGTCGCCATCGGTCTCGTCGGCTTCATCGTGTGGGCTCACCACATGTACGCCGCCGGCATCAGCGTGAACACGCAGGCCTACTTCGTGTTCGCCACGATGGTGATCGCGGTGCCCACGGGCGTGAAGATCTTCTCGTGGATTGCGACGATGTGGGGTGGGTCGATCCAGTTCCGCCTGCCGATGATCTGGGCGCTGGGCTTCATCTTCCTGTTCACGGTCGGCGGCGTCACGGGCGTCATGCTGTCGAACGCCGGCGTCGATCGCGCGCTGCACGACACCTACTACGTGGTGGCGCACTTCCATTACGTGCTGTCGCTGGGTGCCGTGTTCGCGATCTTCGCGGCCTGGTACTACTGGTTCCCGAAGATGTCGGGCTACATGTACAACGAGACTCTCGGCAAGCTGCACTTCTGGCTCACCTTCATCGGTGCCAACATTCTGTTCTTCCCGCAGCACTTCCTCGGCCTGTCGGGCATGCCGCGCCGCTACGTCGACTATCCGGACGCCTTCGCGTTCTGGAACGGCATCTCGTCGATCGGCGCCTACATCACGGCCCTGGGTACGCTGGTGTTCCTGCTGGGTGTGCTGGTTGCCTTCGTGACCCGCAAGGCTGCTGCTTCCAACCCGTGGGGACCTGGCGCCACCACGCTGGAATGGACGCTGCCGTCTCCGCCGGCCTTCCACTCCTTCGAGACACTGCCGCGCATTGAAGCTACCGAGCATCACTGAGCGCGCGTTTGACGATCGGCAGCGGGCGAGTTTCTCGCCCGCTGTCCCAACTAAAAAAGACTGCGCTCGGCTCGACCCGCAAAGGGCTTGCTGAAGAGGCGACAAGGCCAAGCAGGACCTTGCCAATTGGCGGGCCGATGCGCGGCCAACATGGGGTGGAGTGGGATGCCAGGGACGCCACTACAGAGCAACGTTGGACACCTTGCGCCGGTTAGCGGCGGCGCGAGCGTGGGAGATTTCGTTCAGCTGCTGAAGCCGCGCGTGATGTCGCTGGTGGTGTTCACCGCGATCACGGGCATGGTGGCGGCACCGGGGGCGATCCATCCGGTGCTCGCGATCATCGCGCTCGCGGCGATCGCGATCGGCGCCGGCGCCGCGGGCGCACTCAACATGTGGTACGACGCCGACATCGACGCGCGCATGGCGCGGACGGCGGCTCGGCCCATTCCGCGCGGACGCATGACGCCAGACGAGGCGCTGAGCTTCGGCTCGGTGCTGTCTGTATTCTCGGTGCTGACGCTCGGGGTGCTGGTCAACTGGACGGCGGGCGCGCTGCTCGCCATCACGATCGGCTTTTATCTCTTCATTTATACGATGTGGCTGAAGCGGCGCACGCCACAGAACATCGTGATCGGTGGTGCCGCCGGCTCGTTCCCTCCGATGATCGGCTGGGCAGCGGTGACCGGAAACGTCAGCATCGAAAGCGTGCTGATGTTCCTCATCATCTTCATGTGGACGCCGCCGCACTTCTGGGCGCTGGCGCTCTATCGGTGCCGCGATTACGAGCGCGTCGGCGTGCCGATGCTGCCAGTCGTGGCCGGGCCGATCGAGACACGGCGGCAGATCTGGCTTTATTCGCTGCTGCTGGTCCCGACCGCGGCACTGCCGTCGGTGATCGGCCTTGCGGGCCCTGTCTACGCCGTGACCTCGGTGATGCTGGGCGGCGTGTTCCTGTACCTTGCCTGGAAGGTGCGGAAGATCACGGAAGGTCGCGAGGCGGACGCAGCAGCCAAGAAGCTGTTTGGGTTCTCAATTCTCTATCTTTTCCTGCTCTTTGCGGTGATGCTTGGCGAGCACGCTGTCAGTAGACTGATGGCGTGAGGATACGACAGTGGCATCGGTGATGAGCGGAATGAACGAGGAAGAAAAAGAGCGCCTGAGACGGCAACGTATGCGCTCGCTGGCGATCGCGCTGGCGCTGGGCGCGCTGGTCGCACTGTTCTATGCGGCCACCATCGTTCGCCTCGGCGGCAACGTGTTCAACAGGCCTTACTGAGAGGATGCGTAGGACCAAGCGATGACCACACCGGGCAACCAGACTGGCAGAAAGCAGAGCGTGCGGCACGGCGTTGTCGCGCTGATCTGCGGCGGCCTCGTGCTGGGCATGGCCGGGCTGTCGTTCGCTGCTGTTCCGCTCTACCGGCTGTATTGCCAGGTGACGGGATACCAGGGCACCACGCAGCGCGCCGAGAAAGCTTCCGATGTGGTGCTGGACCGCGTCGTCAAAGTGCACTTCGACGCCAACGTTGCCGCCAACCTGCCATGGAAGTTCGAGCCGGTGCAGGCTTCGCTCGACGTGAAGGTGGGCGAGAACACGCTCGCCTTCTACCGGGCGACGAACACGTCCGACAAAACGACCGTCGGCACCGCGGTATTCAACGTGACGCCGGATGCGGCGGGACCGCACTTCAACAAGGTCCAGTGCTTCTGCTTCACAGAGCAGCGTCTCGAGCCGGGGCAGTCCGTCGAGATGCCGGTTTCGTTTTTCGTCGATCCATCGTTCGTCACCGACGAAGAGACCGCGACACTGCCAGAGCTGACGCTTTCCTATTCGTTCTATCCCGTTGCCGAGCCCAAGAAAGTCGAAGGGCAGGCCTCGGTCGTTGGCGCGGGTAAAGGCGGATGAGATAGCCAGAGAATAAACGCTGAAGCGCCGAGGGACCGGTCCTTGAGGCGCAAGGCGAGGCAGAGACCCACGCGGGCTGAAGCCAAAGAAAAGAGCAGGGATCGGGAGCACCAACGGGGACCACGGGAGAAGACGAAATGGCCGCTTCGCATGCCAAACACCACGACTACCACCTAGTAAATCCGAGCCCCTGGCCGCTGACCTCGTCGCTGTCAGCGTTCATCATGATGCTCGGCGCGATCGTCTGGATGCGCTCGCAGGACGGCGGCGCAGGCGTGTTCGGCTTGTCCGGACCGTGGGTGTTCGCAGTCGGCGCCGCGGGCGTCATCGCCAGCGCATTCTGCTGGTGGCGCGATGTCATCCGCGAGGGGCAGCACGGCGATCATACGCCGGTCGTGCAGCTGCACTTCCGCTACGGCATGATCCTGTTCATCGCTTCAGAAGTGATGTTCTTCGTCGCGTGGTTCTGGGCTTACTTCGACGTCGCCTTGTTCCCCAAGAGCATCCATGACCTGCTGAACAGCACTGACGTCGTCGGTCAGGTCTCGCGCGATCAGCTTCTGGGCGGCGTGTGGCCTCCGGTTCCCGCTGAAGGAACGGGTGTGACGGTGCCTGCAACGGGCGCTCCGACCCCGGGCATCTTCCAGCATACGTTCGATCCGTGGGGCATTCCGCTGCTCAACACGCTGATCCTGCTGACGTCGGGCGTGACGGTGACGTGGGCGCATCACGCGCTGCTTAAGAACGACCGTCGCGGTCTTATCTGGGGTCTCGTGCTTACCGTGCTGCTCGGCATGACGTTCTCGTACTTCCAGGCTTACGAGTACCAGCACGCTGCCTTCAGCTATGCCGGCCACATCTACGGCGCCACCTTCTTCATGGCGACCGGCTTCCACGGCGCGCACGTGATCATCGGTACGGTCTTCCTCCTCGTGTGCCTCATCCGCGCTCTGCGCGGGGCATTCACGCCGAAAGCGCATTTCGGCTTCGAGGCGGCTGCCTGGTACTGGCACTTCGTCGACGTGGTCTGGTTGTTCCTGTTCGCGGCCATCTACGTGTGGGGTGCCGGTCCGAACCCGGGCGGCGCCGGTCACTGATCGGCTAGAAGTTTTAAACTGATCACTTGTCAGGGCGGCCCATCGGCCGCCCTGTGCTATTGTGGAAGCGAAATCACCGCAACGGAGCCTTGCGTGTCCGAGCCCCGGCCTGTCTCACCTTTCTACGCTGCAGTCTTGGCGCGCTGTCCGCGATGCGGGGAGGCTCCGCTGTTCAAAAATGTGCTCGAATTGCGAGACAAGTGCGGTAAGTGCGATCTCAATTATCGCTTCATCGACACCGGCGACGGCCCGGCGGTGTTCGGCATCTTTATTCTGGGCTTCCTCGTGTGCGGCCTGGCGCTCTATGTAGAATTTACGTTCGAGCCGCCGGTGTGGGTGCACATGGTCCTATGGGGGCTCGGTACTCCGCTGATCGCGCTGGCGCTGTTGCGTTTCCTCAAGGCGACACTCATCGTCCTGCAATACCGGAACAAGGCAGAGGAAGGCCGCTTCAAGCATGATTGAATCTCGGCATCGGCCGGCGCCGCCGGCATTCTGGCACTTCTAGACGTGCTCAAAGCATTACAGGAAAGACGCTTGCTGTGGCCGGCGCTGGCCGTGCTCGTTGGCATGGCCGGCCTCATAGCGCTGGGCACGTGGCAGATGCAGCGGCTGGCGTGGAAGGAAGGGCTGGTCACGGCCATCCATGAGCGGGCCCATGCGGCACCCGTGGCGCTTGCGGACGTGGAGGCGCGTGCGGCGCGCGGCGAGGACGTCGAATATACGCGGGTCGCCGTTTCCGGTCGGTTCGACCATGCCAAGGAAATCCACCTTTACGCGCTCGATGAGGCTGGCGCGCCGGGATTTCACGTCATCACGCCGCTGGTGGTGACGGGGGATGGCGTGGTGCTGGTCAACCGCGGGTTCGTGCCCAACGACCTCAAGGATCCCGCTCGGCGGGCGGCCGGGCAGGTATCGGGTGAGGTGAGCATCACCGGTCTGACGCGGCACCCCGATCAGCAAGGCATGTTCATTCCTAGCAACGACCAGACGCGCAACATCTGGTATTGGCGCGACATCGAGGGAATGGCGGCCGCGACGGCAGGGCCGGGCAGCAAGACAGTGCATCGCTTCTACGTCGACGCGGAGGCCGATCCTGCGCCTCCGGGCGGCTGGCCGCACGGCGGTGTGACGCGGCTGACGCTTCCCAACCGGCACCTCGAATATGCGCTGACATGGTATGGGCTGGCGGTGGCGCTGATTGCCGTGTTCGTTGCATTCGCGATTTCGCGGACCGCCCCGGCACGCAACGGCCAGGGGGCTGGCGGGGGGGCCGGCGGCACAGAGACGTCGATGCGTGATTAACCCTCGGACGTCTGCTCGCCCCAGGTGAAGCCGGCCGTGCGTCGCAGCGGCGTGCGGATCGCTTGTAGGCGCCTTGCCGCGGCACTACTGTCCGCCAGCAAGGCTCGCCAGAGGCCTCGGAAATGCCGGGGCCGGCGTCGCAATCATGGCGGACGATAAAATCACAACCGAATCAAAGCCTTGCTAGAGTGGTTGGGCCTGAGCGTAGGGCAGTGGCCACCGTTTGAAGATAACGGCGAATTGCTCGATCATTGCGTAAGGGCGCGGACGCGTCATCTCGCACGGAGACTTTCGGATTTGAACTACATCTCGACCCGAGGTGAAGCGCCTCCACTGGGCTTTGAGGACGTGGTCCTCGCTGGGCTGGCCAGGGACGGGGGGCTGTACGTCCCCGAGACGTGGCCGACCCTGTCGCACGAGACGATCGCGGCGCTGGCTGGAAAGCCGTTCGCCGAGGTGGCGGTCGAGGTGATCCACCCGTTCACGGGGGGAGCCATCTCGCGTGAAGAGCTGCTGGCGATGACCCGCGCGGCCTATGCCCCCTTCGATCATGTCGCGGTGACGCCGCTGGCGCAGATCGGGACCAACCGCTGGGTGCTGGAGTTGTTCCACGGGCCGACGCTGGCTTTCAAGGACGTGGCGATGCAGTTGCTGGCGCGGCTGATGGACCGCGTGCTGGCGGCGCGCAATGCGCGGGCGACGATCGTGGGGGCGACGTCCGGCGACACGGGTGGCGCCGCAATCGAAGCATTCCGCGGCTCGCCGCATGTCGACATCGCCATCCTATTCCCGGAGGGGCGTGTTTCGGACGTGCAGCGGCGGATGATGACAACGCCGAGAGAAGACAACGTGCACGCCATCTCGGTGCGCGGCAACTTCGATGACTGCCAGGCGCTCGTGAAGGCGATGTTCAACGATCACGGGTTCCGCGATCGCGTGGCGCTGGCGGGTGTCAACTCGATCAATTGGGCGCGTATTGCCGGGCAGGTGACGTACTACTTCGTCGCCGCGGTGGCGCTCGGTGCGCCATACCGGGCAGTGTCGTTCGTCGTGCCGACGGGCAATTTCGGCGACATTTTCGCCGGTTACGTGGCAAAGCGCATGGGGCTGCCGATCGACAAGCTGGTGATCGCGTCCAACGTCAACGACATCTTGCCGCGTACGCTGCACGAGGGCAGCTATGAGATGCGCGAGGTGGTGGCGACCAGCTCGCCGTCGATGGACATTCAGATTTCGTCGAACTTCGAGCGCTATCTGTTCGAGGCTTCCGGGCGGGATGCGCCACTGATCCGCGCGAAAATGAGCGCGTTGCGAGAGACGAAGAGCTTCGATCTCGGTCCGCTGAGCGAGGCAATGCGGCGGGACTTTGCAGCAGCAGCGGCGAGCGAAGCGGACGTTGTGGAAGCGATCCGGCGCACGGCTGGTGAAAGCGGATATCTCGCCGACCCGCATACCGCATGCGCGATCGTTGCGGCGGAGCGGGAGCTTGGGCCCTCGGGGCGCGTTCCGCAGGTCATCTTGTCGACGGCGCATCCGGCGAAGTTCCCCGATGCGATGGAGGCGATCACGGGTGCGCGGCCACCGCTGCCGGAACGGCTTTCCGACCTAATGACCGCGGAAGAGCGCTTCACCACCATCGACAACGATATCGGTGTTGCGGAAGGGCATGTGGAAGCGCTGACGCGCGCCGTACTGGAGCAGCGCCAATGGCGGTGAAGCTGACGAAACTTCGCAATGGCCTCAGGGTGGTGACCGATAATATGCCCCACCTGGAGACGGTTTCGCTGGGGTTGTGGGTCGGCGCCGGGGCGCGTCACGAGACGGATCGCGAGCACGGTATCTCGCATTTCCTCGAGCACATGGCCTTCAAGGGCACGCGGCGGCGTACGGCGCAGCAGATCGCCGAGGAGATCGAAGGCGTCGGCGGTGATCTCAACGCCGCCACCAGCATGGAGTCGACTGCCTATTACGCGCGGGTGCTGAAGGGCGATGAAGGCGTCGCGCTGGAGCTGATCGCCGACATCCTGCAGAACTCGGCGTTCGGGCGGCCGGAGCTGGAAGGGGAGCGGCAGGTGATCCTGCAGGAGATCGCCTCCACGCTCGATAGCCCCGATGACATCGGCTACGACCTGCTGCACGACGCGGCTTTTCCACTGCAGGCTGTGGGGCGTCCGATTCTCGGGACGCCGAAGAGTGTCTCGGCGTTCAGCTCGGGTGATTTGAAGCGCTTCCTCGGGCGCCGCTATGGGCCGGGAAACATGGTGATTGCGGCGGCCGGCGCTATCCGCCACGAAAAGGTGGTCCGCCACGCTGAAGCCCTATTCGGAGGGCTGACTGACGACAAGCGAACAACCGGAGAACGGGCGGCCAAGTACGTCGGGGGAGTGCGCGTTTCAGAGAAGCCATTCGAGCAGAGCCATCTACTGATCGGGTTCGCCAGTCCCTCCTACAGGAGCGATGCCTTTTTCGCCGCTCAGGTGTTTTCCGGGCTGTTCGGCGGGGGCATGTCGTCGCGACTGTTTCAGGAGGTGCGCGAGAAACGAGGGCTCTGCTACGCGATCTATTCGACGGCCTGGGGGTTGCGTGATGCGGGATTGTTCGGAATTCACGCGGCAACTGGAGCTGCATTGATGGGGCAACTCATCGACGTCATCGGGGGGGAGTTGAAGCGCGCTGCGGAAACTCTGCCGGATGCTGCGGAACTTGCCCGTTCGAAGGCGCAGCTCAAAGCTGGGCTGTTGATGAGCTTGGAGAGCAGCTCGGCGCGGGCCGAGCAACTGGCGCGCAACGTACTGACGCACAACCGGGTGCTCGAAAACGACGAACTGATGGAAAAGGTCGATGCGGTGACGGCCGATAATGTGCGTGATTTTGCGGCCGAACTCATCGATGGTGGTGTTTCGGTCTCGGTGGTTGGCAGCGGGCGGCGCTCGCGCAAGTTTGCAGAGCGGGCCGCGGAGTTGATCCGCAACTAGCGCCCCGGGGGACAGCGGCCGATGGCATTCCTTCGATCCTCGTCCGGGTTTGAGAACTCGATGATTCTGCGCGGGCGCAGCGTATGGCTGCGCGCGCCGATGCTCGGCGATTACGCGGACTGGGCCGAGCTACGCGCCATGAGCCGGGATCACCTGACGCCGTGGGAGCCGCAATGGCAGCGCGATGAGCTATCGCGCGGGGCTTACCGCCGCCGCGTGCGGCACTACCAGCGCGAGGCGCGCGACGACCTCGGCTATGCGTATCTGATCTTCTCGGAGGCCGATGATCGCCTCATCGGCGGCCTGACGCTCTCCAACGTGCGCCGTGGCGTCACGCAGACGAGTGTGCTCGGGTATTGGATCGGCAAGCCTCACACGGGGCGCGGCTACATGACCGAGGCGGTGCGGGCAGCGATCGCCTTTGCGTTCGATACGCTGCATCTGCATCGCGTCGAAGCAGCGACGATGCCGAGCAATGCCGCGTCTATCCGCGTGCTGGAGCGCAACGGCTTCCGGCGTGAGGGCTTTGCGCGCCAGCTGCTGAAGATCAACGGCGTCTGGGAGGATCATCTGCTGCATGCGCTGCTGAGCAGCGATGTGCGCGGAGATGGCGACGCGGAGGTCTCTGCGGAATGATCGCTGGTGGGCGAGGAACCGGATTCGTGCGCGGTGCCCGCGTTGGCGCCGGCGCCTATCTGTTGCTCGCCATACTGGTGATGCTGGTTGCTCTGCCCGGGCGCGCGTTCGCCCTGAAGCCGATCGTGATCGAGCCGGATCAGGATCGCGTCGAGGTGACGACGCTGGGCGAATTCTACGATTCGCGTGGCGATAGTCTGCAGGTTGAAACGGCGCCGGCGGCCGACGGCATGACGGGCCGTATCTCGGTGACGGCGAAAACGGCTGGCACCAGTCCGAACTGGCTGGTGTTTGCACTCACCAATCCGACGGACAAGCCGGTCGAACGTTGGCTCACCGCGCAGCGCTACAGCATCGTCGGTTCGGGCGCCGTATGGCCGGACCTCGATGCGCAGCGCATCGAGGCGGTGACGCCGTCGATGGGCTTCGTGCCCGAGCGCATCAAAAGTGATCGCGCCGACATTTTCCGCATCACGATCGAGCCGGGGCAGACGGTGACCTACGTGGTCGAGCTGTCGTCGGATCGGCTGGCGCGGCTCTATCTGTGGAAGCCGGTTGAGTACGAGCTCTACTCGCGCGACCGGCTGCTGATGAACGGCGTGCTGATCGGCTTGACCGGTCTTCTGGCGATCTTCCTCACGGCAATTTTCGCGGCGAACCACAAGGCGATCTTCCCGAGTGCGGCTCTGGTCGCGTGGTGCGTGCTCGCCTACCTGTGCGTCGACTTCGGCTTCTTCCATAAGCTGTTCCAGCTCAAACCGGAGGACAATGCCGTCTACCGGGCGGCGGCCGAGTCCGCGGTGGCGGCAAGTCTCGTCATATTCATATCCGTGTTCCTGCGCATCGCGTTCTGGCATGGCCTGATACGCATGCTGTTCACGGTGTGGATCATTGCGCAGCTGACGCTCGTTGCGGTGGCGGTCATTGACCCGCGGCTGGCGTCGACGTTCGCCCGCATGTCGTTCCTGGTAATCGGTGGCGTCGGCGGGGCGTTCGCGCTGTTCTTAGCGCTGCGCGGGCAGGATCGCGCTTTGTCGCTGATCCCGCCGTGGATCCCGTTCCTGATCTGGATATTCGGCGCAGCCATGGTGCTGACGGGCCGGCTGCAGGGCGATGCCGCGGTGCAGGGCCTCGTAGCCGGTCTGGTGCTGATCCTCATCCTGATCGGCTTCACGGTGACGCAGTTCGCATTCCGCTCGCTGGAGCCGCTGTTCGGCGCCGCGCCTAGCGAACTGCAATTGCGGGCGCTGGCGGTCGACGGCGCGGGTTCCGCGGTGTGGGAATGGAGCGCGCGGCGCGACGAGATCAAGGTGAGCCCGGCGATCGAGGCGTCGCTGGGGCTCAATCCGGGCGAGCTGTGCACCAAGGTCGAGGACTTCGCCAAGCATCTGCATCCGGCGGATCGCGAACGATTCCGCATGATCTTGTGGTCGGTGCAGGAACGTACCTGGGCGCGCATTCGCACTGAGTTCCGCATGCGCCACACGGACAACAGCTATCGCTGGTTCGAGCTGGAAGCGGCCAGCGTGCCGAACGAGGATGCGCGGGCGATGCGTTGCGTCGGCCTGGTGCGCGACGTGACCGACGCCAAGCGCGCGCATGAGCGGCTGCTGCACGATGCCGTGCACGACAGTCTGACGGGGCTGCCCAACCGCGAATTGCTGCTGGACCGGCTGGGCGTGGCAGCCACTCGCGCCGCCAGCGAGAACGGCGTGCGGCCGAGCGTCATCTTCATCGATATCGACAAGTTCAAAAGCGTGAACGTGTCGTTCGGGCTGGTGGTCGGTGACAGCCTGCTGCTGACGGTGGCGCGGCGCCTGCAAAGCCACCTTGGGCCGCAGGATACGCTGGCGCGCGTGGGCGGCGATCAGTTTGCGATTCTTTTGGTGTCGGAGCAGAGCCCGCAGGATCTTGCCGGTCTTGCCGAGCGGGTGCGCCGCTCGCTGCGTGCGCCGATCAAGATCGCGGGCCAGGAGATCGTGCTGACCGGCTCGATCGGCATCGCAGTTTATGACGGACAGACGCCGAGCCACCTCGACCTCTACAAGGAAGCCGAGATCGCGATGTACCGCGCCAAGCGCGGCGGTGCGGACCGGATCGAGATCTTCCGGCCTGAGATGCGCGCGGATCGCGATGACCGGGTGACGATGGAGAGCGACCTGCGCAAGGCGCTCGCGAAGAACCAGATCAAAGTTTTCTATCAGCCGATCATCTATCTGCCGACCGAAGAGCTTGCCGGCTTCGAGGCGCTGGTGCGCTGGGAGCATCCCAAGCGCGGCCTGATGAGCCCGGTCGAGTTCATTCCAATCGCCGAGCAGTCGGACCTCATCGTGCGTCTGGGATCGCACGTGCTTTTGCGCGCGGCGCACGAGGCGGCGCGGTGGCAGCGCGAGTTGCCGCGCGAGGAGCGGCCGCTGTTCGTGTCGGTGAACATTTCCAGCCGGCAGATATTCCGCCAGAACCTGATCCAAGAGATCCGGCACATCCTTGGACGCAACATCGTGCCGAAGGGATCGCTGCGGCTGGAGATCACCGAGAGCCTGGTGATGGAGAATCCGGAGCAGGCGACGGAGATACTGGAGTGGCTGCGCGGGGCAGGTGCGGAGCTGGCGCTGGACGACTTCGGAACGGGCTATTCCTCACTCGCCTATCTGCAGCGGTTCCCGTTCGATACGATCAAGATCGACCGGGCACTGGTGCAGGCGAGCGGCGAAAGTGGCGGCGCGGGGTCGGCGATCGTGCGCTCGATCGTGGCGCTGGCGCACGAGCTCGGGAAGAACGTCGTGGCCGAGGGCGTCGAGTCTCCGGAGGACGTCGGGTTCCTGCGGTCGATCAACTGCCAATACGCGCAGGGCTTCTACTACGGCGAGCCGATGACGGATCGCGACGTGCTGCAGCTTCTGAAGATGGTGCGCACGGCAGAGCACAAGCTGCGGCCGCGCGGTCTGTTCCGGGCAAAGACGAAGCGTTCGAAGAAGTCGGCCGACGAGTTGGTGGCAACGAATGGTGCCGCCGCACCGGAAGGGGCGCCGCATGTGAACGGGCATGCTCCCGCCGCGCCGGTGCAGCCGCAGCAGAGCGCGGTGCGCGCGCGGTTGCGCAATGGCGTGCTCGGGCGGATGACGCCGCCGCCGGTTGGAGATGGCAACGGACAACTGCAGTTGCCGCGCATTGTAACGGGCGGTCCGCCGCCGCCGCTGCAGTCAGCGCCTAACGGAAACGGGGTTGGGCTCGATTTCTCGCTGCCGCCTATGTCGGATCATATGATGGCCGATCAGACGGGCGAGCATCTGCCAATGCCGCCGCCGCATCATGCGCCGCCGCCGATGCACGATCATATGGCTGATGGCGAACCGCAGGCGTCGTTTGCAGCGCAGCCTGCCTCCTTCGAGTTCGACGGCAGGCCGCAGCAGGCCGATTTCGGCGTGCCGCCACCTCAGCATATGGAGCAGTTCAGCACGCCGCCTCCGCTCGAGCCTCAGGCCGCGCCGATGCACGATCAGGGCGGCCCACCGATGATGCCGCCCATGAATGGCGCACCGCCGTTGCCCGACGATTTCGCGGACGACCAGCGGCCGCCGATGCCGCCTCCGCCTGGCCTGCCCGGCGGCATGCCGCATGACTTGCCGCACGGGCTGTCGCACGACTTGGGGCACCAACAGATGCCGCCGCAGGCTGGCGAGGCGCCGCCTCCAATGGCCTCGTCAGGAATGGCCGCGTCAGGCGGGCGCAACGCAGCGCCCCAAGAGCCGCCATCGCAGGCTGCACGACAGGAGCCGACGACGCGGCCGGTGCGGAATGCGCCGCGCGGTGGCCAATCCGCGAAGCCGCGGCTCGGTCCGGCAGCAAACCGCATTGCCAATGGCGGTAAGCCTGCCAAGCCTGATTTCTCTGGATTGCCTCCGGCGATGGCCGAAAGCCTCGCCAAGCTTGCAGGCGTGCCGTGGCCGCCGCCCGCCGACGGCGCTGGCCAGCGTGAGCTCGAGAAACATGGTGCGGGGGCAACGCCACCTGGCAAGCCGCGTAAAGAAGGCTAAGCAGCGGGCAGCGCGCGCATGGTGATCGCGGCGCGTTGCGCGGTGGTCAGGCGTGACCGGCGTCGCTGACGAGGTGCGAGGGATCGATGCCGATCTTTGCCAAGGCGCGGGCGTACTTGCCTTCGAGATCGGGGTCGAAAATCAGATCAGGATCGGCAGGGCAGTTGAGCCAGCCATTCGCCTGTATCTCGCTTTCGAGCTGGCCGGGCGACCAGCCGGCGTAACCGAGGGCGAGCAGCGCGCGGTTGGGGCCGTGTCCGGAGGCGATGGCCTTTAGGATGTCAATCGTAGCGGTGAGGCAAACGCCGTCCTCGATCGGCAGAGTCGATTCATCGACGAAGTAGTCGGCGCTGTGCAGCACGAAGCCGCGGCCTGTTTCCACCGGACCGCCAACATGAATAGACATCCTGTCGACGCCGCCGCCTTCACCGTCGGCGGGGATGATGTCGAGGCGTTCGAGCAGATCGGGAAACGAGATGTGCGAGGCGCGCTGATTGATGATCAAGCCCATCGCGCCTTCCTCGGAGTGCGCGCACATGTAGATGACAGAACGCGCAAACCTCGGGTCAGACATGACGGGCATGGCAACCAGAAGCTGGCCGTCGAGATATCCCTCGGCGGCAGAAGGGTGATTCTCTGAGCGTGTGGTCTTCATAGGGGAAGATTAGCTTGGCTCGTGCCGGTGGTGAAGCGGTCAATTGCGGCGTGAGGGCGCCGGCATATTGGGCAGTTCAGCTAATTTGTTAGGACAGCAGCGTATGCGAGCGCCCGGTGAGGCGCTACAACGCTGCTCCGGACGGACGTACATAGCAGTCAAGAGGTAACTCTTTCATGCGCCGACTTCTGATCGTGTTGACCGCTGCACTAGGGTGCCTTGGTGGCCTGCGTGCGAGCAATGCTGCTGCAGAGATTGCGTCGCCTTGGGTCGATGGACACAGCTCGCGGGTTCGGCTGATCGGCGGTGCGAGCCTCATCGGGATCGAGATCGAGCTGCCGGAGGGATGGAAGACCTACTGGCGCACACCGGGCGAGGCGGGCGGCGTACCCCCGGCGTTCGATTGGTCGGGCTCGAAGAATCTCGCGTCGACGCAAATTCTCTATCCCGCTCCGAAACGGTTCAGCGATTCATCGGGCGACACCGTCGGGTACAAGGGAACCATCGTGCTGCCGGTGCGCTTGAAGGCTGAGGACCCGGCGAAACCGATCGAGGTGCAACTCGGCATCGACTACGGCGTTTGCAAGGACATCTGCATTCCCGCCCAGGCCAAGCTGGAGCTGACGCTGCCGCCGGGAACACCGATGTCAGAAGAATTGATCGATGCGATGACAAAGATCCCGGCGCCATCGGAAGCGCGGCGTGAGGCCGATCCGATCGTGAAGAAGATTGCTGCGGAGCTGAGCGGTCCCAAGCCGCACATTACCTTGGATGTAGAGCTCCCGGGCGGAGCCGAGCACGTCGATGCGTTCGTGGAAGCACCCGATGGCGTCTACGTTCCGCTGCCGAAGAAAACGAGCGATGACGGCAAGGGCCTGGTCACGTTCGAGGTCGATCTCAGCCGCGACGTCGACATCCCGGCGCTCAAGGGCAAAGAGCTGACGGCGACCGTGGTTTCGGACAAAGGGCAGTCCGAGGAAAAGTTTCCATTGCAGTGAGCGCCGGTCGCGCGTCACGGACATCCACAAAAGCAGAAAGACAAAGGTGAGCGATGACGATCAAGGTTGGCGACAAGTTGCCGGAGGCGAGTTTCGTCGTGATGACGAGCGAAGGGCCAGCGGAAAAGAAGACGGCAGAGATTTTCGCCGGCAAGAAGGTGGCGATGTTCGCGGTGCCGGGAGCGTTCACGCCGACCTGCCAACAGCAGCACGTTCCAGGTTTTGTCGCACGCGTCGATGAACTGAAGGCGAAGGGCATTGACACGATCGCTTGCACGGCGGTGAACGACATCTTCGTGCTGACGCAGTTCGCGAAGGACACCGGCGCGGAAGGCAAGATCCTGATGCTGGCCGATGGCAGTGCCGAGTTCGCGAAGAAGGTCGGTCTCGATATCGATTTGTCGAGCCGCGGTTTCGGTGTGCGCTCGAAGCGCTACTCGATGCTGGTCGATGACGGTGTGGTGAAGTCTCTCAACGTCGAAGACATTCCACCCAATCACGACAAGTCGAGCGCGGAGACGCTGTGCTCGATCATCGATCACACCTTGTAGGCGGGTTCTTCGACGTGTTTTGCGCTGGGTTCTGGGTCTTGCTCGCGATGCGCTGCGTCCGGGATGACAGATGGGGCGCATTTATGCCCCCTCATCCGCAGCCAATGCTCTAACGAGCATTTAGCGCGACCTCTCCCCGCCGGGGAGAGGTGGTGTGCAGCTTGACCCCTTCCCTTTAGATCAGGTGGATCAGCCGCGCTTGCTGCGCTTAAATTCTTCCATGCCGAGGCGGGCGAGCTCATCTGCGCGCTCGTTCTCGGGGTGGCCGGCGTGGCCTTTGACCCATCGCCAGTCGATTTCATGCACGCGCCGGGCTTCATCCAGGCGCTGCCATAGCTCGGCGTTCTTCACCGGCTTCTTGTCGGCGGTACGCCAGCCGTTGCGTTTCCAGCCGTGAATCCAGCTGGTGATGCCGTTCTTCACGTAGACGCTGTCGGTGTGAAGCTCGACGCGGCTCGGACGCTTCAGGGCCTCGAGCGCGGAGATGGCGGCCATCAGCTCCATGCGGTTGTTGGTGGTGAGCGCCTCGCCGCCGGAGATTTCCTTGCACTTGTCGCCGTAGGTGAGGATCGCGCCCCAACCGCCCGGCCCTGGATTTCCCGAGCAAGCGCCGTCGGTGTAGATGATGACCGGCGTTTCGTCGCTCATTTGTCGGTTCCGTTGAGGCCGTAGTCGGCGATTGAGCGCACGCCCTGGTGGAAGCGCAAGCGGCGGATGTAGTCAGCCGGGTTCTTCGGCGTGACGAGCGCGTCCTTGGGCGTGTTCAGCCAGTCATAGGCGCGCGTCAGCAGGAACCGCATGGCGCTTCCGCGCGCCAGGATCGGCAGAGCGGCGCGTTCGGTGGGGGTCAGCTTGCGTACCTCCTCATAGCCGCGCAGGAAGGCACGACCCTTGGTGATGTTGAAGGACAGATCCTTCTCGAAGCACCACGCATTGAGGCTGACGGCGACGTCGTAGGCGAAAGCGTCGTTGCAGGCGAAGTAGAAATCGATGAGGCCGCTCAGCTCGTCGCCGATGAAGAAGACATTATCGGGGAAGAGGTCGGCGTGGATGATGCCTTCGGGCAGATCGCGCGGCCAGTTGGCTTCGAGGAATGCCAGCTCGGTTTCGACGAGACCAGACAGGTCGGTGCTGACCTCAGAGGCGCGCAGCTTGAAGCGGTCGTAAAGCGGGCGCCAGCCATCGAGGCCGAGGGCGTTGGCGCGGCGCATGGTGAAGCCCTCGCAGCCCAGATGCATCGTTGCCATCGCGCGGCCTACGGCGGCGCAGTGATCGGGGGTCGGTCGGCGCGGCCAGAAGCCTTCGAGGAAGGTGACGAGCGCGGCGGGGCGCCCCGAGAGCGTCGAGAGGTTCTCACCCGCCGCGTTGCGCACGGGCGTGGGGCAGGAGACACCGTGGGCGGCGAGATGCTCCATGAGGCCGAGATAGAACGGCAGGTCGGCAACCTCGACGCGCTTCTCGTAGAGCGTGAGGATGAACGGCCCCTTTGACGTGTGCACGATATAGTTCGTGTTCTCCACGCCTTCGGCGATGCCCTTGAAGGACAGCAGGTCCCCCAGGTCATAGCTGGTGATGAAGCTCGCCAGCTCCTCGTCACTGACTTCAGTGTAGACGGCCATGGGTTGCGTTCGATTTTTTGGGGCTAGGCGGCGGAGGAAGGAGTGGGACGCAACTCGCGCGGGACGTTGAAGGCGATGCGCTCCTGCGCCGTCGTGACGGTCTCCAGCTTGATGTCGAAGCGCTCGCGGAACGCTTCGATGACCTGCTCGACCAGCGTTTCGGGCGCGGACGCACCGGCGGTGATGCCGACGCTCTCAATATTCTCGATTTCGCCCCAGGGGATATCGCGCGCGCCGTCGATAAGCCGGGCTGTGGCGCAACCGGCGCGCTGAGCCACTTCGACCAGACGCAGGGAATTGGAGCTTTGCGGGCTTCCAACGACCAGCAGGCAGCCGATTTTGGGTGCAATTGCCTTGACCGCGGCCTGGCGGTTGGTAGTGGCGTAGCAGATGTCTTCCTTGTGAGGCCCGACGATGTCGGGGAAGCGGCGGCGCAGCACCGCGACGATCGAGGCCGTGTCGTCCACCGATAGGGTCGTCTGAGTGACGAAGGACAGCTTTTTGGGATCGTGCGGCTCGATGCGCTCGGCGTCCTCAGCGGTTTCGACGAGTTTGACCGCACCTTCGGGAAGCTGGCCCATGGTGCCGATGACCTCGGGATGCCCGGCGTGGCCGATGAGGAGGATTTCGAGGCCTTCCTCATGGTGGCGGGCGGCTTCGATATGAACTTTGGACACCAAGGGGCAGGTTGCGTCGAGGACGAACATCCTGCGGTGCCTGGCGGCGGCCGGCACCGACTTCGCGACCCCGTGTGCCGAAAAGATCACGGGCTGGTCGGTGTCTGGAATGTCGTCGAGTTCCTCCACAAAAACGGCACCTTTGGCCCGCAGGGAATCGACGACAAATCGATTGTGCACGATCTCGTGCCGCACGTAGACGGGAGCACCGTACTTGGCCAAAGCCAGCTCTACGATCTGGATGGCTCGGTCTACGCCGGCGCAGAATCCACGCGGTGCCGCCAGATAAATGGTTAGCGGCGGCCGGGATTGGGGCATTGCGGTTTTAGAGGGAGCGGACATCGCTTTCTCTGTCTACCTAAGTGCGCTGCGATGCAAGGCGCTTGGTTGGGGTGGTTGGGGGTGCTAGGCTTGAGTGGCAACAATACAGGAAGCCTCCACCGTCGGCCTAGGGGCTTTGAGACCGGCGCGGGTAAAGGGGGCGGCGAGGGGTCGAGTCGCAGCACGATGAGGGATTCGGCAACCACAGTTGCGCGGTTCAGCGCGTCTTTATGCGCTTGCGGAATGTTAACGCTGGTCATCAGCGGGTGTGGCCTTTCGTCCATCACATCAGGCCTCGGTGGCGGCATCTTCGGCAGCTCGTCGACGCAGTCGACGCCGGCACCGGGTGTCAGCGAAGAACAGCTCCTTTCGGCAGCGAAGCAAGACGTAGGGCCGAGCGCGCCCGTGGGTGAGGTGGCTGCGGGCTGTCCGCGGCTCACCGTGTCGCCGCACGGCGGACATCTGACCATCTATGAGGACGGACGGGCCGGGGATGGCCTCGCCATCATGCATCGCGGCGAGATCACCAAAACGGCGCGCGAGTGCCAGATCGAGCCTGGCCGCGTGACGGTACGCTACGGGTTCTCGGGCCGGGTGCTGCTGGGGCCGCGCGGGCATGCCGGCACGGTGCGTCTGCCCATCACCGTGAACGTCACGGATGCGAAGCGGGCGCGTATCACGGGGGATACTGTGACGGTCGATGCGACGGTCGCGGTGGACAATCCGATCGCCTATTTCTCGACGGTGCGCTCGATCACGTTCGATATCCCCGAAGGCACGCGCCCGGGTGAGTTCGAGGTGTTCGTCGGCTTCGACCAGAACGCGCAGGGCGCGGGTTAGAAGTTTTTTCGTAGTGACACGAGCGGTGACAGGCTTTGCATGCGGCGGTCGTCGCGCAAGCGGATGTCCGGCGCTCGCGTCGGGCGCCTTTGGCGCCTGAGCATGGTGGGCTTCGCCTGCCATGCTGCAGCGGTGTCGAATACGCTGGTGTTCCTCCGCGCTGCCGATTCACGTGCTCGCTGGTAGGCGCTCGGGCGATCGGAGCGCGGGGCCGTTGGTCCGCCCCCACTCCCCGTCATCCCGGCGAAGGCGGGGACCCAGTCACGTTGCCGCAATCGCAACGGAAGAAGCGGTTCCCACCAGCCGAGAACGTCGCCCGACCACACAAGAAGAGCGTGTTGGGGCTGGCGCAGGCCCCGACCTGAGTCGGGGTGACGTTGAGAAACCCGCTTCGCAACACACGCGGCTGCCGAGTAGCGAGGGCGCGAGATGCGAGGTGCGGGAAGGAGACGGATAGAGCTGCAGTACTCAAACAGCAAAACGCCCCGGCAAGCTGATGCTGGCCGGGGCGTTGCGTAGTGCCCGAAGTTGTCTCGGTTGCCCGTAAGCTTTAGTTCAGCTTGCCGGCCAAATCCTTGATGCTCTGCTCGACGAGGCCAGCAGCGGTTGCTGCCTGCGAAGCCTTGCTCTTCAGGATCTTCTCGGCGGCGGCGATGGCGCTGTCGACGGCAGAAGAGCGAACCTCGGCGAGAGCCTGTGCCTCGGCGCGGGCGATCTTCTCCTCGGCCGACTTGGTGCGGCGCTCAACCGACTCCTGCATCGCCTTGCGAGTCTGGGCGGTGAACGCCTCGGCCTCGCGCTTGGCCTGCTCGAGGATTTCCTTGGCCTCGTTCTCGGCTTCGCGGCTCTTGCGCTTGTAGTCGTTCAAGAGCGACTGGGCCTCGTCGCGGAGACGGCGGGCTTCGTCGAGCTCACGGCGGATCGCGTCGGCGCGGTTGTCGAGCGCGTTACCGATCGTGGCTGGGACCTTGTAGTAGAGGATCATGGCAACGAAGGCGAAGAACGCGATCATCACCCAGAAGGCGGGATCGCTCAGATCGAAATGCATCGCGTCCTCACTCGGCTGCTGGTTGGATCGCTTTTTTGACTTCGGCGGGGCTTACTTCCTCGCCGAGCAGCTTACCAACCACTGCGCTGGCGGTCTCAGCAGCGATCTCATCGACGCTGGCGAGAGCCTTGTTCTTCGTGGCGGCGATGCGGGTTTCCGCATCGGCGAGCTTGGTAGCCAGCTCGCCTTCGATTTTTGAGCGCTCGCTCTCGGTGTCCGCGGAGAGACGATCACGAACCTCCTTCGCCATCGAGGAGGCCTTCTGGCGAGCATCGCTCAGGGCCTTCTCGTAGGCGGCGAGGGCGGCGTCCGTCTCACCCTTGAAGCGCTCGGCGGCATCGAGATCGCGCTGCACGCGATCACGACGTTCCTCGAGGACTTCGCCGATGCGCGGGAGCGTCACCCGCGACAGCACCAGATAAAGCAGGACGAAGGTGACCGCGAGCCATGCGAGCTGCGGGGCGAAGTCTGCCGGGTTTAGCTGTGGCAGACCCCCAGCCTTTTCCTCGTGCGCACCCGCGGCGGCTGCCGCCACGAGCAACGCTGAGATAGCTGCGATCATCGTATCCTCCTCGCGCCGTCGCGTTCCTGTCCGATTAGGCGAACAGGATCATGAGCGCGATCAACAGACCGAACAGACCGGTCGCTTCGCAAAGCGCGAAGCCGATCAGCAGGTTGGTGAACTGGCCCGGAGCGGCCGACGGATTGCGCAGCGCACCCGACAGGTAGTTGCCGAAGATGTTGCCGATGCCGACACCGGCGCCGATGAGCGCGAAGCAGGCGAGGCCGGCGCCGATGAACTTTGCTGCCTGAGGATCCATAGTGGTCGTCTCCATTCGGGTTTTGGTTTGAACTTTGTTGGTTACGATGAAATCCGGACCAGGAGCGAAGCCTCAAGCCCGACCTTCATAGCGTTTAGTGGTGGTGCATGTTCACCGCATCGTTGAGATAGATGCAGGTCAGCACCGTGAAGATGAAGGCTTGCAGGAAGGCGACGACCAGCTCGAGGCCGGTGAAGCCGACAAGGAACACCAGCGGAGCCCAGCCGCCGAGGACGCCGAGGCCGACGACAAAGCCGGCGAAGACCTTCAGCATGGCATGCCCGGCCATCATGTTGGCGAACAGACGGACCGAGTGGCTGATGGGGCGGATGAGGTAGGAGATCAGCTCGATCACGACGATGATCGGCAGCAGCCACCACGGCACGCCATCAGGCACGAACAGCTTCAGGAAGCCGACACCATGGTTCATGAAGCCGATGGCGGTGATGATCAGCCAGACCATGGCCGCGAGGGCGAAGGTGACGATGATGTGGCTCGTGACGGTGAACGAATAGGGCAGAAGGCCCAGAAGGTTCAGCACGAGGATGAACATGAAGATCGTGAAGATCCAGGGGAAGTACTTCATCCCCTTCTCGCCGACGATGTCGCGAACCATGTTGGCGATGAATTCGTAGCTCAGCTCGGCCGTGGACTGCAGGCGGCCCGGGACGAGGGCGCGGCGGTTCATAGCGATGAGATAGAAGAGGGGAATGACCGCCAGGGCGATCACCATGAAGAGCGAAGCGTTGGTGAACGAGACGTCGTAGCCAAACAGCTCAATGGGAATGAGCCGCTTGATCTCGAACTGTTGCATGGGGCCGTGTGCCGCTCCATGCGCGCCTTCTGCAGCCAAGGTCAGCTCCCCTACCTGTCGTCCTCGTCGTCGTCATCTTTGACGGACGGCGATGCAAGCTGTGCGGCTTGCTGCTTTCTCTGTTCTTCCTGAGCCGACCGGATCACATTCGTCACACCGGCGGCAAAGCCGAGCATGACAAACAAGACCAGGAGCCAGGGCCCCGTGCCGAGTTGGCGATCGATCGCCCACCCGATAAACCCGCCGACACCAACACCGACCAGTAGCTCGGCGCCGAAGCGGAACGCCTTCGCGAAGGCAGCGCCGTTCACCGCACCGGCAGCCGAGCGTTCCGCTGGCTCGCGGCGGGTCTTCACCGCATCGAGCCGCTTTCCGATCGCCTCTGATCGCTGTCGGAAGGCCTCGCGCTCCTGGGGGCTAAGCTCGCCATGCCCCGGGGCATCGTTATTCCCTGCGGACGACATGGTTTTGACCGGCCCTGTTGCGCTTTTCGAGGCTTACGAAAACGGCAGGTTTTATCAACGGCGCGCACCATAGTGACGGCCCCATAGGGTGTCAAGAAAGGGCCGGAAACGTTGAGGGTATGGCGAAACCGCGCAGGTTTTATCGAGGGCTTCCAGACTAGCGCGAAGGGCGTTTGCGCAGCTGGAACACGGCCTTTTCGCCGAGAAGGTTCTGCAACGATAGTGAATGGCGGATCGGCAGTTTCTGGCCGGAGGTGTTGAAAGCGACCGCCTCCTCGACCTCGGCGTCTACGACGGCGGCCAGATCGACGAAGTCCTTAATCGTGCACAGGTGCCCGTTCGGGCTCTCATACCAGGAATCGGGCAGGCTTTCGGTTCGCGGCATGCGGCCGGTGAACATCAGGTCGAATCTTACGCGCCAGTGCCCGAAATTCGGGAACGAAACGATGGCCCGACGGCCGATGCGCAGCAGATTCTCCAGAACGGTCTTGGGATAGCGGGTGGCCTGGATGGTGAGGCTGAGGATGGCATAGTCGAAGGCCTGGTCGGGGTAATCGGCCAGATCGCGGTCGGCGTCCCCCTGAATGACCGACAGGCCACGCATCACACAGGCGTTCACTCGCTCGCGCGACAGCTCGACGCCGCGGCCGTCGGTGTTCTTGGATTCAGCCAGGAGTTGCAGAAGGGCGCCGTCGCCGCAGCCGACGTCGAGGACGCGCGAGCCCGGCTCGACCATTTCGGCGATGAACAGGTGGTCGGCGCGGTGCGGTCCGGCAAGGGGGGTATTGGGCTTCAGCATCGGGTCCTACACTTTCAAGCCGCGCTTGGTGCCGGCAGAGCTGAGGAAGCCGTGCACGGTGGCGAAGAATTCAGGCTCCTCGAGCAAGAAGGCGTCGTGGCCCTTGTTGCTGTCGATTTCGACGAAGGAGACGTTGGCGGCAACGGCGTTGAGGGCGTGGACGATCTCGCGGCTTTCCCGGGTCGGATAGAGCCAATCGGAGGTAAAGGAGACGACGCAGAAGCGGGTCTTGGTGCCGCGGAAGGCATTGGCGAGCACGTCACCGCGCTCGGCGGCGAGGTCGAAGTAGTCCATCGCACGGGTAATGTAGAGGTAGCTGTTGGCGTCGAAGCGGTCGACGAAGGTCGAGCCCTGGTGGCGCAGGTAGCTCTCGATCTGGAAATCGGCGTTGAAGGAGAAGGTGACCTTCGAGCGCTCCTGCAGGCTGCGGCCGAACTTCCGGTGCAGCGCGTCCTCGGACAGATAGGTGATGTGCGCGGCCATGCGCGCGACGGAGAGGCCGTTGCGCGGGACCTTTCCGTGGCTGTGATAGTCGCCGCCGCACCAGTCGGGGTCGGCCATGACGGCCTGACGGCCGACCTCGTGGAAAGCAATGTTCTGCGAGGAATGCCAGGCGGCAGTGGCAATGGGTACGGCCGAGAACACGCGATCGGCGTGGCTCGCGGCCCATTCCAGCACCTGCATGCCGCCCATCGAGCCACCGATGACACAGAACAGCTGGTCGATGCCGAGGTGATCGATGAGGCGCACCTGCGCGTTGACCATGTCGCCGATGGTGATGACGGGGAAGCTCAGCCCGTAAGGCTTGCCGGTCTTGGGGTCGATCGAGGCCGGACCGGTCGAGCCCATGCAACCGCCGAGGATGTTCGGGCAGATGACGAAAAAGCGATTGGTGTCGATAGGCTTGCCGGGGCCGACGAGGGTGCTCCACCAGCCGGGCTTCTTCGTCACGGGATTTTCGCTGGCGACGTACTGGTCGAGCGTTAGTGCGTGGCAGATCAGGATGGCGTTGGATTTGTCGGCGTTGAGCTCGCCATAGGTCTCGTACGCAATGGTGATGGGCGCGAGGAGCTGGTCGCAGGTGAGTCGCAGCGGCTCGTTCTCGGGAAGGCGAAGCACCTTGCTCGATGGATTGTTGGCCTCGACGAGGCGCAAGGAGTGCCCTGCGTTGGGTTCAACGTCGGCAATCGTCGGGTGCACTGCCATTGCGGTTGCGCGCTCCTTGGCCCACGCATAAGGCGAGGGCACAAACAGAAAACCCGGCCGGATCGCGGGCCTTAAGGCCGCTCATCCATAACCGGGTGCGCGCGGCCTTTTTTAGCGACTTATTTAACGTGGTTGCAAGCCGGCCGGCCAAATCACCACGAGTTCCAGCATCCGAATATCGGCATGGAAGCGGCCACGTCAAGTGGTGGGTCAAGCTGTACTGCCCAACGGCATGGGCTGCCGGCGCGGCCATCGACAAAGGGGCGTTAGGCTTTGCGTTCCGGGGCCCGTCTCTGTATCACTGCCGCGCCTTATAAAGTCAGGCCCTGCGCATCCGGAAAAAAGCCCCATGGCGACCGCCCTTCCCCAGCCGAAAGCCGGCATCCTCGACATCGATCCCTACGTTCCCGGCGAGAGCAAACTGCCGGCGGGGCTGAAGCCGATCAAGCTGTCCTCCAACGAGACGCCGCTGGGACCGAGCCCGAAGGCGCTCGATGCCGTGCGCGAGGCGATCGGGGAGCTGGAGCGCTATCCGGATGGCTCGGCGAGCGCGCTGCGGGCGGCGATTGCCGCGCGCTATGGCCTCAATCCTTCGCGCATCGTGTGCGGGGCGGGCTCGGACGAGCTGCTGACGATGCTGGCGCACGCCTACCTCGGCCCCGGCGATGAGGCGATTTTCACCGAGCACGGATTCTTGCTCTATCGCATCATCGTGCTTGCGAACGGAGCGACGCCGGTGGTGGCGCCCGAGACCAACTATCAGACCGATACGGCCGAGATTCTGAAGCGCGTCACGCCGCGGACCAAGATGGTATTTCTCGCGAACCCGAATAATCCGACGGGGACATACATCTCGTTCGATGAGGTGCGCTCGCTGCGCGCGCAGCTGCCGTCGAACGTGCTGCTGGTGCTCGATGCGGCCTATGCGGAGTATGTCCGGCGCAACGATTACGAGGCCGGGATCGAGCTGGTCGCGACGACGCCGAACACGGTGATGACGCGCACGTTCTCGAAGATCCATGGGCTCGCGGGCTTGCGGCTCGGCTGGGCGTATTGCCCGGAAGAGGTCGCGGACGTGCTGAACCGCAGTCGCGGCCCGTTCAATATTTCGGTGCCGGCGATGGCCGCGGGCGCGGCGTCGATCGCCGACAAGACGCACGAGGAAGCATCCGCGCTGCACAACGAGCGGTGGCTACCCTGGCTCAGTGGCGAGCTGGAAAAGCTCGGGCTGACGGTGACGCCGAGCGTTGCCAATTTCATCCTGGTGCACTTTGCCAAGGACGGCGGGAAGACCGCGAATGCGGCGGACGCGTTCCTGAAGGAGCGGGCGATCATCGTGCGCAAGGTGGGCGCGTACGGTCTGCCGGACTGCCTGCGCATCACCGTCGGCACGGAAGCCGACAACCGCGCTGTCGTCGATGCTCTGTCGGCGTTCCTTGGAGGGCGGGGGGCATGAGCCAGCCGATGTTCGAACGCGTGGCGCTGATCGGCATCGGTCTGATCGGCTCATCGATCAGTCATGCGGCGCGGCGCGGCGGTCTTGCGAAGGAGATCGTCGGCAGCGCGCGCACGCGGTCGACGGTCGATACGGCGCTGAAGCTGGGGCTGATCAGCAAGGGATACGACAGCGCGATCGAGGCTGTTGCGGGCGCGGATCTCGTCATCCTCAGCGTGCCGGTTGGCGCGTGCGGGCCGATCACGGCGGAGATCGCGCCGCATCTGAAGCCGGGTGCGATCCTCACCGACGTCGGTTCGGTGAAGGCGCAAGTGGTGCGGGATATGGCGCCGCACGTGCCGCAGGGCGTGCACTTCGTGCCGGGGCATCCGATCGCGGGCACGGAGCAGTCGGGTCCCGAAGCCGGATTTGCCGAGTTGTTCGACGGGCGCTGGACGATCCTGACGCCGGAGAAAGGCGCCGACGATGCGGCGGTCGAAAAGCTGCGCGCGTTCTGGGAAGCGCTGGGTGCCAAGGTCGAAGTGATGGATCCGCAGCACCACGACATGGTGCTGGCGATCACCAGTCATCTGCCGCATCTCATCGCCTTCAACATCGTCAACACGGCCGAGCACCTGGAGCGCGTCACCGACAAAGAGGTGATCAAGTTCTCCGCTGGCGGATTTCGCGACTTCACGCGTATCGCCGCCTCCGATCCGACGATGTGGCGCGACATCTTCCTCGGCAACAAGGAAGGCGTGATGGAAATGCTGCGGCGGTTCTCCGCCGATCTCGACGAGTTGAAAGCTGCAATCGAGGCCGACGACGGCGAGACGCTCTATCGGCGCTTCGCCGAAGCGCGCGCGATCCGGCGCGGCATCGTGGCGGCCGGGCAGGATACGTCGGCGCCCGACTTCGGCCGCGGTGCGACTGCGAGCGCTGAGAAGTCCGAAGGCGGGGCAAAAAAATAGCCATGGGCGGGGCGCGCGATCTTTGGGTGTTCGCCTACGGGTCGTTGATGTGGCGGCCGGGGTTCGAGGCCGAGGAGACGCATCATGCGCGCCTCGACGGCTGGCGGCGCAGCTTCTGCATCTATTCGCGTTTTCATCGCGGCTCGCCGAAGCGGCCGGGGCTGGTGCTCGGGCTCGACCGGGGCGGTGTGTGCGAGGGTATCGCGTTCAAGGTGGGAGCCGGCAATGCGCGCGAGACACTGCGCTATCTGCGCGAGCGCGAGCAGGTGGGCAGCGTCTATCGCGAAGCGCTGGTGCCGGTGACGCTGCTGTCAGGGGACCACGCCGAGGTTTTGGCGCTGGCGTTTCTGGTCGAGCGCGCGCACCCGAGTTATGCGGGGCGGCTATCGCTGGCGCGGCAGGCGCATTTCGTGCGCGGTGGCCTCGGACGCTCCGGAAACAACATCGATTATCTGGCTTCGACGGTGGCGCACCTTAATCGGCTCGGCATCCGGGAGCGCGAGCTGGAGCGGTTGCAGGCCGTGGTGGGGACGCTCGCGGCGCGCGGTCCCGGCGACCGGCATACGCGGGCGAGCGCAGCGGCGATGGTGCGGGTGTTCGGGCGGCAGCCGGCGGTGGCGCCGCCGCTCGATGCGCAGCACGCGCATCGCTTCGCGTTTCGCACGATCCTGACGCGGGAAGAGGATTAGCCCCGGTCGGTCGCCGGGGCTGAGGCTCAGTGAGCCTGGCCGGCGAAGCGCGACATGGCCGTATCGACCTGGCCGGTGCGCAGATCGAACTCGATCAGCTTGCCGACCTTGGCGTTCTCGGCGAGCAGATGGATGTGGACCTCGTTGGCGCCAAGCTCGGCACCGCGATGGCGCAGCTCGGCGAGGTTGAGCGAGGGCACGCTCGAGGTGACGCGGCCGATGGAGAGCGCGTGCGGGCGACCGTTGGAGTCGCGCCGCACCAGCACGTAGTTGGCTGCGGGGAGTGGGGGGCACTCGACGAGATCATAGACGGAGTGGACGTAGCGCTTGCCGGAAGCGCCAGTCCAGAAGTGGAAACGGGTGGCCTCGTGCGCTTGCGCTGCACGGCGGGCCGTCTCTTCGTGGGCGAGGGTGCGCTGCGCCCTATACACGGCGAGCTCGATGATACGCGCGACCATTACTGCAGATCCCTTCGCGGCCTTGCGGCCTACGCTACGTTCGACACCTTTATCGTTTTTTGCCAGCCTATGCCCCATTGCTTAACGTTGCCCATTGTTTCGAGCTGAATTGTGGCTCCATCTCAGTGTTTTTGCGGCAAAGTGAATGCATTGTTGAGGCCTGTCGCACGCGTGCAACGCGCGCCGTTTCGGCGTTGAAAGGGTTCGCGGAAAACTCACCCGCAGCGGGAAAATCCACAGGTGTTGCACACCCAGCAGCCTTCCTGCTGGACATAATCGGCCGATGAACAGCGTGGACAGAGCTTGAGGCGTGCGGCGCTGCGCGTGCTGCCTCGCGAGCGATCCGCGGCGTGCGCGGCGTCGTCCTGTCGCTGCATTGGTGCGATTTCGAGCTGCGCTTCTCCAGCCGAAAGGAAGCCTGTGCGGCGCATGTGCGTTTCGATCACCTCGCCGATGGCGGCGAGCAGGCTCGGCACGTATCGCCCGGACATCCAGTGGCCGCCCTGCGGGTCGAACACTGCTTTCAGCTCTTCGGCGACGAAGGTCACGTCGCCGCCGCGGCGGAACACGGCGCTGATCATGCGTGTGAGCGCCACCGTCCAGGCGTAGTGCTCGAGATTGCGCGTGTTGATGAAGATTTCGAACGGCCGGCGTCGTGTCGTAGGCACGCCTCCGGCATGACCGCCTTGCTCGATGTCGTTGATGGTGACGTAGATGGCGTGGTCGCTGGCGGGCCACTTGATCTTGTAGGTGAAGCCGGCGAGCACGCCTTCGCGCTCTAAGGGTTGCGTCATGTAGACGACGCCGTCGCGCTCGGTCGGCGCAGGGGGCGGGGCCGTGGCGACGGTGACGAGCGGGGTTGCCAGCGCGGGCGGTGTCGCGTCGGCGGGCTTCGGCTCGGGGACTGATTGCAGCACGGAGCCGGTGACGGGATTGGGCCGGAACGTGGTGCAGCCTTTGAGGCCGAGCGCGTGTGCTTCGAGGTAGACGTTCTTGAAGTCGTCGAAGGAGATGCCTTCGGGGCAGTTGATCGTCTTGGAGATGGCGCTGTCGACGTACGGCTGTAGCGCGGCCTGCATGGCGAGATGCTCGGCTGGCGTCAGGTCGGCCGTGCGCACGAACGTTTCCGGCAGGGGGGCTGCCGGGCCGAAGCTGCGGCGGAAAGCGGCGTGGGCGAAATCCTCGACGGTTTCCTCGTGCGTGCTGCCGTCGCGGGCGAGCAGGCGCCGCGTGTAGCTGTAGTCGAAGACTGGCTCGATGCCGGACGAGACGTTGCCTGCCAACAGCGAGATGGTGCCGGTGGGGGCGATGGAGGTGAGGCAGCCGTTGCGGATGCCATGCTTGCGGATCGCGGCGCGCACGCTGTCATCGAGGCGGGCAACGTTGGGACTGGCGAGAAACTTCTCGGCGTCGAAGAGCGGGAAGGCGCCCTTCTCGGCGGCGAGTTCCGCGCTTGCCGCATACGCGGCGTTCTGGATCGCTGCCATCCATGTTGCGGCGAGTGCGGCGGCCTCGGGCGTGCCGTAGCGCACGCCGGAGAAGATGAGCGCGTCGGCAAGCCCGGTGATGCCGAGGCCGATACGGCGCTTGGCCTGCGCCTCCGCCCGTTGCGCGGGAAGCGGGTAGTTGGAGATGTCGATGACGTTGTCGAGGAAGCGAACGGCAATCTTCACGCGCTCGGCGAGCTTGGCCATATCAATGCGCGCGCCGTTGGTGAACGGGGCTTCGATGAGGCGCGCGAGATTGATCGAGCCGAGCAGGCAGGCACCGAACGGGGGCAACGGCTGTTCGCCGCAAGGGTTGGTGGCGTGGATTTCTTCGCAGTAGGCGAGGTTGTTGCGGGCGTTGATGCGGTCGATGAAGACGACGCCGGGCTCGGCATAATCATAGGTCGCGCGCATGATGCGCTCCCAAAGCGCGCGGGCCGGCAGGGTGCGGTAGACCTTGCCTGCGAATTTCAAATTCCAGGGCTGGTCGGCGCGCACGGCGGCAAGGAAGTCGTCGGTGACCAGGACGGACAGGTTGAAGTTGCGCAGGCGGCCGGGATCGGACTTGGCGTCGACGAAGGCTTCGATGTCGGGGTGGTCGCAGCGCAGCGTGCCCATCATGGCGCCGCGTCGGCTGCCGGCCGACATGATGGTGCGGCACATGGCGTCCCACACGTCCATGAAGCTGACGGGGCCAGATGCGTCGGCGCCGATGGAGGCGACGCGCGCGCCCTTGGGGCGCAGGGTGGAGAAGTCGTGGCCGATGCCGCCGCCCTGTTGCATCGTCAGCGCGGCGTCTTTGACGCCGTTGAAGATAGCGCCAAGGTCATCCTCAATGGTGCCAAGGACGAAGCAGTTGAAGAGCGTCACCGCGCGGCCCGTTCCGGCGCCGGCAAGGATGCGTCCAGCGGGCAGGAAGCCAAAGTCGGCGATGGCGCTGTGAAAGGCCGCGGCCCACTTCTCGCGGGTCCGCTTGCCGCCCTTCTCATTTGCGGCCGCGGCGCGGGCTATGCGCCAGACGGTGGCGCCGAAATCCGAATCAATCGCAGTGCCGTCCGGACCCCAAAAACGATACTTGAGGTCCCAGATCTGGCGGGAAATCGGTGCGTTGAACTCGGATGTGTCAGGCATAGCGCTCACCCAGCATGAGGCCCCTGAATATGGGGTGGACGCGCGCTGATGTCAATCAAATGTTCTTCTTATATTCTCTTTGCGTTCTGCTCGACTAGCGGGACGGCAGTCTTTTCGCTGCGTGTCACCTTGATGGCAGGAAGGGAAGCTCAAAACCGTTCTGCACAACTTTGCAAGCTGCACACTGAATAGCGCCCGTCGACCATTGATAGAATGTGATACAGCCGCATTCGCAGCACCACATTTCGGGTTCGTGCTGCTCATGTGTCTGCGCGTGGTTGCGACGCTTGCGTTCGAAATCCAGATCGATGAGGTTCGACATGGCCAAAGCTTCCACCAAGAGCGCCCCAAAGGCCCGCTCTACGGGTAAATTCGTTGCTCCTGCCTCCGCCAAGACGAAGACTGCCGTCGTTGAACGGGCCAAGCCCGCCAAGGCGACTGCTGCGAAGGCTAAGACACCTGCCAAAAAGAAGTAGTTGTCGAATTAGATTCAGTTTTCTGCATCTGCGCATAATTGCAGGGCTAGAAGTGAATGCGCCGCCTGTCAGGGCGGCGCTTTTACTTTTTGGGAAGGCGTGTTGCCGACATTTTTACGAAATGAATGGGCAACCGTTTAAATTAATTAATCCGTTAAAATTCAGCGTTTAAACTCGTCTTGTTGAAGTGATCTCTGACTTGCTTTGGCGATCAGCCGGCAGGTAGCGCAGCGCGCCGGGCGTGCTCGAGCGCTGCGGCGGAGATGGGCGGCGGGTTCGCGGAACGCGAGGCTTCGAGGATCAGGCGGTTGGACGCAGATTCGATGCGCTGCTCCAGCTCGCGCTTGAACTCACGGCGGGGGAGCCCGGCGGGCAGCGGGTCGAGGATTTCGACAATGATGGTGCCGGGGTAGCGCATCAGCACGCGGCGCGGCCAGTAGAGCCCGGAGTTGAGGGCGACGGGGACGCACGGAAGCTCCAGCCCCTCATAGAGCGCGACGGCGCCAGACTTATAATCGGGCTCGGCGCCGGGCGGGCGACGCGTGCCTTCAGGAAAGATGACGATCTCGCGGCCGGCGTCGGCGCGGTCCTTGGCGTCGCGCACGAGGTTGCGCAGGGCTACCGGCCCGCGCTCGCGCTTGACGAACACATGCTCGAACTTGCGGGAAAACCAGCCGTAGAACGGGATCAACGTCAGCTCCCACTTCATGACCATGGCTGGGTCGGAGAAGATGGGAATGAGAGCGAACGTGTCCCAGGCGGACTGATGCTTCGAGGCGACCAGGTAGGGTGCTTTGGGGAGCTTGTCGCGCCCGCGGACTTCCATGCGCGTGCCGACGATCCAGCGCAGTAGCCAGAGCGAGACGATGGCGTGGGCTTTGAGGCCTGCCATGGCCCAACGGCGGGGGCCGAAAAGCAGGAACGAGCCGCCGACAACGAAGATCGCCGTCGAAAGGTAGAACAGCAGCGCGAAAAGGAGCGAGCGGAGCAGCAGCACGGCGGTACTCAGAAGATCTTCGGCGTTGCTGACTTTTCTTCCGGCATCTCGGCAACCGAGCTTTGAGGCCGCGGATGCAAAATGCGGGCGATGGTCAGGTGGGCGACGGTCGGCAGGTACTTGACGTACTCCGATAGCAGCCGGCGGGTTGCGGCGCTACTCAACCACCAATGGGTCGGGGCGAAGCTCGCGGGCACGATGGGATGCGGGATCAGCTCGGCTTCCGGCATGGCGAGAGACAACTCGGCCAGGCTGCGTGGCATGTGATAGCTGGCGGTGACGACGATGAGGCTGCCGTAGCCGCGGGACTTGGCCCAATCGCGCGTTTCGCTGGCGTTGCCGATGGTGTCGAGGGCGGCATAGCCGATGTCGACGCAGCAGTCGAACTTGTCGGCGGGCAATCCCGAGATCTCGATCAGTTCCTTCTTGCCGGTGCGATGGTACACGCCGGAGATGAGCATACGCTGGGCTCTGCCCTCGTCGAGCAGGCGCGCGCCTTCGGCGATACGCCGGCTCTCACCGGTAAGGACGACAATGCCGTCGGCGTGAGGGTTGTTGTCGCCGGGTGTGCGGGTGACGAGGAAAGCGAACAGGAAGAATCCGAGGACAAGCAGCGATCCCGCTGCGCCCAACCCGAGAATTATGGCTCGCCGCAAGCTTCTCATCGCAAGGCTGCCGTCTAGACTCTCGTCCCCAGTCGTTTGCCCGGTCGCCGGGGGCGTTCGGGCTCACTCGCGTCCTGACCGCGAAATCCGTTACCTTGGCGGTAGATACAGCGCGAATTTCACAATCTGAAGGACACTCGGGCCGCCCCGTCAGGCAAGAGTGACTCAGATTGGGAAGTCCGTCCTCGGCCCTGCCGCAAAGAGGAGGGCAGACTTCTCCGGCTCACACTAGCCGATTTGACCGGCGTTGCCACAGGTTCTTCTGCCGCTGCAGCCGGGCGGAGAGCGCTGAAAATGCTGGCCGTGTGGCGCGAAGGTCAGGCCTTCGAATTGAGGATGCGGAACACGCCGAAGCGCGATGTGAGCATGCACAGGGCGGAAATCGTGACAACGACTGCGCCGAGCAAGGCATAGCCCATCGCGTCGAGGCCGCCGGAGCCGATCAGGCGGTGCATTTCGGCCGCGGCCGATGGTCCGCCACCCAGCATCTGCATGACCGTAGGCATCCCGAGGAATACGGCCATGGCGCACAGGGCACCGACGACGCCGGCGCGGATGCCGAGGCGCAGGAAGTGGCGCTCAAACTCGCGGGCGATGTAGCGGTCGGTGGCACCGACGAAGTGCAACACCTCGACGATCTCGCGGTTGGAGGCGAGGGCGGAGCGTGTCGCAGAGACGATGATGGCAATCGAGGCGATGGCAACCAGCATCAGGATAGCGAGGCCGCCGAGGGCGAACGAGCGCGTCACCGTGCGGATCTGGCGTTGCCAGCGGCGATGATCATCCAACGTGGCGGCGGGGAATTTCTTCGTCAGGTCCGCGCGCAAGGCATCGATATCGGGCGGGGCATCACGGTCGATCTCGACGGCGATGAGGCGTGGAACGGGCAGGGCTGCGAGTAGCTCGGACTGGCCGAGCCAGGGCTCGAGCAGCTTGGAGGAGGTATCGAGGCTGAGGGCGTTGGCGCGGGTGACACCACGGCTCGAGCGCAGGAAGGTCTCTACATCGCGCAGCGTTTTTTCCATGTCGACGCCGTCGCGCGGCTCGACCTGGACGGTGACTTCGCTGGCAATGTCCTTCAGCCAGGCGCTGGCGGATTGGTTGATCATGTAGACGGCGCCGACGGTGAGGCAGGCGAGGAAGCACATGATCGAGATAACAAGGGTGAGCGAGCGGCCCGTGACGGAGTCGGGCGGTACGACGGGCGTGCTGGTCGGCTCCGCCTTCGGCTTGCGTCCGCGGGGTGGTGCGAATTTGCGCGCGGGCGTGTCCTCCTGCGCGCTGGCTGGCTCGGTGCCGTAGCCATAGCGGTCACTGGGGCCGGAGGGGCCCGTCAGCACGGTGTCGTAGAGATCGAAGTTGCCTTGCGCGGCAGGATCCCGACGGCCCGTTGGTCTGTCATACGATCCGGACATGACCGTCGTGCAGCTCCAGACGCGGCGCCTTGAACTGCCGCATGAGTTGATGATCGTGGGTGGCGATCAGCACCGATGTGCCGAGGCGGTTGAGCTCGATGAAGAGGCGCAGCAGGCGCCGCGCCATCTGCGGGTCGACGTTGCCGGTCGGCTCGTCGGCGAGCAGCAGCTCAGGCTTGCCGATGACCGCGCGGGCGATGGCAGCGCGCTGCTTCTCTCCGCCGGAGAGGACGGAAGGATAAGCGTGCATACGATCGCCGAGGCCGACCCACTGCAACAAATCCGTGACATCCTCGCGATAGTCGGTGAGGCGCTTGCCCAGTACGCGAAGCGGAAGTGCGACGTTCTCCCAGGTGGTGAGATGATCGAGAAGGCGGAAGTCCTGGAACACGATGCCGATGCGGCGGCGCAGATGCGCGCGCTTCGACGTCGAGATGCGACTGACATCCTGGTTAAAGAGGAAGATCTGGCCGCGCGTGGGATGGCGCGACATAAACAGCAATCGCAGCAGCGAGGACTTTCCGGCGCCCGATGGACCGGTGAGAAAGTGGAATGATCCAGGGCGCAGATGGAAGTTCACATCTGCAAGGACGTCCTGCCCGGGGTCGTAGGCGAGCGCTATGTTGGAAAGGCGAATCACAAATCCTGGCCAGTAGTTTGCGGCGTTCAAGGCTCCCAGACGGCGGGATTACGCAGGGACTGGCGATCAATCGGGTACGAATGTGGCGGGTTCGTGTGCAGGCCCGCGCGTTAGGAGTAATGACGTTATGGCGGTATTGCCGCGGGGATGCAATGTCCTGCTATCCTACGCGCGAACGAGCTGGATTGGTTTGGAACGGTGATCATGAACGATGCGACGGGGGTCGACCCCGAGCTTGAGGTGATTTTCACCCCGGAAGACATCGGCCGGCGGCTCAAAGAGCTGGCCAAGGAGATTTCGAGCGCGGAGCTCGACAACCTCCTGGTGGTCGCGATCCTGAAGGGCAGCTTCGTCTTTGCGGCCGACTTGATCCGGGCGCTGCATGCTGCCGGGCTCGCGCCAGAAGTCGATTTCATGACGCTGTCGAGCTACAAGAAGGCGCGCATCTCGTCGGGGCAGGTGTCGATCCTGCGCGACATGGATCTCGATGTGCGCGGGCGCAATGTGCTCCTCATCGATGATGTGCTCGATTCGGGGCGCACGCTCGCTTTCGCGAAGGATTTGCTGGCGGCTCGGGGAGCGTCGTCGATCCGGACGTGCGTGCTGCTGGACAAGCAATTGCCGCGCGCGGTCAATCTCGAGCCTGACTATTACGCTTTCCTTTGTCCCAACGAGTTCGTTGTCGGTTACGGTATGGATGTGGCGCACCGTTATCGCGAGTTGCCGTTCGTGGGGCGCGTCGTGCGCCAATAGGCACAGAGCATGGGGGCACGAGATGGCGAGGATACTGCTTGCCGACGACGACGCAGCGACGCGTGATCTCGTGAGGCGCGCGCTGGAAGCCGACGGACATAGTGTTCACGTCACGCAGGACGGCAGCGAGGCGCTGGAATGCGTCGAGGGTGCCGGTGCGCAGAAGTTCGATGTACTGGTGACCGACGTCGAGATGCCGCTGATGGATGGTGTCGCGCTCGCCGAGCGGGCGCTGAAGCAACCTTCGCTGAGGGTGCTGCTGATGTCGGGGTTTTCCGAGCAGCTCGAACGGGCCAAGGCGCTGAAGAGCGCACAGGTGGCGGTGATCTCGAAGCCATTCACACTGGAAGACGTGCGCGCTAGCGTGAGGAAGTTGATCGGCTGAATCTATCGAGCTCGCCGAGCGACCAACAAGCGACAAACAACGGCGAGTGCTGCAGTCGCGAGCAAACATGCGATCGACGAGACAAAGAAATCCAGACCGGTCTCGGCAGCCAATGCGTTTCTGGTTGCTTCGTCGAGTTCGGTGGGGAAGCCAAAATTATAGATGTAAATCGCGTTGGCGCCAAGGAGCGCGGCCATCGCGAGGCAAGCCCAAGCTAGGTAGTTCGCCACCGACGAAGCGATGTGCATCGTGGATTATCCGCCGGTGACGCTCATGTGGCGTGAAAGCGCTGGGCGGTTGGCGCCGCGATCGATGACGAAGTCGTGGCCCTTGGGCTTCAAAAGCATGCCTTCGTCGATGGCGGCCTGGAGGGCTGCATCGGAGGCGCCGGCGCGCAACGGCTCGCGCAAATCGACGGCGTCCTCCTGGCCGAGGCACATGTAGAGCGTGCCGGTGCAGGTGACGCGCACGCGATTGCAGCTCTCGCAGAAGTTATGCGTCATCGGCGTGATGAAGCCGAGGCGGCCACCGGTTTCGCGCACGCGGACATAGCGGGCCGGTCCGCCGCTGTTGTGGTCGATGTCGTCGAGCGTCCAGCGGTCGAGCAGGCGCGCGCGGACGATGGACAGAGGCAGATACTGATCGAGGCGGCCACCATCGATTTCGCCGAGCGGCATGGTCTCGATGAAGGTGATGTCATAGCCGCGATCGTGGCTGAAGCGGATGAGATCGTCGATCTCGTCCTCGTTGGTGCCCTTCAGCGCGACGGCGTTGATCTTCACCTTGAGGCCGGCGGCGTCGGCTGCGTCGAGGCCGCGCATCACGGTGGCGAGGTCGCCCCAACGAGTGATGGCGCGGAAGCGGTCCGGCTGGAGCGTGTCGAGCGATACGTTGATGCGCTCGACGCCAGCATTCTTGAGATCAGCCGCGAAGCGCTTCAGCTGACTGCCGTTGGTGGTCAGCGTCAGCTCGTCGAGGCGGCCGGACTGCAGATGGCGCGAGAGCGCCTGGAACAGCCAGATGATGTTCTTGCGCACCAGCGGCTCGCCACCAGTGATACGCAGTTTGCGTACGCCGCGATCGACGAAGGCCGAACACAGGCGATCCAACTCTTCGAGAGTCAGGAGATCCCGCCGCGGCAGGAAGCTCATGTTCTCGGCCATGCAATAGACACACCTGAGGTCGCAGCGGTCCGTCACGGACACCCTCAGGTAGGTGACAGAGCGACCATAACGATCGACGAGCGCCGTTTGCGGCTGCTGATTTTGACGGACGCTCACGATTGGTGCGTGCTCCCTGTGCCGACGTGTCATAGATGGTGCGGCAGTTGGCGCTAAGCTAGCGTCCGCTGCCAGCGGTTCAAGGGGATTGTAGCGTTCAGCGCCATTCGTTCAGCGGCGCGGGGCCGGAGTGCCGGGCGTTTGCTCCCCAGAATAGGCAGGAGCAGGCAAACATGGCCGCTAGCCCGATGTTTCGCTTGTTAGAATGGCTCGCGACCCGGGCGGGTGCAAGTCTTGGGGCTGATGCCGGGGGCAGACCGTGGGAGGCTCCGGGCACGGCGGATCGGGCGGCCCGGCTCATACCAGCACCGCAGGACACCCTGGAGCCGGAGGTTGGCCGCTGGTTCAGCGCGTGGGCATTGTGGCTCGCAGTGGGAGTGATCGTGCTGATCCTGCTGGCCGGATATTTGCGCCGGCGCTGGCGCGGGTCCGGCGAGTCGAGCCCCGGCTGGCTCACCTGGCGATGGCGGCGATGAATGTGGCGATCTCCTCGGCGTTGTCGAGCGCGAACGAGGGAAGCTCGTCCACCGCCTCCGAATGATCGGAGGCTATGGCTACAATCCGCGTGTCGTTCGTTGCCAGCGGTCTATGCATCTCGGCAGACTGGCGGCGCAGCTCGATCTTGGGGATCGGGGCATCCTTGAAACCTTCGACGATGACGAGATCGGCGTTGGCCACATGCGCGCTCAACTCACAGAGAGAGGGCGGGGGGCCGATCTGCCGGCAGCCGGAAATTTCCCAGGCGTCGGGGGCAATGACAATGGCTTTCAAGGACCCGGCGCGCTGGTGGCGCTCGCCATCGGTCGAGCCGCTGAGCGGACCGAGGTCGTGATGGGTGTGCTTGACCGTCATCACTTTGAGGCCGCGGCGCGCGAGCAGCGGGATCAGGCGTTCGACGAGCGTCGTCTTGCCGGAGCTTTTCCAGCCGACGATGCCGATGAATGCGGGTGGCCTAATCACGGTGTGCCTCCGCGAGGAAAAGCGCGCGGGCCGTTTCGAGATCGGCGGGCGCGTTGACGTTGAAGAAGGGATCGACCTTCGCAGTGCCGACGTCGACGGGTTCGAAATCGGCGACAGCGCAGTCGTGGGAATCGGCGAAGCGGTGCAGTGCGCGAATGTCATTTTTCAGCGACTGCAGGATCGAGGGCAGAAGATCGACACGCCACAGGCCAGCGACGGGGTGGCGCGCGCCCGCGGATGCGGCGATCGCGCATGCAGCGCCCTTAGCGATCAGTGCCGCTTTCAGACGAGCAACGAGATCGAGCGGGAGAAACGGTGAATCGGATGGCGCGCTGACGATGAACTCAGCTTCGGGCGTCTCGGATCGCGCCCATTCGATGCCGGCGGCGAGACCGGCCAAGGGGCCGATGTATCCTTCGATGCTGTCGGCCACGACGGGAAGGCAGTAGCCGGAGAAACGGGCGGGATCGCCGTTGGCGTTAATGACGATGCGGCCGACCTGCGGGCGCAGGCGCTGCAGCACGTGCAGCAGCATGGGCTTTCCGGCGATATCCAGCAGTGCCTTCTCGCGGCCGTCCATGCGCGAAGATCGTCCGCCGGCAAGCAGAACGCCCGTGACCTCACCTTCGGTGCCAGCTGTGCGCATTGAAACGATTTAGGACGCGGGCATGTCGCCCGCAAGCCTTGGTGCAGCGCACATCGTTGTGACCGGCAGGCTGGGCGGGATATAAGGGCTTGATCGGACATGGAGAGCCCTCGTGACGGCAAAAGTCGACCGGCGGAAATTTTTGACAGTGGCTACTGCCGGGGCGAGTGCAGGTATGGCGGCACCGGCCATCGCCCAGTCGAAGCCGACGATCGAATGGCGGCTGGTTTCGAGCTTTCCCAAGTCGCTCGATACCATCCATGGCGCGGCGGAGACGTTCGCCAAGGCGCTTGCCGAGATGTCGGATGGTAACTTTCGCGTGCGGGTGTTCGCGCCGGGAGAGCTGGTCCCCGGTCTCAACGCGGCGGATGCGGTGACGAACGGCAGCGTCGAGGCTGCGCATACCGCGTCGTATTATTATTGGGGCAAGGATCCGACGTTCGCGTTCGGAACCGCGGTGCCTTTCGGTCTCAATTACCGGATGCAGAACGCGTGGATGCATCAGGGCGGCGGCATCGAGCTGATGAATGCGTTTTACGCGCGCTACAAGATAATCGCCTTTCCCGGCGGCAATACCGGTACGCAGATGGGCGGCTGGTATCGGCGCGAGGTGAACACGCCGGAGGATTGGCGCGGCCTCAAGATGCGCATCAGCGGTCTTGCGGGTGCGGTGATCTCGCGTCTTGGCGGCATCCCGCAGCAGATTGCGGGCGGCGATACCTATCCCGCGCTCGAGAAGGGGACGATCGACGCGGCCGAGTGGGTCGGGCCGTACGACGATGAGAAGCTCGGATTCTCCAGGGTTGCGCGGTATTACTATTACCCGGGTTGGTGGGAAGGGCAGGCGATGCTGCACTTCTTCATCAACCTCGACAAATGGAACAATCTGCCGAAGCACTATCAGGCGATGATCCGCGCGGCGGCGTCGATTGCCGACATGAACATGATGGCGCGCTATGATCTGCAGAACCCGGCGGCCATCCGGCGGCTTGCGATCGCCGGGGCTGAGCTGCGGCCGTTTTCGGAGGCTGTGCTGGACGCTTGTTTCAAGGCTTCGAACGAGGTGTTCGCGGAGCTTTGTGCGTCGAACGCGGACTTCAAGAAAGTGTATGACGCTACGCTCGCGGTGCGCGGCGAGGACTACTTATGGTTCCAGCTCGCCGAGCACACGTACGATACATTCATGATGATCCAGCAGCGCAAGGGCTTGGTCTGAAGATGGGCGCTCCGCCCAGCGGGCGAAACGCCTGATTAAGGCTCTCGCAGACTTTGTTGCGCTACTCCGGCCATCGGTGCGCAGTGCGGTTAGCTGCTAGCGCTTTGCTAATCGATTGGCTGCTAGCTCGTGCGGTTCCAAGATGGGGGCCGGGCGTGACAAGCGAGCATGTGACCTACGATGAAGCGTTGAGGGCAACGCCGTCTGCGCTGGCCGCGCCATGATCGCCTCCGGCTTCGCACACGATTTGACGGTGCTCGGGTCGCTTGGGGCCGCATGCCTTCTCAGTCCCGAAGTGTTTCTGCTCGGCTTGGTGCTGGCAGGCGATGACGCGGGCGCGAAGTCGAAGTCGATTTCCTATTTCATCGGTACCGCGGCGGGCATTGCCGCAGCGATGACGATCGGCTTGTCGATCTCGGGAGACGGGCTGCATTTGCGGCATCATCCTTCGTGGCATGCCTTCATCATTCGCGCTGGACTTGGTATCGCGCTGCTGTGGGTCGGCATCGAGCGGGCGCGTGAATACTGGAAGCAGTTGCGTGGGCTTGCACCGTCGGTCGAAAAGCAGGCGGGGATGCTGAAGCAGGCGCTCGCGCATTGGATGCCGGTCGGCGACAACAGCCCGCTCAGCCGGGGACGGGCGCTGTGGCGCTGCTTCGAACTCGGCGCGTTCGTGGGAGCGGTCAACCCGAAACGGCTGCCGATCTGCATCGCGGCAGGCCATCAGCTGTCGGCAACGACACCGGCCGGTGCGCAGGTGGGCGGGGCGGTGATCTTTCTGGTGCTGGCACTGGCACCGAGCTTCCTGCCGGCAGCCATGGCCGTGTCGGGGCCGGAAGCGGCGCGGCGGCTGCGCGCGAAATTCGACGCGGTGGTGGAACGTCACGGATTGGCGATCGTGGCGCTGATCCTGGTCATGCTCGGGGTACACTTTCTGCACACGAGTATCGGCGTCTACCCAGCATAGATATTGGTAAGACGGGTAACCAGTGGCAACCTGGTCTCTTGCTTCGCTATATCTACAAAGATATAACGGGCCGAAGCCAGGGAGAATCCGTGAGTGGTCGGCTCATCCATGCATGTTGCAAGGCCGCTTGCCATTGTGCTCGGACTGAACGAGGTTGCTTCGGCGATTGCGGTCGGTCTGCACCATGCGGGCTACGCTGTGCTGATGGCACACGATCCGGCATTTCCGGTGATCCGGCGGGGCATGTCGTTCTTCGATGCCTTGTTCGACGGTGGCGGCTCGCTGGGCGGGGTTGCCGGGGTGAGCGTCGACAATGTGCTTGCCGCGCGTTTCCAAGTCCGAACCCTCGATCAGATCGCGGTCACGCGCCTGGAATTGTCGGAGCTGCTCATCATCGGCGACATCGACGTGTTGATCGATGCGCGCATGCATTGCGATGCGGTGACGCCGCAGCTGCGCAAGCTCGCGCGCTTCACCATCGGCGTGGGCAAGGGGTTCGTGTCGGGTGAGGACTGCGATGCGGTGGTGGGGGCGCGCGTTACCGTCGAGGTGGCGCAACGGGAGCGGCGCCATGCGGAACAGATGCTGCTGATGCGCTCATCGGAGGCGGGGCGCTGGCACACGCCGCTCGATGTCGGCGCGCGCATCTACAAGGGCTTTGCGCTGGGGTATCTGGGGTCGAACGTCGTCAAGGCGCCGGTCGACGGCGTTTTGCGCGGCATCGCGCGCGATGACACGAGGGTGCCGGTGGGGGCCGAGCTGATCGAGATCACGACAGGGCAGGGGACCCGGCGCTGGTGGGGGCTCGACGCGCGCGGGGTGCGCATCTCCGAGGAAGTGCTGGGCGCGCTGTCGGTGCTCGGCGCGTTGCGGCCGGCCCCGACGTCGTCGAAGCTGCGGCTGGTGCACTCGCGCTAGGGCATTTCTAATTCATGTCGAAACGCCCCCTCACCCGAAGCTCATTTGCATTCGCTTCGGCCTCTCCCCGGCGGGGAGAGGCTAAGTGTTTGGCAGATTACGAAACTAACCTCTCCCTGGAGGGAGAGGTCGGACGCGATCGGCAGATCGCGGCCGGGTGAGGGGGGGCATGCTCGGTTCAAACACTCCATTCACTACTAACGTCAGGTGATTTTCTTTTCCATGAGCTTGGCGATGGCGGCATCGGCGTAGGGCTCGAGTTCGGGCAGAAGGACGACGCTTTCCTGCTCGTTGGGATCAGTGCGCGCGATGACGGCCGATATCGGCCGGTCGGAAATGTTGATCGGCAGGTGCGGGACGCCGGCGGGGATGTAGAACAGGTCGCCCGCTTTGGTGACGGCCTGATGCTGAAGCTTGTCGCCGTAAAGCGCGATCGCCTCGCCGTCGAGGACGTAGATTGCCGTCTCGTGGCTCTGATGCATGTGCGCCTTTGCGCGGCCGCCGGGCGGGATCGTGAGCAGATGCATGCAGACGCCCTTCGAGCCTACCGTTTCGGCGGCGATGCCGTTGAAGTAGGTGAGCCCCTGCTTGCCGTCGTAGGTATCATCCGGCCGGACGAGGCGGCATGTGGGTTCGGAAGGATCACTCATGGCAGCCTCCATAGAATCTTGTGACTGCAGTCTAACGCAATCTGCCTACGGCTTCACGATCACCGGGGGCACGGACATATCGAGAGTCGGTGCGCCGGGGCCGGAGCGGTCGGGCGGGGGTGCGCCAGGGATTTGCGGCGGGTAGGGCGGCAGCGAGAAGCCCTGCTTCTCGAAGGCGCCCGCTGGTGTATGCGGCGCGCCCATGCCTTGCTGCACGCGTGCAGGCGCCGGGGCCTTTTCGTGGCGCACGAGTCCGGGAAAAGTGATCAGCACGCCAACCATGATGAGCTGGATGATCAGGTAGGGGACGGCGCCCCAGTAGATTTGTGCCGAGGTTATCGGCGGCATGGTGCGGCCGGTGACGCGGTCGACGTAAGGAGAGCGTGGCGCGACTGAGCGCAGATAGAACAGCGCGAAGCCGAACGGGGGATGCATGAAGCTCGTCTGCATGTTCACGGCAAGGATGACGCCGAACCAGACGAGGTCGATGCCGAGGGCCTGCGCTGCCGGGGCGAGCAGCGGCACGATGATGAAGGCGAGCTCGAAGAAGTCGAGGAAGAAGGCGAGGAAGAATACGAGCACGTTGACGAAGATGAGGAAGCCGATCTCGCCGCCTGGCAGCGAGACGAGCAGGTGCTCGACCCAGAGGTGGCCGTTCACACCATAGAAGGTGAGCGAGAAGATGCGCGCGCCGATGAGGATGAACATCACGAAGGCGGACAACTTAGCCGTTGCCCGCGTCGCCGAGCGTACGATGTCGAGGCTGAAGCGTTGCTTGTTGTTCTCGCTGAGGCGCTTGGCGAGGGCGAGCAGCATGGCGCCGACGGCGCCCATGGCGCCACCCTCGGTCGGAGTGGCGACGCCGATGAAGATGGTGCCGAGCACGAGGAAGATGAGCAGCAGCGGCGGCACCATGACGAAGACGACCTGCTCGGCGAGTGCGGATAGGAGGCGCCGTCCGGTGGAGCGGCGGATCAGCCAGCTCGCGGCGGCGCCGACAATGGCGAGCCAGGTGGCGAGCGTCAGCGTGAGAATGACGTAGTCGGCGCCGGTGTATTGCGTGTCGCGCATGGCGAACCAGGCGAGGGCGCCGCACACGGTAGTCAGCGCGATAAGCGAGGTGTAGCCGCGCGACCCGTCTGACCCGCGGTGATGGATGGCTTCCGGAGGGAGGCCGGGCGCGGCGTCTTTCCAGACGAGCGAGACGACAAATGCGAAGAGCGTGTAAAGGCCGGTGAGCATCAATCCGGGGATGAGCGCGCCGGTGTACATGTCTCCGACGGAGCGACCGAGCTGATCAGCGAGAACGATAAGCACGAGCGAGGGCGGAATGATCTGGGCCAGCGTGCCGGCGGCGGCGATGGTGCCGGTGGCGAAGCGAGGGTCGTAACCGTAGCGCAGCATGATGGGCAGAGAGATGAGACCCATCGAGATGACCGAGGCTGCGACGACGCCGGTGGTGGCGGCGAGCATCGCACCCACGAAGATCACGGCATAGGCAAGCCCGCCGCGGACGCTGCCGAAAAGCTGTCCGACGGTTTCCAGCAGATCCTCGGCCATACCGGAACGTTCGAGGATGAGACCCATGAAGGCGAAGAAGGGTATCGCCAGCAGCGTGTCGTTGGTCATCACGCCGTAGATGCGCTCGGGAAGGGTGCCGAGTAGCGGCCAGGAAAGATTGATGGCGCCGCCGGAATAAGGCGCAAGCTCAACGCCGACCACAAAGAAGATGAGGCCGACAGCCGATAGCGAGAAGGCAGCTGGGTAGCCCAATAACAGAAAGGCAATCAGCGCCGCGAACATGATCGGCGCGAGGTTCTGTGCGATCAGCTCAAGCATCCCCGGTTCCCCCCATCCAGCTAGCGCTGTCGCCGCGGGGGAGCATCGTCTGCGATGCGGGGGGCTTCGAGGTGGCCGGCATCGAGCGCTGCGGCGGGGTGGCCGACGTCGAGGCGGTCGTCCGGCAAGTCGCCGCGCATGATGGCGATGCGCTTAATCAGCTCGGAGATGCCTTGGATGAAAAGAATCGCAAACGCCAAGGGAATGAGGAATTTCACCGGCCACTGAGGCAGGCCGCCGTAGTTGGACGATTGCTCGTTCTGTTCCCACGACGAGAGGAAGAAGCCCCAGGACGTGTAGGCGACGAGCGCTGCGGTGGGCAGCAGGAAGAACAGGTGCCCGACGATCTCGATGGTGTCGCGCAGGCGGCGTGGCAGTCGCTCGTTGAAGATGTCGATGCGGATGTGCTCGTTGAGCGCGAGTGTCCAAGGTGCGGCCAGCAGGAACACGGCAGCAAATAGCCACCACTGCAACTCGAGCCAGGCGTTGGAGCTGATGTCGAAGAGTTTGCGGACGACGGCATTGCCGGCGCTGATGAGCGCGGCGGCGACGATCAGCCAAGCTACCCATTGGCCGATGAGGCGCGTTGCGGCATCAATCGCTCGGCTGAGAGCCAGCAGCGCCTGCATGATGGACGGCTTCCCTAGACTTTTGCGTTTTTTGCGCGGCAGTATCCGGTGTCCGCCGTTGGTCCGATAATTCGGTATATCGAGGCTTACCAGCGACTTCCAGGGTAATGCGCGGCCACGTCACCCGGCAGCGGCCGGGGCTGACCGCGCGCCCCCGTGCAGCTACACGTGAGCGGTTTCTGCGCGCTAGCCAATCTGCCGCTATCTGGCACGGTGATTGAATATGTCACCGTATGGCTTAGATGGCGCACTGTCGCCCATCACGAAGACCTTAGGAGCCCCGCAGCTATGTCGTTCTCGAAAGATGCCGTTCTGCACGAGCTGCGTCGTATCAAAGGCCCTGACCTCGAGGGCAACATTGTCGATCTCGGTCTCGTTTCGGAGATCCTCGTCAGGGACGACAAGGTCTATTTCTCGATTACCGTACCGGCGGCGCGCGCTGAGGAACTGGAGCCACTGCGCAAGGCTGCGGAGACGGTTGTTGCGAAACTTCCGGGGGTTGCGGGCGTCACGGCAGTGCTGACGGCGGAAGCGCCGGCGGGGGCTTCGTCACGGCCGCCGGAGAGCGCGCGAGTGAGCGAGGCGCGGGCGCGTGGCGCGACGGGCAATGGCAGCGGCGCGCACGCGCACGGGCCGGGGCACACGCATTCGCATGGACCAGCAGCTGCCCAGAGCGGAGCGGGACCAAAGCCGATGGCCGATGTCCCGGGTGTCAAATCGATCATCGCGGTGGCGTCGGGCAAGGGCGGTGTCGGAAAGTCTACAGTCGCGGTCAACCTGGCGCTGGGCTTTGCCGCAGCAGGCAAGAAGGTCGGCATCCTCGACGCGGACATCTATGGGCCGTCGCAGCCGCGGTTGCTGGGTCTGAAGGGACAGCCGCAGGTTGTCTCAGGCAAGACGTTGAGGCCGCTCGAGGCCTACGGCATCAAGGTCATGTCGATGGGTTTCCTCGTCGATGAGGAAACGCCGGTGATCTGGCGCGGGCCGATGGTGGTCGGGGCTCTGAACCAGATGCTGCGTGACGTGGCGTGGGGCGAGAATGGCGACCTCGACGTGCTCGTCATCGACATGCCGCCGGGTACGGGTGATGTGCAGCTGACCATGGCGCAGCAGGTGCCACTGTCGGGGGCCGTTGTCGTATCGACACCGCAGGATCTGGCACTGATCGATGCGCGCAAGGGGCTCGCCATGTTCCGCAAGGTCGGCGTGCCGGTGCTGGGCATCGTCGAGAACATGAGCACCTTCATCTGCCCAAAGTGCGGAGAACGGTCGGACATCTTCGGGCACGGCGGCGCTGAGCAGGAGGCGGCGCGGCTGGGTGTGCCCTTCCTCGGGGCGGTGCCGCTCGACCTCGATGTGCGTTTGAGGTCCGATACGGGACAGCCGATTACAGCGACCTTGCCCGACAGCCTGCATGCCAAGCTTTTCAAGGACATTGCTGTTCGCGCCCTCGATGAGCTGGAGACGGCCAAGCGGAACATGGTGCGCCCGCCGAAGCTGGAAATCACCGATAGCGGGTCGGGGCTCAAGGTGGAGTTCGCCTGCGGGTCAAAGTACGAGCTCACGGCGGAGATGCTGCGCGTGATGAGCCCGTCGGCCGAGGTGCAGGGGCATTCGGCCGAACAGCGGGTGACGGTCGGCAACAAGCGCAACGTGAAGATTTCGGAGCTGCGGCCGGTCGGAAACTACGCGATCCGCATCGCCTTCAACGACGGGCACGACACCGGCCTCTACACGTGGACCTACCTTCAGCAGCTTGGACGCGAAAAGGAAAAGCGCTGGGGCGAATACCTGGAAGAGCTGGCAAAGAAGGGCCTCAGCCGCGGCTGATGGGGCGTTTGCGCTACAATATGAAGTGGGTTGTGGCTGAATGGTCCTATGTTGCCATCTTGACTTGGAGGCGTTTTTTCTCGATGTTTCTGGCCCATTGAGATGAGCATTTGTGCCGGTTGGCCCACGGAGGTCCGCTGGCTTTCAGTGCACGACTTACCAGCGAAGTCACCGTAGGAGAGACAACATCCGCCGACCAATGCGAGCCGCGCCCGAGCGCGAGCCATCCGGACCCCGGATCAATGAGGCAATCCGGTCCCGCGAAGTACGACTGATCGATGAGAATGGCGAGAACGTAGGTGTGGTCAGCCACGCTGATGCATTGGAGCGCGCCGTGAAGGCGGGCCTGGATCTCGTCGAGATTTCGCCTGAGGCGGCGCCACCGGTCTGCAAGATCCTCGACTTCGGCAAGTACAAGTACCAGGCGCAGAAGAAGGCGGCCGAGGCGCGCAAGCACCAGAAGATCGTCGAGATCAAAGAGATCAAGATGCGCCCCGCGATCGACGACCACGACTACGACGTGAAGATGCGCTCGATCAAAAGGTTCTTCGAGGACGGCGACAAGGTGAAGATCACCCTGCGCTTCCGCGGTCGTGAGATGGCCCACCAGCAGCTCGGCATGCAGGTGCTGCAGCGCGTGAAGGGCGACCTGGAACCGATTGCCAAGGTGGAATCGGAGCCGCGCCTGGAAGGCCGCCAGATGGTTATGGTGCTGGCGCCGAGGTGATGACGGGCGGCCGGCGCCGGCTTCCCACGTGCGGTGGGATGGCGATGGCTGGACCGAAGCGAATTCAACGCGGTCGCTGGCGCCTGCCGGTGGCCGCGTTTTCGTTTCTGGGCCTGGTAGTGGGGTCGGCGGCGGAACCGACCGGGACGGGGGTCGAGGTGATCCCTGTGGTTCCGGCGGTGCCGCAGGCGGCACCGACCGCGCCATTGCCGCCGCGGGTGCCGGTGCCGATCATTCGCTTTCGCTGTACGGTCGAAAACGGGGCGTCGGGCTGCCGGGAGTCATCCGACGTCGAGAGCTGCGATTGCGCCCGGGATTTCTGCTATCGGGACCCGGCTGGGGTACGGATCTGCGAGAAGTCCTGAAGGGGCTGAAAAATCGGGCCCCGGGCCGCTTGCGGAATGCGGAGCGCACCCGTATAAGGAGCCCTCAAGTCGCCCGGCGGGGCATGCCGTGGCGGCTTTTATGCTTTGAACACCCTCAACAGGTGGCTCCTCCCTTAACGGGACGTTTCGCGCCGGCCATGCGTCGGTTGAGCGAATTAGGGCCGCCGACGAGTATAGAAAGGATCAGCCAAATGCCCAAGATGAAGACCAAGAGCGGCGCCAAAAAGCGCTTCAAGATGACGGGCACCGGCAAAGTTAAGGCTGCGGCCGCCGGCAAGCGTCACGGCATGATCAAGCGGACGACGAAGTTCATTCGCGACGCGCGCGGCACGATGGTGCTGAACGATAGCGATGCGAAGATCGTCAAGAAGTACATGCCCTACGCCCGCTGAGCACTCTTGCTTCCCAAGCAAGTGTTCGCTCGCACCAGCAACGTCATCTAACGGAGTTCTCATATGGCACGCGTCAAGCGCGGCGTTACCGCCCATGCCAAGCACAAGAAGGTTCTGAACGCCGCCAAGGGTTACTATGGCCGCCGCAAGAATACGATCCGCGCCGCGAAGCAGGCCGTCGAAAAGGCCATGCAGTACCAGTTCCGCGATCGCAAGCGGAAGAAGCGTACGTTCCGCGCACTGTGGATCCAGCGTATCAACGCCGCCGTGCGCGAGCATGGCCTGACCTACGGCCGATTTATCGATGGCCTCAACAAGGCCGGGATCGAGATCGACCGCAAGGTGCTGGCCGACCTCGCCGTGCACGACGCCGCTGCGTTCAAGGCGCTGACCGAGCAGGCCGCCAAGGCCGTCGAGAAGGCGGCAGCCTAAGGCTCCTCCTCAGAGCTTGTCATCCCCGGCCAAGGGCCGGGGATCCAGGCATCCGCTTGCTCCAGCGCAATTGGCAAAGTGGATCCTCGGGACAAGCCCGAGGGCGACACTTGAGACAAGCTGAGAGAGCGAATGTCTTCGACAGATAACGGTTCCGATCTTCAGGGCCTCGAGAGCGAGCTGCTGGCGGGTATCGCCGGCGCCGGCGACGTTGCGGCAATTGAGCAGGTGCGTATCGCGGTGCTCGGCAAAAAGGGCCGCGTCGCCGAGCTTATGCAGACGCTCGGCAAGCTGCCGCCCGAAGAGCGCAAGGCGTTCGGCCAATCGGTCAACGAGCTGAAGGGGCGCGTTTCGGAAGCGCTGGAGGCACGCAAGTCGACCCTCGAAGGTGAGGCGCTGGCGAAGCGGCTCGAAAGCGAGCGGGCTGACGTCACGCTTCCGGTGCGGCTTGGTCCCGTCGCCGAGGGGCGCATTCACCCGGTCAGCCAGGTCTACGACGAGTGCGTCGAGATCTTCGCCGACATGGGGTTCGCTGTCGCTGAAGGCCCGGATATCGAGAGCGACGATCTCAACTTCACCAAGCTGAACATTCCGCCGGAGCATCCTGCGCGGCAGGAGCACGACACCTTCTACTTCCAGACGAAGGCTGATGGCTCGCGCATGCTTTTGCGTACGCATACGAGCCCGGTGCAGATCCGCACGATGATGTCGCAAAAGCCGCCGATCCGCGTGATCGCGCCGGGGCGTGTCTACCGCTGCGACAGCGATCAGACGCACACGCCGATGTTCCATCAGATCGAGGGGCTCGTCATCGACGAGACCACGCATATGGGGCATCTGAAGTGGGTGCTGGAGGAATTCTGCAAGGCGTTCTTCGAGGTGGACGAGGTGAAGATGCGCTTCCGCGCTTCGCACTTCCCGTTCACTGAGCCGTCGATGGAGGTCGACGTGGGCGCCGAGGCGATCGGCAAGCCGGGGCAGTGGCTGGAAATTCTTGGCTGCGGAATGGTGCATCCGAACGTCATCCGCAATTGCGGCCTCGATCCGGAGAAGTACCAGGGCTTCGCCTTCGGTGTCGGTCTCGACCGGCTGGCGATGCTGAAATACGGGCTCACCGATCTGCGCGCGTTCTTCTCGGGCGATCTGCGCTGGCTGCGCCACTACGGCTTCTCGGTGCTCGACGTGCCGACGTTGTCGGGCGGATTGTCGGGCTAAGTGACTTTCTCCCTCTCCCTGCGTGCGGGGAGAGGGCGGGGTGAGGGGCAGCCGCTTGTGCCGAAGCGAGCTTCTGCCCCTCACCCTAACCCTCTCCCCATGAAGGATGGGGAGAGGGGAATTGGGAGATGGGCGCATGAAATTCACGCTGAGCTGGCTCAAGGATCATCTCGATACAGACGCCTCGGTCGAGGCGCTGGAGGAGAAGCTGTCGGCGATCGGCCTCGAGGTCGAGAGCGTCGAGAATCCGGCCAAGAAGCTTGGTGCATTCCGCGTGGCGCGCATCGTCGAGGCGAAGCGCCATCCCAATGCCGACAAGCTGCAGATCGTGATGGTCGAGACGGAGAAGGATAAGCCGCCCCTCGAAGTGGTGTGCGGCGCGCCGAACGCGCGCACGGGGCTCGTCGGTGTGTTCGCGCCGCTCGGCACGTACATTCCGGGCTCGGACATCACGCTGGAGAAGAAGCCGGTTCGCGGCGTCATTTCGAACGGCATGATGTGCTCGGCGGCCGAGCTTGAGCTTTCCGACGAAAGCGCCGGTATCATCGAGCTGCCTGAGGACATGGCCGCGCGTGTCGGCGAAGCGTACATCGACGCTGCAGGTCTCAACGATCCGGTATTCGAGGTGAAGCTGACGCCGAACCGTCCGGACTGCACGGGCGTGCGCGGCATAGCGCGCGATCTGGCAGCGGCGGGCATGGGCAAGTTGAAGCCCGAGCCGAAGATCGAGGGCGTCGAGGGCAGCTTCGACAGCCCGGTCGATGTGAAGCTGGAGTTTTCCAAGGAAACGGCGAACGCGTGCCCGGTGTTCGCGGCGCGCTATGTGCGCGGGGTAAAGAACGGCCCGTCGCCCGCGTGGCTGCAGCAGCGGCTGAAGGCGGTGGGACTGCGTCCGATCAATGCGCTGGTCGATGTGACGAACTACATCAGCCAGGATCGCGGCCGGCCGCTGCACGTCTATGACGCCGACAAGCTGAAAGGCGCTGTGCGCGCACGGCTGGGCAAGGCGGGCGAGAAATTCCTGGCCCTCGACGGCAAGGAGTATGCGGTCGACGAGACGATGTGCGTGATCGCTGACGACAGTGGTCCGCTCGGACTTGGCGGCGTGATCGGCGGCGAGGAGTCCGGCTCGACCGACGCCACGGTGAACGTGCTGATCGAGAGCGCCTACTTCGATCCGGTGCGCACGGCGCAGACGGGCCGCAAGACCGGCCTCGTGACGGACGCACGCTACCGGTTCGAGCGCGGCATCGATCCCGCGTCCGAACTGCCGGGTCTCGATCTGGCGACCGACATGATCCTGAAGCTCTGCGGCGGTGAGCCGTCGAAGGCGAAGGTTGCCGGCAAGCAGCCGGACGACAAGCGCGTCATCGACTTTGATTATGCGCGCGTCGCCAAGCTGTCGGGCATCGACATCAAGGATGCCGAGATCAAGACGATCCTCGAAGCGCTCGGGTGCACCATCGCCGGCAAGGGCAAGGCCGCGAAGGTGACGGTGCCGACGTGGCGCCCGGACATCCATGGCGCGGCTGATCTCGTCGAAGAGGTGGTGCGCATTGCCGGGCTCGATCGTATTCCGCTGACGCCGCTGGAGCGTCCGGAAGGCGTGGCGCGACCTGTGCTGACCGACCGGCAGAAGCGTGCACGGCGTGCGCGACGCACGCTGGCATCGCGCGGCTTGGTCGAGGCGGTGACGTGGTCGTTCCTTCCCGAGGGCGAGGCGAAGGCGTTCGGCGGCGGCGACAAGGCACTGGAACTCGCCAATCCGATCTCGGTCGAGATGACGTTCATGCGTCCGGGACTGCTGCCCGGTCTGCTGACGGCACTGAAGCGGAACCAGAACCGCGGCTTCGGCGATGCGGCTCTGTTCGAGCTTGGGCAGGCGTATCGCGGCGAGAAGCCTGAAGATCAATACAACTCGGCGACCGGCGTGCGCGCCGGCTCGGCGAAGGCGAGTGGAAGCGGCCGTCATTGGGATGGCGCAGCCAAGAGCGTCGACGTGTTCGATGCGAAAGCCGATGTGCTTGCTGTGCTGGCGTCGCTCGGGTTCGATCCGAGCAAGGCGCAGGTCACGCGCGATGCGCCGGAGTGGTATCACCCGGGCCGCTCGGGGACGCTGCGGCTCGGACCGAAGACGGTGCTTGCCTACTTCGGCGAGTTGCATCCGGCGGCGCTGAAGGCGCTGGACGTCGAAGGCACTGTCGCTGCGTTCGAGATCTTCCTCGATGCGCTGCCGCCGCAGAAGGCGAAAAGCCGGGCGAAGCCGCGTCTCGAAGCCAACGACCTGATGCCGGTGCGGCGTGACTTTGCCTTCGTGCTCGACAAGGGCGTGGCGGCGGGCGACGTGGCGCGTGCGGCTGCCGGCGTCGACAAGGTGCTGATCCGCGAAGTTTCCGTGTTCGACGTGTTCGAGGGCGGGGCCCTAGAGAAGGAAGGCAAGAAGTCGCTCGGCATCGAGGTGACGCTGCAACCAACGTCGGAAACGCTGACCGACAAGGACATTGAGGCGGTGTCGGCGAAGATCGCTGCGGCCGTGAAGTCGGCGACGGGCGGTGAAATCCGATCCTAAACGCTTGGGGTGGCTACGGGCTCACGCGGCCCGTGGTGCCGAAGGTCGCCGGATAAATCCAGGGCTTAGCGGTTTTTCAGTAGGTTGCGTGCTTCCTGTTCGGGAGTTTTCACTCGCGAGCACGGGGACCCCGACGCAATGATGGACAATCGTAAGTTTCTTATTATCGGATTTCTGCTCTGCGTCGCCGCGGCGCTCGCCTATACGTTCGTGTTCGCCGATCTCCCGTTCGTCACGGCGCCGACGTCGCCGGACGGTGCGCCGTTGGAAATGCCGGCCCCTGCGCCACAGCAGCCCGCGCCATAGTGCCTGCTCGCTGTCGCAAATCAGCCCGGCTATTGAACCGATATATTCGGCCATAGCGTGCTGCGTGTCGGCAGATGGTATAAGCGCGTCGGCCCGTAGGTTGAAACCCCAAGAGGCGCTTGGCGATGACCGAGACGACGACCGCTCCTGATACAACCAAAGTGATGCCTGTCGGTACCGGCGATGCCGACCTGCCGCACATCGTCATCGTTGGCGGTGGCGCTGGCGGGCTGGAGCTCGCCACGCGGCTGGGCGACAAGCTCGGGCGCGACCGCTGGTGGCGCAAGAAAAAGGCGCAGGTGTCGCTGATCGAGCGCGCGCGCACGCACATCTGGAAGCCGCTGCTGCACGAGATTGCGGCCGGTAGCATGGATACGGCGCAGCACGAGCTGGAGTATCAGGCGCAGGGCTATTGGCACGGTTTCAAGTTCCGCTACGGCGAGATGACCGGTGTCGATCGCGAGAAGAAGCTGGTCTACGTCGCGGCGACCTTCGACGAGGAAGGGCGCGAGATCACGCCGGTTCGCTCGTTCCACTACGATATTCTCGTCGTGGCGATCGGCTCGGTGGGCAACGATTTCGGCACACCCGGCGTTGCGAAGTACGCGATCATGCTCGACACGCCGGAGCAGGCGGAGCGCTTCAACAGGCGCCTGATCAACGCCTGCGTGCGCGCGTATGCTCAGGAAGGGCCAATCAAGCCGGGGCAGCTCGACGTCGCCATCATCGGTGCTGGTGCGACGGGCACCGAGCTTGCGGCGGAACTGCATCGTACGGCGCGCGGCGTCGTTGCCTTCGGTCTCGATAAGATCGACCCTGAGAACGACATCAAGATCACGCTGATCGAAGCCGCACCGCGCATTCTGCCGGCACTGCCGGATCGTATTGCCAACGGTGTCGCCGACACGCTGCGCGACCTGAAGGTGGACATCCTTGCCAACTCGCGCGTGACGGAGGTAACTGAGGACGGCGTGAAGCTCGCCAACGGCAAGTTCGTGCCGTCACAGCTCGTGGTGTGGGCGGCTGGTGTGCGCGGACCGCAGGTGCTGGCGCACATGGATGGCCTGGAAGTGAGCAAGTCGAACCAGCTTGTCGTCACCGACACGCTGCAGACGACGAAGGACCCCAACATTTTCGCGATGGGCGATTGCGCGTATCTCGTGCCGGAAGGCGAGACGATGCCGATTCCGCCGCGCGCGCAGGCGGCGCATCAGGAGGCCTCGCACCTCTACGTGGAGATTCAGCGCAAGCTGAAGGGCGAGCCGCTGCGGCCGTTCCACTATCGCGACTTCGGATCATTGGTGTCGCTTGGGCACTATTCGACAGTGGGCAACCTGATGGGCTTCATCGTCGGTGGCAGCTTCATCGTCGAAGGGCTGTTTGCGCGGCTGATGTATCGCTCGCTCTACAAGATGCACGAAATAGCGTTGCACGGCCCGTGGAAGGTGTTCCTCGACTCGCTGTCGCGGTCACTGACGCGGCGCACCGAGCCGGTGGTCAAACTGCACTGACACGATTCCCTCTCCCCGCAGGCGGGGAGAGGGGGAGTCGTCAGCGGCGCGAGCGCAGGGCTGCGAGCAACTCGGGCGTTGCGTAGGAGTCGGCAGGGAGGCCGAGCTTCAGCTGCATGTCCTTGACCGCAGCGCGGGTCTTGGCACCGGCGAGACCGTCGATCTTGCCGACGTCATAGCCGCGCCGGGTCAGAAGCGTCTGCAGCTCCCTGGTGCCCGCCGCGTCCAAACCATTGGTGTTGCCGCGGCCGCGCGACATCGCTCCCGCGCCATCGATCCGGGTGGCCAGATAGGCGGCGGTGGTGGCGTAGCTCAACGAGTTGTTCCACTCGGTGTAGATGTCGAAGTTCGGGTAGGCGAGGAATGCCGGCCCATTGCGTCCCATCGGAAGCAGCAGCGATGCCTGCAGAGCGTCGGCGGGGACAGCGCTGCCGTCGGGGTACTTGATGCCCCAATCGGCCCACTGCGAGCGCGGCAGCTTGATGGCGAGGTCGGCCTGTTCCCACGGCAGGTCGCGCGTGACCCGCACCTCCTCGAGCCAGGGCTCATTCGGACGCCAGCCGAGGTTGTGCATGTAGTTCGCGGTCGAGCCGATGACGTCGTCATCGTTGGAGAACAGGTTGATGCGACCGTCGCCATCATAGTCGATGGCGTAGTCGAGATAGCGCGTCGGGAGGAACTGCGTCTGGCCGATCTCGCCGGCCCATGAGCCGATCATTCCCGACGGGTTCATGTCGCCGCGGTCGATGATCTGTAGAGCGGCGATCAGCTCCTCGGTGAACATCTCGCCGCGGCGGCAGTCATAGGCGAGGGCGACGAGCGAGGGCAAAATGGGGAGCTTGCCCATGCCGGCGCCAAAGTCGCTTTCCAGCGCCCAGAAGCCGGTGATGACCGAAGCGGGCACGCCGAACTCCTTTGCCGCGCGCTCGAAAGTGGCGCGATGCTCGGCGACCTTGCGCTTGCTCGACTGCACGCGGTTCGGCGTTGCCAGCTTGGTCTGGAAGTCGAGGAAGGTCATGACGAAGATCGCGCCCTGCTTGCGATCGCGTCCGATGATGTTGGTGGCGAGCGGAATACCGTCGACGATGGCGATGGACCGGCGGCTGACGCCTTGTGCGGCTGCCTGCTTGCGGAAGCGCGCCTTCCATGCGTCGAAGCTCTCGGTGTTGCGGCAGTTATCCTTCGGCGGCGGATAGGGCGGACGCTTGTTCGGGTGCGTCGCGTGAGAGGAGATGCCAGGCGCCGCTGTCTTGATGACAGGAGAATGGGTTTTGCCCTGGGGAGGAGCGATTTGCGCTAGGGCAGTAAGGCTGGCGCCGAAAAACATGGCGGCGGCGATAGAAGCCGCGCAAATCTTATTAACGTGCATCACGCGTCCTTTTGGGGGTTGGCGGTCGGTGGCGGGGTACTCAATGCCGGTGGATGTGGCGACGTCAAGACGTCGCCTGACTTTCGCCCCGAGCATGCCCGCTTCAGGCATTGCCGATCAATACGCCGGCAGCGAACACGATAAGGCCGCCGGCCACAACCTCAAATGCGGCACGCAGAAACTTGGTATCCATGTAACGCGAGCGGATCCAGGCGATTATCCATAACTCGATCAGGACCACGGCGATGGCGAGGGCCGTTGCGGCACGGAAATCGCTCAACAAATACGGGAGCGTATGGCCAAGCCCGCCAATCGCGGTCATGGCGCCGGTGACGGCGCCGCGTAGCCATGGATGGCCGCGTCCGGTGAGCGTGCCGTCATCGGACAGGGCCTCGGCGAAGCCCATGGAGATGCCGGCGCCGACGGATGCGGCGAGACCGACGAGAAATGTCTCCCAAGTGTTGGTGGTGGCGAAGGCCGCCGCAAACAGTGGAGCCAGCGTCGAAACCGATCCGTCCATGAGGCCGGCGAGGCCAGGCTGAACGATCTGAAGTACGAACATGCGCCGCTGCACTTCGGCTTCCTCGGCGCGGGCGTCAGGGTTGAGGTGTTTTTCGCCAAGGCGGTGGGCGAGGCGCTCGTGGCCAGCTTCGGTGGCCGCAAGATCGCCCAGGAGCCTGCGAATTCCGGCGTCTGTCGCGCGGCTCTGGGCGCGCTGATAGAACTGGCGCGTTTCCCACTCGCGCTCCTCGGCCTGCTTGCGGACTTTCTCGAGACCGAGCGGGCGGACCAGCCAGATTGGTGCGTGCTGGACGAATCCAGCGACATCCTGCCTGCGGATCAGGGGGATGTGCTCGCCGAAGCGGCGGCGGTAGAGGTCGATCAGCCGCTGGCGGTGCTCATTTTCCTCGGCGGCCAGCTCGGTGAAGATCTTGGCCGAGGCGGGATATCGGTCTTCCAGGCCGCGCGCATATTCGAGGTAGACGCGAGAGTCCTCCTCTTCGAGGGAGATGGCGAGGGCAATGATTTCGCTCTCGTCGAGGTCTGAGAATTTGCGCATGGGGAGCCTCCTCAAGGCAAATTAGAACTATTCTAATCTTTGGGGAAGAGCCACTGAGGCCCCGGGGCATGCGGCTCATTCGCCGGAAGTCGGGCGCGGTGCGGAGGCAGTCGAGGGGCGCGCGTCAGGACCGATTGTGTGCGCCTGGAGTAGGCGCCGGTGGCGTTGCGGCATAGAGCGCTGTGCGCGGGCTGCGGATGCCCTTTCAGGGCCGTGAGGTCGATGATATCAAGCGCGCCATGACCGACACCTCGCACATCCGCAACTTCTCAATCATCGCCCACATCGATCATGGAAAGTCGACCCTCTCGGATCGGCTCATCCAGCTGTGCGGGAACGTCGCCGATCGCGAGATGAAGGAGCAAATCCTCGACTCGATGGATATCGAGCGCGAGCGTGGCATCACCATCAAGGCGCAGACGGTTCGCCTCGACTACAAGGCCAAGAATGGCGAGTTCTATCAGCTCAACCTGATGGACACGCCTGGCCATGTCGACTTCGCCTACGAGGTGTCCCGCTCACTGGCCGCCTGCGAAGGCGCGATCCTGGTGGTCGACGCCAGCCAGGGCGTCGAAGCGCAGACGCTGGCTAACGTCTATACGGCGCTCGACAACAACCTTGAGATCCTGCCCGTCCTCAACAAGGTGGACCTGCCGGCGGCGGATGTCGATCGCGTCAAGCAGCAGATCGAGGACGTGATCGGGCTCGATGCGTCTGAGGCGATCCCGATTTCGGCCAAGACCGGCGTCAATGTTGCCGCGGTGCTGGATGCGATCGTCGAGCGCCTGCCGCCGCCCTCGGGCGATGAGAATAAGCCGCTGAAGGCTCTGCTGATCGACAGCTGGTACGACGCCTATCTCGGGGTGGTCGTTCTGGTGCGCATCATCGATGGCCGGCTGAAGAAGGGGCAGAAGATCACCCTGATGTCGACCGACGCCAGCCATCAGATCGAGCGCGTCGGCGTGTTTCGTCCCAAGCAGGAAATGCTGGACAGCTTAGGCCCGGGCGAAGTCGGGTTCTTTACGGCGGCGATCAAGCAGGTGGCTGACACGCGTGTCGGCGATACCGTTACCGACCAGCGCAATCCGACGTTGGAGCCGCTGCCGGGCTTCAAGCCGGCGCAGCCGGTTGTGTTCTGCGGTCTGTTCCCGGTGGACGCGGCAGACTTCGCGGACTTGCGCGAGGCGATGGCGAAGCTGCGTCTCAACGATGCGAGCTTCTCGTTCGAGATGGAGACGTCGGCGGCGCTGGGGCTCGGCTTCCGTTGCGGCTTCCTCGGACTGTTGCACCTCGAGATCATCACCGAGCGCCTGGAGCGCGAGTTCAATCTCGATCTCATCACCACGGCGCCGAGCGTTATTTACAACCTCTATCTCACCGACGGCACGATGCTGGAGATGCACAATCCGGCAGACATGCCGGAGACGACGCGCATCGAACGCATCGAGGAGCCTTGGATCAAGGCGACGATCATGGTGCCGGACGACTATCTCGGCGGTGTGCTGAAGCTGTGTCAGGATCGGCGCGGGCGGCAGAAGGATCTCACCTACGCCGGCAATCGCGCGATGCTCGTTTATGAGCTGCCGTTGAACGAAGTTGTGTTCGACTTCTACGACCGGCTGAAGTCGATCAGCAAAGGCTATGCCTCGTTCGACTATCAGATCATCGGCTACGAGGAGAACGACCTCGTGAAGCTGTCGATTCTGGTCAACGACGAGCCGGTCGATGCTTTGTCGGTGATCGTACATCGCACGCGTGCTGAAAGCCGCGGTCGGACCATGTGCGAGAAGCTGAAAGAGCTGATCCGCCCGCACCTGTTCAAGATTCCGATTCAGGCGGCGATCGGCGGCAAGGTGATCGCGCGCGAGACGATCAGCGCGCTGCGCAAGGACGTGATCGCCAAGTGCTACGGCGGCGACATCTCGCGCAAGCGCAAGCTGCTCGACAAGCAGAAGGCCGGCAAGAAGAAGATGCGCGAGTTCGGCAAGGTGGAGATCCCGCAGGAAGCCTTCATCGCCGCGCTCAAGATGGACGAGAATTAAGGCAGTCGGCAGCAGGCAGGGCAATTAGCACTGCGACGGAACCTCTCGCCGCAAACGTTGCTTTGACACAAGAGCGCCGCTCGGTTGCCGCCGGCTCGCCATGCGTGCGCGCGAGAATAATGCGCAGTTTGCGCGCCGCAACTCGGCGCACTGTGATCTCAAAAGGAGCATTTCAATGAAGATGGTGAGATCGGGCATCGCGTCCGTCGTTTGCGCCAGCCTGCTCGTGTCGGCGATGCCGCTGGCCGCAGTTCAGGCGGCACCGATGGCGAAGACGACGGTCAGCAAGGATGACGGCGTCACTCTCGTACATGGTCGTCGCGGTGGCGGTTGGGGACCGGGTGCGCTCATTGGCGGTATCATTGCCGGCGGTCTGATCGCGGCTGCCGTCAGTGAAGGCCGTGCGGACGATCGCGACATGCGCCGCTGCGCGCGCGACTTCCCTGAATTCTCTTACCGCACGGGCACGTACATCAATCGCTACGGCGAAGAGCGCGTTTGCCCGTATCTGCGATAAGCAGCAGCGCAACAGGCAAGTCATTTGACGAGGTGCCGACGCAAAATGTCGGCGCCTCGTTGCATTTTTAGGACGCGTACGGCGCATCGACGCAGTGCATTAACCCTGCCGTATTCTCACCACAGGATGTGGCACACTGCCGGCCAACCCGGCGGCCGATCTCTGAGGGGACGGCGAGGATAGGGCCCGAAGGACAGCGGGCTATCCGGGGATCGCGCAGGCTCGATCACCTGCTGGCTGGCGTATGCGGCCGGCAGTGCTGAGCGAGCTGCGAGTGGGAATGGGGAACGTGCTCCAGGAACGAGCCGCCCCGAGAGACTCTACCAAACAGATTCAGGAGTGATCATGATCAAGCGGCTCTCAACCGCAGCGATCGGCGTTGCGCTCGTCTTCTCTGCTACATCCGCATACGCCGCAAAGCCCTATTATGGCTTTGACGGACGGACCTACGGTGAACCTGCACAGGCGCCGAACTGGGGGCGCCCGGAAGCCAAGAACGTCAAGCGCGTGGCGGATGCGAAAGGCGCTCCGCGCAATTGCCTTTCCAAGCCAGCACATGAACTGCTCGACAAGATCGAGGAGCGCTTTGGACCCGTGAAGGTGATTTCGACGTGCCGTCCGGGTGCGCGCATCGCCGGGTCGGGACGGATCTCGCGCCATGCGAGCGGCAATGCTGTCGATTTCGACGCCGGCGGCCGCAAGGGGGCGATCATCAAGTGGCTGGTCGCCAACCACAAGACGGGTGGCACCATGACCTATCCGGACATGAGCCACATCCATATCGACATCGGCCAGCACTTCGTTTCGTTGGCTGGGCAGCGGAAATACGCGAGCCGGAGCAGTGGCAGCGGGCGTCGCTCCAATGCGAGCTACTCGCGTTCGTACGATGAGCCTCGCTCCTACGGGCGTTCGCGCCGCTACGAGCAGGTGTCCTATGAGCGCGGCTACCGCTCGTCGGGCTACTACGGTGGGTCGTCGGGGACCGGCCGCTACTCCAACGGATACGCTGCCATCTACCGCTAACCGGGCCGTCCGAATTGGCGTATCGAGGGTGTCAGGCCGTCCCGGCCTGGCACCCAATTTTTTCCCGGCCGGGGCCGTCTGGGGGGCTTTTTGTGCGACTTGCGGGGCCAACACGCCGTAAATTTGCCGCGATCTGGAAAGGGCCAAGGTGCCCCTACAGATGAGAAAGGCTCTTCAGGATGTGGTGGCAAGTCTTGAGAATCATAGGCCTTTATCGACATATTTCTCTTATCTCGACATAGGCATTAGGGGGGCGTATCCAATAGTATCGTCGCCTTGCCTTTCGCAATAGCTCGGTCCATATAGGGCCGATCGAACACGCCTTGGTTTACTCTACGACGGCGCTTTGTGCGTCGACACTGGACGGCTCCATCGCGCGATTTGATGTCCTCTGGCATCCGCTGGAGGGGATTGCCTAATTGCTTTGGAGAGACTTGATGGCAAACGGCACTGTGAAGTGGTTCAACGGCCAGAAGGGCTATGGCTTCATCCAGCCGGATGAAGGCGGCAACGACGTATTTGTGCACATCTCGGCAGTTGAGCGCGCTGGTCTCTCAACGCTTCGCGAGGGTCAGAAGATTTCCTACGAGACCGAGACGGGCCGTAACGGCAAGATCGCTGCAGTTAACCTGCGCCCGCTCTAATAGAATCGCGGACTTCAATCCGCCTTAAGGGGAGCAGGCGCGTCTGCTCCCCTCCCTTATTTTGGCATGGACGATCAACGCGCGATCGCGTTGATGCAAGCTAAGGAAGCTGATGGCGAAAGAAGAAATGCTCGAGTTTGAGGGCGTGGTGGAAGAGGTGCTTCCCGATGCACGCTGCCGCGTCAAGCTCGACAACGGACACGAGGTCATCGCCTATACGTCCGGCCGCATGAAGAAAAACCGCATCCGCATCCTTGCTGGCGATCGCGTCACCATCGAGATGACGCCGTACGACCTTACCAAGGGGCGCATCAATTTCCGTCACAAGGATACGCGCGCGGGCGGTCCTCCGCCGTCGCAGCGCCCCGGTGGGCCGGGCAACTTCCGTCGCCGCTAGTCGCGGGCGGCGCGATCAAAGACAAAATCTCTGACGACAGTGGGCCGGTGCTGTGCGCCGGCCTTGTTGTTTGTGTGCGCGCGAGTGCACGGCGCGTTGCCTGTGTACGGTTGTATGGCGGCTCCATGATTTAGCCGACGGGCGGCCACGCGACTCAGCCATACCTCGCGTCATGATGCGTGATGTGAAGTATTGGATTACCCGCCGGTCGGTGGCGTCTGCGCTGGTCGGTGGTGTTGCGATTGTTGTTCTGGCCGCGGTGCCTGCGCGTGAGATCGAGGCCAGGCCGGCGCATGATTTCAGCGCCAACGACATGGCTATCAGCGGCACGGCGCGTGTGATCGACGGCGACACCATCGAGATCGCCGGCCGCAGGATACGGCTCGAAGGTATCGACGCGCCCGAGCACGGGCAGACGTGCGGACGCCGCTTCTTCGGCACGTGGAATTGTGGCGCGGCTGCTGCTGACGCCTTGCGCGATCTTGTCGATGACCGGACCGTCATGTGCGAGAGCCAGGGCGACGACAAGTATGGGCGCATGCTCGGCATCTGCTTCGTCGATGGCGCAGACGTCAACGCGCAGATGGTGCGCGAAGGCTATGCCTGGGCGTTCGTGAAGTATTCGAAGAGCTATGTGCGCGAGGAGGCGGAGGCGCGTGCGGCGCGCGCCGGGATCTGGACAGGAGACGCGGAGCCAGCGTGGATCTTTCGCGAGAAGCGTTGGGCGGGTGCGGAGTATGCGGCGCCAAACGGCTGCGCGATCAAAGGCAACATTTCCTCGCATGGGTACATCTACTATGTGCCGTGGAGCCCGCGTTACGCGCAGGTAAAAATCGAGGTCGAAAAGGGAGAGCGCTGGTTTTGCAGCGAGGCTGAGGCCATTGCCGCGGGGTGGCGGGCAGCGTCGGTGCACTAGCTTCGGCGGCCTGGCGCAAAGGGCGCAGATTTAACGGTTCGGAAGGCCGAGGGAGATAGTCTGCAACCGACTATCTTCCGAGGGAATGCGCAGTGAAATCGACAGGCCCGAGAGCACTCATCGCGGCCATTCTCGAGCATCCGTGGTCGAGCCTGCGCGACTTCGTGTTCCTGACAGCGATCATGCTGTTTTGCGTGCTGATGGCGCAGCAGTATGACATTTTCGGATTTCTCGCTGCGCTCGCCTCGCCGCGACGCGAAATATCGCCTGCGGAGGCTGTGCTGCTCGGTGGTATCGGGGCGTTTTGCGTCTTCGTATTCATCACGCGGCGGATGAGCGACTACAACCGCAGTGAAGTCAGTCCGGAGATGCTAGCTACGGAGATGCGCTTGTTGCGCCGGCTGGCGATGCAGGATCCGCTGACCAGCCTGCCCAACAGACGCGTTCTGCTCGAAGCTCTGGAAGTTGCGACGCAGGTGCCGCCGCAAGATGGGCGCGCGCATGCGGTGTTTCTGCTCGATCTCAACGGTTTCAAGCACGTCAACGATCGCTACGGGCATGCTGTGGGCGACGAGGTGCTGCAGGCGGTAGTTGGACGATTCAGGCGCGTCGCCCGCAACAATGACGTATTCGCGCGTCTGGGCGGAGACGAGTTCGCGGTTCTATCGCGCAATGTCGACGAGAAGAGCGCGAGGGAGATCGGCGAGCGATACATCGCAGCGCTTGGAAGCAGCGTGCACGCCGGTGGTGTGACGCACGAGATCGGTGTGGCGATCGGAGCTGCGCTGTTCCCGAAGGATGGCGATACGGTCGAGAAAGTGTTGCGGCACGCCGACGTCGCGATGTACCGGGCGAAGTCAGAGCCTGGATCGTCGCTGGTCCTGTTCAGCGCCATCGCAGATCGGGATGCCGGCCAACGGATCCTCGCCTGAGTTCCAGCCGTTAAATCGGAAGGATGACCGGCTTGTTGTTGGGGAAGCGCTCGATCGTCTCCACACTCACGTTGAGCGTCTGCGCCACCATTGCGCGCGGGGTATGGGCCAGCCAGTCGGACAGCGATACGTCCGAGAAGTATGAGCTGCGGAAGACTTCGAGATAGACCATGTCCGTGAGGCCGGTGTTGCGCAGGTAATGACCCTGCGAGCGCTTCACGTAGCCGATGTCGCCGGCATTGAAGTTCTGCGTCACCACCTTCGGGCCGGTCTCGAACACGGTGAGCTCGCCTTCACCCTCGATGATGTAAAGCCATTCGTCAGCGTTCGGATGCCAGTGCATCTCGCGCATGCCCTTGGGGTGGATGCGCACAAGCGCGGCGGCAATTGTCTTGGACGCGGGGAAATTGCTCGAGTCGGCGATGCGGACTTCGCCGCCGCGTGTCTTCTTAGCGGGGGCTGCTTCGCTGAGCGGGTAGCTGGAGCGCAACGTCGGCGGGCCGGCGTCGCCCTGAGCCTGCTGCTGATCTTCTGCGAGAGGGCCAGGCACCTTGCCCTGGAAGATGTAGAGATCGTGCAGCGGGATATTCTTGAAGCTCTCGGCTGGCACTGCGAAGTTCATGGCAAGAACTTCCGGCGGTGTGTGTGCCATCCATTCGTTGACGAGCAGCGTGTCGTATTCCGACGCGTGGCCGTTGTCGAAGCAGAGGATGAACTCGCAGCCGTCCTCGCCGATACCCTGCAACGAGTGCGGCAGGCCGGCGGGGAAGTACCACAGGCCTCCCTGGTGCACGTCCTCGACGTTGGCGCGGCCGTCCTGATCGATGGTGGTGATGCGGCACGAGCCCTTGGTGACGAAGGCCCATTCGGCAAATACGTGCCAGTGCAACTCGCGAATGCCGCCGCGCGTCAGGCGCATATTTACGCCAGCGATCTCTTCGGAGATCTGGAAATCAGCCTGCGTGACCTGACGCGCCCATCCGCCATTTTGAATGCGGCGCGGTGCGTTGTTGAACGAGGCCCAGAACATCGGCAGTGAGCCGACGTCGGTCGGAGGGGGAGACAGCGCCGCAGGGAACTGGCCGGAGATCACCGGATTGTTGGGACCGATGATGGTCGTGCTCGAGGGGTTCCCTTCGGTGTTGATCGCGCCTTGAGGCGGCAAGTCAGGGTTGCCGAACGTCGCGGCGTGGGCGTGGGTTGCTGCAGTCATCAAGCCACCTGCCGCGGTGCTGACGAGAACGTCGCGGCGCGAAACCTTGTCCATGCATTTCTCCGGTGATGCGTGCGGCGGTCAATCATGGAAAGCCTCAACTGGAACTATCACTTCGGTTGCATGCGGCGGCTGGAATGCAGTCATCAACAACACTATGAGGCGGCAGCAAACTCAATCGGTAGGGACGCTGAAGGTATACGACCCCTGAACAAGGAGAGCTGTTTGCTCGACGCTATAGCGCATGGGCACGATCGCTTCTCCGCCGAAATTGACGGTTCCGTCCGGCGTCCACATCGTCCAATAGCGGCCACCGACACCGACGCTGAGCTGATCGGTCAAAGCGTACTTGAGCATCAACTCGAGTTGCGCACCGGTGCCGTTCGCGGTTTCCGGCGACAGGAGCGAGCGAAGGACGTGGTCATCGACGCCCGAGAAATGGACGTAGCCGAGGTAGGCCGCATCGGCGGATAGCGTGATGCCGGGAATGATCTCGATGTCCGCGGACACGCCCAGGCGCAGGGCGCGCCACGTATCATCCTCGGAGATGACTTCGGTGGTGACGGGAATTGGTGTTGAACAGTCCGAGTGCGGATTGGCGATCTGGTGGCAGCCAAGCCCCAGCATGTACTGGTGGAAGACGCTGTAACCGACGAATGGCGAGAAGCGAAACTGCTGGGTGCGCCAGACGTCGTAGCCGACATCGATGACGCCGTAGCGGATGCGATCGTCTACTGCTGACCAAGTGTTCGAGTAAGGGACGAAGTCTGCGAAGGGCAGACCCCAATCCTCGTCGTTGAGATGGCCGCCGTTGCCGTTGCCCTTGCCGACGAAGCCTTTGACCATGAGGCCGCCATGCAGGTCGAGGCGCGCGAACAGCTCGGCGCCATTGGTGGTCATGTCGGAATAGGTGAGGCGTGATGCGAGCGAGGAGAGGCCCTCGCCCTGGATACCCAGATCCTTCTGAAAGCGTCCCCAGCCGTAGACATACCGGGCGCCAATTTCGAGCGCGGTGCCGGTGACAGGCTGTGGCGCGCCGACCGGGGCCCAATCATCGGCGGCCGTGGTGGCGTGCGGCTCATACAGCCGGTAGTTCAGCCCGACCTTGAAGAGATGCATCTGGGTCGAAGCATCGGTCGCAGTCGATGGGACGGAGATGAGGTTGGCGGGCGTTGGGCTGGGCGTGGGCTGAAGGGAGCCCTCCGGCGTGCTGAAGCCGGCGTCGGCGAAGGAGAGATAATCGTATTCTGCCTTCATCGACCATCGGCCACCGAGCGCGCGCTCTATGCCGGCGCCCAGCATCCAGCCCCAGTGCGTGCGATCGCTTGCAGATGTCGCGAAGCCGGCGTTGTCGTTGGTCGTCGCATCGACGTCGCTGTGCATCCAAGCGACGCCTGCCTTGCCGTAGAGAAGCGTCGCTCCGTCATTGCCGACCGTCCACCCGGCGCGGGCGGAGAGTGTTCCGAGCGCGTCGATATTCGCGCGGCAGTTTGCGCTGATGTAGTAGCCCGAATAGGCGAAACACGTTTCCGTGCCGAAGAGGTCGGCCCAGCTTGCGTCAGCCTCGAGGCCGAGGAGCGCGCGGCCGAATTGCCAGTTGTAGCCGATCTGTCCGCCGGCGAACGGTCCGGGCGAGCGCACCGTGTCGCCATAGAGCGAGGCGCCGAACGGATTATCGATATCGGTCAGTGTCAGTGCGCCACCAAGGCTGGCGCCGACGTAGGCGCCGGACCAATCGTAGTGGAGGGCGATCTCGTCCGCGCTGCAAGGTTCGACCATCGAGGCGGCGATCAGGAACGCAAGGCCCTGCAACGACGCGGCTTGACGGCGCATTGGTTCGATCCCCCGGCGATAAGTTCTCTATGCCGCGATTCGCGGGGCTTACGAAGGATTCGCGCGCGGGTTCTAGATTGTTGGCGGTGTCGACGGGGCCCGTCGCGCAAGGCGCTGCGCGAAGCGTAACGCTAGAACGTAACAGCGGACGCGGCGACCAAGCGTTTACATTTTTCCTGGTTTGCGCGGCAAAAAGCGGCGTGGCTCTCAATGCATAGTGGAGGAAAGACAGGCAATATCAGCTCTCATCTTGAGAGTGTCGTTCGCTTACGTTCCCCCATACCAACTGTGTATCTTGTGCTTTCTCGCCGCTTTAGCGCTTCCTCCAGGGTTCTAGGCCGCGAGCACTTGGGGCCGATGCATACCGACATCGGCCCCCTTCTTTTTCGGCACACATTACGCAGCGTCTTTGTTCCCCGGCAGCGCGGAAAGATCGGCGAAGAACTGCTGCATGGAAGCGTCCTGGTAGCCGGTGAAGCCGGCATACAGCGAGGGGCCGGCGTCACCCTTGATATCGAGCAGAGCCGCTTTCAGGCTGGCACTCGTTCCAGGCTCGATGCTGTTGTGCACGATGACGGGCGGTGTCGGCAGACCGTCCAAGCGGGCGATCACCTTCGTGTTCTGTGCGTTCGACGGCGTCGACAACCAGACGTCCTCATAGACCATCGTAGCGTCGATCGCGCCTGAAACAACTGCATCGATCTGGCCTTGCCAGGGAGCGACGGGAACGGCGTCGAAGAATTGCGTGAGGCGGTAGCCGGTGCGCGAGAGCAGGATCGCAGGGGCGAAGTAGCTCGTCGTGCAGTAGGTGTTGATGTAGCCGAGGCGCTTTCCGCGCAACTCTTGCCACCCGGTCGCGGTGCTCTTTTCACTGACGATGAAGACCGAGCTTTGGACGGGGCGTCTGGTCTTGGAGGTTAGCGCGCTGGCGAGACCCAGGTACGGCGCCTTTTGCAGGAAGAAGCAGTTGGCTGACGGAAGATAGGAGAGGCCGAAGAGCTGGTCGGCGAGTGCGGTTGTGAGCTCGTCCAGGTCCCGGTAGCTCGTAACCGTGCAGTTCGAAGACCGGGAGAACGCTTGCCACGCCGGATCTGTGAAGGGAAATTCGAGGTTTGCATCGAACCCGGCGGTCAACCGTGGCGGGGGTTGCTCACTTGGCGGCATGTCTGCTCCTTTGCCCGAGACATCGCCCTAGCTTAGCGCGTTTAGCGTTACGGACTTTGCGAGGGCGACCCCGCTGTTGCAAATTGGTGATGGGTCGCCTAACCGCGCAATCAAATTCGGGAATATCTTGCAGGCATATTTGTAAGTCGATCCATGCACGGCTTGTCGCAGACTGGATAGTGTTCGCCGCTTCTGTCGCAGGGAAATTACCGACCAGGAGTAGGTGAATGACTACCCGTTTTGTTGTTGTCGGCAGCCTCTTGGCGCTGGGTACTGCCGTCGCATTCGCGGAAACCGCGGAGCTACCCAAGCGCAAGCCCGGACATTGGCAGCTCACAACGGTTGCGGCTGCGTCGGGCATGACGACTGTCGACGTGTGCGTCGGCCCTGACGACAATATCGCTGTGCCTGCGGACAGCGGCGAATGCTCCGAGCCAACGGTTACACCGGCCGGCAGCGAGGTGATCGTCAATGTCGTGTGCAAGCGGCCGTACGGAAAGCAGATCATGAGCACGGCTTTCGGCGGCGACTTCAACAAGCGCTACCACGCGATCATGAAAATGACTTTCGATCCGCCCGAGGGAATTCCCAACGCGGGCGTGACGATCGACGGCAAGTACATCGGACCGGATTGTCCGCCGGACACCGTCAAAAAGTAATCGGCTAAGCCGGATCTTCGAGCTTACGCAGCGCTTCTACAGCCTTTGCCTTGTCGAGTCCTTCAAGGCGGAGGTTGTAGTATTGCTGCGTAAGTGACGAAAAACTCTCAATGTAACGTCGATCGCCGGGGACCTCGCAAAGCGTCTCGATGATGTTGGGTGCATGCTCGTCGATGCCCTTTTCCTTCAGCATCGCTTCGAGCTGAACAGCGCGGTTGGCGATCATGCGTGGATGATCGCGAAAGCGTTGCGCGGCGACTTCCAACCGCCGATGCATTTGCGATACCGCGGGGTCGAGCGGGTCGATATCGCGGCCGGCCTCGCGACTTGCAAGCCAAACATCAGCATCAGTCGGATCGGTGCGCTTCAACCAGGGGAGCGCATGCAGGTGAGGTGCGGGTGCCGACGCAGGCTGTGCAGGTGCGTTCGACTCGATCGCAGGCTCATCGCTGCAGGCGGTCATGACGAGTCCGCTGCCCAGCAAGCATGCAAAAAGCAGTGAGCGCCTGCAGCATGATGGCATTCGATTGCGATTATTTACGTTCTTTGCTTGAGCCATATCTGTGTGGTGCGATTGGAAACCCATGGCGACGAATCTTCCCGATGCCCGCGAGACTACGCGCTTGCCGCGGAGGCTGCGCTGATCTTAGCGCCCGGTTGCGATGCACATCGAGGTCAGAAAGTGAAATCATGTTGCCACTTGTGCCACTGGACTCTTGGAAGTCGACCTAAAGACGCAACAACATTCGCGTTCTAGCTTCGCCCACGGCTGAGCGAAGGTTCCAATTGGCGATTTTCCAGTTGGAAGCTCGTTCAACCCCTGCAGCTCCGTCCCGTTTGCGGGAGGGGTCTGTAGCTAAAGAAGGCGGAGATGCCCAAGCGTGCGAACACATCGCACGAACGGCCTCGGCATCCTCAAGGAGCCGCCTTTTCCTGGGAGCGAAAACGCGAGGGTTTGTTAATGAAAGCACACCTCAAGTCAGGCTTGCTTGCGTCCGCATCTATTGCGGCGCTGGTGGGCTTTGTCAGCGGCGCCAGCGCCAATGACAAGCTCATCGATCTTTCGAAGAGCAACGAGAACTGGGTTATGACGGGCCGGACCTATGCGTCCGACAACTACAGCCCGATGACGCAGATCAACAAAGAGAACGTCAAGAATCTGCGTGTTGCTTGGTCGTTCTCGACCGGCCTGCTGCACGGTCACGAAGGTACACCGCGCGTCGTCAATGGCGTGATGTACATCAACTCCTCCTTCCCCAACAACGTTTACGCGTTGGACCTGGAGAACCCCGGCAAGATCAAGTGGCAGCACAAGCCGAAGCAGGATCCGGCTGCTCGTTCAGTCGCTTGCTGCGACCTCGTAAACCGTGGCCTTGCCTATTGGCCGGGTGACGGCAAGACGCCGCCGCTGATCTTCAACAACCAGCTCGACGGCCACGTCGTTGCGCTGAACGCCGACACGGGTGAGGAGTACTGGAAGGTCGAGAACTCCGACATTAAGGTCGGTTCGACTCTGACGATTGCTCCGTACGTCGTGAAGGACCTCGTGATCGTCGGTTCGTCGGGCGCTGAGCTCGGTGTTCGCGGTTACGCGACGGCCTACAACGTCAAGACTGGCGCCATGGTTTGGCGCAAGTACGCTACCGGTCCCGACGAGGAGATCGGCATCGGCGACGACTTCAACAAGGCCAACCCGCACTATGGTCAGAAGGGCCTCGGCACTGCGACCTGGGAAGGCGACGCTTGGAAGATCGGCGGCGGCACCAACTGGGGTTGGTATGCCTACGATCCGGACCTGAACCTCTTGTATTACGGATCGGGCAACCCGTCTCCGTGGAACGAGACGATGCGTCCGGGCGACAACAAGTGGACCATGACGATGATGGCCCGCGACATCGACACCGGCGAACTCAAGTGGGGCTATCAGAAGACCCCGCACGACGAGTGGGACTATGCCGGCGTCAACGTGATGATGCTGTCCGACCAGAAGGACAAGTCGGGCAAGATGCGCAAGCTCGTTACGCATCCTGACCGTAACGGCATCATCTACACGCTCGACCGTACGGACGGCAGCCTGGTTTCGGCCGACAAGATCGACGACACCGTCAACGTTTGGACGCACGTCGACCTCAAGACCGGTATCCCGGTTCGCAATCCGGAATACGGCACGCGCATGGACCACAAGGCCACCAACGTGTGCCCGTCGGCCATGGGTTACCACGATCAGGCCCACGACTCCTACGATCCGGAGCGCGAGGTGTTCTATCTGGCGATCAACCACATCTGCATGGACTGGGAGCCCTTCATGCTTCCGTATCGTGCCGGTCAGTTCTTCGTCGGCGCCACGCTGTGGATGTACCCTGGTCCGAAGGGTGACCGTCAGAACTACCTTGGCCTTGGCCAGGTGAAGGCGCGCAACGTCATCACCGGTAAGGACAAGTGGGCGATCATGGAGCGCTTCGCAGCCTGGGGCGGCACGATGGCCACCAAGGGCGGCGTGATGTTCTACGGAACGCTCGACGGCTACCTGAAGGCTCGCGACAGCGACACCGGCAAGCTGCTGTGGAAGTTCAAGATGCCGTCTGGTGCCATCGGCTACCCGATGACCTACGAGCACAAGGGCACGCAGTACGTCGCCATCTACTACGGTGTTGGTGGTTGGCCGGGCGTTGGTCTGGTGTTCGACCTGAACGACCCGACTGCCGGTCTCGGCGCTGTCGGTGCGTTCAAGAACCTCCAGAACTGGACGCAGATGGGCGGTGGCCTCCTGGTCTTCTCGCTCGACGGCAAGAGCCCGTACTCGGAGAACGTCGAACTCGACGAGTATCCGCCGGAGATGCCGAAGCTCTGATAACGAGCTGATCGTTCCCGCCAGGTCGCTTCGGTGCCCTGGCGGGGCGATTGCCTCACAGCTACCGATCCGTCTCCTCCTCCAACGGTAAGGATGCTGTCTCCAAACACCCGAGCGGTGTGAGCGTTGGCCAAAGAACCAACTTGAACATCAGGCCTGCGCCCGGAGCAGATCTGCTTCAGGAATCATAGCGTAAACATGAGCAAGAGAATCAAAACTCATCACGCAACGGGGCTGATGCTCTCGTCTGCAGTGGTGCTTATGAGCCTCTCAGCCTCTGCATGGGCCGAGGACTCCAAGTCGGAAACTGCCAAAGCTGCAGACCCTTCGATACTGCGCGTATGCGCCTCCGAAGTCGAAGCACCTTATTCGACGCGCGACGGCGAAGGCTTCGAGAACAAGATCGCCAAGGCTCTTGGCCAGGCCATGGACCGCAAGGTCAAGTTCTCCTGGATCAAAAAGCCGGCCATCTATCTTGTTCGAGATCAGCTCGACAAGAAGGAATGCGACGTCGTCATCGGCCTCGACACCGGCGATGAACGCGTGCTGACATCCAAGCCGTACTATCGCGCTCCCTACGTCTTCGTGGTGCGCAAGGACTCGCCGCTCGACATCACGAGCTGGGACAGCCCTGACCTGCTGAAGGCGAACAAGATCGCGATTGCAGCCGACACTCCCGCACAGGTGATGCTGGAGAAGCTCGGACTGTTCAACCGCAACTTCAACTACATGAAATCGCTCACCGGCTTCAAGAGCAAGCGGAACCAGTACATCCGCGTCGAGCCGCAGCGATATGTCGACGAGGTCGCTTCGGGCAAGGCCGACGTAGCTGTCGTGTTTGCGCCGGAGGTGGCTCGCTACGCGAAGCAGCGTGGCGATCAAGTGAAGCTGGTCGTCATTCCCGATAACGCAACGCGGGGCGACGGCAAGCACATTCCTTTCCACTTCGACCAGTCGGTCGGTGTGCGCAAGGACGATAAGAAACTGCTCGATGACGTGAATGCCGCGCTTGAGAAAGCGGGGCCGGAAATTGAAACCATCTTGAAGGAAGAAGGCATTCCCCTCGATGCGATTGCCAAGACTCCTGAGGGGCGCGCTGGATGAAGAAGTTTACACGACGACTGCTTGCGGGTGCTGCTATCGCAATGTTTCCGATCGTAGCGCTCGCACTCGATGAGCCTTTCCGCAATACGATTACCGGCGAGCCGCTTGATATGACGTTGGCTCCGAAGGTCGATACGCCGGCGGTGAAGGAGTTCCTCGAGACAGGCAAGAACCCGTACAACGAAGTAAAAGAGTGTCTGCCGCGCGGCGAATATCTCTTCCTCTCCTCGTGCTCTGGATGTCATGGGCACTTGGCGGAAGGCAAAGTCGGCCCCGGTCTCAACGACAATTATTGGACCTATCCAAAGAACAAAACCGACAAGGGCATGTTTGAGACCGTCTATGGCGGCGCTCAGGGCATGATGGGTCCGCACAGCGACAAGTCGATCAACGAGCTGCTGTTGATCATGGCTTGGATTCGACACCTCTACACAGGACCGGCCAACACCGCGAAGTGGCTGAGCAAAGAGCAGAAGGCGAATTTCACGCCCTATGTACAGCCGCCAGGTGGTGAGCACGGCGGTACTGCCGAAGAAGCAAAGGCAGCGCCGAACGACAAGTGCGGACCGATGCCTGAATAACGAGATGTTCGCTTCCGGAGGGGCGCGAGCAAAGAAGGCGGGTACACCGCCGAGCTAACTGAACGAAGCCAGGAGGAAACTAGTCATGAAGAAGTTGTTGTTCATCGGCACTGCCGCAGCGGCTCTCGTCGCTGCTACGTCTGCCTTCGCCTACGACGGCACCAAGTGCAAGGCCCCCGGCAACTGCTGGGAGCCGAAGCCCGGCTTCCCGGAGAAGGTTGCCGGCTCGAAGTACGACCCCAAGCATGATCCGGCCGAGCTCGCCAAGCAGGGCGCTTCGGAGCGCGCCATGGAAGCTCGCAACGCGAAGCGCACCGCGCACTTCGTCAAGACCGGTGAGTGGGTCTACGACGTCGACGAGATCTCCGAGTAAGTTTTCGGAGTCTTTCCTCGGAGCAGTGCCACGCTAAACCTGCTTCCTCCCGAGGAATCGGGGTGCGGCCGCCGCCGCACCCCACGACGCTTTTCTGTTTGATGCCAACAGCAGCGGCCGGTAGAAACGGCCCTGATGGAAGGAGCGCCCTTTGTCCCGCGAAAGTGTGACGGCGGTGAGGGATTCCGAGGGAATCGACCTTAGCGCCTGGCGGCAGCGTGCTCTCGATTTCGAACGCGAGCTCAACAAAGTCGTCGTCGGACAGCGGCCAGTCGTCAGGTTGCTGACAATCGCAATCTTCGCGCGCGGCCATGTGCTGCTCGAGGGCGACGTTGGCGTTGGCAAGACGACGTTGCTGCGGGCAGCGGCGCGCGGCCTTGGCGGCGCTTACGAGCGCGTCGAGGGCACGATCGACCTGATGCCCGCGGACATGATCTATCACACCTATATCGGTGAGGATGGTCGTCCGCGTGTGGAGCCGGGCCCGGTGATCCGCTACGGCAGCGATCTGACGATCTTCTTCTTCAACGAAATCAACCGCGCGCGCCCGCAGGTGCACTCGCTGTTGCTGCGCCTTATGGCGGAGCGGAGCATCACCGCGTTCAACCGTGAATATTACTTCCCGTATCTGTTGGTGTTTGCCGATCGCAACCGGATCGAGCGTGAAGAGACGTTCGAGCTGCCCGCGGCGGCGCGCGATCGCTTCCTCATGGAGATCAATATCTCAACGCCGGCCGACCAGGAGGTCAGGCGGCAGCTTGCGTTCGATCCTCGCTTCCATGATAGCGACAAGCTGATCCACGCGGTGCCTGAGTCAATCCTCGATCATCGGGCGCTGCCCAAAGTGGCAGCGGTCATTCAAGAGACGATCGAGACGAGCCCGGATCTAGAGCGCTACACGCTCGACCTGTGGGAGGCGGTGCGCAATCCGGCGTCGGTCGGCATCGAAATTCCCGACGTGGAGATGGGCCGCCTCATCGCCGGTGGCGCGAGCCCACGCGGTATGAGCTACCTGTTGCGGGCCGCACGCGTCGCTGCGTGGCTCGATAATCGGACGATGGTGGTGCCGGAGGATCTGCGCTCGGTCTACTTCGTGACGATGGCGCATCGCATCTTCTTCGATCCCATCTACGAGCTGCGGCGCGAGCCGATTGTGCGTGAGCTTTGCCGGCAGCTGTTCGAGAGAGTGCCGGCGCCATGACCGACAGGGGCCCGCACGACACTGCGCCGCCGGCAGACATTCCCTATCGTCTGCCGTGGCGCAGCTCTAATGTCCGTGTTGGCACCCACCGCGGCAAGCTCGAGGGCGCGGGTGGTTTCTTCCGCGACGTCGTGCCATTGCTGCGCAGCCCCGATCCGCGCCGCATCGATCTGAGGATTAGCGCGCGTGACCCATTCGAAGGGCTCTATGCTCGCCGCTTCGAGCAGAAAACTTCCGTCGTCGTATACGCGATCGTCGATGTCTCGGCGTCGATGGGGTTTCGCGGCAGCGCGGACAAGATGCGGCTTGCGGCGCAGTTGTGCGGAGCTCTCGCGGCTTCGGTGCGGCGCGCTGGCGATGCGTTCGGCCTGATCGGCTGCGACGCCGTGGTGCAGAAGGATCTGACGTTTCTGGCGACGCGGGCGCGTGGCAGTGAAATGGAGATGCTGTCGCGACTGCGCGCTTTCACGCCGCGGGGAGCCGGCTCGCAGGGTTTCATCGATGCTGCCGGGCTGATCGCGGGGCGGCGCAAGCTCGTATTTCTGATTTCGGACTTTTACATCCCGCGCGAGGAGACGGAGAAGATCTTCGCTGCCTTCGCGCACCACGACATCGTGCCTATCGTGCTGTCCGACAGTCTCGAGATCGAAAGGTTGCCTCGGTGGGGGATCATGTCTCTTACCGACCTTGAGGTCGGCCGGCGGCGTCTCGTCGTCATGCGCCCCAGTCTATGGGAGGCGTGGCAAAGGAGGAGCGGACGCCGCCGTGCCGCGCTCAAGTCGATTGCTGCGCGGTTTGGCCGGGCACCGTTCGAGATTCAAGACCGGATCGACTGGGACAGGCTGGGCGCGCACCTGGTAGGTGGGTACGCATGAGGCTGATGTTGCTCCTCTGCGTCGTCTTCGGATTTGCGGCCGGGGCCGGCGCGCAGACCGGTCCGCCGTCTGGCACGTCGGCTCTCACCGTCGTCGAGCCGCGGGCGTTCGGCTACTTCCTGGGTGACAAGCTGGAGCGCGTGTTCGAACTGCGCACTGGGCCCGGAGAAGAGCTGGATCTCTCCTCCATTCCGCGGCCAGGCCCGCTCAACTATTGGCTGGAGCTTGCCTCCTCCAACGTCGAGAGCGAGACTGACGGCGATGTCACGCTGTACAAGCTGACGCTGGTCTACCAGACGTTCTACGCGCCGCTCGATCCGCGCAAACTGACGATCCCCGGCTTCACTCTGACGATCAAGACCGGGCAGGCGACGCACGAAGTGCAGGTGCGCAATTTCGGCTTTATCACATCGCCCATACGGCAGCTTTTTGCTGCAGCGAGCCAGAGCAGCGGCAGTGCGGTGGAAGTGCAGCCAGATGCCGTTGCCCCGCGTCTGGTGACGGGTACTGAACGCACGGCATTGCTGATTTCTGCGGCGACGGCGTTGCTGTCGCTGGTTGGGCTTGCGTGGCACAACGCTTGGTGGCCATTCCACAAGCGTCCGCAACGTCCGTTCACGGATGCGGCTCGCTTCATCAGGTCAAATGCGGAAACGCTCAGCGGGCCGCGGGGCTATCGTGCGGCGCTGTTGAAGCTGCACCGCGCGTTCGACCTTGCTGCCGGTCGCCGGGTTCTCGCCGACGACGTGGCGCAGTTCCTGTCCGAGCATCCCGAGTTTGCTGCTTATGGCGATGAGGTGAAGAAGCTGTTCGCGTCGTCGCGGCGTGCGTTCTTCGCCAACGACGTCGAGCAGGCGCGGGCGGAGATGCCGTTGCCCGCCCTTGCAGAGCTCAGCCAGCACCTCAGCGTTGCTGAGCGGAGGGCGGCATGAACCTCGGGTTCGACTCGCCGTTGGTGCTGCTGTTGCTGCCGCTGGTGCTGTTGCCGGTCATTTTCGCGATCCAGCGCGCGCAAGGCTACCCGTCGCTGGTGGCGGTGGAGACCGATACGCTGTCGCGGGTGATCGACGTCGGGCTGCATCTTTCGGGTGTCGTCGCGCTGGCTGCGCTGATCGCAGCGCTTGCCGGTATCCATCTCAGCGGGCAGACGGTCGAGCGTGTCGGAGAGGGATCGCACATCGTGCTGCTGCTCGATCGCTCGAGCAGCATGGACGATACGTTTGCGGGACGCCCGCCGGGCGCCGGGGAAGCGTCGAAGTCGGCGGCGGCGCGGCATCTGTTGCGCGATTTCGTGGAGAAGCGCCCGCATGACCGTTTCGGTGTCGCGGCGTTCTCGACGCTGCCGATGTACGTGCTGCCGATCACCAGTCAGCGAGATGCCGTGCTGGGCGCGATCGATGCCATCACGCGGCCGGGCCTCGCCTACACGAATGTCGGTCTCGGACTGTCGCTAGCGCTGTCGATGCACGAAGCCGACCCGACGGCTGCGTCGCGGGCAATCGTTCTGGTTTCGGACGGCGCGGCGGTGATCGATCGGCGCGTGCAGGAAAAGCTGCGGGCACAAATCGCGAAGCGGCCGGTCAATCTTTATTGGCTCTACCTGCGCACGGAGGGGGCACCCGGCATCTTCGACCCGCCGGGAGAGGACGTGCCGGATACGCCGCAGGCGCTGCCTGAGCGGCATCTCAACATTTTCTTTCAGTCGCTGAAGGTTCCGTACCGCGCTTTCGAGGCGGAGAACCCGAAGGCCGTTGCCGATGCGATCGCGGAAATCGACAAGCTGGAGCGCAATCCGATCCGCTACCAGGAGCGCATTCCGGAGGTCGATCTGTCGAAGATTGCGTATGGCATCGCGGGCGCGGCGCTGCTGTTGCTGACGCTGGCCAAGCTGGCGGAAGTGCAGCTCGACGGGGGTGGGCATCGCGGCGAACGGGCGTCGTCCAGTGTCACCGCTGCGCAGCGTGCGGCGGCGTTATCGCGTGAGAAAGAGGCAGCGTGACATGCGGATCCCGCTCGCAGGAGAGCTACCATCGGCCGGCGCGATTAAGTCGGCCGCGCTGTGGGTGGTGCTTGTCGCCAGCTGCGCGGTGATGATCAGCGCCGGGGCGCTGTTCGCCTCGAAGCTGAAGACGAACGCTGCCATCGATAAGCTGCGCGCAGGCAAGAACATTGTGATCGATCCGGCGACGGCGTCACCGGCGCTGCTCGAGGCGCGCGCGGCGTTACTGCTGAAGCGCGGCCGAATCGAAGAGGCGCAGCCGCTGCTGGACCAGGCCCCGCTGCGCGCCGACGACGCGATCCAGGTGCGCATGCTCTACAACATGGCCAACGCGCGGATGCGGGCGGCGGTGCGGGAGATCGAGAAGGGCAATTTCGACAAGGCCATTCCGATGGTCTCGCTCGCCAAGTCGGAATATCGTAGCGCGTTGCGGCTCGATCCCAGTAACTGGGACGCCAAGTACAATCTCGACGTCTCTATGCGACTGGTACGCGATCTGCCTCAGGCTGTGCCCGAGGACGAGGAAAAGCCGCTCGAGACGCCGGAGAAGCTCTGGACCGACCTGCCGGGAACACCGAAAGGTTTGCCATGAGCCGGGCGACATTCAGAGACCCGCGCTTGTGGCTGGTCGCCGGCGCGCTGCTGCTGGTGCTCGGCGCGTTGCTTGTGCCGCGCATCAAGCTGACGCGTGACGTCTACGACGTCGTCGCCGTGGTCGACATTACGACCAGCATGAACACGCGTGACATGACGGTCGGTAGCGAGAAGACGAGCCGGCTGCAGGCGGCAAAGTTCGCGTTGCGCGATACCCTGTCAAAACTGCCGTGCGGGTCACGGCTCGGGCTCGGCATTTTCACGGAACGTCGCACGTTCCTGCTGTTCAATCCGGTCGAGGTTTGTGAGAACTTCGCGGCGATCGACGGGGCCATTGCCATGCTCGACTGGCGCATGGCGTGGGAAGGCGACAGCTACGTTTCCAAGGGGCTCTATAGTGCGCTCGACATCGCGCACAGCCTCAAGGCTGATCTCATCTTCATCACCGACGGGCACGAGCTTCCACCGCTGCCGTTCAGCGGCCTTGCTCCGTTCGACGGTAAGCCGGGCGACGTTGGTGGGCTGATAGTCGGAGATGGCGGGCGTAAGTTCGCACGATTGCTCAAATACGACGAAGATGGACGCGAGATCGGCAATTACGGCGCGCAGGACGTGCCGCAGGAGAATCGCTCCGGACCGCCGCCGCCGGATGCCGCGTCGCGTCCCGGCTATCACCCGAAATGGGCGCCGTTCGGCAATGCCGTCGTCAACAACAAAGAGCACCTCGCCATCGTGCGGGAAGCGTATCTGAAGCAGCTCGCTTCGGTGACGGGGCTCACCTACGCGTACCTCGGCGATAACTACAATCTGGTGCCTGCATTCGAGGCCGCTGCCCACGGCCGGCCGCTGCTGGTGGCAACTGATGTGAGCGCGGTGCCGGGAGGTTTGGCGCTGGTGCTGCTGCTCGCACTCTACGGACTTGGCGCGTACCTCGCGCTCAAGAGCTTTGTTTCGTCCTCCTCCACGTCATCCAAAGGAGCCTACTGAATGTGGTCACTGCGTTCGCTCATCGCTTGTCTCTTCATCGGCGTCACCGCGGTTGCGGCGCATGCCCACGGTCCGACGCCGCAGAAGGTTGAAGAGAAAATCGACATCGCCGCGCCGCCGGCGAAGGTCTGGGACATCATCAAGAACTTTGCCGACATCGCCACGTGGAACCCGGCTCTGACCAGCAGCACCGGAACGGGCGGTAACGAAAACAACGCTTCGCGCACGATTGTCTTCAAGTCGGGTGGCGAGCTGGTCGAAGGCCTCGACTACTATAGCGACAAGGAGATGGACTATCTCTATCGCCTGTCGAAGGAGAAGATCGATGTGCTGCCGGTGAGTTCGTACACCGCCGAGATCACCGTGAAGCCCGGACCGAACGACGGTTCGACCGTGACCTGGATGGGCCGCTTCTATCGCGCCGACACAGGCAACGAGCCGGCGCCGGATAAGAACGATGCCGCGGCGATCAAGGCGATGACCGAATACTTCAAGACCGGTCTTGCCGGCCTCAAGGCGAAGGCCGAGGGCAAGTAAGGTCATGCACCTAGGGCGCGGTTTCATCGTCTGTCTTGCCCTGGCACTGCTCGTTGCGGTGCCGGCATTTGCAGGCGGTGGGGCCGCGCTGGTGTTCGTCTGCAACCAGGATGCGGCGACGGTCAGCGTCATCGACACATCGTCGAATGATGTGGTGGCGACGGTTCCGGTTGCGTTTGCTCCAGCGGGGATTGCCGCGGATCGCGAGGGCGCGACGCTCTATGTCACGCATCCCGAGCGCGGCGAGATCTCGGTAATCGATGCGGCCAAGCGCCAGGTGGTGCGGATTCTGAAGGTCGGCGGGACGCCGTTCGGGATCACGGTCAGCCAGGACGATACGCTGTTCGTCAGTGACTGGAACAACAATACCGTCATGGCGATCGATCCGCAGTCGGGCAAGGAGCTGCGCAAGGTGGTCGTCGGGCATTCGCCCGCGGGCATCGTGTCGAGCCCGCAAGGCGCGCTTGTCATCGTCGCCAACCGCGAGAGCAACTCCGTTACTATCCTCAATGCGACGACGTTGGGGATTGCGGCGACAATACCGGTAGGGCGCGCGCCGTTTGCGCTGACCGTGTCGCCGGACGGGACGCGCGTCTATGTCGCTAACGTGCAAAGCTCCAACGTTTCGGTGATCAGCACGCAGACGCTGAGTTCGATCGCGACGATCGACGTCGGGCACATGCCTTACGGTCTCGCCACGAGCATTGACGGCAGGCGCCTCTTCGTCGCGAGCCAGAGCACGGGTGTCGTTTCGCTCATCGACACGGATGATTTTCGTATCCTCTCGCGCGAGAAAGTAGGCCGCTTTCCGGAAGGCATCGTCATGACGCCGGACGGGAGCCGCGCCTACGTCGCGAACTGGTTCTCGGGCGATGTCTCGGTGCTCGATACGGCCAGCGGCAAAGAGATCAAGCGCATCACGACGGGGGGCGGTGCCCGCTCGCTGGCGGTGGCCTCGTCATCAGCTCGCTCAGCCGAGCATCATCAATGAGGAAAGGCGCCCAAACGCTAGTTCGGATGGGCGCATCACTGATGGTGCTGATCTTTGGCGGTGCGGCGGCGGTCGCACAATCCAAGCAGCCGTGTCTCGATGACGCGATGATCGTATTCGATGCCTCGAAGTCGATGGCCGCTTCGGTCGGCGACGAGAAAGGCTTGCGGCGTATCGATGTAGTTCGGTCGGCGCTGGCGAACGTGTTGCCACGCGTTGCGCCGCGTCGGCGTATGGGCCTGATCACCTATGGCCCTGGATCGCGCGATGCGTGCTCCAACGTCTTCCTTCAGTTGAAGCCGACGAGCAATGCCGCGACGAAGATCATGTCGCGGGTTGACGCGTTGAAGCCGGAAGGGCGTACGCCACTGACGCGCGCCGTGCGCGGGGCGGCGGAGGTGCTCAATTTTCGCAATAAGGCGGCGACGATCATCGTGCTCACGGATGGTGAGGAGACTTGCGGGGCGGATCCGTGCGCGCTCGCTCGCGAGCTGAAGCGGGACGGCGCGGGGACGGTGGTGCACGTCATCAGCTATGAGATCGCGAGTGCGGTCGGATCGGATGGCGAGTTCGTGTCGCGCTGCTTTGCCGATGAGACCGGCGGCACTTACGTCGATACGAAGACAATCGACGAGGTGAGGAATGCGCTGGAGACGGCACTGTCGTGTCCGCTGATCAGCGACGCGCGGGATGCAATTGGCCCGCGATGACGGCTTGCCCGCTTACCGGTGGCTCGCGTCTTCTGAGGCAACAGCCTGACCTCCCGCTGATGGAGAGGTCAGGCGGGTCTTTGATCAGAGCTTCGGCGGCTCGATCTTCAAGCCTTCCTGCAGGCTGAAGGTGCCGTCGAAGATGCGCTTATCGGGCGCCTTCTCCAGCGTTACGATATTGCGTGCGGGAATGCCGAGGTCCTTGTCCACGTACACGGTTTGGATGGCCTTCTCGGTGGCGTTGGTGCCGTCGGTTTTCTGCTGGTCGCGCACGGTGCGATAGCCGGTGTAGGTCTTGCCGTCCAAGGTCACGTCGCCGAGACACTCGTATTTGGATTCGTCTTTCGGCGCGTCGACGACAGTCTCTTTCATCTGCTGGGCGATCTTGGTTGCAAAGTCGGCAGGGACTTCGGCCCAGCCGGCGTTGGCCTGATTGCTCCAGGCTTTGCCGTCGACGAGGATCATCTCCATCTTGCCGGGCGCGCCCGTTTCCATGGTGACCGACTGATGCATGCGATTGGGCAGCACGTAGTCGTTGCTCATGGTGAGGGTGCCGGCCGAGTTGGCGATCTTGGTCTCCATGCGGAAGGCGGCGGACTTGCGCAATTTGGCAAAGGCGTCGTTGACTTCCGAGGAGCAATCAGCGGCTGCGGATGCGCTGGTCAGTGCCAGGGCAGATATCGCTAAGGCTATGTTACGCATTTGTAATTTCTGTGTTTCCCAGGGTTTCCTCTGGGCCGCACGCTGGCACAACAGGCTCTGGCAGTGGTGGCAAACTGAAGGGCAAAAATTCCCGATCGCGCGCCCTGGCGCGCGTCTAACGAGGACGTGAAAAGGCCCGCTGCTGGTCAGGCAGCGGGCCGGTCAGACGAGCACGGGAGTTCTCGTTTGGCCTCGCAGGCGATCAGTGCGCCGGCAGTGCGAACTGCACGCCGCCGAATACGGAGACGCCTGGATTGTTGTAGTTGAACGACGTCACGTAATCCTCATCGAGCAGGTTCTCGCCGCGAACATAGGCGATGGTGCCCGGCATGATCTCGTAACCGACCTTGGCGCTGAGCAGGAAGTAATCGTCGACGCTACCCTTGCCAGTGAGCGGCCATGGGTTGTTGTCGACCGCATCGGCGACGTACTGGCCGGTTACGTTCACAGTCACCTTGTCGATCGGCTGCGCCGTGACGCCCATGACGAGGCTGTGGCGCGGCAAGCGCGTGACGCGTGAGCCATCAGGCTCTTCGGAGTCGGTGTAGGTGTAGCCGACGTTGACAGCCGTGGTGGCGGTGATTTTCGCAACGCCGGTCAACTCGACGCCTTCCGTCTTCGTGACGCCTGCTACCTGCGCGTACTGTCCCCAGGGAGCGGTGGACAAGCTGACGAAGCCGATGCGGTCAGTCAGGTCCATGGAGAAGTAGGTCGCGCCGAAGCTGAAGCGGCCATTCATGAAGCTTTGCTCGATGCCGGCGTCCCAGCCTTCGCTCGTCTCCGGGTTGAGTGTTGTGTTGCCGTACGCGGAGTAGAGCTCATAGAGGCTTGGCGCACGGAAGCCGGTGCCGTAGCTGGCGTGGAAGCGCGTCTGCGTAGCGGCCAGAACATAAGCGGCCGTCAGCCGGTGCGTGTCGTATTGGCCGTAGGTGCTGTGGTCGTCGATGCGGCCGCCGGCGGTGAGGACGAGGCCGTCGATCGGCTCGATGATGAGCTGCGCGTATGGGCTGACGACATCGACGGTGTGGCGATCGACGGAATCGGTCTCGATGCCGGTCTGTTCCCAGTCGGTGCCGACAACGAGCGCGAGCTGCTTGTTGAAGCTCAAGACGCCGCGGTACTCGCCTTTGACGCGGTCACCGTCATACCAGGCGGGCCAGCTGCCATACATGTCGCGGCTGACCTCCATCGCCTGAATGGCGAAGGTGTTCACGAACGCGCCGTTGAACAGCGAGATATTCGTGCCGACACGACCGGCTTGGAGTGACGTGTCGCTGTTGTCGTAATTGTCGTAGCCGCTCGATGTGTCGTACTCGTTGTGGGCTTCCTGTGCTCGGCCGGCGAAGAAGACCGTGACGCCATCTGCAACTTTGAATTCGCCGCGGCCGGAGATGGTGCCGTTGCGATAGGCGTCATCCTCGGTGCCGAGGCGCGCTGCAGAGAACCCCTGCGTGTTCACGCCCTGGATGGTGAAGGCGACGTTGTTGCCATTGGCGTCGGCATAGCCGGAAGAGTAAGCGCCGCGCGATGTACTGTAAGTGCCGTACTCGGCGCTGCCGCTTTGGAACAGGCCGGGGCGGGTTGCTGATTTGGTATCGATGGAGATGACACCCGCGACGGCATCGCCGCCGTAGAGCGTGCTCTGCGGCCCCTTCAAGACCTCGACCTGCGCAACGTCGCCAACGAGCAGATTCTCGAACGCAACGGACGTCTGCGGTCCGGTGGGGTCGCTGATGTCCATGCCGTCGACGAGCACTTTGACGTAGTTCTGGTTGAAGCCGCGCAGCCGGAAAGTCGTCGTCTTGCCGGGACCGCCGGTGCTCGTGATGGAGACGCCAGGCACCTGCTGCAGGTAGTCCTGCAGGTAGGTTTTCGACTGCCCGTCGATTTCCTTCTCGGTAATGACGGAGACAGACGAGCCGACCTTGCCGATGTCGGTCGGCGTGCGGTTGGCCGAGAAGACGACCGGGGCGTCGGGATCAGCCGCGCCGCTGGTATCCTTCGTCACCGCGGGTTGCGGCTCGGAGGTCTGCTTTCTCTTGACCGGCTTTTTCTTGGCCGTGGTCTCCACCTCGAGGGTGGGGAGCTCGGAGGATCCTGCCGACTGAGCCAGAGCGCTGGTCGCGCAGGCAATGGCGGCTACCGATGCGGCCGTCAGGCCGATGGTCAGAACTGAAAGATATGACGCGGATGAACGCCCCGCTGACAAACGCAAATACAATTTAGCCTCCCGTTACGCTGGACTGAGCCTCGGGAAAGCTGACGTCACACAACGCTAACTACGACGCTTGGAGACAATGACGCTCTCGCCACAGCGCATGGCTGTGGCCAGTGCGGCGGTTACGGTCTCAATCGATTAGTGTCGGGAATAGACACCGTAGAAAGACATGCCTGACGTAGCTCCCCCTTGGGTTGCACATCAGTCGCCGCTACGGGTTTCCGCTCCGCCAAGCATCCCGCATGGCGAATGGGCGACTTGCGGCGGCAGGTCTCCTGGCTCGCGGCTCAAGCGTCTCTCTCCGACCTTCCCGGCGGCCCAACGCGGGCTGCCAGTGGCATATTCGGGAGAAACTTGCCGCTTACAGTTGCGGGAGCAGCCTCGGCTTCGATACCTGACGGCATCACACCGAGTTCCCATTTTCATCGCTGAGCACCGAGGCACGCAGCGAAACCGTCGCGAGGGATAAAGCGCCGGAACACGGGCTAAGAGTCAAGCGAAAGTGTGCGGCCGCCGGTGCGGTCGCCCGTTCGGTGCACAGCTGCAACACACCATATGTCGCAGTTTGTCATGGGAAGGTTTGGACGCCGAGTGCCGACGATCCGTGTGCGGTGATGCGATGGCCGCACACGGACAGGGGCGGATTTCTCGTGTGATCGTCAGGCGTTCGCCGGACGGGCTTTGACGAGGCGGCGGGCCGTGCCGAACGCGTGCGTGAAGTCGAGCATGAGGGCTTCGCGCGAATTCAGCATGCTGCGGAACATTGCGGCCTGTGTCTTGTATTTGATGTCGCCGATGGCGAGCGGACCGACCGAGGCGATGCTCGTGCCGTCGAGAAGACGGCCGTTGTCGAACAGGTCGACGCCTTCGATGCCTGACGGGGGCACCGCATTGACGTCGGCGACCACAGCCAGACGGCGAGACTTTGCAAGCTGCTCGCTGGAGAGAACGCGGATGCCGGCGGCAGCAGCGCACAGAACGATGTCCGACTGCGCGACGAGCTTGGCTTTATCGCAGTCGCGTGCCGCTGCTATGGGGTGGAGCTCCACGCCAAATCGTTCGCGCCCAGCCTCGACGAAGGGCTTCAGCGCGTCCTCGCCGATGTGCGAAGCCATGGTGACGCGCGCGCCGCATTGCGCGGCGATGATCGACGCGGCAAAGCCGACGACGCCGGTGGCGCCAAACACGGTAAGATTGGCGTGCTTCAGCGTGCGGCCGGCGTGGGTGTGGTAGACGTCCTCGACCAGCGCGACCATGGCTGCCGCTGTCGTGAACGAACCGCCTGGGTCTGCGAAGGCGGACAAGCGGAAGGGCGGGACGAGCGCGGCATGCGCGGCAGCCAGCATATCGAGCGCGAGCAGCGCGTCCTTGCCGCCGATGAAGAGGCCAGTTTTGGCGCCGTATTCGACGGGGCGCGAGAAGATCGCATCTTGGACGAGGCCGGTGGTGTGCTCGAGGCGGGCATTGGTGTGCGGGACGACGACCTTGAAACCGGCATCGACGGCCATGTTCACGTCGAAGGGGCTGGCGAATTCCTGCGTCGATAGGAAATGGAGGATCGGCGTCGCCCGGCTGCGGGCTTTGCGTGGCTTCTTGGCGGCGGCCGGCGTCGACTGAGCGACATCGTCGAACGCCTTCACTTCGATTGCGTCCGCTTCCGAGACCAGATTGGCTTGATCGTCCATACGCATCAGATACTCCACAGGCGACATGCATGACCGGCGAAGGGGCCGGCAGATGGGGATGGGGCCTGGCGAGACGCAGTTGCGTGGATGTGCAACCAGTCAGCTCGCGAGAGCTCCAGCTGTTTCAGGATTTGCATGTCGCGGCGAAGCGACTGGGCCGATCGTCGGCTTCATGCGCGCGGAAAGGAATGACTTTCCGGATCGGCCCCAAGCTGGTGTGAGTTAGCGGCGCCTGCAGTTAAACAACGGCAAAGTCGGAAGCGCGCAGTCGCTCGACCGGGCCAGTGATGCGCCACAGCCTTGATGCTCTAATAACGGACTGTTCGTTTTGGACAGCGTCCGTGTGCCAGTCTCCGGCGCAGTGCCATCGGACGACGCTTGGTTCTGCAGTTCGGTCGCATAGTCCGCGGCATTTTCACCTTAACGAGAGAACTGATGCGTAGGCTGCCCTTTCCTTCCTCGTTGCTGTCGGGAGCAGCCATGGCCCTTCCTCTGAGTTTCCCATCTGCCGCCAGCCCGGCTGAAGCCAAGGCGGCAGCGGCTCGATCCAGTGCCGGCCAGATCGGCATGACGGCCGCGGTGTCGATCGGTATCGGCGGCATGGTAGGGGCGGGGATCTTCTCCATTCTCGGCGTGGTCGCGCAGGCTGCGGGCAATGCGATGTGGCTCGCGTTCGCCATCGGTGGCGTGGTCGCGCTGCTATCTACCTACTCGTATGCAAAGCTTGGGGCGAAGTATCCTTCAGCGGGCGGTGCTGTGAGCTTCCTCGTCAAGGGATATGGGGACAGCGTGTTCACCGGCGGTCTCAACATCTTCATGTGGGCCGGCTACATCATTTCGCTCGCGCTCTACGCAACGGCGTTCGGCAGCTACGCGGCTACGTTCATCACTGACACACCGTCGACGCTGCTGTTGAAGTCGCTGGCGATCGGTGCGGTGCTGGTCGTCACGTTCGTCAATGCGCTTGGTGCGAAGGTGATGGGGCGCGGCGAGACGATCATCGTCGCCATCAAGCTGACGATCCTCGTCATCTTCGCCGTCGTCGGACTCTATTTCGTGAAGCCTGGCAATCTCTCGCCGACGCTCTGGCCAGGCGCGGAGTCGGTGCTGTTCGGCGCGGGCGTTCTGTTCATCGGTTATGAGGGCTTTGGCCTCATCACGAATACCGCCGCCGACATGCGCAATCCGAAGAAGATGCTGCCGCGCGCGCTTTATACGGCGGTGATCCTCGTCATCCTGCTCTATCTCGCTGTAGCTGTGACGGTCACCGGCAACCTTTCGAACGCTGAAATCGAGCGCACGAAGGACTACGCTCTGGCCGCGGCGGCGAAGCCGTTCCTCGGCGAGATCGGGTTCCACCTCATCGCCATTGCGGCGCTGTTCTCGACCGCGTCGGCAATCAACGCGACGCTCTTCGGCTCGGCGAACGTCTGCTACATGATCGCGCGCGACGGTGAGCTGCCGGCGCGCTTAGCGCAGATCGAGTGGCGGCAAGCGACGGGTGGCCTGTTGCTAACCGCAGGGCTCGTGCTCGTCGTCATGCTGTGCTTCGACCTGTCGGGCATCGCCATGATGGGCAGCGCGGCGTTTCTTTTGCTCTACGCTGCCGTCAACGGCGGTCATCTGCGGCTGCTGAAGGAGACGGGCGCCAATTCCGTCATCGTGTGGCTATCGATGCTGACCTGCCTCGTGATGTTCGGGATTCTCGGCTATTACACGTATCAGCAGCAACCGGCGGCGCTCGTGGCACTGGTGGGCATCGGGGCAGGGTCGTTCGTCGTAGAAGCCGTCTATCGACAGATGACCGGCCGGAAGATCAAGCTGCCGTAGCCCTTGTGGTCTTGCTGTATCGCGCAAGGCAAATCTCGCGCCGGGGAGCTTCTCCAAAGCGGAAGTTGAAAGACACACAACTTCTTGCGGAATTCAACTTGCGAGCGTTAGCGCGCATTCCTCTGCAGTGCATTTATCCCGCCCCGTTGTCGTGGGGGAGCCTCGTTGCTCGGGCTCTGGGGGGCAAGTTTGAGCGGTCGCAAGATTGGCGATATCGAGGTGCTGCGCGCCATCGCCATTGGTTTTACGTTGTTGCATCATGGTCATGCGCTGCTCATCGGGCCTGACAAGGTTTATGGCTGGATCATGCGCCACGCGACCTTCTGGGCGGGTGTTGATCTGTTCCTCGCCGTGTCAGGCTTTGTGATCGCGCGGTCGTTTCTCGGGCAGCTTAAATCGTCGGCGTCGCTCGCCGACGCTTGGACCGCGTGCCAGGCATTCTGGGTGCGGCGAATCTTTCGTATCCTGCCGCTGGCGTGGGTGTGGCTGGCACTCACTCTTCTTCTCGCATTCGCCTTTGGGCCCTCATTCGCAGATTTGCGGGCGACGTGGCTCGACGCGGGGACGGCAGTTCTGCAGGTCGCCAACATTCGCCACTGGTTCCAGCTAAACGGCTGGGCGTCGGGAGGGGCGAATCCAGTCTACTGGAGCTTATCGCTCGAGGAGCAGTTCTATATCTTGATGCCGTTTGTCGTGCTGCTCGCAGGACGAAAGCTGGGGCCGGTCGTGATCGCTCTTGCTGCAGTCCAGATGAGCATCGCACGCGGCCCGGGCGACCTTTTATGGGACCTGCGCTCGGATGCCATCCTACTCGGGATCGCCGCGTACCTCTTCACGGGGAGCCAGACGTACGAAAGACTGCGGCCGATCGTGGTGCGCAACGTTTCAATGAGGCGAATTGCGGTCGTCGTGGCTGTGGCTGGCTTGGCGCTGTTGCCGGGGCCAATGGCACCCATCGCGCACTACACCGGGATCATCGCTCTGCTATGCGGCGGGCTTGTGCTGCTCGCATCCTATGACGCTGGTTTCCTCGTGGGCTCGGGGTTCGTGCATAGCGCCACGATGTGGACGGCGTCGCGCTCATTCGCGCTCTACCTCGTGCACATGCCGATGTTTCACTTGAACCGGATGGGCTACGAGGCGGTGGGTTGGGCTGGACATGCTCATTTGGGTGAGCGCGCCGTGGGCATCGTCACCGGTCTTGCTCTCGTGGGCGTCGCTGCAGAACTGAGCTATCGGATAGTTGAAGTTCCGTTGCGGCGGTATGGAAAATCGCTAGCGGATCGAATAGTCCAACCGCGAGGCCATGCGGATGCAGTCGACGCAAACGCCATGACACACCAAGCGGTGTCGGCGTCGTAGCGGCGCTAATGTGGGGCTGCCTATGAGCCAGCGGCTTTGGGCAGGTTGACTCGTTTGGACAGCTCTTCTGCGGTCTCGACGCGCTCGCTGTAGCGGTCGGTGAGATAGGGCGAGACATCGCGCGTCAGAAGCGTGAATTTCATCAGCTCTTCCATCACGTCGACGACGCGGTCGTAGTAGGAGGACGGCTTCATGCGGCCGGCTTCGTCGAACTCCTGGAACGCTTTCGCCACGGATGACTGGTTGGGGATAGTGAGCATGCGCATCCAGCGCCCGAGCACGCGAAGCTGGTTTACGGCGTTGAAAGACTGAGAGCCGCCGCTCACCTGCATGACGGCCAGGGTCTTGCCCTGGGTTGGGCGGACGGCGCCGGAATTGAGCGGGATCCAATCGATCTGTGCCTTCATGATCGCGGTCATGGCGCCGTGGCGTTCAGGCGAGCACCAGACCTGCCCCTCGGACCAGTTGGCTAGGCTGCGCAGTTCTTTCACCTTGGGATGATCCTCAGGGGCATCGTCTGGCAAGGGCAGGCCGCTCGGGTCGAAGATCCTGGTCTCGGCGCCCATCGCCTGCAACAGGCGCTCGGCTTCCAGCGTGAGAAAGCGGCTGTATGAGCGGGCGCGCAGCGATCCGTAGAGCAGCAGAATGCGCGGCTTATGGGTCGAAACGGGTTCACGCGGACCTGCGTGCGGCATGCGAAATTCTGCATCAACGACGTTAGGCAGATCGTTGATGCCGTCGGCGGGATCTTTGCTCATCGACTATTTGCTTCCTCTCGCCGGGACGACCTCGCCATCCTCCTTTGTGAATAGTCCTATGTCGGCGTTGGGCAGAATGTCGAGCACCACCTCCGACGGGCGACACAGCCGCACACCAAGCGGCGTCACGACAATGGGACGATTGATGAGGATCGGGTGCTGCATCATGAAGTCGATCAGCTCATCATCGCTCCACTTGTCGTCCGCGAGGCCGAGCTCGCCGTAGGGTGTGCCTTTCTCGCGCAGGAGAGCCCGCGGTCGATCCCCCATCGCGGCAAGAAGCTTGACCAGTTCATCACGCGATGGAGGGTTCTTCAGGTATTCAATGACATGCGGTTCCTCGCCGCTCTGACGGATCATGGCCAGCGTGTTGCGCGAGGTGCCACAGGCAGGGTTGTGGTAGATCGTAATCGCCATTCTAGACACGCACCTTTGCTTGGGCTCGTCCGCGCACGGCACCGCCTGCCTCGTACCAGTTACGCGATGCGTTTACGATTTTGACCACCGACAGCATTACCGGGACCTCGATCAGAACTCCAACGACCGTGGCGAGGGCGGCTCCTGAGTGGAATCCAAACAGGCTGATCGCGGCCGCGACGGCCAGTTCGAAGAAGTTGCTGGCACCGATAAGCGCCGATGGCGCGGCGACGCAATGCGCTTCGCCCGCCGCCCGGTTGAGCAGGTAGGCCAGCCCGGAGTTGAAATAGACCTGGATCAGGATCGGCACCGCCAGCATGGCGATGATGAGCGGCTGATTGAGGATCTGCTCGCCCTGGAAGCCGAAGAGCAAGGTCAGCGTCGTCAGCAGCGCCAGGAGTGACAGGGGCTGCAGCCGCCCGAGGATGTTGTCGAGTGCTGGCTCGCCGCCGGCCGAAAGCACGCCGCGGCGGATGAGCTGGGCGACGATCACCGGCACTACGATGTAGAGCAATACCGATAGCACCAGCGTCTCCCAGGGGACGGTGATGGCTGACAACCCGAGTAGCAGACCGACGAGCGGCGCGAAGGCGAACACCATGATCACGTCATTGAGCGCCACCTGGCTGAGCGTGAAGTGCGGCTCGCCGTTGGAGAGGTTGCTCCACACGAAGACCATGGCCGTGCATGGTGCGGCAGCGAGGAGAATTAGCCCCGCGATGTAGCTGTCGATCTGATCGGCTGGCAGATAGGGGCGGAACAGCCAGCCGATGAACAGCCAGCCGAGCAGCGCCATGGAAAATGGCTTGATCGCCCAGTTGATGAAGAGCGTTACGCCAATGCCGCGCCAATGCTCGCGCACTTTGCCGAGCGCGGCGAAGTCGATCTTCGCCAACATGGGCATGATCATCAGCCAGATGAGGACGGCTACCGGCAGGTTGACCCTGGCAATCTCGGCCGATCCGACAGCTTGGAAGAAGGCCGGAAAGAAGTGCCCGAGCGCAATGCCCAGAACAATGCAGAGCGCCACCCAGACGGTGAGATAGCGCTCAAACGTCGACATGGCAGGCTTGTCCTGCGGAACACGAGAAGCCACCGAGGTCATTACGCCTTCTCCGTCTCGGTCGCGATCTGCACGCGACCGATGTCGTCGAGGCGCTGCTGTAGCGAGAGCTTGTCGAGAGACTGCAACGGCAGGTTCACGAAAATGCCGATGCGTTGATAGAGCATTCTGTGCGTATCGGCGAACGCGAGGCGCTTTTCTGTTTCCGTACCTTCTGCCGCGGATGGATCGGGTAGGCCCCAATGCGCGCTGACGGGTTGGCCGGGCCAGAAGGGACACGTCTCGTTGGCAGCGTTGTCACAGACGGTGAATACGAAATCGAGCTGCGGCGCGCCGGGGGCGCTGAACTCTTCCCAGGATTTGGAGCGTAAGCCCGAAGTGTCGTATCCGAGCTTCTGCAGCAGCTCGACGGCGTAAGGGTGGACGCGTCCGCATGGCTGGCTGCCGGCGCTGTATGCCTTGAACTTTCCGGCTCCCAACCGGTTCATCACCACTTCAGCAATGATGGATCGGGCGGAATTGTGCGTGCAGAGAAATAGCACATTGAGCGGTTGCTGGGTCATGATTTGCCTCCCTTACTCGAACAGAGTGACTTTGATTTTTTGAATGTCGTGCCGCACAGCTCGGGGTGACCCTGACAACAGTCCTCGGTCAGATATTCGAGCAGCTTGCGCATGCCTTCGACGTTGACCGCATAGCGCACGTATCGGCCGTGCCGACTGGCGTGGAGCAGACCGGAGCGATCCAACTCCTTCAGGTGGAACGAGGTTGCTGTCGGCGTCGCGCCGATGGCTTCCGCGATCTCGTAGGCTGCAAGCCCGTTCGGGCCCTGACGTACGAGGCGGCGGAAAATATCAAGGCGTTGCTCGTGGGCGAGCGCTGACAGCGATGTGACGGCTTGCTTCATGTTCATAGGTCATGAATACAAGGATTGTTGAATTATTCAACAGTAAAGTTGATGGCCGCCAGCGTGGCAGGTCGATGGTCCGCGAGGGCGCGTTAGGCAAAGAGAACGGTGTGCGAGGCGCAGCGGGAGATCAGGGCCGTTGAAGTTCTGACAACGGGGCCTCCGCTTGGAGCACGAGCCCTGAAGGGCGAAATTCGTAATCGACCTTTCCACCCAAGCCCAAGTTTATGATGCGCGAGCCAAACCCGCGGCGCGTCGGCTGTTCGACAGGTGGTCCGCCATGTTCTTCCCAGTTCAATACAAGCGAGCCATCGCGAACTTCGAAGCGGACACGCACGCGGCCAGCATCGTTCGATAGCGCTCCGTACTTGTCGGCGTTCGTCGCCAGCTCATGCAGCAAGAGGGACAAGGTCAGCGCCGCCTTGGGTCCTACTTCGACATCACAGGCTTCGAGATCAATCTGCTTACGGTCTGAGATGAGAGAGAGGGCCGCTTCGGCAATCGATTTCACGGAGGCGTTGACCCAGCCCTCTTTCGTCAAGGCATCGTGTGCCACACTGAGGGCGCTAAGTCGGTTTTCGAATGCGTCCATCAATTCTCGATCGATCGCAGATCTCAGTGTCTGCCGGGCGATGGATTGAACAACTGCAATGGTGTTCTTCAGCCGGTGGGTGAGTTCCTCGCTAAGCCGCTCGCTATGTGCACGAGCGTTCATCGTCTCGGTGGTCTCGACGACGGTATCCATCATCCCGCCAATCGAACCGTCCGCCATGCGCAATGGCGAATAGCAGAACGTGAAGTAGGCTTGTTCCGGCCGATCATGGCGATCAATTACGAGAGGGAAATTCTCGACGAAGACTGCTTCCCCCGAATACGCCTGCTCGACCATCAAGCTGATTTCCGGCCAAGCCTCCTGCCAGATGTCGGCGAACGATTTGCCGAGTGTATTTTTCTTTTCGCCGAGGATGGACAGAAAGGAGTCATTGTAAATTGTCGTCAGGGCGGGGCCCCAGACGATCGCGCTCGGGAACTTGCACTCGAGCAGATACCCAACGGCCGCCTTCAGTTCTGGCGGCCAGGAATCGACGTCTCCCAGAGCGGTCGAGCCCCACTCGAACTCGCGGACGCGCTGGGCCATCCCAATCCCGGACGGTGCAAATCGAAACCTCGGCATGTCGCAGGGCGGCTCCAACAAAGGAAGACCGCATCACCTCTATATTACTTTCGCGTAGGACTGTAGCTCCTCGCGGAGTGCCGAGAGCCTGCTAAAATTCCAGCTAACTTGAGACGATAGACTGCTGGTCCGGGTGGGCGCGCTGAGCAGCGGACATGCGCCTGCACTAGGGGATGTTCGACTGGGGGCTCGATCTCGCGACACGCCTCAGGCGCCGTTCGCTGAACGCTCCGGCCCAAAGGCCGGTTGGCGCACCCGAAGGGATTCGAACCCCTGGCCTCTGCCTTCGGAGGGCAGCGCTCTATCCAGCTGAGCTACGGGTGCTTGAGGGCGCCTAGATAGCCTATTCATCCGCTTCGGGCAAATGCGGCGCGAGGTATCGCGGCGATGCCCGGGCCCGCGCGGAAGCGCTTTATCCTGGTGTCTCAATCCCCATATGACTGATGCCGGCGTGCTGACCGGCCGGTCCCGAGCCCCTATAGTCCGGCTTCAGGCAGGACCCAGAACCCAATCTATGAGCGATACCAAGAGCAAAGCCAAAACGGCTTCGACGTCGACCGTGCCCGATGGAGAGGCGACGCCCATCATCAAGGGCAGCCATGTCTATCTGATCGACGGATCGGGCTACATCTTCCGCGCCTTCCATGCCTTGCCGCCACTGACGCGCCCCTCGGATGGGCTGCCAGTCGGGGCGGTGCACGGATTCTGCGCGATGCTATGGAAGCTGCTGCGCGAGACCAAGGCCTCTGAGGCGCCGACGCATCTTGCGGTGATCTTCGATGCCTCGCGCGAGAACTATCGCAACGCGATCTATGACCAATACAAGGCGAACCGGCCGCCGCCGCCGGATGAGCTGATACCGCAGTTTCCGCTCATCCGCGATGCGGTGAAGGCCTTCAATGTCGCGTGCCTGGAACTGGAAGGCTACGAGGCCGACGATCTGATCGCCACGTACACGCGAGAAGTCGTCGCGGCGGGCGGCGATGTGACGATCGTTTCCTCCGACAAAGACCTGATGCAGCTGGTGCAGCCGGGCGTCGTGATGTTCGACGCCATGAAGGCGAAGAAGCTCGGCCGCGAAGAGGTGATGGAGAAGTTCGGTGTGCCGCCGGAAAAGGTCGTCGACGTGCAGTCGCTGGCCGGCGATTCGACGGACAACGTGCCGGGGGTGCCGGGGATCGGCATCAAGACGGCGGCGGAGCTGATCAACGAATATGGCGACCTCGATTCCCTGCTGGAGCGCGCAGGCGAGATCAAGCAGCCGAAGCGGCGCGAGAAGCTGATCGAGTTTGCGGACCAGGCGCGTGTCTCGCGCGAGCTGGTGCGATTGAAACAGGATGTGCCGGGACTGATCGGCGCCGATGCGCTGGGCGTGCACGACCCGGAGCCCGAAGCGCTGCTCGGTTTCTTGCAGCTGATGGAGTTCAACACGCTGACGCGGCGCATCGCCGAGGCGCTGGGCGTCGAGGCGCCGGCGCCGGTTGCCGTGTCGGTCGGCTCGACTGTGCCGACGAAGGGAGGCAAGGCGAGCGCCGGGCCGGTGGCCGCAGCCAGCGGGGAGGCGGTGGCTGAATCGCCGGCGGTGGGCGCGGCAGAGGTTGCGCGGCGGGCGCGGGCGCCATTCGATCGCTCGAAGTACGAAACCGTGACGACGCGGGAGCGGCTCGAAGCGTGGATCGGCAAAGCGTACGACGCCGGGCATGTCGCATTCGACACCGAGACGACGTCGCTCGATCCGATGGTGGCGGAGCTCGTCGGTTTCTCGATGGCGGTAGCGCCGGGTGAAGCGTGCTACGTGCCGCTCAGCCATCGCGCGGCGTCGGATGCGTTCGACTTCGGCAGTCATGACGGCATCCAGCAGATTCCAGTGGTCGATGCGCTGGGGCTGCTGAAGCCACTGCTGGAGGATCCTTCGATCCTGAAGATCGGGCAGAACATCAAGTTCGACCTCAATGTGCTGGCGCAGCACGGGATCAATGTTGCGCCGGTCGATGACACGATGCTGATGTCGTACGCGCTGGATGTGGGGCGCGGCTCGCACGGCATGGACGATCTGGCCATGAAGCACCTGGGGCATACGTGCATCACCTTCGATCAGGTGATCGCGCATGTGCCGGGGAAGAAAAAGTCGGAGCGCACGTTCGCGCAAGCGCCGCTCGACAAGGCTACGGAGTATGCGGCCGAGGACGCCGACGTCACGTTGCGGCTGTGGATGCTGCTGAAGCCGCGGCTGGCGGCCGAGCGCGTTGTAACCGTCTATGAAACGTTGGAGCGGCCGCTCATTCCAGTGATCGCGGAGATGGAGCGGGCGGGAATCCGCGTCGATGGCGGTATTCTCTCGCGGTTGTCCTCGACGTTCGCGCAGGGCGTGGCGCGGCTTGAAGAAGAGGTGAACGGGCTCGTCGGGCACAAGTTCAACCTGGGGTCGCCGCGGCAGCTCGGCGAACTGCTGTTCGACCGGCTGCAGCTTCCGGGCGGCAAGCGGACCAAGAGCGGACAGTGGGAGACGCGTGCGGGGCTGCTCGACGATCTCGCTGCCAACGAAGATTTGCCCGAAGACGCGCGCCGGCTGATCAACACGATGCTGGAATGGCGGCAGCTCACAAAGCTGCGCTCGACCTATACGGATGCGCTGCCCAGCTACGTGCACGGCGGCACGGGACGCATTCATACGAGCTATGCTCTCGGCGCGACGACGACAGGGCGGCTCGCCTCGTCGGAGCCGAACCTGCAGAACATCCCGATCCGCACGAAGGAAGGGCGCGAGATCCGCACGGCGTTCATTGCCGAGCCGGGCAAGAAGCTGATCTCGGCGGACTACAGCCAGATCGAATTGCGCGTGCTTGCACACATCGCCGATATTCCGCAGCTCAAGAAAGCGTTCGACGACGGGCTCGACATTCACGCCATGACGGCATCGGAGATGTTCGGTGTTCCGGTCGAGGGGATGCCGAGCGAGGTGCGGCGGCGCGCGAAGGCGATCAACTTCGGCATTATCTACGGCATCTCGGCGTTCGGGCTGGCCAATCAACTCGGTATCGCGCGCGACGAGGCGGCGGCCTACATCGCCACCTATTTCGAGCGCTTTCCGGGCATTCGCGCGTACATGGACGAGACCAAGCGCGTGGCGCATGAACGCGGCTTCGTGGAGACGATCTTCGGGCGGCGCATTCATTACCCCGAAATCAACACGCGCAATCCGTCGATGCGCGGGTTCTTAGAGCGCGCGGCGATCAATGCGCCGATCCAGGGCTCGGCTGCCGACATCATTCGCCGTGCGATGATCCGCATGCCGGAGGCACTGGCAGAGGCCGGGCTACGGTCGACGCGGATGCTCTTGCAGGTGCACGACGAGCTCGTGTTCGAAGTTGCGGAAGCCGAGGTGCCGAGCGCTCTCGCAATCGTGAAGAGGGTGATGGAAGGCGCTGCGCTGCCGGTGGTGAAGCTCAAGGTGCCGATCCATGTCGACGCAAAAGCCGCTGATAACTGGGAAGCAGCGCACTAGAGCCGACGCAACATTATAACCGTATCAGGCCGGCTTATATCTGGCACAAGAAAACGCGATTGGCGCGTATCGACGCGGTTGCCTAGATACTCAGCACAGGCCTGATGAATAGTTCGTCGGGCCCTTGAGGAGGAAGCAAGATGAAGGTTTGGAGCAAGCCGGCCGTTCGCGAGCAGGAAGTTGGCCTCGAGGTCACGTCCTACATGCCGGCCGAGATCGACATCATCTAAGTCGATTTCTGCACTGGAGGAACGGCGACGGCGGTCCGACTGGGCCGCCGTTTTTTGTTTGGGCGCGACACGAACGGTAAGTAGGTAGCTCCGTACGTCGATTGAAGGTCAGTGCTGCGGGGAGATCGATGATAGGAAAGCGATGATGCGCTTGCGCGTTTCCGGATCGGAAATGCCGTTGAAGGGGGGGCTCATCGCGTTGCCGGGGACGACGGCTCCTGGATTGGCGATCCATTGATCGAGCACGGTCGGCGTCCAGGTGATGCCGGAATCCTTCATCGACATGCTGTAGCTGAAGCCCGGCTCGGTTCCCGCCTTGCGGCCGACGACGCCATAGAGCGAGGGACCGATGCGATTGTCGTCCTTCACGAACGAATGGCATTCTCGGCAGTGATCGTTGAAGGCGATCTCAAGATCTTCCGCGTGTGCGGCCACTGGCACGAGCAGGGTGGTCAGGATCAGGGCAATCAGCGGACGTCCCATCAGGCGTCTCCTCCGTTATGGTGGGGAGACTGCCAGAGAGGCGCTAACCGCGCCCTAAGCCATGGGCTCAACTGACGGGTACTTGTTTTAGAGGTGCTCAACGATCTGCGTCGACGCTGCCGATGCCGGGATCGGAAACAACGTCGGCGTTGCGCACAAACCAGATCGCGCCATCCTCGCGCTCCACCTTCAGATACTTGCTGAAGCCTTGTGCGAGCCGGGGCTGCTCCAACAGCCGTTCGCCGGAGTAGAGGGTGATGCAGCCGGCTGGCATGCCTGCGGATTTGGGATGAGAGGCGGGCGCAGCATCGAGGTCGATCAGCGTCTGGCTGTGCTGGCAGGCGATGACGTTGGGGCTTTTGACCATCCAGACCTCGGCAGTCGCCGGGCTGGCGAAGATCGACGCCATTATTCCGGCGATTGCTGCTCGGCCGATCATAGTCTCGTCCAGGTGATCGTCAGACCGGCGAGACGGCGACGGCCGGGTGATGCATGCGGCGCGCGGTGCGTCCGTTCGGGAGATCGCCGCGCTCGTATTCGACAGCGCGAATGAATTCGCGAATGCGCGGCTGAATCTCGGTGCGCCAGCGCGTGCCGTTGAAGACGCCGTAGTGGCCGACGCCTTCCTGCATGTAGTGCACCTTCAGATCTTCGGGAATGTTGGAGCACAGGTCGTGAGCTGCCTGCGTCTGGCCGATGCCGGTGATGTCGTCGCGCTCACCCTCGATGGTCATGAGGGCGGTGTCGCGAATCTCCGAGCAATCGACGCGCACGCCGCGGTGGGTCATCGTGCCTTCCGGCAGTGCGTGATCCTGGAACACCGTCTTGACGGTCTGCAGATAAAACTCGGCCGTGAGGTCCATGACGGCGAGATATTCGTCATAGAAGTCCTGGTGCTGCTTGACGCTGTCGCAGTCGCCTTTGACGAGGTTCTTGAACAGGTCGACGTGCGCATTCATGTGGCGCTCGAGGTTCATCGTCATGAAGCCGGTAAGCTGCATGAAGCCGGGATAGACGGGGCGCATGAAGCCGGCGTGCGGCAGCGGCACGGTAGAGATGACGTTGTTCTCGAACCAGGCGAGCGAGCGGCTCTCGGCAAGCTTGTTGACAGCGGTGGGGTTGCGGCGCGTGTCGATCGGGCCGCCCATGAGGATCATCGATGCCGGCTGGCACGGATCGTCGATGGAGGCCATGTGCGCCACTGCGGCGAGTACCGCGACAGTTGGCTGACAAACACCCATGACATGCGTGTCGGGCCCGAGCACGCGCGTGAACTGGATGATGTGGTCGATAAAGTCGTCGAGGTCGAAGCGACCCATGGCGAGCGGTATGTCGCGTGCATCGGACCAATCGGTGATGTAGACCTCGTGGTCCGGAAGCATCGCCTTGACGGTGCCGCGCAGAAGCGTTGCGTAATGGCCCGACATGGGAGCGACGATGAGCACCTTGGGATCGTGGCGGATGCCGGTCAGCGCGTTCTCGTCGCGCTTGAAGTGGACGAGGTTGCAGAAGGGCGTCGCTGCGACGATGCGCTCATGCACGTCGACCTCGACGCCGCCGACGCGTGTCGTCTTAAGGCCAAAGTCGGGCTTACCATAGCGGCGGGTGACGTTTTCGAAGAACTCGCAAGCGGCCGCGAGGTGTCGACCGTATGGAGTCATGGCGAAGGGATTGAAGGGCATGTCGAGGATGCTACGCAGCCCGCTCACGCCGACGCGGAGCGGCGAGAGGACCGTGTGAGCCAGTTCGTAGGCGTAGTAGTGCATCCTTCGTGCCCTCCGCTGCGCCGCAGCATTTTACGCATCTCGGCGCGTGGTCAGCGTCACATGGCTGTCAGAGCCACAGGCGATAATATAGGGTTTCGGTCGCAAAACTGTTCCCTTCTGGACACTTATTGCCAACCGATTCGGCATGGTTGCCAAGAAATTAAGCAAGTGAGCGGGTGTCGCGGCTTCGGCGGTGCACCACAATCGGCCATTTTCCGTCGTTTGCTGTAGGTTCGCGCGCCGAGGTGCTTCGGGCATCAATCGGCGAAAACAGGAGCCAACCGAGGCTTTCATGAACAACTCGAGGCCGCCGGTCAGGGGAACGCAGCCACCGCCGCGTCGCCAAACGCTGGGTGATCAGCGCTACGGCGCCAACCTGCCGCATGGGTTTCAGGGCGAACGACGACCGCCGGCGCCGCCGCCGCGGCGCTCGTCGTGGCTCGGTTCGGTGCTGCTGTATGGCGGCGTTGCGGTGCTAGCGCTCGGCGTGTTCGGTGCGACCGTGCTCGTCATGTCGCCGCCCAGCGATCTCATCCGGCGCGAAATCATCTCCCGGGTGAAGGCCGAGACAGGGCGCGATCTGACGATTGCCGGGCCGGCCTCGTTCACGTTCTTCCCGTCACTAGGGCTGAGGCTCAACGGCGTGTCGCTGTCCGCGCCTGCTGGCATGGGCGGAGCGCCGCTGGTGAAGGCCGAGAGCTTCGACGTCGGTGTCAAGCTGATGCCGCTGCTGCGCCAGGAGATCGTCGTCGACCGCCTGGTGCTGAACGAACCAGTGTTCTCTCTGCGCGTCGATGCCGATGGGCGCAGAAACTGGGATATGGCTGGCGCGGAGATGCCATTTCGCTTTGCCGGCGCCCGCGAGAATGGTGGCTGGGTGGCCGGTGCGCGAGAGCTGATCGCGCCATCGGCTCATGCGGCGCCACGCGAGCTGGCGGCGCTGTCGCTCGATGACATTTCAATCATCAACGGCGCGGTGCGCTACAACGACGAGCGCAATGGCGCGTGGGGCCGCTTCGACGGCATCAACGCGCGCTTTGCGCTGCCGGGGCTCGATCAGCCGCTGGTCGGCAGCGGCGATTTCCTCGCAGATGGCGAAACCTTCAGATTCAAGAGCACACTTTCGACGCCCGCAGAGCTTGCGGCGCGGCGTTCGGCCAAGCTGGTGCTCGATGTTTCAGGCATGCCGCTGTCCATCGGCTATGACGGCACAATAGGCGGGGACCAGGCGGGGGGAACGCTGAAGGCGGATGCGCCTTCACTGTCGGCGCTGGCGCAGTGGTGGGGCACGCCGGTCTCGCCCGAGGCCGGCGCCGGAGCGGTGTCGTTCTCGGCCGTGCTCAATGCGACGGCCCGTACGGTGCAGCTGACGAACATCGACCTGAAGGCCGGTCGCACCGCGGCGGCCGGCGCCGTGAGTTTCGAGGAGCGGCAGGGTGCGCGCCCGCACGTGGGGGCCGATCTCAGGATCAGCGGACTCGACGTGGCGGCGCTGCCGCTCGGTGCCGACCTGCGCGCTGCCGCCGGTCAGGGGCGCTCCGTGCCGGCCCCGACGCCGCTGTCGCTCGACGCGCCAGCGCCCGCGGAGGAGCCGCAGTCGATCGACGACCTGCTGAACCAGCAGCAGCCGGGGCCGCGGGTCAAAGGCTATACGCAGCGCGCCGACGGCGCGTGGAGTTCGGAGCCGATCGACATCAAGGCGCTCGGGCTCGTCGATGCGGATGCCCGGCTGCAACTCGTCGACATCACCTATGGCCGCACCAAGATCGATACGGCGCGGGCGACCGTCGACCTCAAAGATCAGGTGGCACGCATCGATCTAGCCGAGGTGCGCCTCTACAACGGCCTCGGCAAAGGGCAGGTGACGCTGGACGCGACGCAGAGCGAGGCGGCGTTCACTTCAGACATCTCGCTGACAGGTGTTAATGCCGGCAGGCTCTTGCGGGATTCCGCCAAAGTGGACTGGCTCGATGGGACGGCGGACGTTTCGTGGAAGGTGACTGGGCGCGGGGCGAGCGAAGCTGCGATCGTCAACTCGCTCAATGGTTCCTCGCGCGTTGCGGTCAACAACGGCGCGGTGATGGGCTTCGATCTCGGCGGTGCTCTTGATGAGCTGTCGGAGGGCGGCATCCCGGATTTCAATTACGACCGCACGAAGCGCACCACATTCCGGTCGATGACCGGCAGCTTTACGATCGCCAATGGCATCGCCAGCAACAGCGACCTGAAGCTCGACAGCCCGCACCTGCATGCGACGGGCACGGGCTCCGTCGACCTGCCGCAGCGCTCGCTCGACTACACCGTGAAGCCCAAGCTCGTCGCTAATCTCAAGGGCGATGGCGGCGAGAAGGACGCTGCGGGCATCGAAGTGCCGGTGCACATTACCGGCTCGTGGCAGCAGCCAAAGTTCCAGCCCGATATCGCGGGCGCGCTGAACAGCCAAGGCACGGTCGATGCGGTGAAGCAGATCGGCAAGCAGCTGAAGGGAAAGAACGCAGGCGAAGTCGTCAAAGATCTGTTCGGAAAGAGCGAGGACGGCGGGCCCTCGAAGGCGCAAAAGCTGCTCGACGGACTGTTCGGGAAGAAGTGAGAGCGCGGCGCGAGAGCGCGCGCGTTCAACTCGTCGCAGCCTGCGGAGAGGCCTCGCAAAACCGCTGCGCGGATGCGCGACGAAAAATTTTGCCCGCAGGGGCAAAATTCTTCTTGCGTAGGGGGGGGGTTGGCCTCATATGACCCCTCTCCGTTCGTCCACCTGCCCTTAAGGTCGAGGTTTTCCAGAACCCCCAAGGTAAGGAGCGGACGGGTCACATCTATCTGCTGGTTGGGGAGGGTCATATGGCCTTTAATGACACCCTCTTCCAATTGGGGATGGACTTGACTCGTTCAAGCACCGCCCAAGAGGAAGATCGTCGTGTAGCTGCGCCTGTAGCGCACGAAGACCATGCGCAGGTTGCGCATGACAGTTACGCGCAGGTTGCGCGTGACGACGACAGGAAAGACTTTTTCGTCGAGCGAAACGGGAAGCGCTTTGCAGGAACCCACCTTATCGTGGACCTGTTCGGCGCTCGACGGCTCGACGATCTCAAGCACATCGAGGCAACGCTGAAGCGGTGCGCAAAGGCAGCGGGTGCAACCCTGCTGAACGTTCACCTGCATCACTTCACGCCCAATGGTGGCGTGTCGGGCGTTGCCGTTCTCGCGGAGAGTCACATCTCCATCCACAGCTGGCCCGAGGCCGACTATGCGGCTCTCGACGTCTTCATGTGTGGGGATGCCGAACCGGAGAAGTGCATCGAGATCCTACGAGAGGCTTTCAGCGTTCGTGACGTCGTGGTGAAGACTCACCACCGCGGTGCGGAGCTATCAGACCTTAAGTGGCAAGCCGCCGCGCAGCACAAAAGCGCGCCGGTTCGACTGAAAGGTGTCAGGCGGCCGAAGCGCGCAGCTTAAGCTTGCGCGGAATGGCCCTCCCCGCCTTTCCGGTCACGTTTCTGCCTTGTCCTTAGGCGACGCAGTGGCGAATATGCCGCTGCGTCGCCGATGGATTCGGCTCGGCCGGCTCAGCAGGGGATCTTCGATGCTGCGCGCCTTATTAACCCTCGCCCTCTCCGCGCTTCTGATAGTGCGGGCGGTGCCTGCCGGCGCGCAGGAGCAAGGGCTTGGCGGCAGCTTCATCACGCCGTTCCCGGAGAATGACGTCTATCAGGTGCAGCTCGTCGGCGACTGGCTGGCCGAGGGACTGCTCGGCGGTCTGGTGCAGGCCTTCAGCGGGCAGGGCGTGTCGATCGCGCCGAAGCGCTATGACCTTCCCGGTCTCATGCGCAGCAATTCCACGACCGAGCTCGGCGCGCTGGAGCAGGCGTTCACCTCCGATCCGAGCCATATCGCTATCGTCATGGTGGGCGCGCAGGACCGTTACAGTCTCAACCGGCGGCGCTCGGCCGAGAACATCGATGAGTGGCGCAACGAATACGCAGCGCGCATCGACCGCGTGATGCGGGCACTGAGGAAGGGCAACCGCGCCGTCTACTGGATCGGCTTGCCCAACATGCGCCGCTGGCAGGACAACGAGCGCGCACAACGGATGAATGACGTCATCCGCGAGCGCGCCTATCTCAACGGCGTCCGCTACATCGACGCATATGCAAGCTTCATCGACGAGAACGGTGGCTACAGCGACTGGGGCCCGGACATCACCGGCAAGAGCCGCAGGTTGCGCGACCGTGATGGCGTGCACTTCAGCGAGGCCGGCTACCTGAAGCTGGCGCACTTCGTCGAGCGTGAGCTGAAGCGCGACATCGCCCAGGCGCGCACGGAGCGCTCGATACCGCTCGCCGGAGATTCGGCCGAGCAGTCGCGCGTCAATCCGGAGAAGGTGCGGCTGCGTGCCGAAGAAGCGGCGCGCGAGCGCGCTGCGAAGAACGCGAAAGGCGGCTCCGGCTCGGCGGCGTTGGCGAATGCCGGGAACGGCGATGGCAGTGCGCGGGACCAGCGGCTGGAAACCGGCAAGGTCGATATCCGCATTCCCGGTCCCGAAGGCACCGAGCAGGTGGTGACGGTCGATATCGTGCGTCCAGCCATTCCCGCTTCCATCGTGGCGCTGGTCACGCGCAAGCAGAGCAACGACAAGGCAGCGTCGATGGGCGACGTTCTGGTCGATCAGATCCCGGGCGGCTTGACGGTGATGAGTTCGATCACGCCGGCGCGAAACTCCGATCCGACGCGGCGGCGTATGTCACCGACGCAGAGCGCTTACTTCCGCGTGCTGGAGAAGGGCGAGCGCCTGCCGCCGAAGCCAGGCCGCGCCGACGATTTCACCTGGCCGCGCGTGCAGCCCACGGCGTCGGCACAGGCCGGCGAGCCTCCGGCGATGGTGCCGGGCGATGGCAGTACCGGAAGCAATCGGTAGTTTGTTCGGCTGACACGCGCTTAGAGATGCTTTGGGCTTACTCGCGTTTAGAGACGCCTGGGCCCGCGCAGTCGGAGCCTTAGCGGCGGTGTTTGTGGCGCCGGTAGTAGCGGCGGCAGCGCTCGAAGCCGAGATCACAGCTGATTCTGCGGCCACCGACGTAGCCGATTGCGCCACCGCCGATGAAGCCTACAGGGCCGGCGATGAGGCCGCCGGCTACAGCGCCAACTGCGGTATGCGTTGCCCGGCTGGCGGCGTTTGCACTCGCGCTCATGGCGATGATAGCGGCCGCGGTGATTGCGGCTTTGGCAAGCGTTCGCATCGATGATCCCCCTGGTGCAGGCAGCTCGCCGAGCAGCGCTAAAGCTGCCGGTTGAACTCCAACGCGCTTCGGGCCGTCATGGTTCCGCAATCTACGGCGCGGTTGCGGCCAAGGTGGATCCTCGGGACAAGCCCGAGGATGACAGCGGGTGGCACGGTGTCCGAGACGGAAGTGAGGCGTCAGCGGGGGAGGAGGCTCTTGCCCATGAGGAACTTGTCGATCGACTGGGCGGCCTGACGGCCTTCGCGGATCGCCCACACGACGAGCGACTGGCCGCGGCGGATGTCGCCGGCGGCGAACACCTTAGACTGGCCCGGAACCTTGTAGTCCTGCTCGTTGGCTTCGATGCCCTTGAAGCGGCCGCGCGCGACCACAGGCAGACCGAGCTCGCCGATCAGGTCGTCCTCGACCGGGCCGGAAAAGCCCATGGCGAACAGCACGAGGTCGGCGGGCAGCTCGGCTTCTGTGCCGGGGATCGGCTGCAGTTTGGAGTCCATATGGACGTAATGCAGCTTCTTCACCTTGCCGTCCTCGCCGGAGAAGTGCGTGGTCGAGACCGAGTACTCGACCTTGGCGCCTTCGGCCTGGCTGGTGGAGATGCGCAGCTTCAGCGGCCAGTGCGGCCAGGAGAGCGCCTTGTTCTCCTTCTCGGGCGGCATCGGCATGATTTCGAGCTGAGTGACGGACTTGGCGCCCTGACGCAGCGAGGTGCCGATGCAGTCCGAGCCGGTATCGCCGCCGCCGATGACGATGACGTGCTTGTCCTTGGCGAGGATTTCCTTGGCGTCGGTGATGGCAGGCGGAACCTCGCCAGAGACGCGGCGGTTCTGCTGCGGCAGGAAATCCATGGCGAAGTGCAGGCCGTCGAGATCGCGGCCGGTCGCGGCGGTGAAGAAGTCGAACGGCTTTTCAGAGCCGCCGGCGAGCAGCACGGCGTCGTAGCTGTCCTCGAGCTCCTTGGCGGTGATCGTCTTGCCGACGTGAACGTTGCAATGGAAGGTGACGCCTTCGGCTTCCATCTGCTTCACGCGGCGGTCGATGATCCCCTTCTCCATCTTGAAGTCAGGGATGCCGTAGCGGAGCAGGCCGCCGGGCTTGGAGTTCTTTTCGTAGACGTGGACGTCGTGGCCGACGCGCGCGAGCTGCTGGGCGGCGGCGAGGCCGGCGGGGCCGGAGCCGACGACGGCGATGCGCTTGCCGGTCTTGGTCTCGGGCGGCTGCGGGCCGATCCAGCCTTCCTCAAAGCCGCGGTCGGCGATGGCGCACTCGATGGCCTTGATGGCAACCGGCACGTCATCGATGTTGAGCGTGCAGGCGGCCTCGCACGGCGCCGGGCATACGCGTCCGGTGAATTCGGGGAAGTTGTTGGTCGAGTGCAGGTTCTGCGCCGCCGCCTTCCAGTCGGAGTGGTAGACGAGGTCGTTCCAGTCGGGGATCTGGTTGTTCACCGGGCAACCGGTGTGACAATAGGGAATGCCGCAGTCCATGCAGCGGGCTGCCTGGACTTTCGTTTCCTCAGTGCTCAGCGCCTCGACGAACTCGTTCCAATGCTTGAGGCGTTCGGCGACTGGCGCATATTTGCGCTCCAGCCGATTGAACTCGAGGAAGCCCGTAACCTTTCCCATACCCGTTCCCTATTCGCGGCGGCGAGCACTCATGGCTCGCCGTTGGCCTCGGCCATCGTTGCGTGGAGAGGCGAAATTCCTCAAGCCTTGGCCATCTTCAAACCGATCTCGATTTTCTCGAGACCGTCCTTGTCGGCCGCCTGTGCCTTGGCCATGGCGACAAGTGCCTTGCGGTATTCGACCGGCATAACCTTCTTGAACTTCGGCATGTAACCGCGCCAGTCGGCGAGGATGGCTTTCGCCTTGGCCGAATTTGTGTAGTGCGCGTGACGGGCGATGAGCGTGTAAAGGCGCTCGGCGTCGTGCTTGGTCATGTCGCTCATGATGTCGACGAGGCCGTGGCTTTCCAGGTCGCCCTGCTGGCCCATCAAGCGCTGCATGATCTCTTCCTCGGCCTCGATGGGCTCGAGTTCGACCATGGCCATGTTGCACTTCTGCTCGAAGTTGCCGGCTTCATCGAGGACGTAGGCGATGCCGCCCGACATGCCGGCTGCGAAGTTGCGCCCGGTCTGGCCGAGGACGACGACGACGCCGCCGGTCATATATTCGCAGCCGTGATCGCCAGTGCCTTCGACGACGGCGGTGGCGCCGGAGTTGCGCACGGCGAAGCGCTCGCCGGCGATGCCGCGGAAATAGCACTCGCCGGTGATAGCGCCGTACATCACCGTGTTGCCGACGATGATGCTTTCTTCAGGCTTGATGCTGGACAGCGCGTTGGGGCGGACGATGATCTTGCCGCCCGAGAGGCCCTTGCCGACGTAGTCGTTGCCTTCGCCGACGAGGTCGAGCGTGACGCCGTGTGCAGCCCAGGCGCCGAACGCCTGTCCGGCGGTGCCGGTCAGTGTCAGCCAGATGGTGTCCTCGGGCAGGCCGGCGTGTCCGTAGCGTGCGGCGACCTCGCCCGACAGCATGGCGCCGGCGGAGCGGTCGACGTTGACGATCGGCACCTCGGCCTTAACCGGCTTCTTGGATGTGAGAGCCGGCTGAGCGATGGCGATCAGCTTGTTGTCGAGCACCTTCTCGAGGCCATGGTCCTGGGCTTCGCAATGATGGACAGCGACCGACTTCGGCATCTTCGGCTTGTAGAAGACCTTGGAGAAGTCGAGGCCGCGTGCCTTCCAGTGCTGGATGGCGCGATCCTTGTCGAGGGCTTCGGTCTGGCCGACCATCTCGTCGAACTTGCGGTAGCCGAGAGCCGCCATGTACTCGCGCACTTCTTCGGCGACGAAGAAGAAGTAGTTGATGACGTCCTCGGGCTTGCCCTGGAACTTGGCGCGCAGCACCGGGTCTTGCGTGGCGACGCCGACCGGGCAGGTGTTGAGGTGACACTTGCGCATCATGATGCAGCCGGCTGCGATCAGCGGGGCGGTGGCGAAGCCGAACTCATCGGCACCCAGAAGCGCGCCAACGACGACGTCGCGACCGGTGCGCAGGCCGCCGTCGACCTGAACGGCGATGCGGCCACGCAGGCGGTTGAGCACGAGCGTCTGATGCGTCTCGGCGAGGCCGATTTCCCACGGCGAACCGGCATGCTTGATGGAGGTGAGCGGCGAAGCGCCGGTGCCACCTTCGAAGCCGGAGATGGTGACGTGATCCGCGCGCGCCTTGGCGACGCCGGCGGCGACGGTGCCGACACCGACCTCAGAGACGAGCTTCACCGAGATGGCGGCGCGCGGGTTGACGTTCTTCAGGTCGAAGATGAGCTGGGCCAGATCTTCGATCGAGTAGATGTCGTGGTGCGGGGGCGGCGAGATGAGGCCGACGCCCGGGGTCGAGTGGCGCACCTTGGCGATGACCTTGTCGACCTTGTGTCCGGGCAGCTGGCCGCCTTCGCCGGGCTTTGCGCCCTGCGCCATCTTAATCTGGATCATGTCGGAGTTAGCGAGATACTCCGTCGTCACGCCAAAGCGGCCGGAAGCCACCTGCTTGATGGCCGAGCGCATGGAATCGCCGTTGGCCAACGGCTGGAAGCGATCCGTCTCTTCGCCGCCTTCGCCGGTGTTCGATTTGCCGCCGATGCGGTTCATGGCGATGGCAAGAGTCGTGTGTGCCTCCCGGCTGATGGAGCCGTAGGACATGGCGCCGGTGGCGAAGCGCTTGACGATCTCGGCCGCGGGCTCGACTTCATCGAGCGGCACGGGCGTGCGACCGAGCGCTTCTGCGGAGCGGATGCGGAACATGCCGCGCATGGTCATGAGCTGCTCGGACTGCTCGTTCACCTGTTTGGCAAACGCGCGGTACTTATCCGGCAGGTTGCCGCGCACGGCGTGCTGCAGGTCGGCGACGACCGAAGCGCGCCAGACGTGAGATTCGCCGCGCACACGGAAGGCGTACTCGCCGCCGACGTCGAGCGCGTTCTCCAGCACGGGTACGTTGCCGAATGCCGCCGCATGACGGTCGACCGTCTCTTGCGCGATTTCGCGCAGGCCGACGCCTTCGATCTGCGTGTGGGTGCCGGTGAAGTACTTCTTCACGAACGATGAGCGCAGGCCGACAGCGTCGAAGATCTGCGCGCCGCAGTACGACTGGTAGGTGGAGATGCCCATCTTGGCCATCACCTTGAGAATGGCCTTGCCGATCGCTTTGATGTAGCGCGTCTTCACCTCTTCGGGCGTGATGCTCTCGTCGATCTCGGGGAGCATCGCCTCGAGCGTCTCGAAGGCGAGATAAGGGTTGATCGCCTCGGCACCGTAGCCGGCGAGGGTGCAGAACTGATGCACCTCATTGGCTTCGCCCGTCTCGACGACGAGACCGACGGAGGTGCGCAGGCCTTGCTTGATCAGGTGGTGGTGAACCGCCGACGTCGCGAGCAAGGAAGGAATAGGAATGCGGTCCGGTCCGACGGCGCGGTCGGACAGGATAATGATGTTGTATTCCTTCGAGCGCACGGCCTCCTCGGCCTCGGCGCAGACGCAGTCGAGGGCCGAGGCCATGCCGGCAGCGCCCTTTTCAACGGCGTAGGTGATGTCGAGCGTGATGGACGAGAACTCGTTGTCCTTCACCTCGCCGATCTGGCGGATGCGCTCCAGATCCTCATTGGTGAGGATCGGCTGGTAGACCTCGAGGCGCTTCTGGCGCGAGGTGCCTTCGAGGTCGAGGATGTTCGGGCGCGGGCCGATGAACGACACGAGGCTCATGACGAGTTCCTCGCGGATCGAGTCGATCGGCGGGTTCGTCACCTGGGCGAAGTTCTGCTTGAAATAGGTGTGCAGCAGCTTGGACTTCGACGACAGCACCGAGATCGGCGTGTCGGTGCCCATCGAGCCAATAGCTTCCTGGCCGCTCTGTGCCATCGGCATCATGAGCAGCTTGAGGCTCTCCTGCGTGTAGCCGAACGCCTGCTGCATATCGAGCAGGGAGACATTGGACTTCTTGGCGGTCGAGCGGCTCTTGGGAAGCGGCAGATCGGAGACGAGAATCTGCGTGCGCTTCAACCACGTCTCGTACGGGTTGGAAGCGGAGATCTCAGCCTTCAGTTCCTCGTCGGAGACGATGCGGCCCTTTTCGAGGTCGATGAGCAGCATCTTGCCCGGCTGCAGGCGCCACTTCTGGACGATCTTCTCCTCGGGGATCGGCAGCACGCCCGATTCAGAGGACATGACGACGAGGTCGTCCTTGGTGACGAGATAACGCGCGGGACGCAGGCCGTTGCGGTCGAGCGTGGCGCCGATCTGGCGACCGTCGGAGAAGCACATGGCGGCCGGGCCGTCCCAGGGCTCCATGAGACAGGCGTGATACTCGTAGAAGGCGCGACGCTTGCGATCCATGAGCGGGTTGCCCGCCCAGGCTTCGGGAATGAGCATCATCGCAGCGTGCGTCAGCGAATAGCCGCCGAGCACGAGGAATTCGAGTGCGTTGTCGAAGCAGGCGGTGTCCGACTGGCCCTCGTAAGAGATGGGCCACAGCTTGGAGATGTCGTCGCCGAACAGCGGGGACGACACGGACGCCTGGCGCGCCGCCATCCAGTTGACGTTACCGCGGAGCGTGTTGATTTCGCCATTGTGCGCGACCATGCGATAGGGGTGCGCGAGCTTCCACGAAGGGAAGGTATTGGTCGAGAAGCGCTGGTGCACGAGCGCCATCGCCGACACGCAGCGCGGATCGGAGAGGTCCTTGTAATAGGCCTTCACCTGGTAGGACAGGAACATGCCCTTGTAGACCAGGGTGCGCGAGGACAGCGACACGGTGTAGTGGCCGATGTCGCGGTTCTTGTAGGCCTGCTGGATCGAGTTGGAGACGATCTTGCGCGCCAGATAGAGGCGGCGCTCGAAGTCGTCCTGATCGAGGATGGTCGAGGGGCGGCCAATGAACACCTGGCGATGTACCGGCTCAGTGGCGATGACCAGCTCAGACATAGACGAGTTGTCGACCGGCACGGAGCGCCAGCCGAGCAGTTCAAGGCCCTGTTCCTTGACGATGCGAGTCCAGACGCGCTCGCAATGGGCGCGCAGGCGCTCGTCGCGCGGCATGAAAATGTGGCCGACGGCGTAGCGACCCGGTGGGGGCAGCGAGAAGCCGAGTTTCTTGCACTCGTCCTTGAGGAAGTCGTGCGGGATCTGAATGAGGATTCCGGCACCGTCGCCTGCGAGCGGGTCGGCGCCCACGGCACCGCGATGCTCGAGATTGGCGAGGATCTGCAGAGCGTCGGAGACGATCTGATGCGATTTGCGGCCCTTGAGGTCGGCGATGAAGCCGACGCCACAGGAATCGTGCTCGTTCCTGGGGTCATAAAGGCCTTGAGCCGGCAGCATTCCGCTCGGGCTGATTTCTGCCTCGAATTCACTCATGTCCTAGGGCCTTTGTCACACTGCGACCTCTCATTGGGGCGCGGCAGTAATTGGTGGTGCTCGATGCGATAGGGCGAAGGGGCCGTATGCGGCCTAGCGGCCGGGGGCGGTAAATCTGGGTCCGATTAAGCGAGCCGATCCGGCGGCTTGCTGGTGAGCAGCGGCCGTTTGAAGCCAAGCGATTTTGCGGACTCTGACGTGGGCCGCATTTTAAAGAGTACCTCGCTCGCCCCGGCGGGATGGCGCGGCTGGGCGCATTCGTGCTGCCCAGCAAGAGTTATAAAGGACAGGAGTGCTGACCTTTCAAGCGAGATTGGCAGATTTTTGGGCCGGGCACAAGCTTCTAAGAACGTCTCTGAAAAGCAATGCAGCCAGATAGGGTCGTGTGGCCCAAAAAAAGCGGCCGCCAGGTCATGGCGGCCGACAAGTTTGGGGGCTTACGCTAGGGAGAAACGTTAGGCGGTGGTTGCCTCGATCTGCTTGGGGCCGACGCCAATAGAAATCGTGCGCGGCTTCATCCGCTCGGGAAGATTGCGGACGAGGTCGATGTGCAGCAGGCCGTCGGTAAAGTCGGCGCCGTTCACCTCGACGTGGTCAGCAAGCTGGAAGCGGCGCTCGAACGAGCGGGCGGCGATGCCCCGGTGCAGGAACACGCGCTCCTTTTCCTCAGGTGCTTTCTGGCCCGAGACGATCAAGGTCTGTTCTTTGACCTCGATCTTGAACTCGTCCTTGTTGAAGCCGGCGACCGCCATGGTGATGCGGTAATCGTTCTCGGCTAGGCGCTCGATGTTGTACGGCGGGTAGCCGTCGGCAGCCTCAAGGCCGTTGACGCCGTCAAGCAGCTTGGCGAGACGGTCGAAGCCAACGGTGGAACGATAGAGAGGGGCAAAATCGAACTGTCGCATGACATATCCTCCGAAGTTGAGCGACATGCAGTTGCGTCCGCCGCGATGGCCGGACGACCACTTTGAGGCGCACCCCCGCAGGGCATGCGCACAAACTGTATTTAGGTGGGCCGGAAGACGGTTCAAGGAGCTGGTGCGCGTTAGGTCGCCCGGCTGTGGCGCGGGGTCTCAAGTTACTTTGCAGCAACAGGAAACCAACGCCCTTCAGGTGCGGTTCATGTAGTGAGGATCACCCTCGCGGGGCTTTGGGAAGCAGCCGCAACCTTCCTCTCCAAGGAGTCCTTACACATGTCAGCGTACGCCCGTCTCGCCGCGGCATCTGCGCTTGCCGTGTCACTTGCCTTTACCGCACTGCCGGCCAACGCGGCCGATCTCTACGAGCCGCCCTACGATGGATACGGCGAAGGGCCGCCTCCGCGCGGGGATCGTTACGCGGATGTCCCCGATGACTTCGAGCCCCCCTATCCGCCGCGCTACCGGGAGCGTGGGTGCATTCCGCGCGATGTCGCGCGCGATCGCCTGCGCGATGCCGGCTGGTACGACTTCCACGCACTGGAGCCACGCGAGGACGTGGTGCTGGTGAAGGCGCGGCGCGGGCGCGGGCGGTTGTTCGACCTGACGATCGATCGGTGTTCCGGGCAAATCGTCGATGCGCGGCCGCTGGGACCGCGGATGGGGCCTTATGCCTGGGGACCGCCGCGCCGGCACTGGGCGCCATACTAAGCCTCCGGCCGCTCAGTCGCGCTAACATGGCCGCAACTCTTCGCCGCCTGTATGATGGCGGCGAAGAGTCGTGCAATGCCCAAGGAGGCGCGATGCAACTCGTGGCGCTCGCCAAGAACCCGGTCCCAAGCGGGGGGACCGTCGGAACTTTTCATGGCTATGACGGGGCCGAGTTACGCTATGCGCGTTGGGACGCGACCCGGCTGCCGCGACGGGGAACCGTGTGTCTGCTGCCGGGGCGCGCCGAGTTCATCGAAAAATACTTCGAGGTCATCGCCGATCTGAGGCGGCGCGGTTTCGCCGTCGCCACGATGGATTGGCGCGGGCAAGGCGGGTCGCAGCGGATGCTAGCCAATCCGCGCAAGGGGCACGTGCGCGGCTTCTGGGAGTACGATCGCGACCTCATCCGCTTCATGAAGGACGTCGTGCTGCCCGACTGCCCGCCGCCGTTTATCGGCCTGGGGCACTCGATGGGCGGCAATATTCTGCTGCGCAACGCGACGATGCCGGGTCTCTGGTTCGAGCGACTGGTTCTGACTGCGCCGATGATCTCCATCGCCGAGGAATCGCTCGGCACTACCTCGCGACGGGCGCGGATATATTCGGAAGTCGCCTCGCTGATGGGTATGTCGACCGCCTATGTGGTCGGTGGCTCGGATGACCTCTATGCGATGCGCAAGTTCGAAGGGAATGCGCTGACCTCCGATCCGGAGCGGTGGCAGCGAACGAAGGCGGTGCTCGAACTGAGGCCGTCGCTTGGGATCGGCTCGCCGACGGTGGGCTGGCTGCGCAGTGCGCTGAGGTCGTGCCACATGCTCAAGGCGGATGACTTTCCCTCGCAGATCAACATTCCGCTGCTGATGTTCGCGGCCGGCAACGACAGCGTCGTGTCGACGCGGGCAATCGAGGACTTCGCCGTCCGCACCAAGGTCTCCTCGTGCATCCTGATGCCGGGCTCGAAGCACGAGGTTCTGCAGGAGAACGATGCGGTACGTACGCGCTTCTGGGCCGCGTTCGATGCCTATCTGGGCGTCGAGATGAAGGTCGCCTAAACCGAAGCTACGCTGGTGGGAGTGCCGTTGGCTCAGCCGGCGAGCAGGGCCAGGGCCTCGGCGTGCACACGCGGATCGCCCGCGGCGATGATGCGTCCGCCTTCGGTCGCCGGTCTGCCGTCCCAGGTGGTGACGATGCCGCCCGCCTTCTCGATGATCGGGATGAGAGCAACGATGTCATACGGCTTCAGGCCGGATTCGATGACGAGGTCGGAAAAGCCGGCGGCAAGCAGGCAATAGGCGTAGCAGTCGCCGCCATAGCGGGTCATGCGCACGCGGGCTTTGACGCGCGCGAAGGCGTCGGCCTCGTGCCCGGCGGCCAAGAGATCGGGGTGCGTGGTCGAGAGAATGGCGTCGGACAGCGATGCGCAGGGGCGCGTTTTGATCTGCTTTGCCGGCGTGTCGGCGGTGCGGACGTAGGTCGCGTCTTTGCCGGACCAGAAGCGCTCGCGGGTGAACGGCTGGTCCATGATGCCGAGGATCGGCGCGCCGTCATCGAGCAAACCGATGAGCGTGCCCCACAGGGGCCAGCCCATGATGAAGGCACGGGTGCCGTCGATAGGGTCTACAACCCAGCGGAGGCGGGCGTCGGCGCGCGTGGTGCCGTGCTCCTCGCCGATGAAGCCGTGCTCCGGCCAGGCACGGGCGACCAGTTCGGCGATGACGCGCTCGCCGGCCTGATCAGCGGCGGTTACCGGGTCGAAGTCGCCGCCGTCCGCTTTGTTGCTGACGCCGATGGGCGTGCGGAAATACGGGCGAATGGCGTCGCCGGAAGCGTCAGCCAGGCTTTGCGCGAAATCGATGAGCGCCTGCAGGTCTACCTGAGTCTGATTTGCCACAGTATTTCGCTCGCCCTGATAAGATTAGATGTCAGTATAAGACCCGCCAAAACACTGCGGTTAGTCTGCACGTTGTAGTGCGCATCTTTCATATATGTGACCGACAATCAATTGCTGTTGCCGACTAGTGACATCATACCCCGAATGCGGGACCAAACGTCGCTCATCCGTTGATCGCAGGTGCGAACCGTCTCATATGTGAAATGCGCGGTGGCGCTGGTCGCTCCAGACTACCGTTAGCCCACTTGGGCGTTTCCTCCCTAGACTTGGGCCGTTCGTTCGCCGGACGGCCTTTTTTCATGTTTGGGTGGTAGGAATGTACAGCTCGGCTCCTAGAGGTGTGACTGGTAGCCGAGATTTGCATGGGTCCCTGATTTTGGAAGGGCAGCTCTGCAAAAAATGCATTTGATTATGCTGCGTCGCACCAGTAACTTTTGCGATGCGACATCGTGAGCTTGCTCCGGTGTTGTAGCCCTCCTTGGGCGTTTCCTCCCTAGACTTGGGCCGTTCGACACCCGAACGGCCCTTTTTTCTTGCCCGGCGTCCATCGCGGCGCGCTGGCGGCTGAGCGTCCACATTTCCCAGCGATTATCCGAGGACCTTCCAACGCTTACCCGAGGTCGTGCTGCGCGCGGGTATCGGCAACGGTGCGCTATATTTTGTGCGTTGCAGCATGATTGTTTTGCATAGCTTTGCAATGCAGCGCGGGCCGGCGCGCTACTCGGCGGCCATGCGGTGCTCTAGCAACGCGGGCAAATCGTTGAACAGCGGCGCGGCGAGGCTGAGCAGATCGCGCTGCAAATCAGCGAAGCCGGCCGTGGGGAGCAGCTTCATCTCGTCCAGATAGAGCCCGCGGTTGATCTCGATTTGCACGGCGTGGACGTCGCGCGCGGGACGTCCGTAGTGCTCGGTGATGTAGCCGCCAGCGTAGGGCCGGTTCATGTGCACCTCGTAACCGAGGCTGGTGAGGGCGTCCTTCAGAAAGCGCGTAATGCGGCTATCGGCCGAGGCGCCGAAGCGATCGCCAAGGACGATATCGGGGCGTGGGCCGCCGGACGGTGCCATCGAGGCGGAGGGCATCGAGTGGCAGTCTATTAGAATGGCGTAGCCAAAACGCGTGCGCGTTGCCTCGACGAGTTCGCGCAAGGCCTGATGGAACGGGACGTAGAGATGCTCGACGCGGGCGAGGCCGGCGCTAAGGGGGAGCTTGTCGCGGTAGATCTCCTCGCCGTCGGCGACAATGCGGGCGATTGTGCCAAGGCCGCCGACGACGCGCACCGACTGGGTGTTGGCGAACTCGGGCGGAGGCTCATCGAAGAGATCTGGGTCGAGCTCGTAAGGCTCGCGATTGACGTCGAGGAAGGCCCGCGGAAATCGCGCCGTTATGAGCGGCACGCCACAGGCAGCTACGGGCGTGAATAGTTGATCGACGAGGCAGTCCTCAGATTTGCGCAGCGAGAGCGGGCTGAGGCGGGAAGAAGCGATAAAGCTATCCGGATACACGTTGCCGGAGTGCGGAGAGCAAAGAACGAATGGAGCAATGGGAGTTGCCGGCGCGCTCACTTGGTAAGGCGGCAACAACTCGGGGGGGACAGGACCGTCGCGGGCGGGCATGCTTCTTGCGGTATCCCTCTTCGCTGACCGGTGCCGGCTCAATTCGGTTCAGGACAGACGGCTTGGTCGCTGCCGGAATAGCGCACTACTGTAAGAAGGCGTAACAACCAGTGTCATCCGGCCTTGCTCACTGTGCCAACGTCGCCGCATTATGTCCACTGGGGGGCGCTAGTGCTCCGTTTCTCGTTGCGGAGGGCGAAACGGGCTCGGCAAGTTCCTGCCGGACACTTCACCAGCCGTTTACCATAGTCGAATCACAGTCGGGGCCGCGCGTGGCGTTGACCGGCGCATCCAACTGACAGTTTCAGAGTAGCCATGACCGCAAAGCCCTCTAGTGTAACGATTTCCCGCATCCTGCTCGCCGAAGACGACGATTCGATGCGGGGCTTCCTGGTCCGGGCCTTGAAGAAGGCTGGCTACGATGTCATCGCGTTCCCCAATGGGGAAGAAGCGTTCGAGCGGCTGAAATCGGAGCCGTTCACGCTGCTTTTGACCGATATCGTGATGCCGAAGATGGACGGGATCGAGCTTGCCCGGCGGGCGAGCGAGTTGGATCCGGACCTGAAGATCATGTTCATCACTGGGTTTGCCGCCGTGGTCCTCAACAGCGACAACTCGGCACCCAAGGACGCTCGGGTCCTCTCCAAGCCCTTCCATCTGAAGGATTTGGTGCGCGAAGTGGACCGTTTGCTCGCGGCTTAGGGCAAGATCTCGCCAAACCTCGCAATCAGCTGTTGACCTTGCGGGGGGCGAACGCATAGAAGCACGCCTCTGGGGCGCGTAGCTCAGCGGTAGAGCACTACCTTGACATGGTAGGGGTCACAGGTTCGATCCCTGTCGCGCCCACCACTTTAGTCTGCGCGTAGCCGCCACGCCAACCCTACGCGCTTTGTCCTTTGATCACTCGGTGTTGAGATGAAAGTTCGGAATTCGTTGAAATCGCTGCGCGGCCGTCACCGCGCCAACCGCCTCGTCCGTCGCAAGGGCAAGGTGTACATCATCAACAAGGTGCAGAAGCGCTTCAAGGCACGGCAGGGCTGAGCGGCGAATCTTCGCCACCTTTTGACGCCCATGCTGCTGCGTCCTATTGTAACTGGATGCGCAGCACCATGCCTCGCCTCTTCATCGCCCTCGGTCTATGCGGCCTTCTGGCCGCTGCAGGCTCCTTCGGCGAACAGATGTCCGCCAAGGCCCAAAGCCTCCCGGGCGCCGATCAGCTGAAGCCTCTTCCAGCGCCGCACAACGACCTGCCGCCGATTCCGGCGCCGCCGGGTGCGGTGTTCCCTTCGGCGAAGCCGATGATGCCGGCCGACAAGCCGGTGCCGGAAGATCGCGAGGCGCTGCTTTCGGAACTTTACTCGCACCTTGCGCAAGCGCCGAGTGAGGCGGAATCCGCTCCGATCGAGCAGGCCATCGAGAGCCTCTGGCAGCAGTCGGGCAGCGATACCGTCGGCGTTCTGATGAGCCGGGCGGTGAAAGCGATCAACGACAAGGACGACGAGCTGGCGTTGCAATTCCTGGATGCAGTTGTCGAGCTCGTGCCCGACTATGCGGAGGGATGGAACCGGCGTGCGTTCGTGCAATTCCGGCTCGACAATTACGATGCCGCTGTAGGTGACCTGCGGCGCGCGCTGGCGCTCGATCCGCACCACTACAAAGCGCTCGACGGGCTGGCGCGCATTCTGCGCGACACCGGCCAGAAGAAGGCGGCGCTGAAGGCGTATCGCGAGATCCTGAAGATCAACCCCAATCAGAGCGGTGCCAAGGAAGCCATCGACGAGCTATCCGTCGAGGTCGAGGGGCAGGGGATATAGTCTCTTTGTTTTTTCTGACACGAGATGAAGCAAGCTTTGCTCTTGGTGCTCGTCGCGCAAGCTGATAGCCGCCGCGCCTAAGGCGCGGGGGCTCTTGGCCCCTTGCCGCTCTTCGCGGCGCTTCCTTTTCTAGGTGTCACGAGGCCGGTCGAACCGTGCGTGCGGCTGGCGTCGCGCGAGCGCCGGCTCTCAGCTGGCGCGAAGCCAGCCGCACGACAAGCGTCTCACAGCTCGTGTCACCGGATAGTGCGTCAGCGGATCTCGGTCGAGGGGGCGCCGTTCTCGTCGACGAAAGCGATGCGGATCATGTTGGTGGCGCCGGGCGAGCCGAACGGCACGCCGGCGGTGATCAGCAGTCCACCGTGTGGGGGGACGAAGCCTTCGTCGAAGGCGATGCGGCAGGCTTTGGTGACCATGTCGGTCAACGTTGCCGGATCGCCCGTCATCACCGAATGCAGGCCCCAAACAAGCGAAAGCCGCCGCGCTGTCGATTCAACGGGCGTCAGGCCCATGATCGGCAAGTTGGGGCGTTCGCGGGTGACTCGCAGCGCGGTGGATCCGGTCGCCGTGTAGCAGACGATGGCAGACAGCTTCACCGTGTCAGCGATGGCGTGGGCTGCCGTGGCGATGGCGTCGGCGCCGGTCGGCTGGGGGGCCGTCTGGGTGGCGTGGATGATCGAGTCGTAGCCCGGGTCCGCCTCCACCTCGATGGCGATGCGATCCATCATCTGGATCGCCTCGATGGGGAACTGGCCGACGGCTGATTCAGCCGAAAGCATCACGGCATCGGCACCGTCGAACACGGCGGTGGCGACGTCGGAAACTTCGGCTCGGGTCGGGACTGGCGAGGAAATCATGCTCTCCAGCATCTGCGTCGCCACGACGACCGGCTTGCCGGCGGCTCTTGCCTTGCGGGTGATTTGCTTCTGCAGGCCGGGCACGCGCTCAACCGGCATCTCGACGCCGAGATCGCCGCGCGCGACCATCAGGCCGTCGGCGGCCGCAACGATGGCATCGAGATCGGCAATGGCGGACGGCTTTTCGATCTTGGCGAGGATGGCGGCGCGGTCACCAACGACCTTGCGCACCTCTTCGACGTCCTCGCCGCGCTGGACGAACGAGAGCGCGATCCAGTCGATGCCGAGCTTCAGGATGTAGGAGAGGTCGGCGCGATCCTTTTCGGTGAGCGGGCCGATAGGCAAGAGGGTATCAGGAAGGCTGATGCCCTTGCGGCTCGACAGGGCGCCGCCCACGAGCACTTCAGCGGCGATGGAGCCCTGCTTCTTCTCGATGACGCGCATGCGCAGCTTGCCATCGTCGAGCAGCAGCGTGTGGCCGGGCTCAACGGCGGCGAAGATTTGCGGATGGGGCAGGAAGACGGATTCAGAGTTGCCCGGCTGCTCGGTGCGCTCGAAGCGGAAGATGGCGCCGTCGTTCACGAAGACGCGGCCGCCGGCGAATTCGCCGACGCGGAATTTGGGGCCCTGCAGGTCGGCGAGGATGCCGATCGGGTGCCGGTGGCGCTTGCCGACCCAGCGAATGGAGTTCTGCAACGCACGCGCGGTGTCGTGCGAAGAGTGGCTCATGTTAATGCGGAACACGTCGACGCCGGCCAGGAACAGCCGTTCGATCATCTCAGTGGCCGAGGAGGCTGGACCTAAGGTCGCGACGACCTTGACCCTTCTTTTGCGTCTCATTTTTCACTCGCCTCGGGGTCGGTGAGGCGGATGGTCCACTCCTGCGACTCGCCCGTATCGACTTCGAAGAAACCGGTGCGCTTATAGCCGCGCTTCTGACAATCCTGAACCCCGCGGATGGCAAAGGATTTTTCGTCGGTGCACATGAAGTTCGTGCCGACCCATTCGCCACCGCGGTCATAGTCTAGGGCGTGAACGTAAATAAACCGGCTCGGCACTGCCCCTTTAAGGAGCGTTTCACAAGTTTGAGAGGCGATATTCCACCAGCCTTCCGTGGCCCAACCAGTCGCGTCCTGATAACCGACGGCGACGCCGACGCGACTTGAGGTCGAGTTGCAGAGTTTGAGATCAGCGTGAGCTTGCGCAGAGAAACCGAGCAGCGGCAGGAGCAGGCAGGCCGCATAGCCGGGCCTTCGATGCCACCACTTCTTGTTTCCCCGTTCGGCCAACACTTTGGACTGCTCCGCTCGCCTATGCAATTTGTTCCGCCGGTGGTGCGTCACCGCGCTCGGTTCCGCTGAGAGAGCGGTTCTGGCGAACAGAAATGTTAATCATGCGGCGGGCCTTGGAGACTCGCCCCGACAAGGCAGGGTGCAGTGTTTGTTTTACAGGAACTTGGCGGCATTGCGGTTGGCCGCAATACACGCGCCAACCGGCACGCGTTGCCACGCCCCGTCCGCGGCCTTCGACCAATGATCGATACGCCGAAACGCCGATAGCGGTCATTTTAGCCCGTCCCCCTGCCCGAACGCTGGTTTGCGCAATCGCGTTTGCCGCGTCAAGCCTTCCTCCGACGCGGGTAGTTCGGGCGGGTAGTGTTTGAAATGCCTCTGGGTAGTTTTCGTGACAGCACTGCAAAGCTATATAAGAGCGATGCCTGACTCCGACGGCCACGGCGGGTTGCTACTCGCCGACCCCCTTGTCACCGACAGCTATGAAGTGGTGCCAGGCCGGCTCGATGCTGGTCTATTGGTCATGTGCGACCACGCCACCAACGCGCTCCCGCCCGAGTACGGCACCCTGGGGCTGCCCGCTGGCGAGCTGGAGCGGCACATCGCCTATGACATCGGTGCCGCGGCGGTTACCCGCCATGTCGCCCGGCTGCTCGGGTCGCCGGCGATCCTGACGCGGTTTTCGCGGCTGCTGATCGACCCCAACCGGGGGCTCGATGACCCGACGCTGATCATGCGCATTTCCGATGGCGCGGTGGTGCCTGGAAATCGCCATCTCGATACAGCGGAGCGCGACCGGCGCGTGCGCCAGTATTACGAACCCTATCATCAGCGCGTCGACAGCCTGATCGAAGATTGCGTCGGGGCCGGCGTGCCACCAGTACTGCTGTCGATCCATAGTTTTACCGACAAGTGGAAGGGCGTGCCGCGGCCCTGGCATGGGGCGATCCTGTGGGATCGCGATTACCGGTTCTCGGTGCCGCTGCTGGATGCGCTGCGCGCCGATCCGGAAATCGTCGTCGGCGAAAACGAGCCCTACGACGGCAAGCTCGCAGGTGACTGTATGTGGCAGCACGGCACGCGCCGCGGCATCGCGCATACCATCATCGAGATCCGCCAGGACCTCATTGGCAACGAGGAAGGGCAGCTCGCGTGGGCAGCGCGACTTGCGGAAGCGGTGCAGGCGGTGTTCGCTCGGGCCGAGTTGCGCGAAGCAATGCACGCGGTGCAATACTTCGGCTCGCATACCGACACGGATGGGGCCCCGCCCTATACGGTGCACGAGGGCACAGGATGAGCGACATCGATCCCAAGACCGCGACCGAGCTCGAGGCGGCAGCGTTCCGCCGGCTGGTTGCGCACCTGCGCGAGCGCACCGATGTGCAGAACATCGATCTGATGAACCTTGCAGGGTTCTGCCGGAACTGCCTGTCGAACTGGTATCAGGACGCAGCGGCTGAGCGCGGGATCGAACTGGCGAAAGACGAAGTGCGGGCGCTGATCTACGGCATGCCGTACAAGGAATGGCAGCAGCGCTATCAGACCGAGGCCTCGCCCGAAGCGAAGGCCAAGTTCGCCCAGTCGAGCACTGGTGGTCACAAGTAGTTTTGGGTGACACGAGCGGCGAGAAGCTTGTCGTGCGGCTGGGTCGCGCGGGCTGAGAGCCGCTTTTTTTTCGCCGCCGATTCACGTCCTGGCTGATAGGCGCTGGGACGATCGGGGCGAGGCGCGGCGATGCGGAAGGCTTGTGAAGTGTGACACACAAACCGCAGGGGCAATTGAAGATTTCTATGGATGGATTGCGCGCTCGCCTTGAAGGGGCAAGGCGGGGCGAATAGCGTTTCTTCTCCTTTATCACGTATGGAGAAGAGGGATGACGACGCTACAGGCCTCGGCGCAAAAGCAGCTGCGTCAGCTCGTTGAGCAGATCGAGCGGCTCGAGGAAGAGAAGAAGGCGCTCGCTGGCGATATCCGCGACAAGTTTCTCGAGGCCAAGGGGCTTGGGTTCGACGTCAAGGTGCTGCGCCAGGTGGTGCGGCTGCGCAAGAAGAGCGCAACCGAGCGCCAGGAAGAAGATGCGGTGCTGGAAGTCTACTTGCACGCGCTGGGCATGCTCGGGGAAGACGACAGCGCGCACGATGCCGCCGTCGCAGCTATGATCGCCGCAGAATAATTGCGCGAGTGCCGCAGCGTCAGGCGCGCTGCGGCAACTGGGCGAACTCGTGCACGGCTGGGAGCATCCGGCTCTCGGTATCGACGATGAACCTAGCGGTGATCTTCACCGCCTCGTCGAGTACACGCGCACAGCTTTCCGCCGTGATCCACTCGGTCGATTCCTCATCGAAGACGAGACGCATGTCGTCGGCAACGCTCCACGTGCCGACGTGCTGGCGCGATGTCGCCCCGTTGCGAGTGTGGGCGACGAGAATCTCGTCGCCCTTGGAGATGAAGAACCAGGATGGCAGCGGATCGGCATTGAGGCGCTGAGCCAGCGCCTGCAACACGGTCCTGCCGACCTCCTGCCTTGTGGCTGCTTCCTCGGTATCTTTGCGGCTTCTTTCACGCTCGCTGGCGAGCGCCTCGGCCAGTGTCATGGTTTCCCCCGTCTACATTGTACTTTCTGATGTCTGATCGGGCGTTGCGAAGCGACCGGCGTCGCCGTTGAGGCGATTGCGCTCGATGACCTCGGGATCGAGAACCGGAATGAGCTCGTTCGGGTCCTTCGTCAGCTTGACGCGGCCATCAAACTCGGCGCCCTCGGCGATCATGAGCTTCTGATGCGTGATGTCGCCCTCGACGTGCGCACCTGCCTGAAGCTTGACGGAGACGGCGCGGATCGAGCCTCGCACGCCGCCGCGCACTTCGATGGCTTCTGCGCAGACCATGCCGACGACGGAGCCTTCCTCGGTGATGACGACCTGCTTGCCGTGGACGTTGCCGCGAATGTCGCCGTCAACCTGCAACTTGTTGGCGGAAATGATGGTGATGCGGTCGCCGAGAATGGTGAGATCGGTGCCGATGACCGATGTTCCGCTCGGTGCCGTCGCAGATCTTTCAAACGGTGAGGGCGCTGAGCGCGGCGCTGGTGACGCCGGCGTCGCTGCGAGGGGTGTGGGGCCGAGCTTGGGTTGCGGCAGACCGTTCTTAGTGGGATCGGTGTTGAACACGAGGTCACCTCCAGCGCGCATCGCGCATCCATTACATGAAAACAAATTGGTGCTTTCCCCGCTGGCCGTATCGGTCACACACATCCGCGGCGTTTTTTTGTCGGCGCCGCGTCAGAACGTGGTGCGCCTCACAAACGCCGCGCGCTGTGATGATGGTGCGCGCCATGCCAACAGGGGGCCAAGCTCATGGATAAGAACGAGATCGTCGTGCAGACGCTCGCGAGCATTCAGAGCACGGCAGTGAAGATCGCAGCGATGCCGGCGCATGCGCGCGATGAAGCACTCGACGAGGCGCATCACGCCTACGCCAGTGCCATGCACAACATCGGACAGGACAATGTCGCCGCTGGGCGCTGGGTGGAAACGGTGATGACCGCCGTTCGCGTGCTCGTCATGGAGATCGACCGCAACGGCGGGCCGGGACAGGGCGCCTGAGCGCGCGTTCGGGCTTGCGGTGTCGTGGGCATGTTCAATCGTCCGGCAACCAACAGATTTGCGTGAGCGATCTGCATGAAAGGCGAATGCAACGTTGATCACGCCTCGGCTTGGCCGCACAATGACCGCGGCAGCGCGAGTGTGAGCAAATGCGTCCGCAGCAGCTTCAGTCCTCCCGTAGCGGTGTTCTTTCGCGTCTCGACGACGTGGAGCTGGTAGCGGCCCTGCTCGAGCGCTCAGCTGGCGGCACAAGTGCATTTTGCGCCGAGCGTGGGGCGCCAATGGCGCCCGTTCCCGCGGAGAGGCTGCGCTGGCATCTGCGTGTGCGTGAGGCCAGCGCTAGCGGCTTCACAAAGGCGCAAAGGAAAGTGCGGGCCACGGCGCGAGCAGCGCTTCATCCACGCATCATCGCGGGTATCAGAGCCGTCGCGCACTTCGTCATCGACTTGGCGCGCGTGCTGTTGGTCGTAGCGTCGGGGCTGGTGGCGGTGGCCGTCGCGGTTATGCTCGCAGCGCCACCAAATTAGGGGCTGAGGTCGCCCTGCGGATCGCTGCTGCCATAGACGGCGGCGCAGGTGCGGTCGTCTTCCAGTTTCTTGGCGAGATCGGTCGCGCCGCCCGGTGCCTTGCCGGCCTGATGGTCGATGTGGCGCTGCTCGCACCACTGCCAGCGTGGATCGGACTTGGACGTGACGGGCGCGGCGTTCTTATCGATCGAACCGGTTTCAATCGCCGACTGGGTCGGGCTGGCGGCTGCTTCACGCGTTTGCGTTTGCCGGCGCGCGACGTTGGTGTCGGACTTGGCGCGGCGATAGCTCTTCGTAACTTGGCCGGAGCGGATCGCGTCGGCTGCACAGCCGCCGAGAAGCCCGGTCGCCACGACGCCGATCACCAGCCAGTTCATGCGGATTTTCGGCAGCATTGCCTGTCCCCCAAGTGACGCGCGCAGCAGAATCACGGCGGCGACGCTTACATCCGGGCTATCTGATTTGGCGAATGGCTGACAGGATCGAGGGCCTGGATCGGCCCCAAGTGACCTATTTTATTGTGCAAATCCTGTGCGGGGCGGCGGCTGCCATGGCCATATCGCAGTTGCGAAGCTGAATAGGGCGTCCACTGCATTAATGCTGGCGCTGACGCAGGCAAATCAGCGAAACTCTAAATCTCGTGTATTCGCAAGGCAGTGCGTGTGGATGGGCGCTTTTTTGGGGGGACGCCATGTCACGCAAGCGGGGGCATACCTTAGACAGCCTCAACGACAGCGCGGTCACGTGGTTCTTCATCGGGCTTCTGATGATCGCCGGAATTGCCGGTCTGCTCGGTCAACTCGTGATCAGCTGAGGCCGCCGGATCGAACAGTCGGGCTGCAACCTCACCACCCGTGGGAGCCTGAGCGTGTGCGCGCTCGCGGATGTGCACGGAGCTCGCCGGTTAGCCCGCGCGAGGCGGCGCGGCACCGGTTGAATTCTTACGTTTATCTCACCTGCTGTCGCATAATGCGAAGCCATCGCGCCGGGCGGCAATTTGGCCGGCCCTGGGATAAGCGTTCTTGACGAAATCGGAAGTGGTTCGCCCTACGGTACGCGCGCGGGCCGCCCCATCTGAGATATGTGGCCAAGCCCATCGTCTATAGGGGAGAAGTTCATGAGCCAGGATCTCATCGCCGATACCAAAAGCAAGCTCGACGATCTGGAGCAGCGCATCAAGGCAGCCCGCGTCGCCCCCGGTGCGACCGGCGAACTGAGCGATGCTGCGCAGAAGGATTGGGAAAAGATGGTCGAGATGCATAGCGACATCCGTCGCAAGCTCGACGCGCAGCCTGATCATCCGGTCGGCGTGGTCGAGGGCATCCGGTTCGACGTCGATATCCTGCGCACCACTTTCGAAAAGTGGGTGGCGAAGGTTGAAGGTAAATTCGACGAGTAGGTTTTAGCTGACACGAGCGGAGAGAAGCTTGTTGTGCGGCGACTGTGGCAGGGACCCAGTCACGTCTCCAGCAATGCGACGCGTGCGGTGTGCGATCGCGTGCAGACAAAAAAATACGGTGGTCGATTGCTCGACCACCGTATCGATACCGCAGTAAATCGACAGCTTAGATGATGTCGATTTCGGCCGGCATATAGGAAGTGACCTCGAGGCCAACTTCCTGCTCACGCACCTGCGGCTTGTTCCAGGTCTTCATGGGTAGTTTCCTCCTTGAGCGGAGGACGAAAAAGGGCTTCGTCCCCCCACAGCGGTATAAGTTGCCGCACCGGGGGCTGCAACCGGATTCTTGCGCTTTTGGTTATGGATATGCGGCTTTGCTCGACGACTGGGCAGCCTTCGCAGTGCACCAGAATAAGTGGCAATACGGATTACTGACTTTCGGCGTCGTCTTCCTGATTCCACTTCTTGACCGAGGTCAAGATCGAGGGGCGGCAAGGACCGAGCGGACCCTCGACCATGGAGGTTTCCTCGCCGCGCATGCCCGCGTCGCGATAGTTCTTATCGCAGTACGCCTTTTGTGCAGCTTCGAGTTCAGCCTTCGACTTTTGCTTCGCTGCATCGGGGTCGGTAATGCCGGCGATTTCCGTCGGGGCGGGTGCCTGGCCCGGGGCCGGCAGGTTGTCGAGCGTCGGCGGCACCACGAGCGGCGCACGCTCAGCGAGCTTGGGATCGCCGCCCTTGACCTTGGTGCCATCGGACAGGCCGACGGCGTCGAAGATGCCGCCGTTGAACTGAATGTCGTCGGTTCCGCAACCGGTTAGCGCCAGCGATAAACCGGCTGCAAGCAGCGGCAGGATCGGGCTGGAAGTACGGAATTTCGGCGGCATGTCTTTCCCCCGGGGCGCCTCTTCGCGCTCTCAATCCCGCGCAAACTCTAGAGCCTTGTCGTGCTTCTTATCGGAAACCCGTTCGGCACTTTTCCGGAAGCACTCTAGGCAGCGCTTTGCGCTAATGCACTGCGCTACAACGACTTTGCGGCGTCTTTGCGACTCGCCGACAGGGAGTCATATAGCAGCCCTATGACGCCCGCCACAATGGCCACATCGGCGATGTTGAAGACATACCAATAGAAGCCGAAGGCGTGCATCGAGAAGAAGTCGGCGACCCCACCGAGGACCAGACGGTCGATGGCATTGCCAATGGCGCCGCCCATGATAAGGCCGAGTGAGACGGCGAGCAGGCGGTTGGAGGCGCCTCTGGCGAGCCAGATCCATAGTGCGATGGTTGCCAGCAGCCCGAAGCCCGCCAGCATGATCTGGCCGGCGTAGCTCTCCTGATCGAACATGGAGTAGCTGATGCCGATGTTCTTGACATAGACGAGATCAAGGAACGGGGTGACGAAGACGCGTCCTTTGTCCTCGATGCCGTAGACGTGCAGCATCCACCACTTGTGCGCCTGGTCGATGGCGAGCGTCGCCAGAAACACGGTGAAGCCAAGGCACGAGTACGGGCCCCAGAGCCAGCTGCGCGGGGCGGACGTGTCAGCGGTCATATGGCACCCTCGGCGCGGGCGTCGAATTCGCGGACGGCTTCGGCGTCGCGCGGCGACAGTTCCGGGAACTCCGGGTCGGCGCCGACGTCGGGGAGCACGCGCCAGGAGCGCGCGCACCGCTTGCCTTCGGCGAGCTTGGGCACCACGCCAACGCCAGCCACGTCGGGGAGCGTGAAGGCGTCCTCGGGCGGCGCCTTGGCGATGAGGCGCGCCTGACTGGTGATGGCGACCTCGGCCAAGTCGACGCCTTCGAGCGCGCGCAGGAGGTCGGGGTCGGCGACGTAGACTTCGGGCGCGGCCTCGAGGCTGGAGCCGATGCGCTTGGCGGCGCGCTCCAGCTCGAGTGCGCCGGTGACGACGCGGCGGACATCGCGCACCTTCTCCCATTTGGCGGCCAGTTCATCGTCGCGCCAGGACTTATCCAGCTCGGGGAAGGTTTCGAGATGGATCGAGCCTTCGCGATCGGGGCGGCGCGCGAGCCAGGCTTCCTCGGCGGTGAACGACAGGATCGGTGCGAGCCAGGCAACGAGCGCGTTGAAGATCTCGTCGATGACGGTGAGCGCGGCGCGGCGCTTCATGCTGGAATACGGCTCGCAGTAGAGCGTGTCCTTGCGGATGTCGAAGTAGAACGCCGAAAGCTCGGTGTTCATGAACTGCGACAGCACGGCGACGATCTTGCGATAGTCATAGGCGAGGTAAGCAGTGCGCACTTCCTCGTCGAGCTCGATCAGACGATGCAGCATCAGCCGCTCGAGCTCGAGTTCGCGCATATCCTTGAATTTGACGCGCTCGTCCTCGTCGAGGTGGGCGAGGGCACCGAGCATCCAGCGCACCGTGTTGCGCAGCTTGCGGTAGGCCTCGGCGGCCGACTGGACAATGGCAGGTCCGAAGCGGATGTCGTTGGTGGTGTCGGCCGATGCGACCCACAGGCGCAGGATGTCGGCGCCGGACTTAGCCATCACGTCCTGCGGCGAGAGCGCGTTGCCCTTCGACTTCGACATCTTCTCATCCCCCTTTTCGTCGAGGATGAAGCCGTGCGTGAGCACCACGTCATAAGGTGCGCGGCCGCGGGTGCCGCACGATTCCAGCAGCGAGGACTGGAACCAGCCGCGGTGCTGGTCGGAGCCTTCGAGGTACATGACGCGATCCTTGCCGCCGTCGCGCACGCGCTTGACGCCGGCGAGCGTCGGGAAGTGATGCGGGTCCTCCAGCGTGAAGGCGTGCGTCGAGCCTGAATCGAACCAGACATCGAGAATGTCGCGCACCTGCTCCCAGTTCCCCGGATCGTCGACGAGGCCATCGAGAAACCGCTCGGTTGCGCCGTCCTCGAACCAGACGTCGGCGCCGCGCTCGGAGAAGGCGTGCGTGACGCGCGCGATCAGCTCCTTCGACTTGGCGAACTTCTGCGAAGGGATGATGTCGCCCGTTTCCTTGTGGCGGAAGACGGTGATGGGGACGCCCCAGGCGCGCTGACGCGAGACGACCCAATCGGGGCGTCCGTCGACCATGCTGCGGATGCGGTTCTCGCCCGTGCCCGGTACCCACTCGGTTTCCTCGATCGCCTTGAGCGCAAGCTGGCGCAGGGTCTGGTTGTTGCCCTTGGGGATGCCCTTCACGGGCTTATCCATGGCGATGAACCACTGCGGCGTGTTGCGGAAGATGACCGGCTTCTTGGAGCGCCAGGAATGCGGGTACTGATGCTTGACGCGACCGCGCGCGATGATGTTGCCGGCGTCGGCCAGCGCCTTGATGACGGCGTCGTTGGCGTCGCCCTTGTCGCCCTTCTCGGTGAGCACGCGCTTGCCGGTGAAGCCTGGCGCCTCGGCGGTGAGCACGCCGTCGGCGTCCACGGTGAAGGGGATGGTGGTGTCGATGCCGCGATCGCGCAGTGCTTTCTGGCTGGCGACCCAGATGATGTAGTCGTCGGCGCCGTGGCCCGGTGCGGTGTGCACGAAGCCGGTGCCGGTGTCGTCGGTGACGTGGTCGCCGTCGAGCAGGGGCACGTCGAAGGTGTAGCCGAGCGCGGCGAGCGGGTGCGCGGCGACGAGGCCGGCCAGCTGCTCGGGGGGGACGTCAGCGCGGCGTTCGAAGGCTTCGACCTTGGCGGACTTCATCACGTCGGCGGCGAGCTTGTCGGCAAGGATGAGCTTGTCGCCAACCTTGGCCCAGTTGCCCTCGGGCGCGGCGGTGATCTCGTAAAGGCCGTAGCCGATCTTGGATGAGAACGAGATAGCGCGGTTGCCGGGGATGGTCCACGGTGTGGTCGTCCAGATCACGACCGATGCGCCCTTGAAAGTCGCGTTCGTCTCGAGCGCGGAATTGAAACCTTCCGCTGTAGTCGGCGTAAAATCTCGGGCGACGGAGGTGTCGTTGTTTGTTGTAATCACCTTGGTCCTGACGGGGAACTTCACCCAGATCGTGTCGGACTGATAGTCCTGGTACTCGACCTCGGCCTCGGCGAGCGCGGTCTTTTCAACGACCGACCACATCACGGGCTTCGACCCGCGATAGAGCGTGCCGTTCATGGCGAACTTCATGAGTTCGCCCGCGATCACGGCCTCGGCCGGATAGTCCATCGTCTTATAGGGATGGTCCCAGTCGCCGATGACGCCGAGACGCTTGAACTCGCCGCGCTGCACGTCGATCCAGTGTGCGGCGAACTCGCGGCACTCGCGGCGGAACTCGTTGATCGGCACCGCGTCCTTGTTGCGGCCTTTGGCGCGGTAGGCTTCCTCGATCTTCCATTCGATCGGCAGGCCGTGGCAGTCCCAGCCGGGCACGTAGTTGGAATCGAAGCCGAGCATTTGCTGCGATTTGACGACGAGATCTTTCAGGATCTTGTTGAGCGCGTGGCCGATGTGGATGTTGCCGTTGGCGTAGGGCGGGCCATCGTGCAGCAGGAACTTCGCGCGGTTGCGGCCCTTCTCGCGCAGGCGCTCGTAGAGGCCGATTTCGGCCCAGCGGGCGAGCAGGCGCGGCTCGAGGTCGGGGAGACCGGCGCGCATCGGGAACGGCGTTTCGGGCAGGAACAGCGTTTTGCCCCAGTCGCGCGAGGAGGCATCACCCTCTGCCTGCGCGGAGGCGGCATCGCCAGCGGCCTGCTTGTGTTTGTCCTTGGCAGCGTTGTCGCCGCCATTGTCCTTCGCCATGGTCTTAATCTTTCCGGTGTTCCGGTTGGTCTCCGGCATCTGGCCGGCGTTCTAGCAACATGGTCGACACGTTGCCACCATCGGCTTTCCCTCTCCCCGCTGGCGGGGAGAGGGCTAGGGTGAGGGGCCGAAAAGAGCGCCGAAGCAGCAGGCTGCCCCTCTCCCCAACCCTCACCCCATAAAAATGGGGAGAGGGAGCTACATGGAGGCGAGGATGTCGCGGGCTTGGGCGACGTCCTTTTGCATCTGCTCCACGAGGGCCTCGCTCGAATCGAATTTGCGGTCGGGCCGGATGAAGTCGACGAACTCGACCTCGATGACCTTGCCATAGAGATTGTCATCGAAGTCGAACAGGAAAACCTCCAGCACCGGCATTCCGTTATCGTACGTCGGGCGCGTGCCGAGGTAGGCGGCGGCGTCGTGGCGCGCGCCATCGACGATGACGCGGACGGCATAGATGCCGTGACCGAGCGCGGTGCCGCGGGGCAGCGGAATGTTGGCGGTGGGAAAGCCGAGGCCGGTGCCGCGCTGGGCGCCGCCGACGACGGTGCCCTCAACGCGCCAGGTGCGGCCAAGAAGCTCAGCTGCGCCCCTGACGTCACCCTGGGCAAGACGCAGCCGGATGGCGCTGGAGGAGAACACCTCTCCGCCTTCGGCGACTGGAGGAATGATGGTCACGCCGAAGCCCGCCCGGTCTGCGGCCTCGCGCATCGTATCGGGCGTGCCGCTGCGTTGGTGGCCAAAGAAGAAATCATAACCGATCACGACGTGGCGGGCGCCAAGGCCTTTGACGACGACGTCGTCAATGAAGTCGATGGCCGATAGTCCGGCGAGGGCCTTGTTGAAGTCGAGCACGACGGCGAGATCGAGCCCAGCCGCTTCGAGGAGGCGCAGTTTCTGCGGTAGCGGCGTCAGGTGAAAGTGCGGCTCCTCGGGATGGAAGAACTCGCGCGGGTGCGGCTCGAACAGGATCGCGCCGGACGGCGCGCCGAGTTGCCGCCCAGTTGTGGCGGCGACGCGCAGCAGCTCCTGGTGGCCGCGATGAACGCCATCGAAATTGCCGATGGCGAGCACGGCTCCGCGCGCTTGCGCCGGCACCTCGTTATAGCCGTGGACGATGAGCATAGTGCCTCGGCGGGACCAGATTGCTCAGATGGACAGGGCTTATCGCAGCTTCAAGCCGGGCGGGTTGGAACCATGAGCACGGCCTCGCCCTGCACGACGGCCTTGCCGTTGACGGTGCATACGCAGTCGAAGCGGGCGCGCTTTTTCTCAGGGATCAGCTCAGCCACCTTGACCGTAGTGACGACAACGTCGCCGATTTTGACCGGCGCCTTGAAGTTCATTGTCTGCGAAATGTAGATCGCGCCTGGGCCTGGCAGCTCCATTCCGAACACGGCCGAGATGAACGCGGCGGAGAGCATGCCGTGGGCGATGCGCTCTTTAAAAATGGTGCCGGCGGCGTAGTCGGGGTCGATGTGAACGGGGTTCCGGTCACCGGAGACGTCGGCGAAGGCGCGGATGACGTCGGCGGTCACCGTGTTGGAGGTGCTTGCCTCCTGTCCGACGCTAAGATCTTCGAAATAAACGCTCTTCGGCGTCGTGCCCATGCTTAATCCCTTCCCGTTCGTGGTGCCGTCCCCGCGGCCGGCGGCACACTATCTGCGCTGCACCATCGGGGCAACTCGGGCGGGTGCGCTGAGGCTGGAAGGATCTGCAACCGGGGGCGGCGTTGTTGCCGTCGGGGCCCCTAAGGGCTATAAGGCGCCCATTCCCCAGTTGCCCCAGAAAAGATTTGGCCCTGCGGACCGACGCAGGAAGCCGGAGGTTAAGCCCCTATGAGCGACCGTAGACCCCTGATGCCCAAGGCGACGGCCGTATGGCTCGTCGAGAACACCTCGCTGACGTTCGACCAGATTGCTTCGTTTTGCGGCCTGCACGTCCTGGAAGTGAAGGGTATCGCCGACGGCGATGTGGCTCAGGGCATCAAGGGCCTCGACCCCGTCACCTCTGGGCAGCTGACGCGCGAGGAAATCGAGGGAGCGGAGGAGAATCCGGCCCGGGCGCTTCGCCTTGCCGAGCCGAAGGTGATCGTGCCCGAGACGCCCACCCGGAAGGGCCCGCGGTATACGCCGGTGTCGCGCCGCCAGGACCGCCCGAACGCCGTCGTCTGGCTGTTGCGCAACCACCCGGAGTTGAAGGACAGCCAGATCATGCGTCTGGTTGGCACAACGAAGCCGACCATCCAGCAGATCCGCGACCGCTCGCACTGGAACGCGGCGAATCTTACCCCGCAAGACCCGGTAACCCTTGGACTTTGCTCGCAGATCGACCTCGACGCCGAGGTGAAGAAGGCGGCGCGCCGGGTGGAGCGCGAGCGTAAGGACATGCCCGACATCGAGCAGGCCGGGACGCTTTTGCCGACCGAGGAGACGACGGCCGAGCGCCGCGTCGAGATCGTGCAGCCCCGTCATGCGGAGGAGCGCGAGGAGACCGAGCAGGAAGAGCAGGCCCGCGTGTTCGCCAAGCTCAAGGAGCTGTCGGGTGGGGAACGCCGCGACGAGGAAGACGAGCAGTAAGTTCCAGGCGACACAAGCTGAGGGAAGCATGCCGTGCGGCTGGGCTTGCGCCCGCTGAAATCTGGCGCTCGCGCCGGGCGCCCTTGGCGCCTTGCCGCTTCGCGGCGCTTTTCTCCAGGTGACGCTAGTGTCGAGAAGCTTTGTGTGCGGCTGGGTCGCGCGAGCTGATGGCCGCGGCTTTTTTTGCGCTGCCGATTCACGTCCTCGTTGATAGACGATCGGAGCGTGGGCGCGGGGCGCCTTGCGTCCTTGCCGCTTCGCGGCCGAGGGGAATCGGCTCTCTCAACCTCACCCTCGGGCTTGTCCCGAGGACCCAGCCATCCCCTATTGCGGTTACGCGTGGGAGGATTGGCTACTGTGAATCCTCGGCATGAAGCCGAGGATGACAAGTGGGCTTCCCGTAGGCCGGCCAGCGTCGGCATGGGGGGAGGCCTCAGCAGGACAGTTGGCCTTGAGCCGAGGTCGATGCGCGGCGGCGGAAGAGCACAGAAGAGCGCGCGCCGAAATGGTGCGGCGTCAGGCGGCTGCAGTACTGAGCGATACTCGCGTGCCCACGCTATTCGAGTGCGAGGGGCACCACGACAATCAGCAACATCAGCAGGATCCACAAGGCGATCGTCTGCTGTTTGAGTTCACTCATGGCCATCTCCCACTGCGGACCATGCGGTAGAAACAGAGTAGCGCCTTCCTTTCCGTCGCAACAGCTGGATCAGCGAAGATTTTTGAGGATTGGCACAGCATCTTCGCCCAGCAATTGGGCAATGGGATATCGGCATTGCCGGGCGGGAGCGCTTTCGCTAGCGTCATTGCGAATATGCGGATACCCCGCGTGCACTTAGCCACCGAGCGCCAGCCCCAACATGCCCTCCAATCCGTTTAATGAACACCTCGAGAAGAACCGCGCCAACTACCAGCCGTTGACACCGCTGCAGTTTTTGCAGCGCGCCGCGCTCGTCTATCCGAACCATCCGGCCATCATTCACGGGGCGCGGCGTTTTACCTACGGCGAGTTTTATGCCCGCTGCCGACAGCTTGCATCGGCGCTGGCAGCGCGCGGGATCGGCGAGGGCGACACCGTCTCGGTGATGCTGGCGAACACGCCGGCCATGCTGGAAGCGCACTACGCGGTGCCGATGCTGGGTGCGGTGCTGCATACGATCAACACGCGGCTCGATGCGCCGATCGTAGCTTTCCAGCTCGATCATGCCGATGCGAAGTTCTTCATCACCGACCGGGAATTCGCGCCGCTGTCGAAGGCCGCGCTGGAGCAGGCGAACGTGAAGCCGCCGGTGGTCGACTACGACGACAAGGAATTCCCGCAGAGCGGCGAGCGGTTGTCGGACGTCGAATATGAGGACTTCATCGCGGCGGGCGATCCGGAATTCGAGTGGTCGATGCCCTCGGACGAGTGGAATGCGATCTCGCTCAACTACACGTCCGGTACGACCGGCAACCCGAAGGGCGTCGTCTACCATCATCGCGGTGCGGCGCTGATGTGCTACGCCAACAATCTCGAAGCGGGCATGGGGCAGCATCCGGTCTACCTGTGGACGCTGCCGATGTTCCACTGCAACGGCTGGTGCTTCCCGTGGTCGCTGTCGGCGGTTGCCGGCACGCACGTGTGCCTGCGCTGGGTGCGCGCCAAGGCGATGTACGACGCGATCGTCGAACACCGGGTGACGCACATCTCCGGTGCACCGATCGTGATGGCGACGCTGCTCAATGCATCGCCGGACGAGAGGCGATCCATCGAGCACAAGGTGTCGTTCAATCATGCTGCCGCTCCGCCGCCGCAAGCGGTGATGGACGCGATGGCGGCGGCCGGTTTCCACCTGACGCATCTCTACGGGCTCACCGAGACTTACGGCCCGGCGGTCGTCAACGAGTGGAACGTCGACTGGAACGGCCTCGACGAGGCGGGGCGGGCGTTCAAGCGGACGCGGCAAGGTGTGCGCTATCTGGCGCTGGAAGACCTCACCGTGATGGACCCGTCGACGATGCAGCGGGTGCCGGCAGATGGCGAGACCATCGGCGAGGTCATGTTCCGCGGCAACATCGTGATGAAGGGTTATCTGAAGAATCAGAAGGCGACCGATGAAGCTTTCGAGGGGGGCTGGTTCCACTCAGGCGATCTCGGCGTGCTCTATCCCGACGGCTACATCCAGCTGAAAGATCGTTCGAAAGACATCATCATCTCGGGCGGCGAGAACATCTCATCGATCGAGGTCGAGGATGTGCTCTACAAGCATCCGGCCGTCGCCTATTGCGCGGTCGTCGCCAAGCCGGACGACAAGTGGGGCGAGACGCCATGTGCGTTCATCGAACTGCGTCCAGGCATGGACGCGACGATGGATGAATTGATGGATTGGTGCCGCGAGCGGCTGGCAAAATACAAGTGCCCGCGGCACATCGTGTTCGCGGAGGTGCCGCGCACGTCGACAGGCAAGATCCAGAAATTCAAGCTGCGTGAGATGGCGAAGGACGCCTGAGCAAAGTGAAAGGCGCACGGCTGAGGCTGTGCGCGCGGATTGCTCGTACACCGCCCAAGAGAAGGCGAGCGGTGACCGCTCGCCTGGTCATTGGGGGGATTTGCGCTAGTGGCGAGTCTCGCTTTCGCTGAGACGGGTGATCTCGTCTTTGAGTTTCAGCTTTTCCAGCTTCATACGGTAGATTTCTTGGTCATCCGAACCGGGGCGGGTGACCTCTGCTTCAATTCTACGCTCGAGAAGTTTGTGCTTCTCCGCTAGCTCTGCGATGTGAGCTGCAAGCGCCATCATGGTCCTCCATGAGCTGTTGAAGACACATAGTAGCGTGCCAGATGATTGTGGCGTTGTCCAACCCCAGAAGGGTTCAGGTGATGCGTAATTTTTGATGAAAATGGGAACTCCTGCCAAGCTGCGCTTATCGCTATTGCGCTAGCGACATAGACGTCATAAGCGGTCGTCTCGCGTGCCAAGTGCTTGCTATCAGCTGGGAACAGGTCGATAGTCCGCCCGCTCGCACGGTGTTTAAGAGGGGCATTGACCGAGCCGGCCAATGAAACGCATCGACGAGAGAGAGCTTCGGGACGAACTGGTCAGGCTCAGGGCGGAGCACCGCGAGCTGGACGACCAAATCATTTTGCTTGAAGATTCGTCCACGGCGGATCAGTTGCTGGTGAAACGCCTGAAGAAGAAGAAGCTCGCCATCAAGGATCGCATGATGGCGATCGAGGACCAGCTTCTCCCTGATATTATCGCCTAGCTGCCCATTGCTGCTTCCCTATGGATGACGGCCGTTCATGCGATGCTCGAAGGCCAGTCGCATAGGCTCGCTGGCCGGGCTTTGACGGCGACAAAGCGCTTGTCTTAAGCGTCTGGCTCCTGTAATCCCGCGCTTTCTTTCGGCCGGACGCAGCGAAAATGAGCACCGCAAACGCCGTCGTCGGCATCATCATGGGCAGCCAGTCCGACTGGCCGACGCTCAAGAAGGCCGCCGAAATCCTCGATGAGCTGAAGGTTCCTTACGAGACGCGGATCGTGTCGGCGCATCGCACGCCCGACCGCCTCTATGAGTATGCGAAATCGGCGAAGTCGCGTGGGCTCAAGGTGATCATCGCGGGTGCGGGTGGGGCGGCGCATTTGCCGGGAATGACTGCGGCGATGACCCCGCTGCCGGTGCTCGGCGTGCCGATCCCGGTGACGGCGCTCAACGGGCAGGATGCGCTCTACTCCATCGTGCAGATGCCGGCGGGCATTCCGGTCGGCACACTGGCGATCGGCGAGCCGGGTGCGAAGAACGCCGGGCTTCTGGCGGCGCAGATCCTCGCCGTTTCCGATGCAGAGCTGATGGGGCGCATCGAAGCCTATCGCGCGGCGCGTACGGCGAGCGTCGCCGAAGTGCCGAAGTGAGGTTCTCGGTTCGATGAAGGCACTACCTCCCGGCTCGACCATCGGCATTCTCGGCGCCGGCCAGCTAGGGCGCATGCTGTCGATTGCAGCTGCGCAACTCGGCTTCAAGTGCCACATCTATAGTGACGTGCCGGGCCCGGCGTCGGATGTTGCCGTCTCGACGACGATCGGGCCGTACGAGGACCTCGACAAGATCGCCAAGTTCGCGGCCGAGACTGACGTCGTCACCTATGAATTCGAGAACGTGCCCGTTGAAGCCGCCGCTGCGGTGGAGCGCGTTCGGCCGGTGCGGCCAGGGCTGAAAGCGCTGGAAGTGGCGCAGGACCGCTTCAAAGAAAAGAGCTTCATTGCATCGCTCGGACTGCCGTTGCCGGCGTTCGCCGCGGTCGATAGCGCTGACGATTTCGCAGCCGCAATCGAGACGGTCGGCGCGCCGTCGATGCTGAAGACGCGGCGGCTCGGCTATGACGGCAAGGGGCAGGCGCGCATCGGCAGGGCGGATGAGCTGCCGGCGGCATTCGAGGCAGTCGGGCGTGCTCCGGCGACGCTCGAAGCGATGGTGCCGTTCAAGTTCGAGGTTTCGGTGCTGCTGGTGCGTGGGCTCGATGGCGTGAGCCTCGCCTACGACATTCCACAGAACCATCACGAGGGAGGCATCCTCCGGACGTCCACGGTGCCGAGCATACTGCCACCGGAGCACCAGAAGCTGGCGCTTCAGATCGCTGGCCGGCTGGCCGATGCGCTGGGCTATGTCGGCGTGATGGGGGTTGAGATGTTCTACGTCGGCGAGGGGCCGCAGCCCTTGCTGCTCAACGAGTTCGCGCCGCGGGTGCACAACTCCGGCCACTGGACCATGGACGCGTGCGCGGTGGGACAGTTCGAGAATCACATCCGGGCTGTGGTCGGCTGGCCGTTGGGGGCGACGGGGCGGCATTCGGACTGCCAGATGACCAACCTCATCGGCGACGACGTCGCGGCTTGGCCGGAATTGGCTGCGGAGGCAGGGGCTTGCCTGCACCTCTACGGGAAGAAGCAGGCCCGTCCCGGGCGCAAAATGGGGCACGTCAACCGGCTCACGGCGCGGTCGGGGATGGGTAAATAGGTCCTTTCACAGGGCGGATGGACAATTTAACCGCCTTTTGCTAGTGAAGCGCCCATCCACAAGGGCAGACGGGATGTCGCTGGCTCGGCCGCGGCTCTCCATGCCGTATTTTTATTGGTCAAAAGGTCAGGCAAAGGAAGCAACCGCTTGCAGGTTCTCGTCCGCGACAACAACGTCGATCAGGCTCTCAAGGCGCTCAAGAAGAAGATGCAGCGCGAGGGCATTTTCCGTGAGATGAAGCTCCGCAACTACTTCGAGAAGCCCTCCGAGCGTAAGGCTCGCGAGAAGGCTGAGGCTGTGCGCCGCGCCCGCAAGCTGGCTCGCAAGCGCGCTCAGCGTGAAGGCCTGCTGCCCGGCAAGGTCGCGGCTCCGGCTGCTGCTGGTCCGCGCCGCTAAACGACTTCTGCTCCTGACCGAGCGATCCTGATGCGCCCTGAGCCTATGCTCACGGGCGCATTTGTCGTTTGAGTTTTTGTTTTCGACTGACGCAAGCTGAGAGAAGCTTGTTGTGCGCCGAGCGTTGCTCAAGTCGATGTCCGCCCCATTCGGCGCGGGTCCGTTGCGCCCTTGCCGCTGAGCGGCCGTGCGCACGTCGCCGCCCCACCCCTTACCAGGAGAGCGTGTGCAGTCTTGGCGAACGATGCCAGATGTTACACGCTGCCCTGCACCGCGGCTCCCCGCGGATGATTGATGGGGTGAGCATGACGAACTTCTTTTCTTATTCGATTTGCGTGGCGGTCGCTGTTTCGGCTGTTCTCGGCGTAGCCTGCTCTGCTGATGCCGAGGAGCTGGCGTTTCGCACACCGTCCAACAATATTCATTGTCAGGTGGAGCCGCCGTTCGAGGCGGGCCAGCCGACGATGCTTCGTTGCGATGTCATGCAGCGTGACAATGCGGATCCGCCGATGCCTGCCGATTGCGATGCAGATTGGGGCACGGCATTCTACGTGACCGATCGCGACGAGCCGGGCGCGCGGATGTGCGCGGGCGATACCGTCAAGGGAACTGCCCCGGTGCTGCAATATGGCAGCACGTGGAGCGGGGCCGACTTTGAATGTCTGTCAGAGACGAGCGGCCTTAAGTGCCAGAACGGCAGCGGGCACGGATTTGCCCTGTCGCGGCGTGTGCAGAAACTGTTCTGAGGGGGCTTACTGCGCCGCGCCTTCGATACGTTGATCGGTTTCGCGCATCTGGCCTTTCATCACCGCATCGATCCAACGGAACATCTCGTCGTACGATCCGTGGATGTGATGATCGGAGTGGCCGGCGCGCGGAAAGGTGACGATCTCCTTCGGTGCATTGGCGGCGTTGTAGACGGCGCGGCCCATCTCGACAGGAATGACCCGGTCGGCCTCGCCATGCAGGATGAGAAGCGGCGCAGTTACGCGCGGCAGGTAGCGCACGGTCTCATAGCGATCGAACACGAACGGGCGCACCGGCAGATACGCGTACTCGAGGGCCGCGACGTCGACGATGGTGGTGTAGGGGGCGTCGAGTACGAGGCCGGCGATCTCGTTGGCCGCGGCAAGCTGCACGGCGACACCGGAGCCAAGAGACTCGCCATAGACGAAGATCTCATCGGGGGCGACGCCGTCGGCGATTAGCGCATCATAGGCTAGCTTTGCATCCGCGACGTTGTTGCGTTCGCTCGGCGAGCCGGTGGATCCGCTGTAGCTTCGATAGCTCATGAACAGCACGCCATAGCCGCGCGAGACGTAGCGGCGAACGCGCTCGGCGCGTGATGCCAGATTTCCGGCATTGCCATGGAAGTAGAGGATCGTCGGCTGGCCGGGCGCCGGTTTCGCGAACCACGAGATAAGTCGCGCGCCGTCGGGTGCATCGATGATGCGCTCCGTGACCCCGGGCAAGTTGAACGATGCGGGCGATACGCGTTCTGGGTCGGGGAAATACATGAGGCGGCGCTGCAGGATGAATGCGGCGATCGCGACGATGGCATAGACGGCGAAGAGCCCCGCCACGAGCTTCATGATTAGCTGCATGCGCTGTCAATCCGCTCGGCCAAGATCGGTTCCCTGCTTCCGAACACCGCTTCAATCTATCCCGGCACGGAGCCGGGGGCGAAGCCCAATGACGATCTTTGCATAACAAGCTGGCGTAAGGCTTTGCCAAACCCGAAGATTTCTATCAATCGGAGATGCAACTCAGGGATGGCTGACGGGTAACGCGTCGGCGGTGTCCCCGCCAGCGCCTGTTCAAGCGGCCAGCGCGCGCACCGGATCGACATAGGGCAGGCCCAACGCCGCGGCGACCGCGGGGTAGGTGATCTGCCCACCGAACACGTTGAGGCCAGCGAGTAGATGCGGGTCGGTGCGCAGGGCGGCGAGCGTCCCCTTGTTGGCGAGTTCGAGCACGAAGGGCAGGGTCGCGTTGTTGAGTGCGAATGTCGATGTGCGCGCGACGGCGCCTGGCATGTTCGCCACGCAATAATGCACGACGCCGTCAACGACATAGCTCGGGTTGGCGTGCGTCGTCGGATGCGATGTTTCGGAGAAGCCACCCTGGTCGATGGAGATATCGACGATGACGGAGCCGCGCTTCATCTCTTTCACCAGTTCTTTGGTGATGAGCTTGGGTGCGGCGGCGCCGGGCACGAGCACCGCGCCGATGACGAGATCGGCCTGCAGCACGTAGTCCTCGATCGCTTGACGCGTTGAGAAGATGGTGTTGAGCGAGGCAGCGAACTGCTGGTCGAGCGCGTAGAGGCGCTCGATGTTGACGTCGATGCACGTCACCGCAGCCTCGAGACCGATGGCCATGCGCACCGCGTTGACGCCGGCAACGCCGCCACCAATAACGACCACGTTCGCGGGGGCGACACCCGCCGAGCCGCCGAGCAACATGCCGCGGCCGCCCTGCTCCATCTCCAGGCAATGCGCGCCCGCTTGGATCGACATCCGCCCGGCAATCTCGCTCATAGGTGAGAGCAGCGGCAGCCCCCCGCGCACGCCGGTCACCGTCTCGTAGGCAATGGCTATGACGCCGGAGCGCATCAGGTCTTTCGCCTGCTCAGGGTCGGGTGCGAGGTGCAGGTAAGTGAAGAGCGTCTGTCCGGGGCGCAGCATTGCGCGCTCGACGGCCTGCGGCTCCTTTACCTTCACGATCAGGTCGGCGGCGGCGAACACTTCGGCTGCGTCCGGCAGGATGGTGGCGCCCGCACGGCGGTAATGGTCGTCGGTGATGTCTATGCGCTCGGCTGCGCCCGATTGGACGAACACCTCGTGCCCGTGAGCGACGAGCTCGCGCACCGACGCGGGGACAAGGCCGACGCGGTACTCGTGGACCTTGATTTCCTTCGGCACGCCGATGCGCATTCTGTGAGCCCTCTATTGGATTGCCGGCCTCAGCCTATTGGGGCGCACGCAGCCGGCCAACCGGCGATTATCGCCTCTCCCCAACCTTGCAGTTGCGAAATACAGCTCTTGGTTGTCAGCAGGTTGAAGGGTAAGCGAAAAAAATAGCGCGGCGGGGCCGCGCTATTTTCGTTCGATGTTGAATGTCTCAGTGCGTTTTGAGCCAGTTGTCGACGGCCTTCTTCACCTGGTCCTTGGCGAAGCCGTAGCGCGATTGGATCAAGCCTTCGAGTTGCTCGCGGTTGCCGTTGACCTGTGCCAGGTCATCGTCAGTGAGCTTGCCCCACTGCTGACGAACCTTGCCCGAGAACTGCTTCCAGTTGCCTTCAACGCGATCCCAATTCATCGCTCATCTCCCTGGTTTATCGCCGGTCTGGAACGCGAAGCGTTCGCCGGCGGCGGGATAGTCTGCAGCCATGCCTGAACAAGTGACGTAGGGATCGGGCGGCAATTGAAGCAATTTGTGCTTGTGCGCGCGGCGGGTATTTCAGCCAGTCATCATTTCGCCGAACTCTGGGTCCGGTTATGGGGGTGAGCGGGAACGATATCTCTTGAGATATCATGGGGGTATTCATGTCGGTTCCCGCGCGGCGCCATGAGGCGCATTCACCCGAACGCTACAGCTTCGACTTTGTGCGAGAGCGACCCGAAAACACGCTGGGGCCGCTCGACGCCGGGGAGCCGATCTACCCGCCGCGCAAGCGTGGCAGCAGCATGCTGAGCGCGAGCCTGGTGCTGCTGGTACTGTTTGGCGGCGGATGGGCTGTGGTCAATGCACCTGGCGATTGGCTCGCGCAGGTGGGTGAGCGCGCGGCGCTGCTCATGCACATGCTCGATGGCCGCCAGTCGGGGATGGCGGAAGCCAATCTCGCTGCGACTGCGCCGGCGGGTACGGCTGCCTCGCCACCGCCTGCTGAATCCGGTGCCGCGCCCATGGTGCCGACGATCGAGCCGCATGCGACGATCGCCGTCGATGCGCCCGTGCCGCCCGATGCGGCACCGGTTGAAACGGCATCGATCGATGAAGCTGCGCCGGAGGAAGAAGGCGATCCGCAGCCGCTGCCACCGCCGCAGGTCGATCCGAAAGATCCCTATCAGCGACGGGCGATGGCGGCGGGGCTGCACCCCGATCTTTCGCGTGCGTTGCTGGCGCGGCTGACGGCGGCGGACTATCGAAATGCGGCGTATGCCATCGACACGGCAATTGCGAAGACCGCGAATGGAGCGGAGTTCGTATGGCCGCGCCAGCGCAAGCCGGAACAGGCGCTATTTCGCGTGCATTTCGTGAAGGGGGCGGCAGTGCAGGGGTGTCGGCGCTATGTCGTCACAGTGTCGAAGGACGGCTGGTTGACGACAGCGCTGCCGATGGAGCGCTGTTCGCCCGGAGGGGATGACAAGAAGACGAGTAGCGGCGTGCATCCGCGGTCTGATGTCAGCGCTCGTTGAGCTGACGCTGGCATATCTCGCGCCACTTGCTCTTGGTGATGTGCGTGCCAGTGTCCCAGGTATCCATGCACTGGGCGATCTTCTCTTTGTTGCTCAGCCCCTTCGACTCGGTCTCGGGGATCACGGCTTCCGCGCCGGCCTTGTAATTGCGCGTGCCCTTACGGCTGCCGGGGTCGGTCAGCAGCGGATTGGCCGAGGGTGAATTGAGTAGGGGATCGGTCAGCGACGGCGTCGTGATGGGTGACGGCGAGGTCGACGTAACCGGTTCGGCCAGCACCGGCGTAGCAGCGGCGGTGGCGACGAGCAAACTCAGGCGAAGCTTGATCATGGCGTCAGAATATATCGTTGCGGGTTGGGCGTAGCACATAAGCTAGCGGTGTTGGTGAAGCCTTTGCAAGGTTCGGTGTCGTTGTGAAGCAGACCAGAGCAACCGAGCCATGCGAAGGGTGTTTAGCCGGCGGACGATAGCCCGCTTTGTTGAAGAATTCGCAGCGCTGCCTGGCAGGGAACGAGAAATGTCTGCCAGTCGCCAGGGTTCTTCGGGTCGACATCATAACGAAAGCCATTTTCGGGGGCCGCGGCACCCTTGGCGATGACACCGATCAAATTGCCTTTCTCATCGATCACGGGGCCGCCGGAACTGCCGGGCAGGGAATCGACGGTAGAGGCAATGTAGGTGTAGGGCGCACCGCGGAATTCGGCGCGGCCGAGGCCGACGAATTTGCCGCGGCTCCAGCGCTTCGTCTCGCTCATGCCCTTCAGTGATTTGCGCTGTGTGACGCCGGGAAAGCCGATGGCGTAGACCTCCTGGCGCAAAGCGTCGTTGCAGCTGTCGCCGATCCGCAAAGGCGCACCCATCGGCGTCCTGGTGGGGGCCGTTACTTTGACGACGGCGATGTCATAGGCGTCGTCGACCTGGACGGGGCGAACGTCACCGAGGCGGGCGGAACGGGCCGCGCGCGTGATGCCGTCGGACTCAAAGCGCGGCTGGTTGATGTCGGCGGTGAGGTAGCGGTTCGGCTGCCGACAATCGTCGACGGCGTGGCCCGCGGTGATGAAGTAGAAGTCGGTGCGCTTGCCGTTCTCGCGCTTGCCGACGAGGAAGGCGCTGGCGACGTAGCGGCCGCCGCGGCCCTCGCAGACGAAAGCATAGACCGAGTTCCACGCGGCGCGCACGGCGGCGGGTTGCTTGCCGACGAAGAAGCCTTCATCGGCCGCGGACGGCAGCGAGATCAGCGCGGCGAAGCCAAGCGCAAGAAGGTGGCTACAGAGGCGCTTTGCGCGTTCCGAAGTGTGCAAGCCTAGCCCCTCGATCGATTGACCCGTCGGCCCTTCGATATGGAGCATTCGGGTAACGCTCGTCCAGCGAGAGCGTGGGGTGCCTGCGGTTTAGGCGAAACGCACGCCATAAATCGGCGGCAGGTGCTGAGCTGCGCAGTGCCAGGTGTCGCCCTGGTCCTCGGTGACCCAGAGGTTTCCCGTGGTGCTGCCGAACGACAGGCGGTTGCCGGTGGTGTCGATATCGAGCGCGTGGCGGTAGACGAGATCGTAGGCGTGCTCTTGTGGCAGTCCGTTGCGCAACGTCTCGAAGCTGCGGCCGCCGTCGCGGGTGCGTGTCACGACGATCTCGCCGGAGACGGGGATGCGCTTTTCGTCCTTTATGGCCGGGACAAACCAGGCTTTGTCCGGGTCGTTAGGGTGCACGGCGACGGCGAACCCGAATACGGATGGGCCGGCCTCGGTGATTTCCTCCCAGCGGGCGCCGCCGTCGTCGGAGCGGAAGATGCCGTTGTGATGCTGAACCCAGAGGCGTTCGGGCTTTTCGCGGCATTGCACGAGGCGGTGCGGATCCTGGATGTTTGGGTCGAATTGCTGGTCGGGGGGCATGTACGCGGCGCGCATGCCTTCGCCCGAGCAGTCCCAACTGTCGCCGCCATCGAGCGAACTCCATACGCCACCGCAAGAGACGCCGATCTGAACGCGTTTTGAATCGCGCGGATCGATGCAAATGGAATGAATGCCGGGGAGGTCGGCGCCGCCGCCGAACCACTTCTTACGTTTTGGGTCGTCCCACAATGAACGGACAAGCTGCCAGTTCGCACCGTGATCTGTTGAACGGAACAGCCCGCCAGGAATGGTGCCGCACCAAAGAACGCCGGGTTGATCGGTGCCGCCGGCTTCCAGCGCCCAGACGCGCACGGTGGACCAGGGGATTGGTTTGCCCCACATGTCCTTGTCGTCCTCGTCTTCGGGCTTTTCGGGATATGTGGGAGTGGCGCACTCTTCCCACGCGCCGTCACCTGACCTGCGGTGGAGCTTGACGCCGAAGTGCCCGTGATCAAGCGCGGCATAGAGACTGCCGTCGCGCGGATCGGCGAGCATCATCGACACGTTGTCGGCGAGGAAGTCCGTGCCGGCGATTTTCCAGGCACCGTCTTGGCGAGTGAGCGTGAAAAGACCTTTGCGCGTTGCGACGTAGATGCGGTCGGACATGCTGCCTCTTCGGGTGGCTTTGCCTCAATGCGCCGAGCTAGCCGCCCGACAGGGCCTGCAATACGAAAATCTCTCCGTTTTCGAGAACGGGATCGGAGAGGTTCACGCGGTCCTCGATGCGCTTGCCGTCGATGAAAATCACCATGTGCTTGCGCAGTGCGGATTGGTCATCGAGCACATAGGTGCGAGCGCGAGCATTTCCAGCGAAGGCGGCATCGAGTGCCTCGCGCACCGTCGCAGCGGCCACGTCAATGGACGGGCAGGCGATGTGCCGCTGCAATGTTGTTGTGAAGGAAACGCGCGCCATGCCCTTGCAATTGGATCGTCTGTAATCAAACGACCGGAAGGATGGGGGCATTGCGGCGGCTTGTCCAGACGCTAATGCTTGTCCTCGCCTGGAGCATCGCCGAGCACGAAGCGTAACAGCCCAGCCATGTCGTTCGAGGTGCCGTCGGGCGGGAGGCCGAGCTGCTCGCCCGGAAGATTGAAGCGGTTCACCCAGTAGGTTGGATAGCCGAAGCTCTTGGCGCCGAACGCGTCCCAGCCGCCGAACGCGGCGAAGGCAATCTCGTTCTTCTCCAGGCCAAGCCGCTCCATTCCGAGGGCGTAGGCGCTGGGTTCGGGTTTGTAGCTGTGGTTGACCTCGGTCGACAGCAACTCGTCGAAAAGGTCGGTGATGCCGGCGCGATCGGCGTTGGAGCGGAGCATCAGCGGAGAGAAGTTGGCGATGGTGATGATGCGCACGCCGGCGGCCTTGAGCTTCTTCAACGCGTCGACCGTGTCGGGCCAGGGATCGAGCGTGAGATAGGCGTCGAGCAGGCGCGCACGAACGTCGGGCGGCAACGGCAGCTTCATGGCCTCGGCGGTGTAGACGAGCGCGTCCTCGGTGACCTTGAAGAAATCGATCTGACGATTGGTGATGGAGCGCAGGAAGCCATAGTCGAACTGGCGGGCGCGCCAGGCCTGTGTGAATGCCAGACCCTTGCCGGGGAATTCCTTCTCGACCTTGGGGATGACGGAGTTGGCGTTGAAGAGGACGAAGTAGTCGAAGGCGACTGCTTTGAAGCGCGGGGCTGCCTCACTCTTGATGGTGAGCGCGAAGAGGGCTGCTGCGACGAGCAGCAGGGGCGTCGCGATACGCATAAGGTTGCCTCCGGGGTTATTGCCAGCGGGGGCGCTAGCCTCCCACTGTGCAATTCGTTTAACCCCGTCGACATGTTTCGCGCGTGCTGCCGATCGGCCGGCAACGCGACGTGCGCGTCTGCTTAGTGGGCGAGAGCCTTGACGATCTCTTCGGTCATCTTCTTGGCGTCGCCGAGCACCATCACCGTGTTGTCGTTGTAGAACAGCGGATTGTCGATGCCGGCATAACCGGAGGCGAGCGAGCGCTTGTTGAACAGCACCGTGCCGGCCTTCCACGCCTGCAGCACCGGCATGCCGTAGATCGGCGAGGTCTTGTCGGTCTCAGCGGCTGGATTGACGACGTCGTTGGCGCCGATGACGTAGACGACGTCGGCCTGCGGCATCTCCGAGTTGATGTCTTCCAGCTCGAAGACCTCGTCGTAGGGGACGTTGGCCTCGGCGAGCAGGACGTTCATGTGGCCGGGCATGCGACCGGCGACGGGATGGATGGCATACTTCACCTCGACGCCGGCTTTCTTGAGCTGGTCGCCCATCTCGCGCAACGCATGCTGCGCCTGGGCGACGGCCATGCCGTAGCCGGGCACGATGATCACTTTGGAGGCGTTCTTCATCACGTAGGCCGCGTCCTCGGCAGAGCCGAGCTTCACCGGCTTCTGCTCGCCACCCCCTGCAGGGCCAGCGGTCTCGCCGCCGAAGCCGCCGAGGATGACGGAGATGAAGGAGCGGTTCATGCCCTTGCACATGATGTAGGACAGGATCGCGCCGGAAGAGCCGACGAGTGCGCCGGTGATGATGAGAGCGATGTTCGACAGCGTGAAGCCGATGCCGGCGGCGGCCCAGCCGGAATAGGAGTTCAGCATCGACACGACGACGGGCATGTCGGCGCCGCCGATGGGGATGATGATCAGCACGCCGAACAGCATCGACACGAAGGTGATAGCCCAGAACAGGGTGGGATCGCCGCCCGACTGGCAGAACAGGTAGATCAGGTAAATGAGCCCGGCGAACAGGGCGATATTGATGAGGTGGCGCGCGGGCAGGATGATGGGCTTGCCGGACATGCGCGCCGACAGCTTCAAGAAGGCGATGACCGAGCCGGTGAAGGTGATTGCGCCGATGGCGACGCCGAGCGACATCTCGATTAGCGAGGCAAAGTGAATGTTGCCGGCTTCGCCGATGCCGAAGGCGTCGGGTGCGTAGAGGGCAGCCGCGGCGACGAACACGGCGGCGAGGCCGACGAGCGAGTGGAAGGCGGCGACCAGCTCGGGCATCGAGGTCATGGCGATGCGGCGGGCGGTGACGGCGCCGATCGTGCCACCGACGCCGATGCCGATGGCGAGCAGGATCCATGTGAGCGTCGTCTGCGGGCTGGCAACGGCCAGCGTCGTCGCCATGGCGATCAGCATGCCGAGCATGCCGAAGTAGTTGCCCTGGCGCGAGGTGGCGGGGCTCGACAATCCGCGCAGTGCGAGGATGAACAGCACGCCGGAGACGAGATAGAGAATGGCGGTGAGGTTGGGTGTCAGCATGGCACGCGATCCCCGTGGGCGCTGTGGAGCGTCATCACTTCTTGTCGCCCTTCTTCTTGTACATGGCGAGCATGCGCTGGGTGACGAGGAAGCCGCCGAAGATGTTGATCGCGGCCATGATCAGAGCGAGGACACCGAACGTCTTGGAAGCAAGGGTGTCGCCCGAGAGGAAGCCGTCGACCGCGCCGTGCTCGACCGCGACGGCCAGCAATGCGCCGACGACGATCACCGAGGAGATGGCGTTGGTGACGGACATGAGCGGGGTGTGCAGCGCGGGCGTGACGCTCCAGACGACGTAGTAGCCGACGAAGATCGCCATTACGAACACCATCAGCTCGTGCACGATCGGGTCGACCGTGCCGCCGATGCCGCCGGCCGCGAAGGCCGGGGCGACGCCCGCTGCCGTCATGCCGGCAAGGAGCGCGAGTTTGAGCAACGGGGTTCGCATCAGGCCGCTCCCTGCAGGCTGGGGTGAACGAGGGCACCGTCGCGGGCGAGAAGCGTGCCCTTGACGATCTCGTCGTCCCAATTGATGGCCAGCGTCTTTTCCTTCTTGTCGATCAGCGTCTCGAGGAAGGCATAGAGGTTCTTGGCGTAGAGGCTGGATGCATTGATTGCGAGGTCACCGGCGAGGTTGAGCGGGCCGTAGATGCGCACGCCGCCGTGGTCGACGATCTCGCCGGGCGTGGTCAGCTCGCAGTTGCCACCGCGCTCGGCAGCGAGGTCGACGATGATTGATCCGGGCTTCATGCTCTCGACCATGGCGCGCGTGATGAGGCGCGGCGCCGGGCGGCCGGGGATCAGCGCCGTGGTGACGACGATGTCCTGGTTCTTGATGTGGTTGGCGACGAGCTCTGCCTGCTTGGCCTGGTATTCCGCCGACATCGGCTTGGCGTAGCCTGCGGCGGTCTGCGCCTGCTTGAACTCGTCATCCTCGACCGCGATGAACTTGGCACCGAGCGAGGCGACCTGCTCCTTGGCGGCAGGGCGAACGTCGGTGGCAGAGACCTGAGCGCCGAGACGGCGGGCGGTGGCGATGGCCTGCAGGCCGGCGACGCCGGCGCCCATGATGAACACTTTTGCGGCGGGAACCGTGCCCGCCGCCGTCATCATCATAGGCATGGCCTGCTGGAACATGGCCGCAGCATCGACGACAGCCTTGTAGCCGGCGAGGTTGGCCTGGCTCGAGAGGACGTCCATCGACTGCGCGCGCGTAATGCGCGGCATGAATTCCATGGAGAAGAGCGATGCTTTCGATGCCGCGAGGTTGGCCAAGGCGGCCTTGTCGCCGTAGGGATCGAGCATCGCGATGACGAGAGCGCCGGGCTTCAGCGCGGCGACGTCCACTTCCGCGGGCCGGCGCACGCTGAGCAGGATGTCGGCGCCCTGCAAGGCCTCGGCAGCCGTGGCCGCAATCTCGGCGCCGGCGGCGCGGAGCGTTTCGTCAGAGAAGCGTGAGCGCGAACCTGCCCCGGATTCCACTTTCACAGTGGCGCCGAGGGCCGCGAGCTTCTTGACCGTCTCAGGGGAGACCGCAACGCGCGGCTCATCCGCCGGTTCGGCCGTAACCGCAATGGTGACCATGCATCGTCCGATCGAGAGGGGTTTCTCTCGCCGCCGGTGCGAAGCGCCAGAATGAATTGGCGCCGAGCACTGCAGCGCGCGGCGCGAATTTCTTAGGTGAGGAAGAAGGCCATGCCGGCCAGCAGGACTACCAGGGAAACAACTCCCACCTTTGCGAACAGCAGGAACTGCTTATAGGTGTGCTCAGCCTGCCCGTAATCCATGTTGGGATTACCGCCGCTCAGATCGATCGCCACAGTTTTCTCTCCCCAATGCGTATTCTTTGTATTTGACTTGGTACCTCAGTGGGCGCCGCCTATCAAGCACCCGAAGGGCCTAGTAAACCTGTCCCATCGTACGGGTTGTTAGTGGGGGCGGTGCTAGTCTGCTGATACGCAAGGCGGACGCGTTCATCATGGACCCTTACCAGCTTTTCCAACGTCTGGCAGTCGCCCTCGCCATTGGCCTCATCATCGGCATCGAGCGGGGCTGGAAGCAACGCGCCGAGCCCGAGGGGGAGCGGGCGGCCGGCCTGCGCACCCTAACGCTGTCGGGGCTGCTCGGGGGCGTGTGGGGCGCGCTGGTCTACGGGGCCGGTGCGTGGGGGACCGTCGCGCTGGCACTGGCATTCGTCTGCTTCACGGGCGTCATCGCTGCATTTCGCTATCGCGAAATGGTGCACGAGGGCACGTTCGGGGCAACGACGGTGGTTGCCGCGATGCTGGCGTTTGCCCTTGGAGCGCTCGCGGTGCTCAGCGATCCTGGCCTTGCCGCTGCGGCGGGCGTTGCCACGGCGCTGCTGCTGGCCCTCAAGCAATGGCTGCATGCTTCGCTCGCCAAGCTGACATGGGAGGAGTTGCGCTCGGGGCTGGTCCTGCTGGCGATGACGGTAATCATGCTACCGCTGCTGCCGGACCGAGTGGTGACGCCGTGGTTCCCGGTCAACCCTCGCGAAGTGTGGCTGCTGACGATTTTCATCGCGACGCTTTCGTTCGCGGGCTACCTTGCCATCCGTATTGCCGGGCCGGAGCTGGGCGCGCTGTTGTCGGGTGTTGCCGGCGGTCTCGTCTCGTCAACGGCGGTGACCGTGAACATGGCGCAGATGGCGCGGCAATATCCGACGCATCGCGAGATGTTTGCCGCCGCGACGATGGTGTCGGGGGCGATGATGATGGTCCGCGTGGCGGCTGTCGTTGCGGTGGTCAACGCCGGGCTGCTGGCAAAGCTGGCGCTGCCCCTGGCTCTGGGGGCGCTGGTGCAGGCTGGGTTTGCGGCTCTCTCCGCGTGGCGCGCGGGAGCGGATAAGGAGGAGGCGGCGTCCCTCAACCTCAAGAATCCGTTCGATCTCGTGTCGGTGCTGCAGTACGGCGCGCTGCTGGCAGTGATCATGGCGCTGGCGAATGGCATTGCCGTTTGGGCGGGGGCGATCGGTGCATATGCGCTGGCGGCAGTCTCCGGCATCCTCGATGTCGACGCGATCAGCATGTCGATGGCGCGCCTTGCTCCACAAAGTCTTTCGGCAACGAGCGCGGCAACCGCCATTCTCATCGCGGTTGGCGTCAACTCGATTTCGAAAGTGGGGCTTGGGATCAGCGCGGGCGGGTTGCGCTTCGGCAGGCTGCTTGGACCAGCGCTTGCAGCAACGCTGGTCGCAATCGGGGCAGGTTTCTGGGTGTCCATGGCGTGGTGAGCCCACCGCTTGTCTCGGCCGGTCGGCAAAAAAATCCAGTAGCGCCCATGGGGCCCTGCTTTTCACCCTGCGCCTACACGATAGCGCCAGGGACACACGAAGCGAGAAATGCGGACGGTTCTGCCGGTAACGTAGAATGCGACGTTGTACAGCTTCTGATTGGTGGAGTAGACGGCGATGATTGCATGGATGAGCCCGCCCGATGCTCCGCAAAATACTCTGGTGCTGCGTGGTCGTTATATGCGCGAGCGCGGTTGCTGCTTGTGCGCCAGGCATTGACGACAGCAAATCGCTGAGCGCGCTCAAGAGCGCCAACGAAGGTGCCGCGTTCTTGCAGATCAGCTACGGTGGTTTGCCCTGCAGGACTGGCAACGTCGCTTTGGCGACCGAGGCCGCGCCCGGACGTTTCCAGCTTTACAAGACGCTTATGGTGGGCGGCATGGCTGCCTCCGCCGCATTGAAGCCGCGTCAAGTTTCTCTGCCCGCGGGGACGTACCATATCGGTTACGTGGCCTGCCAATCCGTCGGCGACATGAAGTACATGATGGGAGTTGGCGAGCATGACGGCTCAGTTGTCTTGGGCAATCCCAGGCAATCGCTCGCCAAGTTCACGGTTTCGGCTGGAGAGGCCGTGAACGTCGGGAAGCTCAACCTGGAGCCGACCGACTATCTGGCTGACGCGGCGAGGATATCGGTCGCCGACATCGCGCCAGACGCGATGCAGCAGTTGCGAGCCGAAGCTCCGGCGCTTTCGTCCTCCCTCGTTACGCGCTTGATGACGGTAACGTCGCCTGGCCAAGCCTATAGGATCGAGAGGGCGCAGATTGGACTCTGGTGAGCGTTCGAGGCGCTGGATCTGGTCGGCTGCCGCGGGCCTTGCCGTCGCGTTGGCTACGGTGCTTGCCGGGTGCACCAGTCACGTATCTGACGACCTCAACATGGACGCGCTCGGGCAGAGCGGCGATGCCGTCATCGTGATGACGGCTGTCATCGATCGCAATCAGGAGATGTCCTGCATGTCGGTCGCGCTACGCACCCCGGACAACAAGACGCCACGCACGGTGAGTGGAAAGACCGTATCGAGCGTCAAGCTCGGGACTAGAACCATCCTGGATCCCAGTGCGGAGGTTACAGGCTCGGCCCAAATTGCTCCGGGAACCTACAAGGTGGTCGAGGCGTCGTGCAGTCGTCCGGACAAGAGCGGGACGCTGAAAATCTTATCCAGCGATCCGAAGGGGTTTGCGACGTTCAGCGTGGCCGCGGGTGAAGTCGTCAACCTCGGAAAGCTCATCATAATCGAGGTTATCGCCGATCAGCCCTCGTTCATGCAGCCGGCCCGTTATGTCTATGTCTCGCACGTGGCGGCGCTGTCGAGTGATCCGAGGTCCTCGCTCAATAAGGATCTTGCGGCGCGCTTGATCGATCGCCCGATGACAATCAGTCATCCGCCCTTGCCACAGGCGGAGCTGGCGCGCATTTGCCGGCTGCGACGTGAAGCTAAGGGGATCAGTTTGGCCACGAGGAGTCCGGCGGCATGCACGTTGGCTGGTCTGTGACACGTCGGAACGGCGCACACGCCGGGGTGGTTGGCTAGGCGGCGATCAATTCGTAGGCTCTTTGCGCAGCGACATGATGAAGGCGGCGAGGTCGTACATCTCGTCCTGCGTGAGGTGGTGGTTGGGCATCATTGGCGGGATCGACTCCAGCCATTCGACCACGCCTTCCGCCGTCTGCAGCGGCCGGTTGGCAACCGCGACAAAGCCAGGAACGCCCATCGGCCCCTGCTTTTCACCCTGCGCGGGGTTGAGATGACAGTCGGCACAAAGCGTGCGGGCAAGGGTCTCGCCCTTCGCGGCATCGCCCACGTCCGCCCAAGCTGGCTGTAGCGACGCAACCAATAGGGCCAGCACCGCCGTCACCGTCAGCGCCCGGGTCGGCAGCATTGAACTATCTCCGTCTGGTTTGCAGCAAGAAGCCGCCGAAGATTTGCGGTTCGCGGTGACTGCGCGTTGATGCAGATCACAACGGCGCGTAGTGATCACCGTAGGATAATGCTGCGAAGGTCAAGTAGCGATTGGAGATGGTGCAATGGCAATCAACGAAGGCGGCCTTGATCGAGCTGTGCGGATCATCGCCGGATTGCTGCTCTTAGGTGTGGCGCTCGGTCTTTATGGCCCTGAGTATCAGTCGATCTGGGGATGGATCGGTGTCGTGCCCCTGATCACCGGGGTCTTCGGCCGTTGTCCGGTCTACTCGCTGCTGGGCATCAATACATGCAGCAAAGCCTGAGGCGAAGAGCTGCAATAAGCGACAGGCGATCCAAGAGGATCGCCTGCGCGCATTGTGGGCTGCGAGTTCAGCCCTTCGGCGGCGGGCGCGAGAAGCAAGCCGTCGGGTGTGTGTTGTCAGAGCCCGGCATATATAGGCAGCCGCAGAATGACAGCCCCTCGCAACATTGGTCCGACGTCTGGCCATTGCAGTCGCGGCGAAGGCCCTTGCCCGGCGTCTTGAGCTTGGCTGCAACCGGGCTGACGGACGGCTTCAGTGTTTGAAAGGTTCCCTGTCGCGTTGCTTCCTGCGATGCGCCCGCTTGAGCGGACGGGGCCAACAGGACACCTGCCGCCACAAAAGCGGTCGCGACAAAGGCAGTCAGTCGAGAAATTTTCAAAGATACAATCACGTTCAATCTCCTTGGCGTTTATGCAATGGCGCTGCTTGTCATTCGCAACGCCCAAGGAGATTTGCGGATCGGGACGGCTGCAGCTGTTCCTGCGGTAACAGTTCGCTTTCGCTGATGCGTTGATCAGGGGAGTGGAACGCGGGTCGCGTTAAAGGCGGCGTGCTGGCGGCTCGTCAGTTCGTCGAGGTCGAAGCCTTCGATTGTCTCATTGAAGAGGCGATACCAGTTCTGACGCGCGCCCAAGTGCAGGAAGACACCGCCGAGGCCGATGGCGGCGCGATCCATGAATACGAACTCGCGCGGGATCTTCACCGGCCCTTTGTCGCGCAGGATCTGGTGCACGGTCATCGCTTCCTTGCGGCCGTATTCGCCGGGGCTCGTGTGCTCGGCTATGGCGCGCTCGCGGTCGTCGAGGAGCGGTCCGTAAATGAAGCGCGCCCAGATGGTGAGGCCGTCGATCAGCTCGTTCGACAGGCCGAGAAAGCCCCACGTCTCGTATGCGTGCACGACGCGTTCGCGATCGCCCGCAAGGAGGCCGCGATAGAGATCGATGACACCCTGGACGAATTGCGGGCGGAAGCTGCGCATGCAGCCGTAGTCGAGCAGATTGATGCCGGCCGGATGCCCTGCTTGCTCGAACACGGAGTAGTTGCCCAGATGCGGGTCGCCGTGGATGACGCCGTAATGGCTGAAGGGGAACCACCAGGCGCGGAACATGGCGCGGGCAATGGCGTTGCGGTCATCCAGCGGCGCGTCCTTGTAGTCGAGCAGCTTAGCTCCATCCAGCCAGGTCATGCTGAGTAGGCGCTTGGTCGACAGCTCGGGGACGATCTCGGGGACGCGGATTAGAGGATCGTCCGCGAAGATGAGGGCGTAGAGCTGCGTGTGGCGTGCCTCCAGCTCATAATCGAGTTCCTCGCGCAGACGGGCTGCGATCTCCTTGAGGATCTCGCCCGTCTCGACCGCGGGGCTCATACGCTTATGGATGGCGAAGATTGCCTTGAGCTGCGTTAAGTCGGCTTCGACGGCGGAGGCCATGTCGGGGTATTGCAGCTTCACCGCCAACGCGCGGCCATCGAGGGAGGTGGCGCGGTGCACCTGGCCGAGGGAGGCCGACGCCGCCGCCTCGACATCGAATGCGGCAAAGCGCGATGCCCAGTCGGGGCCGAGCTCCGCCTGCATGCGGCGCTTGGCGAACGCGGGTCCCATGGGCGGCGCGGCGGACTGGAGCTGCGTCAGCTCGCGTGCATATTCGGCGGGGATTGCCTCAGGGATGGTTGAGAGAAGCTGGGCCACCTTCATCAGGGGGCCTTTGAGGCCACCCAGAGCGGCGGCGAGATCGGCGGCAGCGCGTGAGCGATCATGTTCTACGCCGAATAGCCGTTCACCGGCAACGCGAGCGGCGATGCTGCCGACGTTGGCGCCGACCTTCATGTAGCGGGCGGCGCGTGCCGAAAAGCGGTTTTCCTCGTTGGCCATGGCCAGGCATATCGGCACAAACGCGCGCGTTGGCAAGGTGGTCGCACCGACGCGGGTCAGACTGTGACACGTGCTGTACGGCGGGACGCGTCAAACGGCGACCTGGGTTCCCACCTCGACGACGCGGTCGGTCGGAATCTGGAAGTAGGTCGTCGCATCTTGCGCACTACGGGCCAGTGCGACGAACAGCCTGTCCTGCCAGCCGGGCATCTCCGACTTCGGCGTTGTCCTGAGGTTGCGTCGCGACAGGAAGAACGACGTTGCACCGATATCGATGTTGAGATCCTTGCGTCGGCAGACCTCGAGGATCTTTGGCACGCTTGGCGTTTCCATGAAGCCATAGCGGGCAACGACGCGCACGAAGGAGTCGGACACGCGGTCCACACTGACACGCTCGTAGCGGGGGACGCGCGGCATGTCCTCGGTGTGGATGGAGAGGATGATGTTGCGCTCGTGAAGCACGCGGTTGTGCTTCAGGTTGTGCATCAGGGCGGTTGGTGCGGCGGTCGGGTCGGCGGTGAAGAACACTGCGGTGCCGGCGACGCGATGGGGCGGCTTTGCTTCGAGCTTTCGGAGCAGCCAGTCGAGGTCGGCCTCGTTCTTGCGCGTCTGCTTGGCGAGCAGGCGCGAGCCGCGCACCCAGGTGACCATAATGAGTCCGACGCAGGCTGCCATCAACAGTGGCACCCAGGCGCCTTCGAAGATCTTCAACATGTTCGCTGCAAAGAATGCCTGCTCGATCAGCAGCAACGGCACGATCAGCAGGGCGGTCTGCCAGAGCTTCCAACCCCACATGCGCCAGATGACGAAGAAGGCGATGAGCGAGGTGATCACCATCTCGGCTGTGACCGCGACGCCGTACGCCGCGGCAAGGCTGCTCGAAGACTTGAACAGCAGCACCATGAATAGGACGGCGACGAGCAGCAGCCAGTTCACGCGCGGCATGTAGATCTGGCCGGCCATGCTCTCGGACGTGTGCTTGATGCCGAGGCGCGGGAAGAGACCCAGCTGGATGGCCTGCCGCGACAGTGAGAATGCGCCAGTAATGACGGCTTGGCTGGCAATGATCGTTGCAGCCGTCGCCAAGATGACCATCGGCACCAGCGCCCATTCCGGGTAGAGCAGGTAGAACGGGCTTTCGAGCGCCTGCGGGTTGGTAAGGACGAGGGCGCCCTGGCCGAAGTAGTTCACGACGAGAGCGGGCAGCACGAAGCTGAGCCAGGCTGTCTGAATGGGCTTGCGGCCAAAATGGCCCAAGTCTGCATAGAGGGCTTCGGCGCCCGTAACGGCGAGGAACACCAAGCCCAGCACTGTCAGGCCGACTACGCCGTGCTTCAGGACAAACTTGATGCCGTAGAGCGGATTGAGCGCGACGAGTACGTCGGGATTGGTGGCGATGCTCATGATGCCGCCGACGAAGAGCGCAACGAACCAGACGACGGTGATGGGGCCGAACCAGGCGGCGACCTTGGCGGTGCCATGCGACTGAACGGCGAAGAGACCGATGATGATGACGATCGCGAGCGGCAAAACGAGATGGTCGAAGGCGGGTGAGACCAGGTGCAGGCCTTCGACAGCGGAAAGCACCGAGATTGCCGGCGTGATGACCGCGTCACCGTAGAAGAACGCTGCTCCAGCAATGCCCAATCCCATGATCACGGACGTGCTGCGCTTGGCGACGGACTGACCGAGCGCCATCAGCGCGAAGATGCCGCCTTCGCCGCGGTTGTCTGCGCGCAGCAAGATGAAGACGTACTTCAGCGTCACGATGAGCAGGAGCGCCCAGGTGATCAGCGACAGGACGCCGAACACCGCCTCGCGGCCCGCGAAGCTCGCGCCCTTGGCAGCGACGATCGCTTCCTTGAAGGCATAGAGCGGGCTCGTACCGATGTCGCCGTAGACGACGCCGATCGATCCAACGACAAGGGCCCAGAATTTTTCATTCGGAACCCCGTCGGTGGAGCCCTGGTCGGTGCCCCGAGCCACCGACTGCGATTGTGCCACTCGGCACCTCACAATTTGCTAGGCTGCAGTGCAGCAGATGGCGAGCGCTTCGATTCCCTAACGCCCCGTATCGGGGTGTCCCTTAATAGGTCACGGCCGAGCTTTACAGCCTTGACTTTAGCCGAATATTCTGAAGCTCTAGGAAAATAAGGGGCACGATTTTCCATCGCGCCCCTTTTCTTGTGCATCCGCTCACTAGGTATGGGCAACCATGAGGCGCTTCAAGCCTCAGGTGCTCTCCGCCTCCAGCTCATCGATCATGCCTTCGATGACCTTCAAGCCCTTATTCCAGAATTCGGGTTTGGAGGCGTCGAGCCCGAACGGGGCCAGCAGCTCGGTGTGGTGCTTCGACCCCCCCGCTTTGAGCATATCGAAGTACTTGGTGACGAAGCCGGGGTGGGCTTCCTGGTAGAGGCCGTAAAGCGAGTTCACCAGGCAATCGCCGAAGGCATATGCGTAGACGTAGAACGGCGAATGGATGAAGTGCGGGATGTAGGCCCAGAACACTTCATAGCCTGGCTTGAAGTCGATCGCCGGGCCCAAGCTCTCGACCTGCACCTCCATCCAGATCTCTCCGAGCTGGTCGGGCGTCAGCTCGCCCTGGCGGCGGGCTTCATGCACTTTGCGCTCGAAGGTATAGAACGCGATCTGGCGCACGACGGTGTTGAGCATGTCCTCGACCTTGCCGGCGATGAGCGCCTTGCGCTCACCGGCGTCTTCGGTCTGCTTCAGCATCGCCTTGAAAGCGAGCATTTCACCGAACACGGATGCCGTTTCGGCCAGCGTCAGCGGGGTCGAAGCCAGCAGTGCGCCTTGCGGGCGGGCCAGCATCTGATGCACGCCGTGACCAAGCTCGTGCGCCAAGGTCATCACGTCGCGCGGCTTGCCGAGGTAGTTGAGCAGCACGTAAGGGTGCACCGACGGCACCGTCGAGGCAGAGAATGCGCCGGGTGCTTTGCCGGGACGCGCTGGTGCATCGATCCAGCTCTTATCGAAGAACTCGCCGGCGACGTCGGCCATCTGCGGGGCGAAATCGCGATAGGCGCCGAGGACAAGGCGCTGAGCCTCCGACCAGGCGAACGTGCGGTCAGGGCGCTGCGGCAGCGGCGCATTGCGATCCCAGTGCGCGAGCTTGTCTTTGCCGAGCCACTTGGCCTTCATCGCGTAATAGCGATGAGACAAGCGCGGATATGCTGCGCGCACGCTCGTCACCAGCGCATCGACAACTTCGGGCTCGACCTGGTTGGCGAGGTGGCGCGCATCGGCAACATCTTTGAAGCCGCGCCAGCGGTCGGAGATTTCCTTGTCCTTGGCGAGCGTATTTGTGATGAGCGTGAACAGCCGCACGTTGTCCTTGAAGACCTTGGCGAGCGCTTCGGCGCCGGCCTGGCGCTTCTTCTCGTCCGGGCTGGAGAGAAGGTTCAACGTCATTTCGAGCGCGAGTGGCTCTGCCTCGCCTTCGACGGGGAAGCGCAACGCGGCTATGGTCTCGTTGAAGAGGCGATTGAAGGCGCCGGACGACGTCTGGCCCTTTTCGTGGAAAAGACGCTCCAGCTTTTCTTCGAGCTGGTAGGGCTTCTCCTTGCGGACGTTCTCGATCCACGGCTTGTAGTGCGCGAGCTTCTCGTTTTTCAGCGCGGCATCGAGAACAGCATCATCGATCTGGTTCAGCTCTAGCTCGAAGAAGATGATGTCCGTGGAGATGGCGGTCAGCTTCTCGGCGATGTCGCCGTAGAATTTTGCGCGCGCCGGATCTGACTGGTTGCCGGCGTAGTGAAGACCTGCGAACGAGCCGAGGCGGCCCGTCAACTCAACGAACTGCTCGAACTCTTCGATCGCTTTGGCGAGCGCGGCGCCGTCTGCGGCGACGGCGGCGACCTTGCCGTAATAGGTTTCCTTCAACCGCTTTGCTTCAGCCGCGGCCTTGTCGAGGTCGCGCGCGATTTCTGGCGAGGTCGGCGAAGGATAAAGATCGGCGAGATTCCACTCCGGCATGGGGCCGAGTGCCGCGGCCCCGCTGGCCGACGCGCCGTCCTGCGCGGTGAAGGTTGCTCGCAGTTTTGTGGCGCTAACTCGCATCATTGGCTCCGATATTTGAGAGAATTAACCGTTCTGAAGTGCTTCGCGACGGGACACTGAAAGTGACCTCAAAGACTCGTGGGGCGCAAAAAAGGCTCAACCTGAGCTTTCTCGCAACAGCTTGTTTACCCTTGTTGGGCAGTCTTGCCCTTGTTGAGTGAGCCGCCGGTGGCCGAGTGTCCGATCCTGACGCAATCAGGGTATTTCGAACTCGGCTGAGACGGGGCAGTGCCGCCTTTACGTTGAGTTCGAGTGCCTCATGGTCAAGAGTATACTTATCGTCGACGACGATCCCACCCAGCGTCGCATTCTCGAAGAAACAATCAAGCGTCTGGGCTTCGGTACTAAAACCGCGGGATCGGGCGAGCAAGCCCTGCAGATACTCGAGGGGCCCGAGCGCGCAGATATTTCCCTTGTTTTACTCGATCTCGTGATGGGCGGCCTCGACGGCATGGGTGTGCTGGAGAAGCTCGAGGGCAGGCCTGGCGTTGCGCCGGTCATCGTGCAGACGGCCCACGGCTCGATCGATACCGCCATTAGCGCGATGCGTGCCGGTGCTGTCGACTTCGTCGTAAAGCCGGTTTCGCCGGAGCGGCTTGAAGTTTCGATCAAGAGCGCGCTCAAGATCGAAGCGCTGGCCGGCGAAATCTCGCGCATCAAGAAGAAGGTCGAGGGCATGCTCTCGTTCTCCGACCTCGTCGTACGCGGCGAGGGGATGGAGCGGGTCGTTGCGCTCGGCAAGCGCGCCGCGGCGTCGAACATCCCGGTGCTGATCGAGGGTGAATCGGGCGTTGGCAAAGAGCTGATCGCGCGTGCCATCCAGGGCGAGTCCGAGCGTGCCGGAAAGCCGTTCGTGGTCGTCAACTGCGGTGCCATCCCGGAGAACCTCGTAGAGTCGACGCTGTTCGGTCACGAGAAAGGCTCCTTCACGGGCGCTACCGACAAGCGTATCGGCAAGTTCCAGGAAGCGGACGGCGGTACGCTGTTCCTCGACGAGATCGGCGAGTTGCCGCTCGATGCGCAGGTGAAGCTGCTGCGCGCGTTGCAGGAAGGCGAGATCGATCCGGTCGGCTCGAAGAAGCCGGTGAGCGTCAACTTCCGTCTCATCTCGGCGACCAACCGCAACATGATCGATATGGTGCGCGAAGGTAAGTTCCGCGAAGATCTCTACTATCGCCTCAACGTGTTCCCGATCTGGGTGCCGCCGCTGCGCGAGCGTCTCGGCGACGTTGCCGAACTGGCGCAGCACTTCATGGCGCGGTTCTCGGCGGAGGAAGGCAAACGCATCAACGCGATCAGTGATGACGCGCTGCGGCTGTTGAAGAGCTATCCGTGGCCGGGCAACGTGCGCCAACTGGAGAACGCGGTGTTCCGCGCTGTCGTGCTCGCCGATGGTCATGAGCTGACGGTTGCGGAGTTCCCGCAGATCGCTGCTCACGTCGAGGGCTTCGATACCGCAGTGCCGGCTGCGCCAGCACCGGCGCCGAAACAACCGGCGTATAAGGGGCCGGCTGTGCTCGGGGCAGAAGGCATCATTCCGCAGACGATGGAAGTGCGGGCGGGTGCGGGTGACAGTGCGCTGGGTATTCCGGTCGTCACCGAGGCGGGCGACATCCGGCCGCTCGATGAGATCGAAGCCGATATGATCCGTCTGGCGCTTGGTCGCTATCGCGGACACATGACGGAAGTTGCCAAGCGGCTGAAGATTGGTCGCTCGACGCTTTATCGCAAGATGCAGGAATACGGCCTCGAGCCGCGTGCCTAACCGGTAAGGCACGCAGCTCCTGGCTGGTGAGACGCGCCGCGCCGCCCCGAGGGGTGTGTGCGGCGTTGTCGTTCAGGGCCCGAGCAATCAGCGGAGCTGCTGCGAATCTGAGCGGACCGGATACGTATCCGGGTTATCGCTGCGCAGGGAATCGCGTCGGCGGCCGCGCAGAACGGGCGGAGAGAATGCGGCCGCGACGACGCGGTTTCGTCCTTCCTGCTTGGCGCGGTAGAGCGCACGGTCTGCCGCAATCAAGAGCGACGGCAGGTCTGGGTTGAGGCGGTCTGCCGCCGACATGCCGACGCTGACTGTCGCGGTCAGTCGTGTCGATCCAGCATCGAGCTTCATCGCGGCGAAGTCGTTGCGGATCTCTTCGGCGATCGCCATAGCGACGGACTGCGTGGCGTTGGGCAAGAGGCAGCCGAATTCCTCGCCCCCCAGACGGGCGAAAAGATCTGTCCGCCGGATATTGGTCGTTGCAACACGGCAGAACGCCCTGAGCAGATCATCGCCGGCTGCGTGGCCATGTTGATCGTTCACACTTTTAAACCGGTCGAGATCGAAAAGAAGCAGGGCTGTCGGCTGGCCGGATATCTCGGCCCTGTCGATGATCCTCGCGCCCTGGCTGAGGAACGCGCGCCGATTGGCGACACCCGTGAGCGGGTCCAACAGCGAGGTTTGCTCGTGGCGGAGGGCCAGACGCTCCTTGCTGAGACTGCCGAGCAGATAGACACCACAGATACAGAAGAGCAGCGTCTCGAAGATGACGGAACCCACCACCACGGGATGCGTCTGAGGTCCGCCATTCAAAGCAGAAACAAGCGGGACGCGGAGGGGAAGCGTGGCGGCGTGGACAATGAGAATGACGATGAGGGGCCAGCGGGCGGGCAGCTGCTCGCTACGGCCGCGCCAAAGCTCAGCGGCGGCTGCCAGCGAATAGGCCATGCTGATTGCCATGATCAGAAGTGCCCGGGCTGTGCCCGCGGCATAAAAGGCTGGCACAGCGCAAGCACTAAGCCAGATGACTGCTCCAGCGGCTATGAGCGCGGGATGTGAGCGACTTCCCTCAAACGTGCGCACGCCTTGCCACATCACTCCGTAGGCCGAGGTGAGCAACGCATTGGCTGCGAGAATGGACCAAGCATCCGGGATGCGACCCCTCGCTCCGATGAGCGCAATTCCAATGGCTCCGAGGAAGAACGCAAAGCCCCATTGGGCGAGTGCCTTGTTGCTTCGATGATGCAGCCACGACAGCAGTAACAGGGCGCCCGCGATCGCGAGCATGAAGACACCAATAATGAACGTCTGCAGGTCGAGCGACATGTGGAATAGGGCATTCCGGAGCTGCCGGCGGGGTGCGGCAGGGACGTCGAGGCGGGGTGGAGAGAAGCTAGGTATACTGAACGGCTATCAGAACTCAAAGGGAAGATTCGGGCGGTGTGGAGGCCCCCGAGGAGCATGCGTTTTCGGCTGGGCTTGAGCCGTGTCATTGATGCTCGCCGCCTCTGGGGCTCGTGTAGGCGGAAGGGTCCTTGGGCGGGCGGTTGGCTTTGGGCGAATCGATAAGGATCAACGTGCGCGGCGAACCATGCGACGCGCGCTGGCCTGTTCGACGCGGATACAACGTGTCAGAAGATTGGCCGTACTTCAGGGGCGGGGGCGCAGAGAGAAGTCCACATGACAACTTTGATCACGGCGGGACAGCGGCTCGCCTGGGCATCGGTGCCGCGGCCGTCCTCTATTGCGGTCGACAAGATTGCCGCTGCCCTGGCGATGCTCGTACTTGGCGCCAGCATGTTTGCGATGTGGTTCGGTCAGGTTGCGGGCAGCGCGGCTCCTCCCGCCGCGGGGGACGCGTCGTCGCAATCGCGTTACGCGCAGCGCGAGACCGTGGTCAGCGCTTATGCAGGCGCGCCGGTCTACCATCGCAGCGACCTCAAACTTCAGCGGCCGGACGGCACCGACATGACGCTGAAGAATATGGGCTGGGATGGAGACTCCTTCTACTTCCCCATCGATGGAGGTGCCCGCGTGATCCGCTGGTCGGGCGCATTCGGCGGAATGATCGACTTCCTGCACAACAAGGCCGTGACGCGTCTGGGGAAAGGCGCGCACGGTCGCAAGATCAAGAATGGCGTGATCGAGGACGTCGAAACGATCGGAACACTCAAAGGGCAACCAGCGCCCTCTCCGCTGCATCTGACGGACCTGCTCGAGCGGCTGGAGTTCACGCATGGGCACAACGTACTCATTCCGACGGCGCTGGTGCGGCTCGTCCCGCTTTCGCCGGCGCTGCGTCCTTATCTCGGCATCGGTTTTGGCGCTGCTGTGCCGCACGTCGAAGTGCGGTTCAAAGGCGAATCCCCCAACAGGTGGACGAACGAATATCAGTACGCTGGGCCGGCGTTTCAGGTCGTGGCCGGAATCGAGATGCGCATTGGCCGAGGATCGTATTACGTCGAGTACAAGTTCATCTGGTCGGCCATCCATGCTGCGCTTACCGGAGGCAATTCCTGGTCGCTGAAGGATCTGCGTTCGGACTGGCTGCCACGCTGGCTGATCGAGCCACTGGCTGGCTTGACGGAAATGCCGGGAGATCTGTGGCGGCAATACTCGCGCTGGCGGTCGGGAACTGCGCCAGCAGAAGGTACGATCGAGACGCACCTCACATCGCATGAGATCGTCATCGGTGGCGGATACGTGTGGCCGGGTGCGGCACCTGTAACTGCCGGGCCGGTGCAGCCGTAGCGCTGCGGGATGCAAACGCGCGTATCTCCGCAATGGCGCCGAACAATTTTAAGCCGACGCCAGATGTGGCGCGGTTAGGTTGACCAGAGAGCATACCGTGCTTACGCTTCAGGACGTGTACAGAGTTTGGATCAGTCGCAGGCCAGGAGCCGCTATGCCGATCTGCAGTCTACGTGCACTGGCTTGCGTGCTTGCCGTAATCAGCGCCGAGCCAGCTCTTGCCGAATGGCATTATCTGGTACCCGGAGAGGGCGACCAAGACGTGCATCGCGCGTTCGCCTTCGCCGAAAAAGGTGACGACAGGCTGGAATTTGCCTGCAATTCCAAGCGGCGCGATTTATTTTATTCGACAGCGCAGACTGTGTCGAAGCCAGAACTCAACAAGCTGCAAGGGGGCAAGCCAACCATTATCGTCCGGCTCGACGGGATCGGTGCGGTTCCTCTAGATGCCGATCATGCCTACCAGAAGGGTGGCCGGCTGTTCTTTGTCACTGCCGTCACGCCAGCCTTCATCGCCGATCTCGGCAAGGCTCGCGAACCGGTTGCTGCCGGCATGCAGGCGAATGGCAAAATCGTTCAGCAGGGTGAGTTCACGGCAGATGGCCTGAAGGCAGCGTTGGAGAGCTTGGCCGCTGGCTGTAGATTCTGAGGAAAGCGAAACGCTCCGGCGTGAGGGCCAATCGCGTCGTTGGCGGATGAAATGAGCCAGCGTTCGTTTGCACCCGGCGCGTCGGCAGGAGCGAGTGGTGCTTATCCTCGCCCTCGCGAATGCGGATAACACTCTCGCCAGCCCAACTCGAAGACGCGGGGTGCAGACGTGCGCTGGCGGATTTGCATGGAGTTGGGCCGGCAGGACGACCACCGGGGTCATAAGCTAGCCCCACGATCCTCTATCGCCGGCGCGAAAATGCCGGTGAGCCCCGGGCAGGGAAGCGATCCGGGGAAGATGGTTGATCGGTGAACCTGCCGGGTGGGGCGGCGATGGCTGCTTCCAACGAACATATTTGAGGGCCAGGACCGCCCCGCTCCCGTGTAATCGCCCGGACCGCAAGGCCGCGGGCACGCTCCCGCGTCAAAATGACGATCGGACGACGTCGTAATTGCGCAACAGTTGGCCATCAGGTTCGCGCCCCGGTGCCGCAGGTGGGCATCGCGGGTGGCATAGGGGCCGTCGAGCGGCTAGCCTGCCCGGCAAGGACAAGTGGGAGTATTGCGTATGTTGCGTTGGCGTCCATTGGCATTGGGCATGGCGGCGAGCCTTGCATTCGGCGTTGCTGCCGAGGCGCAACAATCGGGCACCAAGCAGGTGGCCACTGCGGAGCCACTTCACGCTGCCGCTCCCGCCGAGGCGCCGCCCCCGGCGCCGCAAGATCCAGTTGGCGTCGCCTTGCAGCAAAAGCTCGCGGTGAGGGTGCGTGCAGACGAGGGCGAGACGCTGGATCGAGGCACGCTCGCTAACTATTACGCCGTACAGGGTTTCAAGGCGTTGTGGGTGAGCCAGACCGGCCTCAACGATAAGGGCCGCGCGCTCGTGGCTGAGTTCGGCCGCGCCAACGACTGGGGCCTCGAAGCGAAGGACTTTGCCGTTCCGACGCTGGCGGCCGAAGGCGCTCAGGTGAGCGCGGATGCACTCGCCGATGCGGAAATGACGCTGTCGCTGTCGGCCCTCAAATATGCGCGCTATGCCCGTGGCGGGCGGATTATCGATCCGGCGACGCAGCTGTCGTCGTACCTCGATCGCAAGCCGCAGCTGGTCGAGCCGAAGGTGGTGATCGGGAAGCTGGCGGCGGCCGATGCGCCGGACGCGGTGCTCAGAGGTTTCAATCCGCAGCATCCGCAGTTTGAGAAGCTGCGTCAGAAGTACCTGGAAATGCGTGCATCGAAGGCTGCGCAGGAAGTCATCCGGCTTCCCAACGGTCCGGTCCTCGGTCCGGGCAAGACCGACCCGCAGGTCGCGCTGCTGCGCAAGCGCCTGAAAGTGGCGCTGCCGGAGGCGAGCCCGGACAAGCCGGTTGATGAGAATTTTTATGACGACCAGCTCAAGGCAGCGGTGATTGCATTTCAGACAGAGGCGGGCACGCGCCCTGACGGCTACGTTGGCAATGCTACGCGCGCGCTGCTGAATAACGTCGAGACACTGAGCCCTTCGAAGCTGCTCGCCAACATGGAAGAGTGGCGCTGGATGCCGGAAGATCTCGGCAGCCTCTACGTGACCGCCAATATTCCAGAGTTCATGATGCGGATCGTGAAGGATGGGAAGGTCATCCACTCAGAGCGCGTCATCACCGGCCTGCCCGGCAAACAGACGCCGGTCTTTTCCGAGATGATGACGTCGATCGCCTTCCAGCCGCGCTGGAACGTGCCGAACTCGATCAAGGTCAACGAGCTGTGGCCGAGCCTGGCGCGTGGCGGCACCTACTTCCAGCGGCAGGGCCTGCGCGTGTCGAAGAACGGACGCGACATCGATCCAGACAGCGTCGATTGGGAATATGCGGACATCCGCGCCTACGACGTCTACCAGCCGCCGGGCGCGCGCAATGTGCTGGGTGAGCTGAAGTTCAACTTCCGCAACAAGCACCTCGTCTACATGCACGACACCAACGCGCGCGGGCTGTTCGAAGAGGCGAACCGCACGTTCAGCCATGGTTGCGTGCGCGTGCGCAATCCGCGCCGCATGGCCGAGATCCTGATGCACGAGGACAAGGGCTGGGAGCCGGAGAAGATCGCTGACCTGATTGCCAATGGTCCTGCGAACAACGAGGTGCCGATCGACAAGCATATCGACGTGCACATCACCTACTTCACCGCGTGGGTGGACGATGCCGGCGAGCTGCAGACGGCGCGCGATGTGTACGGCCACGAGAAGCGCATTACGCTAGCGCTCGAAGGCCGTTGGTCGGAGATCGACAAGGGTATCGACCATCTGGCCCCCGTGCGCGCGCCTGAGGCCGTCGCCTCATCGGGCTGGTCGTGGGGCTGGGGCAGCAGCAAGAAATCGCCCAACAGCGTCGGCGATTTCATCAACCAGGCGCTGGGCGGTTTTTAAAATCATAGCGATTCCGTTAACTCTAAGCGTGGGTTAGCGGAATCCTCCGTTGCCATCGTATTGCCCCTGGGGGGCCAATTTGCGCCCCCATTCGACCCTTAGGAAGCTTAGTTACCGATCATTAATGGTTGGCGATTAACCCTGAGGGAACGTGAATGCCGGTCGCATACCGGGGTTCGGCAGCGCTGAGCGCCGCTGGAACGCCACGACCGGTCAGAACACGGGGTGGCACGTTGGTATCGCGTAAAAAGGCTATCCTCGGCGCGCTGACCGCCGCGCTATTGGGCATGAGCGCAGGCTCGCCCGACGTCGTCGCAGCCTTCGGCTCGACGCGCACGATATCGATGCATCACATCCATACGGATGAGACCATCACCATCACCTATAAAAAGAACGGCAAGTACGATCCCGAAGCGCTGAAGAAGCTGAATTGGTTCCTGCGCGACTGGCGCCAGAACAAAGCGATCGAGATCGATCCCAAGACGATCGACCTGCTGTGGGAGATGCACACCGAGCTTGGCAGCAAGGTGCCGATCGACATCATCTGCGGATATCGCTCGGAAGCGACGAACAGCATGCTGCGCAAGACGCGCGGCGGCCAGGCGAAGAAAAGCAAGCACATGACCGGGCAGGCGATCGACGCCACGTTCCCGGATATCCCATTGAAGCAACTGCGCTGGTCCGCGGCCATCCGCGAGGTCGGTGGCATCGGCTATTATCCGACATCGGGCGTGCCGTTCGTGCATGTCGACACCGGTCCGGTACGCGCGTGGCCGCGCCTGCCGCGCCAGGAGCTGGCAATGCTGTTCCCCAGTGGGCGGACAAAGCATCATCCCTCCAGCGGCGGCGACCTTACGCGCGAAGACGTGCGCAATGCGCGCCAGAATTCGCAGCTGAGGTCGCAGATGGCAGCGTTCTTCGAGCGCCGCATCCATCCGCGCACCGAGCAAGAGATCATGATGGCCGAGGCGGGCATCGCGGCGCCTGCGCCAGTGTTGAAGGCGGCGCCGATGCCTGTCGCCCGTCCGGCGCCCGAAGTGCGTGTCGCTTCGCTCGAGCAACAGGCCGGTGCGCCGCAAGCGGTGTCATTGCCGACGCCGAAGCTGGCGCAGGCACCGCGCCTTGCCGTGCGGCCGCCGTCCGAGGCGGATCGCGGTCAACTGAACCAGCTGGTGACGCTGGCGTCGCTTAATCCCAGCGAGGTGCTGGGGCGTGCGCGTCCGGCAGTAGACATGGAGCGGCGGAAGCTCGATGCCATGGTGGCGACGGCCTCGCTCGGGTCCGAGGCGCCTGCGCCGCGGACAACCGTTGATACGGGCCGCACCGCAGCGCTTTCGAACCGTACATCCGCGCCAGCGCAACTCCAGCCGAGCGTCGGCGAAAATTGGGCCCCCGCGCCGGAGTTCGACGACGATCATCCCGAGGAATTGTCCTACCGGCCGTTCCCGGTCGCTCCATTGCTGACGCAGTCGGCATCGGCGGACGACGAGGCGCTGGTGAAGCTCGTACACCCCGACCTGCACCGCACGCTCGATCTTCTGGAAGACAAAGAGATCGTGCTGCCGATGCGGCTGCGGCCCGGCAATCAGGTCTCGCACGTTATGTGGGCGCAGCAGTTCCAGGGCGGGGCAGTAGACTTCACCGCACAGCATGCCGATGAAGTCGCGCATGCGTCGGGCCTGGCATCGCGAGCGGTCAGGACGACGGCTCGCTGAGTGGGCGCGTGTGGCGTGGATGCTTGCGGCCGGGCGGCACACATCCCTGTGACCAAGCCAGCTTGATGAGGCGGGCGAGTGCCTCGAAATCCGCAGTGCGCGGTGAGGTCGATCGCCAGGCTAGCCCGACCGAGCGGGAGGGCTCGGGGTCGGCAAAGCGTGTCAAACCAAGATCGCGTCCCCGCAGCTCGACGTTGAGGCACATTTCGGGCAACAGCGTTATGCCGTAGCCGGCGGCGACCATTTCGACGATGGTCGACAGGCTCGAGACGCCAAAGGTGTTGATCGTGGAGGCCTGTTGCAGACTGCAGTAGGTGAGCGCTTGCTCGCGCAGGCAGTGACCTTCCTCGAGTAGCAACAGACGCTCGTGCTCGAGGAGATCCTTGGTGGCGCGCACGCGGCTCGAGAGCCTGCGTTCCGGCGGTAGCGCCAGAAGAAAGCGATCGTCGAACAATGCCCGCGTCTCGATCTCGGGCTGAATGATGGGAAGCGCGAGCAGCAGTACGTCAAGCTTGCCGTCGATCAGTTCCTGGACGAGCGGCAGTGTCTGCGTCTCGCGCACGTGCAGTTCGAGCTGCGGGTAGCCCTCGCGCAGCAGAGGCAGGAGCGGGGGCAGCATATAAGGCGCAATCGAGGGAATGACGCCGAGGCGCAGCGAGCCCGACAAGACATTGTTGCAGTGCTGGGCGTACTCGATCATCTCGTGCACGTCGCCAAGGATGCGCGCGGCGCGGGCGGCGATCTCACGCCCTTTGTCGGACAGCAGAACGCCGGCGCGCGTACGCTCGACGAGAAGCAGGCCGAGCTGCTCTTCAAGCTCATGGATCTGCATCGATAGTGCAGGCTGGGTTACGGCGCACGATTCGGCGGCGCGGCCGAAGTGCTGCTCGCGTGCGAGTGCATCGAAATAGCGGAGCTGCTTGAGGGTGACGTGCGGAGGCATAAGAATCTCTGATCTGATGCCGAATAATATACGATTAGAACTTATCCAAACGGCTGTCTATATGAGGCGGGGATCGGTACGCACACCTTCTCGTGAAGTAGCTGGTTGGGCGCGTGAAGCGCTCTGGCACGCGAAGGCGAGGGGGGCGGCCGTCATGCCATCGGCGGGGTAGGGGCGATCCCTCTCCCCTCAGCCGTGGGCGCCTCGGCCGAGCGCCGAATCGGGTCGGGGCGCCCTCTTTCCTGGCACTACGTCAATCAGTGCGCATAAATAAGGGCCGGCCAATGTGGCCGACCCTCGGTATGCAGAGTTCGCTGGTCTTCGATCAGTAGATGAGCTTCATCAGCTCCTGACCGGCCGGGGAGGCGAGCTCCTTGGCATCGACGGTGCCGTCGTCGTCCGGGTTAGCAGCCTTGAACTTGGCTTCGACGACCGCGGCGTATTCCTTCTCGTCGAGCGTGCCGTCATTGTCGGGATCGGCAGCCTTCAAGGCGCTGGCGTCGAGAATGCCGCTGAGCTCTTTCTCGTCGAGCGTGCCGTCATTGTCGGGGTTCAGCTTGGCGAACTTCGCCTTTGCGCCCGCCAAGGCTTCCGGCATGTCGATCGTTCCATCATTGTCGGGATCGAGTGCCTTGAGAGCTGCATCGACGTCGGCGTGTGCGACGGCGGTGCCGGCCAGAAAAAGGGCGGATGCAATCAGCTTTGCCGCAAATTTCATTGTCTTCCTCCTGGGATTGTGGCGCCAAGACAAGACGGCACCGCGATTTACCTTGTCACTCCATTTGAGTTAGGAAAGCGTGGCAAAGTGTAACGGGAAAAACTCCTATATAAAATCGGGAATCCGCTACGCCTCTGGCGGGTTGCCCCGGCACGAATTGTCTTCCATTTTTCTTATTTATTTCAATGTCTTATTTATTTTCTCTGCGCCACACGCTTGTGTTTCCCTGAACCAGAGGAAATTTTACGTGGTGGGGGCTGCGGCGCTTCTGGGAAAAAGCGCTTGGGAACTGGGCGCGTGAAATCGGGGTATGTTCCCGCGCGTGATCTTTGGCCGCTGCGCTCAGCCAGTTCGCCTCGGGATCATCGTTGGGTGAGGCTGCACCGCTTGGGCTGGGAGTTGAGATAATCGCGGGTGCGGGGGCGATCGGGCTGCGTCGCCGCGCTATGAGCACTGCTTTGCACGGCACCTATTGCGGAGAAGGTGGCAATGGCGGAGCCGCGGGGGCCCCGGTGCGATGCGTGCTGGGATTTGAGATGGGGAGAGTTGGTGGAGCCAAGCGGGATCGAACCGCTGACCTCTTGCATGCCATGCAAGCGCTCTCCCAGCTGAGCTATGGCCCCGACCGTTGGGAAGGTGCGGGGGCGATGACGCCCCCGAACGAGTTGGCCTCTCTAGTGCCTTCGCCACAAAACTGCAAGGGCGAAATTAGCGCTGCGCGGCGGTGGGCCGGAGAGGCGCAAAAGCTACGCGACGCGAGGGCTTATGGCTCCTCTTCACCCTCGACGGTGCCACCGACGATATCGGAGACGTTGCCTTCGTCCTCTTCCTCCTCGAGGAAGGTCTCGTCGGCGTCATCGGCAGCTGCGTCATCGGCGTCGTCATCGACATCGACCAGCACATCCTCTGCCTCGGCCTCGGGAGCACCCTCGGTCTCGAACTCGGGCTTCTTGGCCTTGCGCGGGGCCTTTTCCTCGCTGGGAAGCGGGCTGCCCGGGGGCGCGTGGGCAATGGCATACTTCGATCCGCAGATCGGGCAGACAATTGGATTGCGGTTGAGATCGTAGAAGCGGGCGCTGCAATCGCTATTCTGGCAGGTCCGCTTGGTCCCGCGGTCTTTATTGGTCGCCATGGAGCCAACCTTCATATCGATAAGGGGAATTTTCCGCGGCATGCCACATGGCCGGAGGCTTGTCAAAAACAAACCTTGGCCGAGCTGGGTATCGTTGACACGGGCCCGGCCCGTCGGCTCTATCGCACCCGCATCCCGCACCGCATTCGCGGTTTCCGCCAACGCCGGAGCTGAGCCCTCTTGTCCGCCGATCCAGCTATTGCCGCCAGGCCCTTGGCCGCCCTTGCCTCAGGTCCTCTCAAGGGACGCGTGCGCGTGCCCGGCGATAAATCCATCTCGCACCGGGCACTGATGTTCGGCGCGATCTCGACGGGGACGACGCGCCTCAGAGGCCTGCTGGAGGCAGAAGACGTTCTCAACACCGCGAAAGTGCTGAGCGCGCTCGGCGCGCCGGTGACGAAAGTCGGCGGGGAGTGGCACGTCAAAGGCCGCGGCGTTGGCGGATTGAGCCAGCCGACCGAGCCGCTCGATTTCGGCAACTCCGGCACGGGCACGCGATTGATGCTGGGCATCATCGCCGGCCATGACATGACAGTGGAGATCATCGGCGATGCGTCGCTGAGCCGGCGGCCGATGGGCCGCGTGCTGGGGCCGCTGCAGCAGATGGGCTTGGAGATCGAAGGCGCGCGCGATCGGCTGCCGCTGGTTGCGCGCGGCTCGGCGAACCTCATTCCGATCACGTATGAGCTGCCGGTGCCCTCGGCGCAGGTGAAGAGCGCGGTACTGCTGGCGGGACTGCACGCATCCGGCGAGACGAGCGTGATCGAGAAGGAAGCAACGCGCGATCACACCGAGCGGATGCTGCGCCATTTCGGTGCGGAATTGAGCGTCGAGACGGTCGAGGGCAAGACCAAGATCACGGTGAAAGGCGATGCCGAGCTCAAAGGCTGCGATGTCGTCATTCCCGGTGATCCAAGCTCTGCGGCGTTCCTGGCAGCGGCTGCGGCGTTGGTGCCGGGATCGGACGTCACCATCGAAGGTGTGCTGATCAATCCGACGCGTGTGGGTTTTTACGAAGTGCTGCGGGAGATGGGCGCCCAAGTGTCCTTTCTCAACGAGCGGGACGAGGGCGGCGAGCCGGTGGCCGATATTCGCTTGCAGCAGGCGCCGTTGAAGGGCGTCCGCGTCGCTGCACATCGCGCGCCGAGCATGATCGATGAATATCCGGTTCTGTCCGTTGTTGCGGCGTTCGCCCTGGGCGAGACGCGAATGGACGGGCTCGCCGAATTGAAGGTGAAGGAAAGCGACCGGCTGGCGGCCACAGTTGCCGGGCTGATCGCCAATGGCGTCGATGCCGTTGCGGAAGGCGACGTGTTGACCGTCAGGGGCAGCGGGACTGTGCGCGGGGGGGGATTGGTGGAGACGCATCTCGATCACCGCATGGCAATGTCATTCCTGACGATGGGGCTCGCCAGCAAAGAGCCGGTGACGGTAGACGATATTACGATGGTGGCCACCAGCTTCCCTGAGTTCCTATCGCTGATGCAGAGTTTGGGGGCGCGCTTCGGCATGGGCGCGGAGGCGCGCGGATGATCATCGCCATCGACGGGCCGGCGGCCTCGGGCAAGGGCACGCTGGCAAAGCGCATTGCCGATCTTTGGGGGCTGCCGTGTCTCGACACCGGGCTGCTCTATCGGGCCGTTGCGCGCGACGTGGCTGCGCGCGGCTTCAGGCTGGATGACCCATGGGCGGCGCTGGCTATGGCGCGCAGCATCAATGCTGGCGAGCTGTGCGATCCGGAGTTGCGTACTCCCAAGGTTGGTGATGGGGCCTCGATCGTGGCGCGGATGCCGATGGTGCGGGGGGCATTGCTCGCCTACCAGCGCTATTTTGCGGGGCAGCCGGGGGGCGCCGTGCTCGATGGCCGCGATATCGGCACCGTCGTATGCCCCTCGGCGGACGCCAAAATCTATGTGACGGCGACCGCGGAAGTGCGCGCCAAGCGCCGCTACAACGAATACGTGTGCCGCGGGGAGGCCGTGGTCTATGAGGCCGTCCTAGCCGATATCCTGAAGCGCGATGAAAGGGATTCATCGCGGGAAAGCGCTCCTATGCGGGCGGCGGTTGACGCCGACTTGCTCGATACATCGGAGTTGGATATAGAGGCGGCATTCGACGCCGCTGTCGGATTGATCAAGAGGAAGATCGGCCAATAGGGGGCCCGAAACGGGTCCCAAATTCGTGTTGGCAGGGCGGAAGGCCCATCACAGCGGCACTAGATCTCAACACACCGCCGGCAGGGGACTGTCCGCACACGCGCGTCGTGGCGGAGGGCTTTGCCGCAATCCGTATCCCTGGGCCGCAGCCGCGGTCCGCGACAACGATTTGAGGAGCATTATCCGCATGCCCGAGTCCGCTATCCCGAAAGAGTTTACGCCGACGCACGACGAGTTCGCTGCGTTGCTGGCCGAGAGCCTCGCCAAGGAAGACCTGTTCGAAGGCAGCGTCGTCAGAGGCAAGGTCGTCGGCATCGAGAAGGACCTCGCCGTCATCGACGTCGGTCTGAAGACCGAAGGCCGCGTGGCGCTGCGCGAGTTTGCCCTTGCCGGCAAGCCGTCCGAGATCAAGATCGGCGATGAGGTCGAAGTTTACCTGGAGCGCGTCGAGAACGCGCTCGGTGAAGCTGTGCTGTCGCGCGACAAGGCTCGCCGCGAGGAGAGCTGGACCCGTCTCGAGAAGCAGTTCGAGAAGGGCGAGAAGGTTTCGGGCGTCATCTTCAACAAGGTCAAGGGCGGCTTCACCGTCGACCTCGACGGCGCCGTGGCGTTCCTGCCGGGCAGCCAGGTCGACATCCGTCCGGTGCGCGACATCGGTCCGCTGATGCATCAGCCGCAGCCGTTCCAGATCCTCAAGATGGATCGCCGTCGCGGCAACATCGTCGTCTCGCGCCGCTCGGTGCTCGAAGAGACGCGTGCTGAGCAGCGCGCCGACATCGTCGCCCGCCTCGAGGAAGGCCAGGTCATCGACGGCCTCGTCAAGAACATCACCGACTACGGTGCGTTCATCGACCTCGGCGGCATCGACGGCCTGCTGCACGTCACCGACATGGCTTGGCGCCGGGTCAATCATCCGTCTGAGATTCTCAACGTCGGCGACACGGTGAAGGTGCAGATCATCCGCATCAATCCGGAGACGCAGCGCATCTCGCTCGGCATGAAGCAGCTGCAGGCCGATCCGTGGCAGTCGATCGAGGCCAAGTATCCGGTCGGCGCGCGCGTCAAGGGTACGGTGACGAACATTGCCGACTACGGCGCGTTCGTCGAGCTGGAGCCGGGCGTCGAAGGCCTGATCCACGTCTCGGAGATGAGCTGGACGAAGAAGAATATCCACCCCGGCAAGATCGTTTCGACGAGCCAGCAGGTGGAAGTTCAGGTGCTCGAGGTGGACGCCAACAAGCGCCGTATCTCGCTGGGCCTGAAGCAGACCCAGGACAATCCTTGGGAGTCGTTCCTCGCCATCCACCCGAAGGGTTCGGAAGTCGAAGGTCCGATCCGCAACATCACCGAGTTCGGCCTGTTCATCGGCCTCGAGGGTGGCGTCGACGGCATGGTCCATCTGTCGGATCTCGACTGGACGAAGCCGGGCGACGAGGTGATCAAGGACTACAAGAAGGGCGACAACGTCAAAGCCGTGGTGCTCGACGTCGACAGCCAGAAGGAACGTATCTCGCTCGGCATCAAGCAGCTTGGTGGCGATCCGATCGACTCGCTGTCGAAGTACAAGAGGGGCGACACGGTCACCTGCAGCGTCGTTGCTGTTCAGGAGAACGGCATCGAGGTGAAGACCGCCGATGGTGAGCTGACCGCCTTCATCAAGCGCTCCGACCTGTCGCGCGACCGCTCCGAGCAGCGCCCTGAGCGCTTCAACGTGGGCGACAAGGTCGATGCGTTCGTCGTTTCCGCCGACAAGGCTGCGCGCCGTCTGGCGCTTTCGATCAAGGCGCTGGAAATCGCCGAGGAGAAGCAGGCGGTGGCACAGTACGGCTCGTCCGACTCGGGTGCCTCGCTGGGCGACATCTTCAAGGCTGCGATCCGCAAGCGCGAAGAGGGCGAGGACGACAAGGAAGATAAAGAAGACAAGGAATAAGAACTGCTGCTCAATCAGCGGTCTCGACAACTCGGAGCGCGGCAGGAGAAACCTTCTGCCGCGCTAGGTTTTTAGCAAGGCTTGTCCATCAGTTCTCTTGTCGACCGCGCCATCCTTGCCTAACGTCGCGGTTGCCCTGGGGCACGCCCCAGTTGTGGTCGGAGTGTCGGATGACGGCAGAGATCGATACCGTGCTGGATCGTCGGCGTTTGCGCCGGCGGCTGACTATCTGGCGCGGCCTCGCCATTGCGGCGCTGGTGGGCGTCGTGTTTGCGCTTGGCGCCAGCACGGGTGAGTGGTCTGAGATCGGCGCGAAGCAAATTGCGCGGGTGTCGATCACCGGCACGATCACCGAAGATCGCGATCAGCTCGAGATGCTGAAGAAGATCGCCGACTCCGACAAGGCAGCCGCGCTGCTGGTCTTCGTCAACAGCCCGGGTGGCACCACAACGGGCGGCGAGGCGCTGTTCGGCGCGCTGCGTGACGTCGCCAAGAAGAAGCCAGTGGTTGCGCAGTTCGGTACGGTGGCGGCATCGGCCGGATATATCGTCGGGCTGGGCGCGGACCACATCGTGACGCGCGCCAATACCATCACGGGCTCCATCGGCGTCTTGATCCAGTGGCCGGAAGTGAGCCAGATGCTGGACAAGATCGGCGTCAAATTCAACGAGATAAAGAGCGGCGACCTGAAAGCCGTTCCTTCGCCCTTCGAGCCATTGAGCGAGGAAGGCCAGAAGGTCACCAAGTCGATGATCGACGAGGGTTTCCGCTGGTTCCTGGGCCTCGTCGAGGCGCGGCGAGGGATTAAGCCCGACCAGATCCCGGGTCTGACGCAGGGGCGCGTGTTCACGGGCCGGGAGGCGGTCGAGCTGAAATTGGCCGATTCTATCGGCGGGGAAGACGAGGCGGTGGCGTGGCTGCAAAGCGCGCGCAACGTCGATAAGGGGCTCAAGGTCGTCGACTGGAAGCCGAGTTCTGAAGCTTCGCTGGGCCTGTTCAGCTCAATCGGGTCTGCGGCGGCGAGCTTTTTCAACCACACCTATTTGGCCCAAATGCTTGGCCGGGCCCCCTCTATGGCCGGTCTTGGCCTTGACGGGCTTATCTCGGTTTGGCACCCTTCGGAAAACTAATAGATTACAGTAATTTGCTGGCGGGGCAGCGATGATTAAATCCGAGTTGGTTCATAAGATTGCAAGCACCAATCCTCACCTTTACCATCGTGACGTAGAACGCATTGTCAAAGTTGTGTTCGATGAGATCGTAGAGGCACTGGCGCGCGGCGATCGCGTCGAGCTCCGCGGTTTTGGCGCATTTACGGTCAAGCATCGCGCCGCCAGACAGGGTCGCAACCCGCGCACTGGTAGATCGGTTTCGGTGGCTGAGAAATTCGTGCCCTTCTTCAAGACCGGTAAAGAGCTGCGCGATAGGCTCAACCACGGCAAGGAAAGCCACTAACTCAAACGTCGAGGCGCGCAAGTGTTGAAGCGGATCGTCTGGCTGCTCATCGCCCTTCCCGCAGGGCTGTTGCTGGTGACGCTTGCTGTCGTCAATCGCCACGAAGTGCGTCTCGTGCTCGACCCGTTCCGGCCCGAGAACCCCGTCATCTCGCTGGCGCTACCGTTCTACGTCTACCTCTTCATCGCCATGCTGGTTGGCGTGGTGCTGGGCGGAACCGCCGTGTGGCTGACGCAGGGCCGATGGCGCCGCACCGCCCGTGAACAGGGTCGTGCCGCTGCACGCTGGCACGCCGAGGCTGACCGTCTGACGCGCGAGCGCGATGCGGTGACCGCCACAAAGCTGCCCTCTACGCGTCGTCCGCGGCTTGCGGCGACCGGCTCGTAAGGCAGATTTGCATCAGCGATGCTCTTTGGACCGCGCACAACGCGGCCTGAGCCATTATCTATCCGGGTTATATCCGATCAGGCGTCCAGTGAGGCGCCGCCGAGCCATTGCGACGATGACAACGAAAGTCAAAATATGCGGGCTGCGCGATGAAGCGGGGCTCGAAGCTGCGCTGAACGCGGGTGCCGACTATGTCGGGTTCGTGTTCTTTCCGCGCAGTCCACGTAACATCGCACCGCCAATGGCGCGTGTGCTCGCCGACAGAGCGCGCGGGCGTGCGAAGATCGTTGCGCTGCTGGTCGATCCCGACGATCAGCTGCTCGAAGAGGTGGTGGGCGCGGTTGACCCCGACATCATCCAACTGCACGGGGCGGAGAGCCCTGCGCGGGTCGGCGCGGTGGCGCGGCGGTTCGGCAAGCCGGTGATGAAGGCGGTCGCGGTCGCTGATGCTGACGATGTCACCGCCGCGCTCAGCTACCGGGGTGTTGCCGAGCGCATCCTGTTCGACGCCAAGCTGCTGCCCTCCGAAGGCATGGATCTGCCGGGCGGTAACGGCATCGCGTTCGACTGGCAAGCGCTGGCGGGCCTTGAAGACGGGCTCGATTTCATGCTGGCAGGGGGCCTTACCCCGCTCAACGTCGCCGAGGCGGTGCGGTTGACCCGGGCGCCTGCGGTCGACGTCTCCTCGGGGGTCGAGACCAGACCCGGTGAAAAGGACCCCGAACTCATCCGCCGCTTTATTAGCGCGGCAAAGACGGCTAATCAGACCCCCTGAACGAAGGCCCGCGTGCAAAGGGCCGCAAAGGATCGACAATGGCGAGCGCGAACGACAAGTCGAAGGACGCCAAACTCAATACCCTGCGCAGCGGGCCCGACGAGCGCGGGCACTTCGGCATTTTTGGCGGCCGCTTCGTCGCTGAGACGCTGATGCCGCTGATCCTCGATCTGGAGAAGGCCTACAACGAGGCAAAGGCTGATCCGAAGTTCCACGCGGAGCTGGCCTATCTCAACACTTATTATTCGGGGCGGCCGAGCCCGCTCTATTTCGCCGAGCGGCTGACCGAGCACCTGCGCGAAGTATCTGCCGCCTCCGGCGGCGCGGGGGGCGCGAAGATCTATTTCAAGCGCGATGAGCTCAATCACACGGGCTCGCACAAGATCAACAATTGCCTCGGCCAGATCCTGCTGGCCAAGCGCATGGGCAAGACGCGCATCATCGCCGAGACCGGCGCGGGCCAGCATGGCGTTGCGGTGGCGACGGTGTGCGCGCGCTTCGGGCTGCCGTGCGAAATCTTCATGGGCGCGACCGACGTGCAGCGGCAGAAGCCGAACGTTGCGCGCATGCACATGCTGAAGGCGAAGGTGAACCCGGTGACGAGCGGCGCGGGCACCTTGAAGGATGCGATGAACGAGGCGCTGCGCGACTGGGTGACCAACGTGCACGACACGTATTACATCATCGGCACGGCGGCGGGCCCGCATCCCTATCCGGAACTGGTGCGCGACTTTCAGTCGATCATCGGCAAGGAAGTGCGCGAGCAGATGCAGGCTGCGGAAGGGCGGCTGCCTGATACGCTCGTTGCTTGCATCGGCGGCGGGTCGAACGCGATCGGCCTGTTTCATCCGTTCCTCGACGATGAGAGCGTGAAGATCTACGGCGTCGAAGCCGGCGGTCACGGTGTTGACGTCGAGAACGGGCACGCGGCCTCTATGACAGGCGGCCGGCCGGGTGTGCTGCACGGCAACCGCACGTATCTTCTGCAGGACGCCGAAGGGCAGATCCTCGAAGGGCATTCGATCTCGGCGGGCCTCGACTATCCGGGCGTTGGCCCCGAGCACTCGTGGCTGAAGGACACCGGTCGCGTCACCTACGTGCCGGCGACCGACAAGGAAGCGCTGGATGCATTCCAGCTCTGCGCGCAGCTCGAAGGCATCATTCCGGCGTTGGAGCCGGCGCATGCGCTGGCGTTCGTGCAGAAGCTCGCGCCGACGCTGCCGAAGGACAATCTGTTGGTCATGAACATGTGCGGGCGCGGCGACAAAGACGTGTTCGCCGTCGCCGGCTATCTCGGCATCGATATTTAGGGAGGCAGTTGGCAGTCGGCAGTGGCAATGGGCACTCAACTGCCTACTGCCGACTGCCCATTGCCTTCTCAGACATGAGCAAAGAGCGTCTCCCCCCCACCCGATCGCTAACGCGGTCGACCTCTCCCCAACGGGGAGAGGTTAAGCGGTGCGCGGTCTTTCACCTCTCCCCGTTGGGGAGAGGTCGGTTCCGGCTTTGCCGGAACAGGGTGAGGGGGAGTTCTCATATCGTGCCAAGCTCATGGAGTATGCTCTCGAGCACACCGTCGAGGTTTCGGTACACGTCGTCGTTGGTGACGCGAACGACGTGGAAGCCGAGCGATTCAAGTATGCGGGTGCGCTCCGCGTCGCGGCGCATTTCCTCCGGCGTTGAATGCGTGGCGCCGTCGACTTCGATAATGAGCTTTCCAGCAATCGTTACGAAGTCGACGATGAAGCGGTCGATTGGATGCTGGCGCCGAAACTTCCAGCGACCCAGCTGCCTGTTGCGCAACTCGCGCCAAAGCAGGTCTTCGGCACTGGAGGCGGTTCGCCGAAGCGACCGCGCGCTCGCCTTAAATTGTTTCATCCCCCTCACCCGGCCGCTGGCGCGGCCGACCTCTCCCCAACGGGGAGAGGTTAGCACGGACCAGTTCGACCAATGAGCAAAGAGACACGCATCGATCGGCGTTTCGCCAAGCTGAAAGCCGAGGGACGGCCGGGACTCGTCACGTTCATCACGGCAGGCGATCCCGACCTCGAAAACTCGAAGAAGATCCTCAACGGCTTGCCGGCGGCGGGTGCGGACGTGATCGAACTCGGCATGCCGTTCTCCGATCCGATGGCGGATGGTCCGGCGATCCAGGCGTCGTCGCTGCGCGCGCTGAAGGCCGGGCAGAAGATGCGCGATACGCTGGCTATGGTCGCCGAGTTTCGCCGCCAGGACAACGAAACGCCGATCGTGCTGATGGGTTACTACAACCCGATCTACGTCTATCCGGGCGAGGCTTTCATTGCCGACGCGCTAGCTGCGGGTGTCGACGGACTGATCGTCGTGGATCTGCCGCCGGAGGCCGATGACGAGCTTTGCGTGCCGGCGACCGAGAAGGGGCTCAACTTCATTCGCCTCGCCACGCCGACCACCGACGACAAGCGGCTGCCGGCGGTACTCAAGAACACCTCGGGCTTCCTATATTACGTGTCGATCACCGGGATCACCGGTTCCGCGGCGCCAAACGTTAATAATGTTCAAAAGCAGATCGCCAGGATCAAAGAGTCGACGGCTCTTCCCGTCGCGGTCGGTTTCGGCGTAAAAAGTGCCGATCAGGCGAAGGCGCTCGGCCAGGTTGCCGACGCTGTCGTCGTTGGCTCGGCGCTTGTCGGTACGATCGAGAAGAGCCTCAGCGCCGATGGTCGCTGCACTAGCGAGACGGTGCCGGCTGTCCTAGATTTGGTCGGCTCACTAGCGGCCGCGGTGCGGGCCGCTTGAGCCCAGCCGATGCCGCAGTTAACCGCTTCGTTGCCGCAGTGCGGCAAGAGGCCTATAAGCGCCATAATTAGAGGGACGTTCTCGCCTGTGTGTTAGGCTGAACCCCTTGAAATACAAGCATACACTGCCGAATAGTCGGGCCATGTCGAGAGGCCAAAGAGCGTGAACTGGATTAACAACGTCGTCCGGCCGAAGATCCGCAGCTTTCTGACGACGAAGCGCGAGGTCCCCGACAATCTGTGGATCAAGTGCCCCGAGAGCGGGCAGATGGTCTTCTACAAGGACCTCGAGGCGAACCAATTCGTGGTGCCCGGGTCCGACTACCATATGCGCATGGCGTCGGATGTGCGCCTGGAGTTGCTATTCGACGGTGGTCAGTTTGCGCGCGTGCCGATCCCGTCCGTCCCGCTCGACCCCTTAAAGTTCCGCGACGGCAAGAAGCGCTACACCGACCGCCTGCGCGATGCCAAGGCAGAGACCAACCTGGAAGACGCGGTGCTGATCGGCGAGGGCAAGCTCGACGGCATGGAGATCGTGGCGGCAGCCCAGGACTTCCGCTTCATGGCCGGATCGCTCGGCATGGCGGCGGGCGAAGGCGTGATCGCCGGTATGCTGCGCGCGGTCGAGAAGAAGACGCCTTTCATTCTGTTTGCGGCCTCGGGCGGCGCACGCATGCAGGAAGGCATCCTGTCACTGATGCAGATGCCGCGCACGACGATTGCGGTGGAGCGCCTGCGTGAAGCGGGGCTGCCTTATATCGTGGTGCTGACTGACCCGACGACCGGTGGCGTGACGGCATCCTATGCGATGCTGGGCGATATCCACATCGCGGAGCCGGGCGCGCTGATCTGCTTTGCCGGACCGCGCGTGATCCAGCAGACGATCCGCGAGAACCTGCCGGAGGGCTTCCAGCGCGCCGAATATCTATTGGCGCATGGCATGATCGACATGGTCGTGCATCGCCATCAGATGCGCGAGACGCTGAGCCGGATCTGCCATCTGTTGATGCACCAGCAGCCGTCGAAGCATGTCGACAAGAAGAAGCTCAACGGCAAGACGCACCTCAACGGCAGTGCCAGCGAAGCCCATCTCATCACCACGACCACGCGCACGACAACGGCGCAGGTGATCGAGCCGGAGATCGTCGAACCCGAGGAGCGTTTCGATCCGGCGCGCATCGAGCACCACGAAAGCGAAAGCAGCGCCGAGGAGGCGACGACGCGTTCGCTCCCCAAAGACAGACAGCACTGATGTCAGCTGCCAACCCATTGCGGTCCCTCGGGCGGTTCAGTGCCGGGGGGCCGCTGCTCAATCCGCCATCAGCGGCGCGCCGAGCTTAGCGGCGGAGGGCCCCATGCCGACGAGCGCAAAGCTCCTCGCCGAAATGAAGTTGTTGCACCCGCTGCTGATCGATCTATCGCTCGGCCGGGTCGAGCGGCTGCTCGCAAAGCTCGGCGATCCGCACAAGAATCTGCCGCCGGTCGTGCATGTTGCGGGAACCAACGGCAAGGGCTCGGTTACCGCGTATCTCAAGGCGATGCTGGAGGCGGCGGGTGCGCGCGTGCATGTCTATACGTCGCCACATCTCGTTCGCTTCCACGAGCGCATCGAACTCGCCGGGGCGGACGGCAAGGCGGCGCCGATCGGCGAAGCTGAGCTGGTCGATGTGCTGACCCGCGCGCAGGCGGTCAACGGCCATGACGACATCACGCAGTTCGAGATCACGACGGCGGCGGCGTTCCTCGCGTTCGCGGAGAATCCTGCCGACGTGCTGCTGCTCGAAGTCGGGCTTGGCGGGCGGCTCGATGCGACGAACGTGGTCGAGCGGCCGGCGCTGGATGTGATCACGCCCATTTCGCTCGATCATGCGGAGAAGCTCGGCGCGACTCTCGGCAAGATCGCAGCTGAGAAGGCCGGTATCTTGCGCAATGGTGTGCCGGCGGTGATCGCGCAGCAGGACCCCGAGGCCGAGGATGTTATCCGCGCGGAGGCGCTGAGGGTTGGCGCGCCGCTGATCGTTTGGGGCGAGCACTTCGACGCTTACGAGCAGCGCGGGCGTCTCGTCGTGCAGTCGGAAGATCTGCTGCTCGACCTGCCGCTGCCATCACTGGTCGGCTGTCATCAGGTGGTGAACGCGGGCACGGCGGTTGCCGCGGCGCTGCGGCTTGCCGCTATGCTGCCGCACCTTGGCATAGGCGAACGCGCAATCGAGCAGGGATTGACGGGCGCACGCTGGCCGGCGCGGATGCAGCGTCTCGACAGCGGGCCGCTGCCGTCGCTGCTGCGTCCGGGCGTAGAACTCTGGCTCGACGGCGGGCACAATCCGGCGGCGGGGCGCGCGCTGGCGCAGACGCTGGCCGATCTCGAAGAGCGCTCGCCAAAGCCGCTGCATCTCATCGTCGGGATGATGGGGCTGAAGGATGCGGCCGGGTTCCTGGCGCCGTTCCGCGGGCTTGCGCGACACGTGATTACGGTGCCGATCCCCGGTGCGCATGAGGCGCCGCATGCGCCGGAGACGCTGGCGGAGACCGCGCGCGAAGTGGGCCTCGATGCCGAAAGCGCCAATGACATCATCGCTGCGCTGAAGCGCACGGATGCGGTAGAGGCCGGGCCAAAGCGGGTGATGATCTGCGGATCGCTCTATCTTGCCGGCCACGTGCTCGGCCTGCAGGAAGGCGTCGAGCCGCAGGCTAATTGAAGTGTGCTGACACGGGCTGAGAGAAGCTTTGATTGCGGCTTTTCGCTCGCAAGCTGATGGCCGGCGCTCGCGCCGGGCGCCGTTGGCGCCTTGCCGCTTCGCGGCGACCGGAGCTGGGGTTCAGTGGCCAATGCGGGGCAGCGGATGACGATTTCAAACGAAGAAGAGCTCGATCGACTGAAGGGGATTGGCCGCGTTGTGGCGAACACGCTCGCTGCGATGGGTGCTGCGATCGAGCCAGGAATGACCACGGGCGAGCTGGACGCGCTTGGCCGAGCTCTGCTGGAGAGGGCAGGGGCTACCTCTGCTCCCGAGCTCTGCTACGGCTTCCCTGGGGCGACGTGCATCAGCGTCAACGAGGAGATCGCGCACGGCATACCGGGTGAGCGTCGGATTGCCAAAGGCGACCTGATCAACATCGACGTTTCCGCGCAGAAGGACGGCGTTTTCGCGGATACGGGTGCATCATTCGCTGTGCCGCCGGTTTCCAAATCGATCGAGCGGCTGTGTCGCGATGGACGGCGAGCGATGTGGACCGGTATCAGGCAGGTCGGTGCCGATAAGCCGCTCGGTGGCATCGGAAAGGCGATCGGCGCATTCGCACGCCGCAACCGCTACACGCTCGTTCAGAACCTCGCCAGCCACGGCGTCGGGCATTCGTTGCACGAGGAGCCGACAGAGATTGCGACTTGGTTCGATGCATCCGAGCGGCGGATCATGAATGAAGGGCTCGTCTTCACGGTCGAGCCATTTTTGTCGTTGGGTGCGGAGTGGGCGGAGGATGGCGGGCCCGCTGGAGATGCGTGGACGCTCTTTGGCAGCCCGAGGGCGCCGACGGTGCAGTACGAGCATACCGTGGTTGCGACTCACAACGGGCCTTTGGTCGTCACCTTGCCGGGCTAGCTATCGGCACCCGAAGTCTTGTGAAGCAATCAGGCGCGGTCGACGAAGCTGTCGACGACGCGTTTGCGGCCGGCGGCGTCGAACTCGATGGTCAGCTTGTTGCCGTCGACGTCGGTGACGGTGCCGAGGCCGAACTTCTGATGCAGCACACGCTCGCCGCGCTTGTAGGTCGCGGGCTCTGAAGAAGAAGCGACAAGCTCACCCTCGATGGTAAGGGGCCCGCGCTTCTTGCGATGATCGGACGGGCTCCATTTTTTTTGCTCAGCGTGGGTACGTTCCTTGACGCGCTCCTGCGCCCGCTGCCAGCCGGGCGTGTCGTAATGGCCCTCGAACGGCTCGGCTTCGTCGAAGCGGCTCTTCGCATAGCCGGAGCGGCCGAAGGTGCCGCCGAAGTTTTGGTAGGCGCCGCCGAAAGGCATCTTGGCTTCCGTCACCTCGACGTGAGCTTCGGGCAACTCGTCGACGAAGCGCGAAGGCAGCGCAGATTGATAGAGCCCGCGGTTGCGGCGGTTCTGGGCGAAGGAAACCTTGGCGATGCGTTTTGCACGCGTAATGCCGACGTAGGCGAGGCGGCGCTCTTCTTCGAGACCGGCCTGGCCGCTTTCGTCGAGAGAGCGCTGATGCGGGAAGAGGCCTTCCTCCCAGCCGGGCAGAAAGACGATCTCGAACTCGAGGCCCTTGGCGGCGTGCAGCGTCATCAGTGAGACGCGCTCGCCGTCGCCAGCCTGGTCGACGTCCATGACGAGGCTGACGTGCTCGAGGAAGCCTTCGAGCGTTTCGAACTCGTGCATGAAGCGCACGAGCTCTTTCAGGTTTTCCAGGCGCGACTGAGCCTGAGGGCTTTTGTCTGCCTGCCACATGGCGGTGTAGCCGGACTCATCAAGGATCAGCTCGGCAAGCTCGGTGTGCTTCATGGTGCGGATCTGGCCGCGCCAACGCTCGAAGCTGGCGACGAGATCGGCCAAAGCCTTGCGCGCCTTGCCGGGAAGCTCCTCGGTTTCGGCCATTAGCTGTGCGGCCTGATACATCGGCATGGAGCGGGCGCGGGCGAGCTCGTGTACGCGCTTGACGGAGGTATCGCCGATGCCGCGCTTGGGGACGTTGACGATGCGCTCGAACTTCAGATCGTTCGAGGGATTGGCGGTGATTTCGAGGTAGGCGATGGCGTCCTTGATTTCCTGGCGCTCATAGAAGCGCGGGCCGCCGATAACGCGGTAGGGCATGCCCATGGTGATGAAGCGGTCTTCGAAGGCGCGCATCTGGAACGAGGCGCGTACGAGGATCGCCACTTCGTTGAGCGGTTGGTTCGAGTGCTTTTGCATCGCTTCGATGTCGTCGCCGATGGTGCGGGCTTCTTCCTCGTCGTCCCATACGGCGGTGACGGCAACCTTGGTGCCAAGGTCACCATCGGTGAAGAGGGTTTTGCCGAGGCGTCCGGTGTTGGCGGTGATGAGGCCGGAGGCGGCGCCGAGGATGTGTCCGGTGGAGCGATAGTTGCGCTCCAGGCGAATGACGGTCGCGCCGGGGAAGTCCTTGTCGAAGCGCAGGATGTTATCGACCTCGGCGCCGCGCCAGCCGTAGATCGACTGATCGTCGTCGCCGACGCAGCAGATGTTGGGAGAGCCCTGGGCGAGGAGGCGCAGCCAGAGGTACTGCGCGACGTTTGTGTCCTGATACTCGTCGACGAGGATGTAGCGGAAGCGGCGCTGGTAGTCGGCGAGTACATCTGGGTGCTGCGTGAAGAGGCGCAGGTTCTCCAGCAGCAGATCGCCGAAGTCGCAGGCGTTCAGTTCTTTGAGACGCTGCTGGTAGGCGGCGTAGAGTTGGGCACCTTTGCCGGCCGCAAAGCCATAGGCCTCGCCCGCGGGGACTTTGTCGGGCGTCAGACCGCGGTTTTTCCAGCTGTCGATTAGGCCAGCGAGCTGGCGCGCGGGCCAGCGGTCCTTATCGAGTTTCTCGGCCTCGATCACCTGCTTCAGGAGGCGGATCTGGTCGTCGGTGTCGAGGATGGTAAAGCCGGATTTCAGGCCGACAAGTTCGGCGTGGCGGCGCAGGATCTTGACGCCGATGGAGTGGAAGGTGCCGAGCCAGGGCATGCCTTCGACGGCGCCGCCGACGAGGAGGCCGATGCGCTCCTTCATCTCACGGGCGGCTTTGTTGGTGAAGGTTACGGCGAGCATCTGGCCGGGATAGGCGCGGCCGGTGGCGAGGATGTGGGCAATGCGCGTCGTGAGCACGCGGGTTTTGCCGGTGCCCGCCCCGGCGAGGACGAGTACGGGTCCATCGACGGCTTCGACGGCGGCGCGCTGCTCGGGATTGAGGCCATCAAGATAGGGCGCGGCGGCCAGTGGCGCGACGCCTGCGCTTTGCAGGGCGCGGGCGGAGATCGATTGCCGCGGTGCAGAAGGCGCGGGCGCCGGCGGCGTTGCTTGGGGAAGATCGAACGGGGGTTCGTCGGTGTCGTTCATCGGCGCTGCAGACGTAGTCTGGACGGGGGCTGCCGGCAGGTCGAACGGCAACTCGTCCGCGTCCTCCGAAGATGCCGCGTTCGCCAAATGTTTTCTCGTGTGCACCATGGTTTCGGACTACAGCACCCGGCCTCTGCGGGCAACGCCCGCGGTCGCGCAACTCACATCAGATATGGGGACCAGCGGACATAGCCGCCATATGGGTCCTTTGCGCCCAATGTTTGGGCGGTATGAGGCGCCTTCCAGTCTTGGCTATGCGCCATTTTTCTGTTGCGCTGACGTGTGATTGTGCTCCGATCGCGATCAAGACTGACGAGCGCGAATAAGCTAGAGTGCGCGCAAACCTGGGGGGTGCGGCGGGCCGGATTTGCTCGCGCGTGCCCTGCTGGCTTGTTGGGGACCGACCGGTGGACTGTGGGGCGGTGCGCTCCACGCTGCTTTGAGAGAGGGCCGAATACCGATTCGGTACCTGAAAGGTTAGATGAGCAACGGGCTTCTTTATATCGCGGGGCTGATCTCGCTCGCCCTCGCCGCGCTGTTCGCCGTTCCTTATTTCGTCGATTGGAATGGGTATCGGGGCGTGTTCGAGGAAGAGGCAACGCGCATCCTGGGGCGCGAGGTCCGCGTCGGCGGGGACGTCAACGTGCGCTTCCTGCCTTCGCCCTACGTCAGCTTCGAGAAGCTGCGCATCGCCGATCCGACCGGTTCGACCGGTGAGCCGTTTTTCCGCGCCGAGAGCTTCACTATGCGCTTGTCGGCGCCGCCGCTGCTCAAGGGCGTGATCGAAGCGAACGAAATCGTTCTCGAGAAGCCATTCGTGCGGCTCGCGGTCGATGCGAATGGCCAGGGCAACTGGAGCAGCTTCTCGATTGCGCCTGGGTCGCTGCCGTTCGTTCCGGCGGGAGTCACGCTGCAATCGGTGAAGATCAACGACGGCACGATCGCGCTGCATGGGCCGAAAGGTATCGGGTTCGCCGAGGTCGGCGGCCTCAATGGCGAGCTGAAAGCCGAATCGATCGAAGGGCCATTCTCGTTCAAGGGCGTCGCCGTCTGGGATGACGGCGCGCGCGATGTGCGCATTGCAACCGGCGCGGCTGATGCCGACGGGAGCATCCGGTTCAAGGCGACGGTCCGTGGCACGGGCGCGGGCTCCAATCTTTATGCGATCGATGGGCGCCTGCAGGATGCCAAGGGCAGGCCGCGGGTTGACGGTGACATTACGGCCAAGTTGACGTTGTCTCCGGACGAAGCGGCGCTGACGTCCGCGCCGGCGGTTCCGGGCGGCAAGGCGGAGGCGCCGCTCGTCGATTTCAAGGCGCGGATCGACGGTAATGCCGAAGGTCTGCGTGTCGACGATATTGCGCTTTCGTTCGAGCATATCGGTCAGCCGCAGCTCATTGCAGGCTCGGCAACAGCCACCTGGACCGACGCTTTGAAGATCGACATGGGGCTGTCGTCGCGTTGGCTCGACCTCGACCGGGTGGCGAAGCCGTCGGCGGCGGGTGCACCGTTCGAGACCGCGCGCAGCTTCATCCTTGCGATGATGGAAGCGCTGCCGAAGAACGCGGACAGCCGTGTTGCCTTTGATCTCGATCAGGCAACGCTCGGTGGCGAGGCGGTGAGCGACATCAAGCTCGAGGTGATGCGCAACGGTGGCGTGCTAGGGGTTAGGAACCTGCGCGCAGGACTGCCGGGCGGCGCGCGCATTGCGCTGGATGGCGCGGTCGATGCGGCGGGTGCGAAGAGCCAGGCGTTCAGGGGGGACCTGACGCTGTATGGGACCAGTCTGGCCCGCTTCCTGAACTGGGCGGTGAAGGACAAAGCCGTCGCCGAGGCGGTGCGTAACGAGGGGCCATTCTCATTGCAGGGCGATCTCGCCTTGAGCGAGAACGCCATCGACCTGACCGACGCGGGCGCCGAGATCGGCGGACGCGCGATGACAGGCGCAGTGCATTACAGCAAGAAAGAGAGACCGCGCTTCGAGCTGGCGCTCGAAGGCGTCGAGATCGACGCTGGGGAGTTGTGGCCTGCCGGGATCGCTGGGCTGAAGCGCGTGCTGGCCGGCGGCGAGGCAGACGCCGCGCCGGAAAAGGCGAAATTCGCCTGGCTGGATCCGGCTGCGACTGATGTTCAGCTGCGGCTGCGCGCTGGCTCGCTGCTGGCGGGCAAGGACCGGCTGCGCGACGTCGACATGGACATCGGCATCAATGGCGGTCGTCTCGATGTGCGGCGCGCGGCCTTCGCGTCCGACAACGACCTCAACGTGGAGATCGATGGCAGCGTCGCGGAGACGATGAAAGATCCGCGCGGGTCGCTGCACTGGACCATCGCGGCGCCGAGTAAGGAGGCGTTCGGCACGCTGGTGGCACTGTTCGATCTTGATGATGAAACGCGCCGCCAGGCAGACGCGCTTTCCGCGCTTACGCCATTGCGTCTCGCGGGCTCCGTCGAGCTTGGCAGGCGCCTGCCGCAGTCGGCAGATGTCTCCATCGATGGCAGCGTGCAAAGCGGCGGGCGGCTGGTGATGAGCGCGCTTCTCGATGGCGGTCTCGATGGATGGCGGGCGGGCCCGGCGGATGTCACCGCGACCGTCAACAGCGCGGATGTCGGAGCAGCGTGGGAAGCGATGAGCGGGCGTCCGTCCGTCGTACGCTCTAAAGCCACTCCGATCGCGGGCGAGATATTCTTCAAGGCTGTTGGCACCGGCCTCAGCGGCATGACGGCGACGGCATCGGTGAAGGCGCCAAACCTGTTCCTGGGCTACGATGGGCGCGTAACACTGCCAGCAGATGGTCAGCGCGGTCTCGACGGCGAACTGCGCGTTGCGGCCAACGGTCTGGCCGACGTGATGGAGGTTGCCGGCCTCGGTGGCGGCACGTCGTTGGAGCAGATCGCGGTCAACGGCTCGATGCGCGTCGTCTCGAGCGATCATACCTTCGAGCTGCATCCGGAGCGGCTGACGCTCGGCGGCAGCAAGGTATCGGGCGCGGTTGCGCTTTCTTATCCGAGCGAGGGTGCGGCCATCGTCACCGGTGCGCTCGATGTCGATCAAGCGACCATTCCGGGATTGCTGGCATTCGTGCTCGATCGGCAGGAGGTGGCCGAAGCGCCCGGCGCCGAGCCGCTTGCGGCAGGCAAGACCATCTGGCCTGAGCATGCCTTCGACTTCGCTGCGCTCGATGGTGTCGAAGGTAAGCTCAACGTCACCTTCGGCAGTCTGGTGCTGACGGAGAAAATGGCCGTTGCGAAGGCCAAGGCCGAAGTCGAACTGGCCCCGGGGAAAATCGCAATCAGCAACCTTGCCGGCAAAGTGCTGGGCGGGGACATGACAGCCAACGTCGCGCTCGATCGGGCGCCGGGCGGCGCGAGCCTCAAGGCAAACGTGCGCATAGGCGACATGCAGGTGCGTGCGGTGCAGCCGGGGCAGGCGGCCGACGGCGTGAAGGATCAGAAGGCATCGCTGGCGCTGGAGTTCTCCGGGCATGCGTCGACGCCTGGTGCGCTCGTTTCGGTGGTGAGCGGCAAGGGTGAGCTGCAACTGGGCGACATTGCCGTGGCGGCGCCGACGCCGCTGGCGGTCGTGACAACCTCCGAAGCTGTGCTGAGCGGCGATGCTGGCGGCAGCGGCGAAGCGCTTGCAAGCGCTCTGCGCAGTCAGATCGACGCCAACAAAGTGAAAATCGGCCCGAGGACGGTAGCCATCGACATTGCGGACGGCGCGGCCAAGCTCGCGCTGGTGACGCTGGAATCCGACGCGGGAAAGACAAAGGTCGAGACGACTGTCGACCTTGCTTCGCTGATGGTGGACAGCGCCTGGGTTGTCGAGCCGCGCGGGCCGGATGTGCCGCAGGCGGAGAAGCCACGCCATGGGGCATTGCCTAGTGTCGGTGTCGTCTACACCGGTGCGCTCGCCAACCTGTGGACTCTCGATCAGCGCATCACGGTGGAGCCGCTGGAGCGCGAGCTGGCGATCCGCAAGATGGAACTCGATGCCGACCAACTGGAACGGCTGCACAAGGCGGATGCAGAGCGTGCACAGCGCGATGAAGAGCGGAGAAAAGCGCTCGAGTCCGACGAAAGCACGCCGGCTCCTCCGGTCCCCGGACCGGCTGAAGGCGGCCTGATGCCGTCCGATCCGCCAGCGGCAGCGACTCCGACCGATTCGACAACGCAGCAGAGCAGCGGACCCGTGACACCGGCGATCCCGCCGAGCAGTGCGAGTGCTGCGGGCCTTTCGGTGCCGCCCGCTCCAGGGCAGGAGGGTCAGACGTTCGGTGCTGCGCAGGCGGCGGATCCGGCGCTCGGTGCCCCAACTGAGGCCGGCAGCATTCCGCCTGCTGCCGAACCGGTTCCTGCGTATCGTCCGCGGCGCGTACAGCCGCAGCGACAGGTCCGTCCGAACGAACAGGTGCTGCGCAACCTGATGAATACGAACTGATCAGTGCGGCGGGATCAGACCGGCGGCGGCAGCGCGCGCTGGCGAAAATAGTCGAGGATCCAGACGCGCACGGCGCTCGAGAGCCCGGCTTCGCCGCGGGCCTTGTCGATGGTCGCTACGAGGCCGGCGAGAGAGGTATTCTCCAACGCGGCCACCTGCTGCAACGCATCCCAGAATGGGGCTTCCATGGAAATGGAAGTGCGATGGCCGCCGATGGTGAAAGAGCGCTTCGACGGACGCGCCATCTGTTGAAGTGACGGAGCCTCGACGCCGGTGGCCATGTCAGGTCTCCCGGTCGTCAGACTCGCGGCGCATGGCTTCGAGCCGGCGGGCATTCAGTTCGGCTTCGGCGCGGGTTGCCTCGCGCTCGTGTTTGGAGCGGCCGAACTTGGCGCGGTTCTCGTCGGCGAGCACCTCCGCCTCACGCCGCAGCTTGGCTTTGCGTGCTCGTCTCAGATTGATGATCTCGGCGGTCATGGCTCGAAATCCAAAAGGGAAGGTGAAGCGGACTAGTCCGGGCCGATCATCTTGCTGGGGTCGACGATCTCGTCGAACTCCTTGTCGGTGACGTAACCGCCGCCGACCGCTTCATCGCGCAACGTGGTGCCGTTCTTGTGCGCGGTCTTGGCGATTTTGGCGGCAGCGTCGTAGCCGATCTTGGGCGCGAGCGCGGTGACGAGCATGAGCGAGCGCTCGAGGCCCGCCTTGATGTTGTCTACGCGCGGCTCGATGCCGACAACGCAATTGTCAGTGAAGGAGACAGCGGCGTCGGCCATCAGTCGCACCGACTGGAGGAAGTTATAGGCCATCACCGGGTTGTAAACGTTGAGCTCGAAGTGGCCCTGGCTGTCGGCAAACGTGATGGCGGCGTTATTGCCAAAGATCTGAACGCACACCTGGGTCATCGCTTCGCACTGGGTCGGATTGACCTTGCCCGGCATGATGGAGGAGCCGGGCTCGTTCTCGGGCAGCGCCAGCTCACCGAGACCGGAGCGCGGGCCCGACCCCAGAAAGCGGATGTCGTTGGCAATCTTGAACAGGCCGGCCGCGAGCGTGTTGATAGCCCCGTGCGTCATCACCATGGCGTCGTGGGCGGCGAGCGCTTCGAACTTGTTGGGCGCCGAAGTGAACGGAAGCTGCGTGATGGCGGCGATGCTCTCGGCGATCTTTTCGGCGAAGCCCTTGGGCGCATTGAGGCCGGTGCCGACAGCGGTTCCGCCCTGAGCCAATTCCATCAGCGAGGGAAGCGTTTGCTCGATACGCTTGATGCCGTTCTCAACCTGCTGCGTGTAGCCGGAGAACTCCTGGCCGAGTGTGAGCGGGGTTGCGTCCTGCGTATGGGTGCGGCCGATCTTGATGATGTGCTTCCAGGCCTGCGCCTTGTCGTTGAGCGCATTGCGCAGCTTCTGCAGCGCTGGCAACAGCCGATGGACGATCTCCTCGGCGCAGGCGATGTGCATGGCCGTGGGATACGTGTCGTTCGACGACTGGCTCATGTTGACGTGGTCGTTCGGGTGCACAGGCTTCTTGGAGCCCATCTCGCCGCCCAGCATTTCAATGGCGCGGTTGGAGATCACCTCGTTAGCGTTCATGTTGGACTGGGTGCCGGAGCCCGTCTGCCAGACTGCGAGGGGGAAGTGGCTATCGAGCTTGCCCTCCATCACTTCCTGTGCGGCCTTGACGATGGTGTCGCCGATTTTCGGATCGAGGCGGCCGAGCGCCATGTTGGTCTCGGCGGCGGCGCGCTTGATGATGCCGAGGGCGCGGATGATGGGGAGCGGCTGCTTCTCCCAGCCGATCTTGAAGTTGCCGAGCGAGCGTTGGGCCTGGGCACCCCAATACTTGTCGGATTCGACTTCGACGGGGCCGAACGTGTCTGTCTCGGTGCGGGTCTGCTTGGCTGTCATCGGCAAAGTCCAGATATCGAATGTGGGAGATTGCCGCCGCCATAGCACTTCTCAGGCCGTGAGGGCAGCAGGCAGTTGGTGGGATTGGGCGGGAGTCAGTCGACGTCGCGCAGCATGGCAAGCGCCGAATTGCGATCGGAAGGCTTGAGCTTGAGGAATGCCGCGCGTGCAGCCTTGATGTCTCGCTCGGCGCCGCTGTCGGAGGCGGTCTGCAGGGCAATGGTGGTCGGGTGCTGGGGGCCGCAAATGAAGCTGAGCGCTTTGGCGAGGCGGCCCATCGCGGCGCGATCTATGGTGGGTTCTTGCATGGCCGGAATATAGGCCGAGTGTGAGAAGGAGGAAAGCTGCCGGTGCAGCGGCCAAAAGAGCCACTGCGAAACCCATCTCTAACGTCAGGCTTGGCGGCGGTTCGCATCGAAATCACCTATCGCTAACGAGCCGGGTGGTCGTTAAGGACGAGAACTGATCGAATTTTTCCCTGATGCGCTGCGCCCGGTCTGTACTCTGCGGCGGTTACCAGGGAAGTGGCCTGTTGAACCGATCGATATAGCGCAGGCCTGGCTTGCCGCGATTGGCTTCAACCATGTCGACCACCAGCGGAATGCTCTCCTCAATCGACAGTAACGCGTCCGCGCCGCCCATCTCGGTCCGCACCCAACCCGGCGCGACGAGCAGAAGCGCATGGCCGTCGCCGGCGTGCTGTGCCGCATAGCCCTTCATGAGCATGTTGAGCGCGGCCTTGCTGGACGAATAGAGCTGCCACGAACCATTGGCGTTCGCGATGCTGCCAAGCTCCGATGTCATCACGGCGATGGTACCGCCGGATGGCACAAGATCGCGCAACAATTCGACCGAACGCACGGGCGAGAAGGCATTGGTCAGCATCATGTCGAGAAAGTCGGCTTCGGCCGCGCTGACCGGACTCTCCTCGATCGCGCGGGCAATGCCGGCGTTGACGAAGAGGACGTCGAGACCGCGCCCTTCCAGCCGCTGGCGAAGAGAGCGCACGGTGGCGGCGTCGTTAATGTCGGTACTCTCGATCTCAAGTCTGCCCGCGAACCGGGCGGCAAGCGCGTCTAGTTGATCCGAAGGCCTTCGCACCGTGGCAATCACGCGCCACCCGCGCGAGAGCCATTCCTCAGTCAGGGCAAGGCCGAGACCGCGCGATGCGCCGAGGACGAGAACTGTTGACTGCTGCTCCATCGGATACTCCTTCCGGGTTTCTCCGATGCCTCTAGCGCACCAATACTTCCCAGTGCAGCGCCGTTCTGTCATAACATTGCGGACTGGAGGTCATGAATTCGCGCCTTATGATGGAAGACTGCTTTCTGGCGTAACGGTGTTGATGGCGGTCGTCGAAGCGGGAACGATGACGCGCGCGGGGGAGGCCCTGGGCCTCACGCAATCGGGCGTCGGCCGCGCGATTCAGAGGCTAGAGGCGCGCGTGGGCGTGCGCTTGCTGGACCGTACGACGCGTACCCTGAGGTTGACTGACGAAGGACGCCGGTTCTGGGAACAGGTCGGGCCGCACCTCGATGGCATAGAGCAGGCTGCGCTGGATGCGGCGGGCAGCGCCGAGCGGGTGCATGGCCGCCTGCGCGTGAACGTCGATCCATTCCTGTTGCGCCTTGTGCTGTCGCGCGATCTGGCACGTTTCCTTGGCGCCCACCGCGCGTTGCGGCTTGAACTCATCATGCGCGACCAGATCGGTGATCTCGTGGCGGACGGCTTCGACATGGCGCTGCGTTTTGGCGAGCCGCCAGTCAGGGGCTTCACGGTCCGCAAGCTGCTGGAGACTCGGATACTGACCGTGTCCTCTCCTCGCTATCTGGCGGAGCACGGACGCCCGGCGCATCCACGTGACCTCATCGATCACGAGTGCATCGACTATCAGGATCCTCTCACTGGCCGTCCCTTCGCGTGGGAGTTTCGACGCGGGGCTGAGGTCGTGCCAGTACGCCCACCGGCCCGGTTGATGGTATCAGATGTGGAGACGATGATCGGCGCCTGCCAAGAAGGTGCTGGTATTGCCCAGATCATGCAGCTGGGTAGTCAGCGCCTGATAGAGCAGGGCAAGCTGGTCGAGCTCTTCCCCGATTGGCCGGGCGAGACCTTCCCGCTCTACGCGATCTACCCGTCGCGACGGCATCGGGCTGCAAAGGTCAGCGTGTTCACACAATGGTGCATCGACCTACTTGGGGTGGCCGGTGAGTCAGAGCCTCACTTGCGGGATTAGAATCACGCCGTGTCCATCGATGCACCGCCATCGACGTGTGGTGCCTAACCCGTGATGAACCTGCAGGATGAAAGGCGACAGCCAGCGGGGACTTTGGCCCGGGCGCCCGAGCCTTCCCATCGGAATACCTGCGAGGTAGCGGCGCTCGCCATCGCACTGTTCGCGAAGAAGCGCCGCTACGTTAGATCCCCTGGATGAGGTATCCGTCGCTTAACCGAAGTAGAAGTAGACGCCGCCGCGGCGACGCCGACGGAACCGCCGCCGTCTGCGCCGGCGGCCATACCAAACTGCTGGACCTCTGCGGCGACGCCGACGGGCGCTTGCCGGGGTTGAGGTCGTGGCCAGCGAGAGCGCGGAGATACCCGCAAGGCTGAGCCCATAACTGCCGACCGAGCCGATGCCATAGATCACGATCATCGCGACGGCGGCGCTGACAGCAACAACACCACGGCGCACGCCCTGTCCTAGCGTGCGCAGTCCGTATCCAACTTTTTTTGTTGTCGTAACGAGGTTATCTGCCATTCGAATGCCTCCGGCCTTAGTCACCGCGACAGCGGTCTTCAGCAAGAATGCAAGACGCCACCCGACCAATTCGGAAGGCACCCCGGCATGTAGACTTGAGAGTGCGGCAGTATTGCGCTTTTTGCTGGCGCTGCCAAGCGAGACGTGCCGAAAATCCAGCTCAATGTCAGTGACAGTGGTTGGTCTGCGAATAATTTGATTCAACCGAGCCTAGGGAACGAGAAGTCGATGTCGAAGAAGCACGCGTACGTTCTCGGAATCAATGCCTACGATCATGATGTCAGCGCTTGTCTGTTGCGCGACGGCGAGATTGCCTACGCGATCTCGAAGGAACGCATCACGCGCGAGAAGCACGCGACCGGCTTCTATCAGGAGGTGGTCGACTATTGCCTTGAAGCAGAAGGCATTAAGCTAGGCGATGTCGATCTCGTCGTGCGCAACTGCTACGTGCTGCCCGTCGAGGATATGGAGGAGCGGCTGGCGTACGAGGATGTGCCGGAGTTCCTCGCGACGAGCGAGCGGCGTCAGGTCGGCAAAAATCCGCTCTACCGCGCCAAGTCGGACAAGGTCGTCACGGTCTCGCACCACGTCGCACATGCTTACAGCGCCTTCGCCGCCTCGCCGTTCGATGAGGGCGTGGTGATGATTGTCGACGGGGTCGGCAACTACGCTTGCGATGTTCACGAGCCGGGACAGATGACGGAAGGCGTCGAGCCCTTGGCGCGTGAATCGGAAAGCTATTACAGCTTCAAGGACTCGGAGCTGACGACGCTGAAGAAGGTGTGGCTGCAGCCGACGCGCGGCTTTCTCAGCGACGAGTTTTTCTTCATGCCGGGGCTCGGCGCTCTCTATAGCCGGGTGTCGAGCTACATTTTCGGCGACTGGAATAAGTGCGGCGAGGTGATGGGGCTGGCCCCGTACGGTCGGCCGGACCGGGTGCAGCCGCTGCTTAGCATCGAGAACGGCAACCTCGACGTGCCGCAGTGGACCGCGGCATTCAACAAGCTGTGGCTGCCGGACATCGATCAGGATTGGGAGAAGAGCCGCAACCGGTCCGGCTGGGAGGACCTCGCCTGGCGGGTGCAGCACGACACGGAGACGGTGCTGCTGGAGCGTGCACGGTGGCTGCGCGAGACGACGGGCGCCAAGAACCTGTGCATCGCGGGTGGCGTCGGGCTCAACTGTGTCGCCAATGGGCGGCTGGCGCGCGAGTCGGGGTTTGAGAACGTCTGGATACAGCCGGCGGCCGGCGATGACGGGATCGCTATCGGCTGCGCGTACTATGGCTACCTGCATCTGCAGGGCAACAAGCGGTCGTACGTCATCACGCATGCGAACTTCGGCAAGTCGTATGAGGAAAAGGACATTGAGGGCGCGCTGACGACCGGGTTGGCCCGCCTGGAGACGCAGGTCGACAAGAGCGAGGACATCTTCGCTGATACGGCACGGCTGTTGTCGGAAGGGAAGGTGTTCGGCTGGTTCCAGGGGCGGTCGGAGTTCGGTCCGCGCGCGCTCGGTAACCGCAGCATCATTGCCGACCCGCGCACGGCGGAGATGAAGGACATCCTTAACAAGCGCGTGAAGCACCGGCAGGCGTTCCGCCCGTTCGCACCCATCGTGCTCGCCGAGCGCGCGGCTGAGATTTTCGAGGGCGAGGAAGAGTCTCCGTTCATGCTGGTGGCTAAGCACGTCAAGCCGGAGTGGCGGGATCGCATCCCAGCAATCGTGCATGTCGATGGCACCGCGCGGGTGCAGACAGTGCGGCGTGAGAGCAACGAGCGGCTTTATCGGCTGCTGGAGGCTTTCGAGGCGCGGACGGGTGTGCCGGTGTTGCTTAACACCTCGTTCAACGTGAAGGGCGAGCCCATCGTCGAGACGCCGCGCGATGCGGTGCAGTGCTTCCTGACCACAGGCATCGACTACCTGGCGCTGCACGACACGCTGGTTTCGAAGAACGTGATGCACAAGGTGCTGTCGCCGATCCTAGGCATGTATACGGACGTGTCGACGATGGTGCGGACCGGGCTGCATGCCGATTGAGCTTCCCGAGGGGCTGATCGCGGGGTTTCAGCGCCGGCGTCTGCCGGGTGAGGGCGTGACGATCGATGCTCTCGTCGGGGGCTCGGGGCCGCCGCTGCTGCTACTGCACGGGTATCCGCAGACGCGCGTGATGTGGCGGGCTGTCGCTCCGGCGCTGGCGGAACGCTTCACGGTGGTCATTCCCGATCTGCGCGGCTATGGCCGCTCAGACAAACCCGCCGGGGATGGGGGAGAGACCGTCTACGCGAAACGCACCATGGCCAAGGACCAGCTTGCGACCATGGCCGCGCTGGGGTTCGAGCGCTTCGCGGTGGCCGGGCACGATCGCGGTGGGCGTGTGGCGTATCGGCTGGCGCTGGATCATCCTCAGGCGGTTTCGGCGATAGCGGTTCTCGACATCATCCCTACCGCCGACGTCTGGGCGCGGATGACCGCGGAGGGCGCCATGGCGATGTACCATTGGTACTTCCTCGCCAGACCGCATCCGTTGCCAGAGCAGCTCATCGGGGGGGATGCGGAGTTTTATCTGCGGACGACGATGCTGAACTGGGCCGGGCGGGGGTTCTCGTTCGCCCGAGAAAACATGGCCGACTATGTCGCATGCTTCGTGGATCCAGCCACGATTCACGCTTCGTGCGAGGACTATCGGGCTGGTTGGCTGGTCGACCGCGCGCTCGACGAAAAGGATCGCGGCGTCACGAAGATCGCTGCGCCATTAATGGCGATCTGGAGCGCGGAATTCGGTGTTGCCCGTTCGGAACCGCTCAAGACTTGGTCCGCGTGGGCCAAAAACGTCTGCGGTCACGAAGTTGGCGGCGGGCACTTCGTTTGTGAGGAGCAGCCAGAGCAGGTTGGACAGCTGCTGGCGCAGTTTTTCTCTGAGAACGCGGCCTGAACGAGGCGCAAAGGCTATGGGACGCGTTCTGCGGAAGCAGATGCCATCCAGAGCTCATGCATGGGCGTGAGCAGCGGCGATTGAGCTGACGGCGCAGTGCCTGGCAGCGCTTTGCAGTTGAACGGACCCGCTCGGACGTTGCGCGGCAGCGGCGCCCGGCAAGCATCGGGTAACCATTCGATTGAGAGAGATGCAGCCGGCTGAGGCTTTGGGCCTCACACACATCGGAGCGCCGGTAGCGTGCGGCACCGGACTGGCAGCACCACTTGAGCGCACGACAACAAGTTCGATGTCGCCGGAAACTGCTGCGACGGCGTCGCGGCGTTGCGGCGTAGTGCGTTTGCGGAGGGCGTCCAGCTTCGGGCATGGGCATCTCAATCGCGGGAGGAGATGTTGTAGCGAGGAATCTCTCCGCCGTCGATGCTTACGAACGTCGCGATGTGAAAGATGAGTTTGCACATCGTTACGGTGCGCGATGAGTGCGATCAAACAATCATCGCGTAGTGCGCTTGTGTGCAAGGTGAGTCAGGTGTCGCGATCAGCTGCGATTGGCACTGATGCATGATGAATGCTTGCAGCGGCTTGCGTGTCGCAGCGCGTGCGAACGCGCTTCCGGTGCGCAGTCGGAGGAATGGCTGCGTGCTGGCGAAGGACGCTTGCATGTGGCCGGTCGCAGCCGCATGGGCCGTGCGCTGATGAGTTCGCGCAACTTGGCAGGCGCGGGAAGAGCGCTGGCTTTCGGTGAATGAACGTTCGATCGGTCGCTTGCGCCGGATGCGTTCTGATCCGCGCGGTGTCGAGGCTCAACTGGGCGGCGCAGGTCGGCGGGCTCAGGCTTCGACTGACCCATGTCGGGGGCCAAAAACAGGTCGGCAAGGTTTTTGCACCGCACCACCGCGAAACCGTGTTTGTCGCAAACCCGACGTTCGGAGATCTGGATGACGACGATCGAGAATACTGCCCTCAACCGGCTGGCTCAGGAGGGACGCCTTCTGAATGCAGTTTTCAAAGGGCCAACAACGAAGCCCGGCCGCTATGGGTTCCGCGGCGAGATTGCGCTGAAGTTCCAAGCCCAGCTCGCGGACGAGAAGCGGCCGCCGGACTATTCCATGGAGCAGGTGCTGACCGTCGTCGAGGAAGGAAAACCGACAATCCCGGTGCTGGTCGGCTACCTGCACTCGTTCGCCTATCTGGGCGACCTCATCAATGTGCTGGGGGACCTGCTGGAGCCCGGCGGCACGCATATCGTCTTCTGCAACAACATCGACCTCCTGGCCAAGTACAAGGTGACCATCAATGGCATCACCTTCGAGGTGCTGCCCTGCGATGAATCGACGGTGTGGAAAGAAGTGCTCGAGCTGATGGGGATCGAGAAGAACGATATCAAGAAGCTCGATTCCGCCGGCAAGCTGGACTACGTGCTCGATCGGGTCATGGGACTCAGCACCTCTTACGAGCCGATCAGCTTCGAACAAGGCGTCGAGCGCATGGAGCCGGTCAAGAACCGCAACGAGAACCGCCCGGTTTAGGCCGGACAGCCAGCGACCCACTATGCCATCGGGGCGAGACGTGCGTGGAGAGCGTGCGTCTCGCCCCGTTCTTTTCCAGCCACTCCGGAGTGCAGCAGCCTCCGGAAAAGCCCGGTGGCGAACTCCTTGCGACCGCTTATATTCCTTTGCAGCCAAACCCTATGCGGAGGGAGTAAGCCAGCATGGTCGATTTCAGCGTCAATGGCGCGAACGTTTCCGTGCCGGTGGAGGACGACACCCCGCTGTTGTGGGTGATCCGCGATGTTCTCGGGATGACGGGGACCAAGTTCGGCTGTGGAATTGGGCAGTGTGGGGCGTGCACGGTGCACCTCGACGGTGAGCCAATCCGGTCATGTCTCACGCAAGTCTCGGATGTTGCCGACCGCGAAGTCAGGACAATCGAGGGTGTTGGCGCGACGAAGGCTGGCAAGGCGGTGCAGGAAGCGTGGCTGAATCTGGATGTGGTCCAGTGCGGCTATTGCCAATCCGGTCAGATCATGACGGCGGCAGCCCTGATCGCGGCGACGCCTGAGCCAAGCGATACCGATATCGATCAGGGTATGTCGGGCAACATCTGCCGCTGCGGCACCTATGTGCGCATCCGCGAGGCTGTCAAAGAGGCGGCGAAGGCCGCCACAGGCGAGTGAGGTCGGTCATGCTCAATGCGAAGTCATCGGCTGGCGCGACGGGCGAGCTCTCCCGGCGCCGGTTTCTTCAGGCGGGCGCGGCTGTGGGCGGCGGGTTGCTGATCGGGTGGGGTGACGCCGCAGATGCAGAGCCGGGCAGCATGCCGGTGGCCGAGTTCGCGCCGAACGCGTTCATCCGCATAGGCCGCGATGGCAAAGTGACGGTGATCTCTCCGTCGATCGAGATGGGCCAGGGCACCTATACCTCGCTGCCGATGCTGGTGGCCGAGGAACTCGACGTCGATATGAGTGCGGTTGGCTTCGAGCGCTCGCCGCCGAGCGACAAGCTCTATGGCAACCCGGCCGTGGGCGGCGCGCAAATCACGGGCGGCTCGACGGCAATCCGCGGTTTCTACAAGCCGATGCGTGAGGCTGGGGCGGCGGCACGGCTGATGCTGCTGGAGGCGGCGGCGGCGAAGCTCGCCGTCGGAGTGGTCGAACTGACGACCGCAAACGGCCATGTGATCCATGCCAAGAGCGGCCAGAGGATCGGTTACGGGGCGCTCGTCGACGACGCCGCCAAGCTGTCTGTGCCCAGCAAGGTTACGCTGAAGGACCCCAGCCAATTCCGCATCATCGGCACGTCGGTCAAGCGGCTCGACGGGCCGGAGAAGGTGAACGGGACGGCAAAGTTCGGGATCGATGCGCAGGTGCCCGGCATGAAGGTCGCAGCAATTGCGATCTGCCCGGTGTTCGGCGGCAAGCTTGCCTCCGTGAACGAGGCGGCCGCGGTTGCCGTGCCCGGCGTGCGGCAGGTCGCCAAGCTCGACGAGGCGGTCGCCGTGATCGCGGATCACTATTGGGCTGCGAAGAAGGGGCTGGAGGCAGCCGAGCCGAAGTTCGATGATGGGCCGAACGCCAAGCTCGACACCGCGGACATCGTCGCGGCTCTGGCGAAGGCGTCGAAGCGAGACGGCGTCGTTGCCAAGAAGGAAGGAGACGCCGCGACGGCCTTGAGCGCAGCGGCGACGAAGCTCAACAGCATTTATGAGAACCCGTTCCTCGCGCACGCCACGATGGAGCCTGTGAACTGCACCGTGCACGTGAAGCCGGACAGCTGCGATATTTGGGTCGGCACGCAGATACCCAGCAATGCGCAGCTTGCCGTTTCGGAGGTTCTGGGCATCGATCGCGATAAGGTGCGCATCCACAACAGCCTTCTGGGCGGCGGGTTCGGCCGGCGGCTCGAGTTTGACTTCATCGTGCTAGCGGCACGCATCGCTAAGCAGTCGAGGGATCCGGTGAAGGTTATCTGGAGCCGCGAGGAGGATATCCAGCACGACATGTACCGGCCGTACTATTACGACCGGATCAGTGCGGGTCTGGATGGCGACGGCAAGCTCGTCGCGTGGAAGCATCGCATCACCGGATCGTCGATCATGGCCCGGTTCTTCCCGGAGTCGTTCAAGGGTGGCATCGATATTGATGCCGTCGACGGGGCGACCGAGCTTCCCTACGACATCCCGAATTTGCTCGTTGATTATGTGCGCGAGGAGCCGCCCGGGATTCCGACGGCGTTCTGGCGCGGAGTTGGACCGACTCGCAATGCCTATGTCGTCGAGAGCTTCATCGACGAGCTGGCGGCGGCGGCGAAGAAAGATCCGGTCGAGTTTCGTCGCGAGCTCACGGGAAAGAGCCCGCGTGCGCGTTACGTGCTCGACCGTGTGGCGGCGATGTCGAACTGGGGCACACCGATGGGGGCGCGGAAGGGGCGGGGCATCGCGCTGCTGAGCGCATTCGGCTCTTACGTTGCGGAAGTGGCGGAGGTGACGGTCTCCGATGACGGCGAGGTGCACGTCGATCGCGTCTACGCGGTGGTGGACTGCGGGCAGGTGGTCAATCCCAACACGGTCGAGGCACAAATCCAGAGCGGAATCGTCTTTGGCATCAGCGCGACGCTGTGGGGTGAGATCACGCTGAAGGATGGGCGGGTGCAACAGTCGAATTTCGACAGCTACCGCGTGCTGCGTATCGACGAGGCGCCGAAGATCGAGGTCGAGGTGGTGAAGAGCAGTGAGGCGCCTGGGGGTATCGGCGAGCCAGGGACGTCGGCGCTCGCGCCTGCCGTGCTCAATGCTGTTTATGCAGCGACGGGCATTCGGGTGCGCAAGCAGCCGATCGATGCGGCTCTGCTGCGCTCATCGTAAGCGTCCGTTGGTGTCTTGGGATATCAAATCGGCGGCGTCGCGGGCTCATGGTCCTGTCGGCGCCGCCGATTTCAATTTGCGGCGTCGTCGGGGCTACTTCTTCTCGTCACCCATCATCTTGTCGCCGCCCATCTTGTCATCGGGCATCATCTTGTCGTCGGCCTTCATGCCGTCGTGGGTACCCATCTTGTCGTCTTGCATCATCTTGTCATCGCTCATCATGGAGTCGGTGCCGCCTTTTGGCGCCATGGAATCCATATGAGTGTCGCCCATGGCGCCGCCATCTTTGCTCATCGGCTCGGCGGCCTGGGCCAGAGAAATAGAGAGTGCGAGCGCGCATGCGGTGAGAAGAATCTTCTGCATCGGTAACTCCTGATGTTTTTCCCGTCCGAGGAGGATTACGGCGCGAGGGGCCATGGAGTTACGTAAGAATATTTCTGCCGCGCGCTGTAACGTTCCCCGATTTGACTGTCTGGAGATGCGAGACGCCGAAGTGTCGGTGGGCCGACGCGTCGGCGTCTTTGTTGCGAAGCGCGTTCAGTGCGTGCCCGGATGATCCTCCATCGCCTTTTGCGTGACGGAGCCGCTCTTCGGCACAGCGTTCGGCGTTGACGTCGAGCCGCCGTGCGTACCGGGGAGATCGTTCATGGCTTTCTGAGTGGCGCTACCCGTGTCGGGGACTGCGGTCGGGTTGGCGGTATGGCCGCCCATGGTTCCGGGAGCATCGCGCATCACTTTGTTGGAGAGGGAGCCTTCGTCGGCGCCAGCGGCGAAAGCAGGACCGGCGACTGCGGCGGCGATGGCAATGCAAATAGCGGCGGTGATTGATCTGTTCATGGCGTTGTCTCCTGAAGCGTGTTGATCGTTACGCTACGGGGTACGCGAAATTGTTTGGCGGTGTTACACCGCGAAATGCCTGTCAAATTTGCAGCAGCTTGCGCGCAGCCCCGGAAACAGGGACCGCGCGATTTCGTTACACGATAGCGTTCCGATTTTTTTTGCGGCTCTCATGCTTATGCTGCGCCGTTAAGGTGCGCACGCGATGGGGGCGCCGCGACGGCTATTTCTTGCGGAAGGCGTCGAGGCGCACGATCTGCGCGCCGCCGTTGTCCTGGCGCGGCTTCTCGGCGGGGGATTTGTCCTCTGCCTCGGCGGTGGTCTTCTCTTCGGCGGAGGCAGTCGTTGCTGCCGGTGCCGTGGCCGGGCGCAGTTGCGTCGGCGGCACGGGTGCTGGTCCACTGGCTGCCTGGACCGGAACGACGTTCGGTGATGATTGCTGCGCGTTGGTCGGCAGGTCGGTCTTCGCCTTGCGCGGAACACGCGGCTTCTTGGGGGCGGTCGAACGCAGGTTGGGACGACCGCCGGTTGCGCGTTCGGGCGTGCGACCGGACGAGAGACGATCGCTGACACTTTCGCTGCCTTCGGGTGCTGCGTCCGGATCCTCGAATTGGATGCCGTAGCGCACGGAAGGATCGAAGAAGACGCGAATGGCGGTGTAGGGAACGACAAGCCGTTCGGGGATGCCATCGAAGGTGAGCTTCACCTCGAATTCATCCTCGTTGACGGCGAGATCCCAGAACCGGTGCTGAAGCACGATCGTCATCTCTGAAGGATACTTTTCCTTCAAACGCTTCGAGAGCACCACGCCGGAGGCTGCGGTGTCGAAGGAGATGTAGAAATGGTGATCGCCAGGCAAGCCCGACTTGGCTGCCTGGGAGAGTACCGCACGCACCACGCCACGCATGGCGTCTTGCGCTAAGGTCTCATAATCAATCGTCGGCTCGGCCGGCATCGGTCTCGCTATTGGTCCCCGATCGCACCCGAGCGCGTGGAATACGCTCGAGCTAAAGTGGAGGGCTTCTGTTGCCCGGTGCCCTCCGGACCGCGCCTTACCCGGCTAAGGGAAAGGGCTTCAAGTTCAGGCTTTTGGCACTGCGTTACGCAGCGACAGCAGCCTCAGCATAGTTGTCATTGGCAACTATTCTGAATGGCCCGATGACGGCGGAACCATGCCGAGCAAAAGCAAAGTCCTTTACACCTTCGTCGATCCTAGTTCGCCCCCATCAAATGCCGCCGCGGATTGCTCCGCAGCTGTCCATCGGCCAGTCAGATGCAGGTCGTTGCGTCTGTCGGCGGCATTTGGTGGAGGCGCCGGGTACTGCCCCCGGGTCCGATCGGCTTATTACGACCGCGTTTATCGCCATAGCCGGACGAATCCGACATGCTCAATATAGATGCAGACGCGGAAGAAAAAAAGCCTGCCTCTTCCGCGGGATGTTGGAACGCCCGGTGAAGGATGCGGGAAGGCTGCGGTGAGCATGTCGCAGGCGGTGCACTATCGAGGCGGTGCGCGAAAATATGGCCCGGTCATCAACGGCGAAGGCATGATATAGGCGGGATGCACGCGAAGTCGCACCTTCCGAGGGGTGCAGCCTAACCGGGAGCCGCAAGCTGTCTGTTCCAATCGTCGAGGAAGGCCCGCTCGAGACCGGGGCTGCGTATGTCCCCAGGACGGGCTGGCCGGCATGGGCGGTGTTGCCGGCAACGCTTGCCATTTTTGCTGGGGCGGCGGCCGTCGGAATCGTGTTCTCGATTGTTGTCGGCGCCTTGCTCAGTGCGGGCGCGACAGGTCCGCTGCCACAAGCAACGCCACTGGAGGTGGTGGTTGCCTGGATGGGCGGTCTGCAGATCGGCGTCGTCGTGCTGACCATCGTAGCGGCAGGTTTTTTTGCTTCGAACCGCTGGGAGACGCTGGCGCTGCGGCGGCCGCAGCAGGGTTGGGGCGTGCTCGCCTGGGCGCCGCTGCCGATGTTTATTGCGACAGGTGCCTGGACCGCCTTCCTGATGTGGTGGCGGCCCGAGGTCGTCGTCGACGATCTCAAGGTTTTCAAGGATATGCTGGCGGGCAATACGGCGCTCGTGGCATTGGTCGTGATCGGGATCGGTGCGCCATTGTCAGAGGAACTGCTGTTCCGCGGCTTCCTGTTCTCAGGTCTAGCCAAATCGAGGCTGGGAATTCTTGGGACGGCATTGCTCACGGCGGCCTTGTGGACGGCCCTACACTATGGCTACTCGCTGTTCGGGCTCATAGAAGTGTTGGCGATCGGCCTTTATTTCTCGTGGCTGCTGGTGCGAACGGGGAGCGCCTGGGTGACCATCTTCTGCCACGCGGTGTATAATACCGTCGTTGCCCTGGTGCTTTATTCCGTCACGCTGCCCGTGCCGGCGGGTTGATCCCGCGGCGCCTGGAATCGGCCTATATAGAAGTCATGCAGCAGTATCTCGACCTGATGCGCCGCGTTCGTGATGAAGGTGTGCGCAAGACCGACCGTACCGGGACCGGCACACGCAGTGTGTTCGGGCATCAGATGCGCTTTGACCTCGCGGACGGTTTTCCGCTGGTGACGACGAAGAAGGTCCATCTCAAAAGCGTTATTCACGAGCTGATCTGGTTTCTCGCCGGCGATACCAACACGGCGTACCTGAAGGAGAACGGCGTCAGCATCTGGGACGAGTGGGCGGATGAAAATGGCGACCTTGGCCCGGTGTATGGCAAGCAGTGGCGCTCGTGGGCGAGCCCGGATGGGCAGACCATCGATCAGATTACTGAGATCGTCGAGACGCTGAAGACCAATCCCGACAGCCGGCGGATGATCGTATCGGCGTGGAATCCGGCCGATGTGCCGGACATGGCGCTGGCGCCGTGCCACTGCCTGTTCCAGTTCTACGTGGCGGAAGGCCGGCTCTCGTGCCAGCTCTATCAGCGCTCGGCGGACATCTTCCTAGGCGTGCCGTTCAACATCGCCTCGTACGCGCTGCTGACGATGATGATGGCGCAAGTGACGGGTCTCAAAGCGGGTGAGTTCGTGCACACGTTCGGTGATGCGCACCTCTATCTCAATCACCTCGAGCAGGCGGACGAGCAGCTGAGTCGTACGCCGCGGACCCTGCCGAGGATGGAGATCAATCCCGAGGTGACGTCGATCTTCAAGTTCAGGTACGAGGACTTCAAGCTCGTCGGCTACGATCCGCACCCGCACATCAAAGCCGATGTGGCGGTGTAGGGGTTGTGGCCGGCAATTGACCTAAACCTACGGCTGCATAGCGATAAATTAACACATTTCAACAACTTAATGCAGTTGTAATGTCTGTTGGGAATTTCCAACACGCCCCGAGGAACTGTACGAATCGAATAGCGTTGGATCTGCGAATCTCATTGCGGAAGTGTATAAGTAATTCGATTCGCTTGACACGGGGGAGGGGCAGTCCGCAGTTCGATTGCTCCTAAGCGGAGGCTTAAATGGGAAAGCGAAGCTTTACCTACAGTTTTATCGTGGCGCGTTCTCGGAACTTTGTCATTGGTTGCGAGAATCAAATGCCATGGCGGCTTCCCAGCGACCTCAAGAAGTTCAAGCAACTGACCGTCGGCAAGCCGATAATCATGGGTCGTCGCACTTTTGATTCGATTGGCAGGGCGCTTCCTGGTCGACTGAATATTGTCGTCTCTCGTGAAAATGGCATCCACGACGAGGGTGTGGTTGTGGTGACAGATAAGGCATCCGCCATGCAGATCGCCGAGGAGGAAGCCCGGCGCACTAATGTATCCGAGATCATGATTATAGGGGGCGCGGAGATCTTTCGTCTCTTTGATGATGAGGTGAGCCGTGTGTATTTGACTGAGATCGATGCTAGCCCCCGCGGCGATGCGCATTTTGATAAGGACTTTTCTGGGTGGGTGCTCAAGGACGTTCTCAGCTTCGCGAAGAGCGCCGGTGGAGATCAGTATGATTTTGAACTGAAGACCTACGAACGGCCGCGCGCGACATCCTTTCGCAAAGACGTGCCGCGGGTCTGTTCCGAGGTCTTGATCCCGGCGGAGTGAACGTCGGTAGATCCGAACAACTGCTGCCGATGCCACCCTGGTCGTCTTCGATAGACTTGGCGATAGGTAAATCTTTGCCACCGGGACATCGAATTAAGCCGCTATCACCTGCTTGAAGGTGGGCTTAGGCCACCAAATCTATCGAGCGTGTTTGCGCAGCGAGGACGCCCTGGCCTATAAGCGACTTCCAACCTTTCCGTGCGAGACGCGGGAATGGCTTCCTGGCCGGACGCATGGCGTTCCCTGTCTTGGCGCTATCCCTATAAAGTATTGAAGGATCTCAATATATGCCCTGGAGCAATCAAAGTGGCGGCGGCGGCTGGAAAAGCGGCGGCGGCAACGGTGGAGGCCCGTGGGGGCAGGGGCCGGGTGGTGGCGGTGGCGGGCAGCCGCCGGACCTCGAAGAGATGCTCAAGCGGGGACAGGACAAGGTCAAGCAGGTGATGCACGGCGGCGGCGTTCCGGGGCCGTTGCTGTTCTTAGTGGCGGTGGTGGCCTGTTCAGTCATCGCCTGGCAGGCGTTCACCTTCCGCGTCAATCCTGACGAACTCGGCGTGGTGATGCGTTTCGGCAAGTTTGTCGGCAAGTATCCGCCGGGTCTGCACTTCCGCCTCCCCTATCCGATCGACGAAGTTCGCCTGCCTAAGGTGACGCGTCAGAATATCATCGAGATCGGCCGCGCGGGCCGCACCGGCGCCCTACGTGATGCCGACGACGAGAGCCAGATGCTGACGGGCGACGAAAACATCGTCGACATCAACTTCGTGGTCTACTGGCGTATCCGCGATGCCGAGAAGTATCTGTTCAACATCCAGAATCCCGACACGACGGTGAAGGAAGTCGCCGAGAGCGCCATGCGCGAGGTGGTCGGGCAGTCGAACATCCAGCCGATTCTGACGCAGGAGCGCCAGAAGACCGAAGAAGCCGTGCAGGCGCTGATGCAGAGGACGCTGGACAGCTATGGCGCTGGCATCCAGATCGACCAGGTGCAGCTGCAGAAGGTCGATCCGCCGGCCGAGGTGATCGACGCGTTCCGCGATGTGCAGGCCGCGCGCGCCGACAAGGAGCGTCTGCAGAACGAGGCTTACGCCTATTTCAACAAGGTCGTCCCGGAGGCGCGCGGTCAAGCCGAGCGCATCATCCAAGGGGCGGAAGGCTACAAGCAGCAGGTGGTCAACGACGCGACCGGCCAGACGTCGCGCTTCACGCAGGTTTATGACCAGTACAAGAACGCTCCGGATGTAACGCGCCGCCGCATGTTCCTCGAGACGATGGAGCGGGTGCTGGGCGGTACCGACAAGATCATCATCGACGGCAAGGCTGGGGCGGGCATCGTGCCGTACCTGCCGCTCGACAAGCTGCAGAGCCGCAGCACCCCCAACACGGACGGAGCGAATTAACAAATGCGTGCGCTGCTTGCTCTGCTGATCATCGTCGCCGGTCTTGCGACCGTTGGCGTCTATACCTCCGCCTACATCGTGCACCAGAACGAGCAGGCTCTCGTTCTGAGGTTCGGCGAACCACTGCGCGTGCAGACGGATCCGGGACTTTATTTCAAGGCGCCGTTCATCGACACGGTCGAGATCTACGACAAGCGTATCCTCGACCTAGACAGCCAGCCGCAGGAAGTGACAGCGGCGGACCAGAAGCGTCTCGTCGTCGACAGCTTCGCGCGCTACCGCATCGTCGATCCGCTCAAGTTCTACCAGACGTTGCGGTATGAGGAGGCGGTGCGCTCGCGTCTCGGCCCGATCATCGATTCAGCGATGCGGCGCGTGCTGGGCGGGTCGACCTTCCAGGACGTGGTGCGCGACAAGCGCGAAGAGCTGATGGACCGCATCGCCAAGCAGGTGAACAAGGAGGGCAACGAGTTCGGCCTTGAGGTGGTCGACGTACGCATCAAGCGTGCGGACTTGCCTGAGCAGAATTCCAAGAGCGTATTCGACCGCATGCGTGCCGAGCGTCAGCGTGAGGCGGCCGAGTTCCGAGCGCAGGGCGCCGCCGAGGCGAACCGCATCAAGGCGACGGCCGACCGCGAGGCCACCGTCATCGAGGCGGAAGCCACGCGGAAGGGCGAGGAATTGCGCGGTGGCGGCGACGCCGAGCGCAACAAGATCTACGCCGAGGCCTATAGCAAGGATCCGGAGTTCTTCGAGTTCTATCGCTCGATGCAGGCGTACGAGCGGGGCCTGAAGTCGGCAGATACGCGGCTTCTGCTTTCGCCGGACAGTGACTTCTTCCGTTACTTCAGCGACCCGCACGGCAAGCCGCAGCCCTCGACCCAGCCGCCACGCTGATGGCCGACCTCGTCGTCGGCATCGGTCTGGTTCTTGTGATCGAGGGGCTCCTCTGGGCCCTCACCCCCAGCCTTGCCGAGCGGTTTTTGCAGGCGGCGGCTTCGGTGCCGCAGAGTTCGCTGCGCATCGCGGGGTGGAGCTCGGTGGCGATCGGCCTCGGCCTCGTCTGGCTGATCCGCGGATGACCACCCGCGGTCGGCTGGGCAGCCCGGCGGCAGCTGGGCCGCGTTGACAGGGATCGCGGCTTGCCATCCACTGGCCGCGCCCCGGGGTTATCAGAGACGCGGGTTGCGTGCGGCTGTTGGCCGGCTAGACCGACAGGAGATAAGAACAATGCTTGGGATGACGGCGCGCAGCGGATTGCGGTGCGGTGCTCGGGCGGTTGCGTGGTTGTCTCAGCGTTCGAAGATGGCTGCCGTGTGCTGTGCGCTGCTGGCACCGGCGGCAGTTCAGGCGCGCGGTCCTGAATCGGTGGCTCCAATCGCAGATGGCCTGATCGAGGCGGTGGTGAATATCTCCACCAGCCAGGCGATCAAGGGTCCGCAGGGATTGCCGCTGCCGAGCGTGCCGAAGGGCTCGCCGTACCATGAATACTTCGAGGATTTCTTCGACAACCGCGGTGGGCGCTCGGCGCAGGATCGCATGGTGTCGTCGCTGGGCTCGGGCTTCATCGTCGACGCCAAGCAAGGCATCATCGTCACCAACAACCACGTGATCGACGGCGCTGAGGAGATTCAGATCAACTTGCACGACGGCTCGAAGCTGAAAGCGGAGCTGCTGGGCAAGGACACCAAGACCGACATCGCCGTTCTGAAGGTGACGCCGAAGTCTCCCTTGAAGGAGGTGAAATTCGGTTCCTCGCAGGCGATCCGCGTCGGCGACTGGGTGATGGCTATCGGCAACCCGTTCGGCCTCGGCGGCAGCGTGACGCTGGGCATCATTTCGGCCAAGGCGCGCAACATCAATTCGGGGCCGTACGACGACTACCTGCAGACGGATGCCTCGATCAACAAAGGCAACTCGGGCGGGCCGCTGTTCAACATGGATGGCGAAGTCGTAGGTGTGAACACAGCGATTATTTCGCCGACCGGAGGGTCGATCGGCATCGGCTTTGCCGTGCCTGCCGATACGGTGGCGCCCGTTGTGCAGCAGTTGGTCGAGTTCCACGAGGTGCGGCGCGGCTGGCTCGGGGTGAAGATCCAGTCGGTTTCTGAAGAAATCTCCGAGGCGCTGGGACTGCCTGAGAACGCGGGCGCACTCGTCGCCGCGACGACGCCTGCGGGACCGGCCGCGAACGGCGGCATCAAGGCAGGCGACGTGATCGTGAAGTTCGCCAATGAAGATGTTACGAGCATGCGCTCGCTGCCACGTCTCGTCGCGCGGGCGCCGATCGACAAGCAGGTTCCGGTGGAAATTCTGCGCAAGGGCGAGCGTCTGACGCTTCAGATCACTGTTGGCCGCCTATCGGAGGAAGACGAGAAGCCGCCGGTGGACGAGGATGCAAAGCCGGCGGCGGTGGGCGATGATGTGCTTGGACTGAAGCTTTCCGCGCTCACCGATGCACTGCGCTCCAAATACGGCATTGACGTCGACGTGAAGGGGGCGCTGGTCGACGCGATCGATCCAAAGAGCCCCGCTGCTGGCAGCATCAAGGTTGGCGACGTGATCGTTCAGGCAGCCAATGAGCCGGTCACCGGCCCCAAGGATCTGAGCAAGCGCATCGAGACCGTTCGCAAGAGCAAGCGCAAGACAATGATGCTCGAAGTGGAAGATTCAAAGGGCGGACACAGGTTCGTCTCCGTGCCGGTGGAATAGACGGCCTCGCTGAGGCTTTGGCGCCGCCGCTATGGCGCCGTTTAGAAACAATACGATTGAGGGAGTGAGCCGGTGTCCAATCGTCATGGCATTATCGACACCATCATCGACAGCCTCGCGCCGGTGAACCGCGACGGGCACAAGTTCATCGCCATCGCGGCGGGGCTTGCGCTGCTGTTCTTCATGATCTGGACGCCACTGGCGTGGATCTGCGTGATCGCGGCGCTGTACATCGCCTATTTCTTCCGCGATCCCGATCGCGTCACGCCGCTGCGCGATGGCCTGATCATCGCCCCTGCGGACGGGCGCATCGCTGCCATAGAGACTGTGACGCCGCCGACTGAGATGGGGCTCGGGCCGGAGCCGCGGGTGCGAATCTCGACCTTCTTGAGCGTACTCAACGTGCACATCACGCGCTCGCCGGTTTCGGGGAAGCTCGTGCGTTCGATCTACATCCCGGGAGCATTTTTTAACGCTGCCCTCGATAAAGCGAGTGAAGAGAACGAGCGCCGGGTGATGATTATAGAGAAGCCGGACGGGACGGAGATCGGCGTCGTGCAGATTGCCGGCCTCATTGCGCGGCGCATCGTGCCGTTCGTGCACGAGGGCGAAAGCGTCGGGGTGGGCGAGCGGTTGGGGCTCATCCGCTTCGGCTCGCGCGTCGATGTCTATCTTCCGCCCGGCAAGAATGCTCTTGTGTCGGTGGGCCAGCTCGCCAATGCCGGCGAGACAGTCCTGGCTGATCTGCAGTCGACGGAACCGGAGCGCGTGGCGCGGCGGAGCTGAGCATGGTGAAGGTCAAGCACTGGCGCAGGGGCTTTCGCGAGCAGAAGGCATTCGGCATGGACCCGGTACTCCCGCGACTGGAACGTGAAACCCGGCGGCGCCGAGGCACGCGTATGTTTCATCATCAGCGCATTCCGGTGCGCATGCTGGTGCCGAACTTCTTCACCATCCTGGGGCTGTGTGCGGGTTTGACCTCGATCCGCATGTCGATCGAGGGGCGCTACGAGCTGGCTCTGGCGGCGATCGTTTTTGCAGCACTGCTCGATGGCATCGACGGGCGCGTGGCGCGGTTGCTGAAGGCGTCTTCGCGCTTCGGCGCGGAACTCGACAGTCTCGCCGATTTCGTCAACTTCGGCGTCGCACCGGCGTTCCTGCTGTTCACCTGGGGGCTTGGGCTCGGCGAGTTCAAGAGTCTCGGGTGGATCTGTGTGATGATCTTTGCGCTGGCATCAGCGCTGCGACTTGCGCGCTTCAATGTCGCCCTCGACGATGACAAGCCGAAGTGGCAGGCGGCGTACTTCAGCGGCATGCCGACGCCAGCAGCGGCGATCGTTGTGCTGCTGCCGGTCTACATCGAACACTTGGGTTTCGAGGGTATTCGCAGCTCCGCGGCGATGCTGGACGTGGTGCTGGTCTATACCGTCGTCATCGCCTTCATGATGGTGTCGACCATTCCCACCTTCTCGGGCAAGCTCCTCGGCGAACGCATATCGCGCGAATACGTCATGCCGCTGTTCATGCTGGCCGTGGGCTTTGTGGCTCTGCTCGTGACCTATCCGTTCGCCACGCTGACGGGTGCGTGCATTGCCTACCTCGCAATGATCCCCGTGAGCTGGTGGCGCTTCGGCCAAATGATGGCCGCGACGCCAGTCGTACCGGCAGAGGATGCCGGCAATACGCGCCGCATCGTTTCCATCCGGTCTAACGATTCATCGTCGCGCTGAGGGCACCGTTCGTCAGCGCTGCTGACGCTGAATCAGCCGGTCGCGCAGCGTTTTGAAGGTCGACCCCGGAGCGAGTTCGCGATCTTCCTCGCCGAAATTCTGCCCCGACAAATCGGCCGATCGCTGCGGCTGCGGTGTTTCCTTGCGCACGCTCGATGAGGAGGACAAGGCATGCGGCTGGTGGGGCTGACGAGGCTGCTGAGCTGACCGCGGCCCTTCGGAAGTGGGCACGTACTCAGGCTCGTGGTTGTCGGGAAGCGGGGCCACATGGGGACCCAAGTCGATACCCGCAGCCATGTCGGACGTGCGCCAGCGCTCGACGACCTGCTCCAGGAAGCCGTCGTCACCCACCGACTTCTGCCAGTGCTCGGTGAAGCGAGCCGTCGTCGAGCGGGGCAAGCAGTGCGCGGGCAGCAGATCGAACTTGATGCGGACGGGCAAAGCAACGCCATCGCCGAAGGCAAGGGCTTCGCGCTGCCCGAGCGAGGGCAGGAATTCGAGCAGGCCTGATCCAGTATCGCTGATGGCCGAATGTACGATTTCCTGATCGCGGTCGTTCGACATGCGCAGGGCAAACACTGTGTTGCACTGGGAGAGAATGGTGGCGTCGACCTCGGCGGGACGCTGGGAGACGATACACAGGGCAACGCCGTACTTGCGGCCTTCCTTGGCGATGCGGGCGATGGCGCGCTTGCAGGGCTCGAAGCCGAGATGGTCGGAGGCCGGCACGTAGCGATGTGCTTCCTCGCAGACGAGCGTCACCGGAACTTTGCCCTCGCTCCAGTGGGCGAAGTCGAAGGTCATGCGCGCGAGCACCGAGACGACGACGTTGATGATCTCGGTCGGCAGGCCGGTCAGCTCGACGATGGTGATCGGCTTGTTGTTCACGGGCACGCGGAACAGGCGGCTCAGCACCTGCGTCATGCCATCGTAGACGGTGAGCGAGCCGAACATGAAGGCGTAGCGGCCGTCCTGCGAGATGGCGTCGATGCGGGCGCGCAGGTTGCGGTAGGGTGAGAGATCGCGCTTGTTCTCCAGCTTGCCCATGCGCTCGTCGATGAGGCCAGTCAGGTCGGAGATGCGATACGGTACGGGCGTGTCGACGGTGAAGCGCGCCTGCTCGGGGATGATCGAGCGGCGCATGACTTGATTATCCCGTGCACGGCCGGCGCTGTAGCGCGCCTTGGCGATAGGGATCAGCTCCTGCAGGATTTCGATCTCGGCCTTGCGCGATGGATCGGAGATGAGCACCTCGATCAGCTCCTCGAAATTGAGGAGCCAGAAGGGGAGCTGCATGTTGCGAGGGCTGATGACCTCGGCCCATTCGGCGAAAGCGGTGGCGTACTCGTTGTGCGGATCGAGCAGCACGATGTGTGCCGCGGGGTTCTGCTCGAGGATCGAACGCAGGATCAGTGCAGTGGTGCACGACTTTCCGGTGCCGGTGGTGCCGAGGATAGCGACGTGCTTGCCCAGCAGTTCGTCGACGCGGATCATCGCGGGGATGGTACTATCCTGGCGGATACTACCAACGCGGACCGAGTGTCCCGGTTCGCCGCAGAAGGCGGCGGCAAGCTCGGCTTTCGAGGCAACGCGCACGCGGTTACCGAGCGAGGGATAGGCTGTCACGCCGCGCGCGAAGACGTTGGCTTGGCCGTTCTCATCGGGCCAAAGTTCGCCCACGAGACCGAGTTCGGCGATCCAGATTTCGCCTTCTTCCTCGCGGTGTGCGGGCACCGGTACGCTAAGGGCCGAGACGATCGCCAGCACGACGGTGTTAGCAGTATCGATTGCCAGAAGCGTGCCCATGTCGGGACGCACGGGGCGGACTTGGCCTTCCTTCGGACTATCGAGCAGAACGATTGCCTTGGAGCCGGTTACCGACACGATGCGTCCGATGGAGCGATCGGCGGTGCTCTTTCCATGTGGAGTGTCGGACATGAAGCGCCGGGCATCCGCAATGTGGCTCACGAGGCAATATCCTGCTGGAAACTATCGGAGTCGGTGTCGGTGGCACGCGTGGGGATGACCACCTCAACGGTGGTGCCCCGGCCCTTCACGCTGTCGATCTTTACAGTTCCGCCATGCAACTGGACGAGGGCGCGGGCGATGGGAAGACCGAGGCCCGTTCCTTCGCGCCAGCGCGTGTGGCCGCCATCGGCCTGGCCGAAGGGAGTCAGGGCGACCGCGACTTCCTCGGGTGTCATACCGATGCCCGTATCGCTGACGGCAATCGCAACGACGCCGGGGCGGCCTGTGGCGATGACGGCAACTCGACCGCCGGCCTCGGTGAACTTCAGCGCGTTGGAAATGAGGTTGGTGAATATCTGGCGCAGGCGCACGGCGTCGCCCCGGATCAATGGCAGATCGGGATCGATGCGCTGCTCCAGCACGACACCTGCATTCTCAGCCATGAGGCGGAACGAGGAAGCCGAAGCGCTCAGCACCTCGCACAGGTTCACCTCGCGCGTTTCCATCACGCACTTGCCGCTTTGGATCTTGGAGATGTCCAGGATGTTGTTGATGACGGCGAGCAGATGGCCCGCGGCGTCGTGAATGAGGTTGGCGTAGTCGGTCACCTGGGTGGACGACAGGCGGCGCTGCTCCTGTTCGGATAGCAGCTTGGAGAAACCAATTATGGCGTTGAGCGGCGTGCGCAGCTCGTGGCTCATGTTGGCGATGAACTCGGATTTCAGCTTGCTGGCGAGCTCGGCCTCGACGCGAGCCGAGCGTTCGGCCACGCGTGCCCGATGGCGCAATATCGCGTCGCCCAGAAGCGAGGCGTACTCGTTCATCAGGGAAGACGGTTTTGGCTTCGACAGCGGACCGCTAAACATCGCCGGATATTGAACCCTTTTTTGCGTGGCGACGGTATCGGGCAGCCGATAACGGGCGGTTAATCGGCGTCTGTTCCTGAGACAAATAAAGTATTGAAGCGCGTGCCGGGGTGGCACGCGGTGCGGCGCTCGCGGCGGAAATGCGATGGCGGAATGCTACCCGCGTGCGGCCCCGATCAGCGGGTCAGGAAATGGAAGGGGACCTGCAGTTCCAAGGAGCCGCCGGTCTTGGCGTCGCCAGGCGGAGGAGGGAACGGCGCGGACCGTTCCAGCGATGCCAATGCGGCATCGTCGAGAAGCTTTGAGCCCGAACTCTGCACGATCGAGCGCGAGACGATCTCGCCCTGGGTGTCCACGGTGAAGCGCAGCAGGACCGTGCCGGTCTGCGTGGAACGCGGATTGACCTTATGGCGCTGCAGCTTCTTGGCGATCTCGCCCATGTAAAGACGCCGTGCGGTGACGTCGGCGCCGCTGAGTTTGGAGCCGACGCTCTGCTGCTCGGCGGCAACCATGGGCGCGACCGCCTGGGCCGTCATCTCGACGGGCTTTTCTTCCTCGACAGGCTTTGCCTCGGCGATCTCGACGGGTGCCTCGGTGGTAGCCTCGGACGAGGTGATGATGTCCTTCAGCTCGGGCTCTTTGGTCTCGACCGGCTCGGACTGCTGCATCTCCTGCACCGGCGCGATGTCGACCGCCTCGACGACTTCTTCGGCGCCACCCAGCATCGCCGAGCCTTCGATGGTGACGGTGAGATCGGTGCTGAAGGTGTCGTCGCCCGATCCCGCGTCGAATGCCGACACCGCAGGCTCGGACGTAACAAATGCAAAGGCCAGCGCTCCGTGTGCGGCGAGCGAAAGCAAGACTGCAATCGGGCGGAGCAACTGCATTGCGCTATACTAATTCTGAGCCGGCGGGGCCGAATGCGACTGTGCCTTAGCCAAAAGCGAGACGCGCGCGTAGCCGCTCTCGCCGACTAGGGTGAGAACGTCCATGACGTCGCCATAAGCCGCTTTCGTGTCGCCGCGGACGTAAACAACTGCGTCGCCTTCTTCGGCGCGGATCTGACGCAAGCGGGGGACGAGGCTGGCGCGGTCGATGAACTCGTCGCGGATCTGGAAACGACCATCGGGTGTGAGTGTCACGACCATCGGCTTTTTTGCCTGGCCGAGTCGCGGAGCTGTCGTCTTCGGCAGATCGACCGGAACGCCGGCTACCATGAGGGGAGCTGCCACCATAAAGATGATGAGCAGGACCAGCATGACGTCGACCATCGGCGTGATATTGATCTCGGCCATCGGCCGATAGCCAACGCCGTCATCGTCATCTGTTTGCGGTAGGTTTACAGACGCACCCATCGGAGCTCAGTGTCCTTTGCTTGCGCGCATCGGAACGACGGTCTCGGAGGTGGGCCGCGACATCTTCTTTGCGATCTCAGTGAGGGATGTGTTGGCGCGCGCGGCGAGGCGGCCGAGCGACACCGACACTGCGTTGTAGGCCATCACGGCGGGGATGGCTGCCGCAAGACCGAGCGCGGTCGCGAGCAGGGCCTCGGCAATACCCGGAGCAACCGTCGCAAGGCTGGTGTCCTGCTGCTGGCCGATAGCGGTGAAGCTGTTCATGATGCCCCATACGGTACCGAAGAGACCGACGAACGGCGCCGCTGAGCCGATGGTGGCGAGAAAGGGAAGCCCCGCTTCCTGCCGCTGCAGTTCACTTTTCAGGGTGCCTCGCAGTGCGCGCTCGATGCGGGCACGCACTGCGCTGCGGTCTTCGCTGCGGGATGCGCCGTCGTTCAGCTCGTCTTCGCCCGAGTCGAGCAGGCGCTTGATAAGGCCGCGTTCGGTGTCGCTAGCCGTGCCGCTGCGGGCAACGGCTTCGAGCCGGCGGACTTGCCGTCGCAACCACATGAGGCGGATCATCTTCTCGAAGATGATGGCCCAACATGCGACCGAGGCGACGACAAGGCCGATCATGACACCCTTCACCACCGGGTCGGCCTGCATGAACATGCCGTAGAAGGAGTAGTCCTGCTGGGCGGCGGCGGCGAACACTATCACTGGCGAAACCCTTACTTTGTAATTTCAGCCTTAGTCAGCGATTTGACCTTGAGGTTGGCCAGGCAGTTGGCAGCCGGGCCGGATGCGGTCTTGCAGTCGAGCACGTCGTTAACGAGGAAGTTGCCGATCGTGTCGCACTGGGTTCCTTCTAGGTCGAACAGCTTAACGGTGCGCTTGTCGGCCCGGACGGGGGCCAGATCGAGCGCCAGGCGGCGTCCGATGACGCCATCCGTCTGGAACAGTACGAGATCAAGTTTGTATGCATCGTAAGAGGCTTGCGTCGGATTGCTCACGACGATGTAGGCGCGGCAACCTTTGTCGGACGGTTCGAGCTTGTTGAGCTCGACGGTCACACCTTCTCCGCTGGCGTTCGACTGGGCAGAGGGCGTTTCCTGAGCGGCGAGTCCCGAGCCGACACAAAGGGCGGCGAGGGCGGCGATGACCGCGGTTGATTTGGACTTTATTGTTTTCATAGGTCGCAACCAGTTCATTGTTGATCCGAACGTCCCGGACGCTCGATGAAGCGGTCGCCTATGTCAAAGACTTGGCGTGGCATCATTTGTTGCGCAGGGGCGACCGTGTGAGTTGCTAAACTTTCTCGACTTCTGGTTGCTGCGGGTGCGATCGCATGGTTGCTCTTCCTCCCTCGGCCGATCTTGCACAGTCGGCTCTATTTTTCGGTGTCGCAGGGGAGCTAGCGAAAACCCTCGGCAACATAACCGGGGATGAGTTTCCACCTGCGCGCCACTGAATGAAGTAACACTGCGCAGACGACCCGTGTCAAATGCGGAAATTAGGGCACCGATAGTCGGGAATAACTCCCGAGCATGTCGGGATATTTTCCCGAATTCGATGCGCATGAGACACACTGCCTCGGGGTTTGTCGGGGCAGCCGCCGCGCAACCTTGACCAGAGTACGGCGGCACACTTTTCTACCTCAGTTAATTACGCCCACCTTCAAAAAATATCCCGAGCAACGGGAAAGTTTGACGGATGGGTGACGACCGGAACGGGCTCGCGGACGGCGGCGGTTCGCAACACAAAGGCCCGGCCGGACAGTTTTCGGTGAGTTAGTCACCTCGCGTAACTGGGGGAATCGAGTAATGCGTTCCGCGACGGCGTTTGCGTCCGTATTGTGTCTTGTTGGTCTGGCTTCGACTTCCGCGCTAGCACAGGAGCAAGGCGGCAACGCCGCTCCAGAACCGGCTTCGGCGGCCGTTGAGCTGCCTCCGGTAGAAGTCATCCAAGACACGCCCAGCCAGAAAGCAGCGCGCGCCAAGAAGAAGGCGCCGGCAGTATCTCCGCTCAGCAGTGTCGGCTCGGGTTCGGGTGGCACGCCGCAAGGTGCTGCCGCTCAGACACCTGCGGCGCCCGTGACAGCCGCGCCTCCGATTACGGTGCCGAGCGCCGTCACCAATGTCACTGACACGGACATCGAAGCAGAAGGCACCGGCTCGATACAGCAGGCGCTCCAGCAGAAGGTGCCGGGCATCATCATCTCGGACGCAGCGGGTAACCCGCTCCGTGCAGAGCTTTCATATCGCGGGTTTGATGCCTCGCCGGTGAGCGGCCGTTCGCAGGGCCTTGCTGTCTACCAGAATGGCGTGCGCATCAACGAAGCCTTCGGCGATGTGGTCAACTGGGATGTTCTGCCGAGCAATGCCATCTCCTCCATGTCGGTGGTCAGCAACAACCCGTCGTTCGGATTGAACGCGGTGGGCGGCGCCGTGAGCATCGCCATGAAGGACGGCTTCAGCTACCAGGGCGGCGAACTCGACATCATGTTCGGATCGTTCGGGCGCAAACAGGTCGGCGTTCAGGCCGGCGGTTCCAGCGGCAACGCCGCTTTCTATGTCGCGTCGGAGTTGTACGAGGACGACGGCTTCCGCGACTTCTCGGACAGCGAGGTGAAGCGCTTCTACGGCGACCTTGGCCTCAAGGGTACCTACACCGAAATGCACTTCAGCCTGACGGCTGCCAGCAATCACTTCGGTGCGACGGCGGCGGCTCCGGTGGAACTGCTCGACGATAGCTGGAGCAACACCTTTACGTCACCGCAAACCACCGATCTCGAAGTCCTGATGCCGTCCATCTCGGCATCGGTGAAGGCAACCGACACGCTGACTTTCTCCGGCGTCGGCTACTACCGCCGCTATAAGAACCGCGTTGTCGACGGCAACCTGACCGAGGCGGACGAGTGCACAGCTGCAGGAATGGAAGACTTCCTGTGCTTGGACGAGGGCACAGGCAATCCGCTCCTGTACAACGGGACCAATACACCCGTTGATGTCGACGATGAAGGCATCGACGAGCCCTTCGGCTCGATCGAGCGCTTGGCTACGACGAGCAGCAGCTGGGGTGGCGTCATCGAGGCGCAGGAGAAGGCGAAGCTGTTCGGGAAGCGTAACCTGTTCCTGGCCGGTGTCTCCTACGATCACGGTGACACGAACTACAAGACGTCGAGTGAACTTGGCACCATTGGCTCCAAGTATGTGGTCGAAGGCTCAGGAATCATCGTCAGCGATGCGGAGAACGAGGTCTCTCCACGCGATCTCGATGCCGAGAACACGTATTGGGGAGTCTACGTCTCCGACGCGCTCGATGTAACGGACCGTCTCACGGTTACGGTCGGCGGCCGCTACAATTACGCACGCATCAAGCTGACCGATAACACCGGTTTGTTCGACGATCTGAATGCAACGAACACGTACGAACGCTTCAATCCGATGGCGGGCGCCAATTACAAGCTGGCTCCGGGGCTTTCGGTCTATGGCGGTTACTCGGAATCCAATCGCGCGCCGACGCCGGCCGAACTTGGTTGTGCCGAGCCTGACAATCCCTGCCTCATCGAGAGCTTCCTGACCGACGACCCGCCGCTGAAGCAGGTGGTGGGGCGTACGGCCGAGATCGGCCTGCGTGGGCAAGGCGTGTTGAACGGGGGAGTGTATACATGGGGCGCGGGCCTGTTCCGTACCCTGGCCTCCGATGACATTCTGCCCGTCATTGCATCGGGCTCTAACGCAGGGCGCATCTACTTCGTCAATGCCGGCGATACGCTGCGCCAGGGCGTTGAGCTTTCCGCCACGTACGAGACGCGCAAGTGGAGCGTCTACGGCTCCTATGCCTACGTCGACGCGACGCTCGACAAGTGCGACGACCCGAGCGGCGAGTGCGCGTTCCTCGAGGCGGGCGATCGGTTGCCCGGAATCCCGCGTCACCGCTTCAAGGCCGGCTTCGACTACTGGCTGACCTCGAAGTGGAAGTTCGGTGCCGACCTCGTTGCAGCGAGCGACCAGCCGCTGTTCCCGAACGAGGCCAAGGAGGACGCCGACGCGGACGGAATCTCGTCCATGCTCGGGGGCTATGGACGGGTCGACCTGCATACGTCGTACGACGTCACCGAGAAGTTCCAGATCTACGGCTTGGTCAAAAACCTGTTCGATAGCAGGTACGGGCTCTACGGCACCTACTTCGAGGAGCCGGCCGAGGTGCCGGTCTTCGGGCGCTCTGCACTTTCGGATCCGCGCACGATCTCGCCGGCCATGCCTTTCGCGGCCTACGGCGGCGTCAAGATCAAGTACTGAGCAAACTCGCAGAGCTACTCCTGCCCCACTGACCACCGAAGCCCTTCTCGTTCGCGAGGAGGGCTTTTGTGTTTGCCAGTTGTGGAAGAAGTGTGCGTGGCCTGAAGGCAACTTTGGGCAAGTGATACACAGTTGCGGGCGTGCGGCTGGCTTGACGGCGTATCTGGCGCGCCATGCAATTCTTTCAGTGCTGCGGTTTGAGTCGCACGGAAAAACAAGAAAAATTCGGGAATTTTTCCCGAATTTCACCGCGTGGTTTCCTGAGTTGCGTCGTTGCGTTGCCGAAGGAGTGCAAACAGCAAAAATTTATTCTTCGAGGGGGCGAGATGGACGGCAGAGGCCTGAGACGGTTGGCGCGGGCGGCTGGCGTAACTGCGTTGTTGATTGTTCCAGCTGGTGCGCAGCAAGCAACTACTCCCGCACCTCAGCAGGCAGCGCCGGCACAGGGCACGCCGCCGGCAGCGACGCCCCCGCAGGCTCCAGCGCCGACTACGCCACCAGTTCAGGCAGCGCCCGCACCCAGCACGGTGCCTCCGGCTGCAGCGCCCAACGCGACAGCACAACAGCCGACGCCGCCGGCTCCAGCGGCGAATCAGCTTCCGCCGGTAGAGGTCATTCAGAAGAAGGCGCAGCCGGCACCCAAGGCCGCTGCCAAAAAGCCGGCACCGACGAAGAAGCAAGTGGTTTCGCCAGCGCCGCAACCGGCTCCGGCACCAGCGGCGCCTCCGGTCAGCACCGCTACACCGCCGCCGGTGCAACTTCTCGATACGCCAGCGACATACCAGCCAGGCGAGGGGGGCATCGACAGCGGCTCGGTGCAGATGTCGCCCGTGCAGGGCAGTGCGATTCCGATCGGCAAATTCCCAGGCGGCGTCGGCCGTGCCAGCGCGGAGGACTTCGCGCGCACCGGTTATACGTCCGTGCCGGAAGTGCTGCAGCAGACGGTCCCGGGCGTCATCTTAGAAGATGCGCAGGGCAACGTGTTCCAGCGCAACCTGCAGTTCCGCGGCTATGAATCTTCGCCGGTCAACGGCGTGCCACAGGGGCTTGCGGTCTATCAGAACGGCGTGCGCATCAACGAAAGCTTCGGCGACATCGTCAACTACGACTTCCTGCCCGACAACGCCATCAGCGGCATGACGCTGATCGGTGCGAACCCGGTGTTCGGTCTTAACGCGCTGGGCGGCGCGCTGACGATCATGATGCGCGACGGTTGGAACTACCAGGGCGCTGAGCTGAACATCATGGGCGGCTCGTTCGGCCGCTACCAGGGTGGTCTCGCGGTCGGTGGCAACAGCGGCTCGTGGGGCGGGTTCATGTCCCTCGAAGGCATCCACGACAACGGCTATCGCGATTTCTCGCAGTCGCGCATCCGGCGCATGTACGCAGACATCGGCGCGAAGGGTGATGGCACCGAATTCCATTTGAATTTCACGGGTGCTGCGAACTTTGTCGGCGTGACGGCGGCTGCGCCTGAGCAGCTGCTGGACCTCAGCTGGAGCAACACCTTCACTTCGCCACAGACGACCAAGAACCAGGTGGCGATGATCTCCGCCAACGGTAGCATCGAGGTGTCGCCGACGTGGTCGTTGCAGGGCGTAGGCTATTATCGGTGGTTCAAGCAGTCGCACATCGATGGCAACATCTCCGAGGCTGAGGCGTGCGATGGTGATCCGAGCATTCTCTGCCTCGAGGGCGAGGAGATGGGCGGCACGGGGCCAGGCGTCAACGCCAACGGCACCATTCCTTCGGACATCGCCGATCCGCTCGGCTCGCTGGACAGCACCTCGCAGACCACCAACAGTTTTGGCTTCTCAGGGCAGGCGGTCAACAAGGACTACATTGCCGGTTACAAGAACCAGTTCCTGATCGGCGCGAGCTACGACCAGGGCAACGTGTCCTACGGGGCGAACTCGACGCTGGGATCGTTCGAACCGCTGTTCGTGGTCAACAGTCTCGACGTGCTGCTGACGGAACCCGATGACGTGCAGCCGCGTAATCTGGCCACCACCAACAACTACGTAGGTCTCTACCTGTCAGACACGGTCGATCTCACGACCGACCTCGCGCTTACGGTTGGAGGCCGCTATAATTTCGCTCGCGTGCTGATCGAGGACAAGTCTGGCCTTGCTCCCGAGCTCAACGGCAACAATAGCTATCAGCGCTTCAACCCCATGGTCGGCGCCACGTATCTGATTTCTCCGGGACTGACGCTGTACGGTGGCTATGCCGAAGCGAACCGCGCTCCGACACCTGCCGAGCTTGCATGCGCCGATCCCGAGAACCCCTGCTTGCTGGAAAGCTTCCTGACGGCCGACCCCCCGCTTGAGCAGGTCGTGTCGCACACCTGGGAGCTCGGTCTGCGCGGCAAGCTTCAGGGGTATAACAACGAGCGGTTCGAGTGGAGCGCCGGCCTATTCCGTGCTCTCAACACCAATGACATCTACACCGTGGCGGCGCCGATTACGGGCCGCGGCTACTTCGACAACATCGGCGACACGCTGCGGCAGGGCGTGGAAATCGGCGGCCGATATGTCGACCAACGCTGGATGATCTATGCCAACTATGCGCTGGTGGATGCGACGTTCCAGTCGAGCTTCATCCTGCCTTCGCCGAACAATCCCGTCGCATTCGAGTGCGGCGAGAACGAAGGCGAAGAGGTCACCTGCGTGCAGGTCAACTCCGGAGATCGCATCCCCGGCATTCCGCTCAGCCGCTTCAAGGCGGGTTTCGATTACCTGATCACGCCGCAGTGGCGGTTCGGTGCCGACCTCACGGCGGCTTCGAGCCAGGTGTTCTACGGCGATGAGGGTAACGACACGGCACCACTCGGTGGTTACGCCAAGGTCGATCTGCACACGTACTACGACCTCACGGAGAACGTGCAGCTCTACGGCCTCATCTACAACCTCTTCAATTCGCACTACGGCCTGTTTGGCAACTACTTCAACCTGGAAGCGGCGAACGAGGCCTCGGAAGCCAATCCCGCGACGGGCGACGACTTCTTCACGAACGCGCGCACGATCACGCCGGCGCCGCCGCTGGTGGCCTACGGCGGTGTGAAGTTCCACTACTAAGTCGGTCTCAGTTCTCCCGGGCGCCGGCGGTCTTGAAAGAGGCTGCCGGCGCTTTTTGTTGCCTGGCTACATCTGGGTGACGTAGGCGCGCTCCTCGATCACGTCGTATTCGCAGACGGGGGCGGTGCCAGCGTTGGCGAGTGTCAGGACCACGTGGGGGTGCTTGAAGCGTAGCGGCCAGCGCTCGTTGGCGAGCTGCCAGATGCGTACGTCGACGTTGGAGCGGCCGATGACGAGGTCGACCGTGCTGGGGCGTGTCCAAAGCGGGGCAGCGATGCCGGAGACGGGCATGTTGGTGCTCTGGCACGCGGCGATCGCGCGCTCGCGGTAGGCGCGGATCAGCGCTTCCTCGGCGCCGTCGCGGTAGAGGCGATCCTGGGCCCAGATTTTAGCCCCCGCCAGCACGGCGAGCGTGAGAACGATTGCTCTCAGCATGGAGGTCAGCTCCGCTTGAGAGGGAGAAGTTTCGCAGGGTCTTTCGGCAGCGCAGCATGCGAGGGGCCGATTTTCGCCCCGGTATGGTGAAGAAAGCGTTGCCCAACGTGTCGCTGCGCTTGTCAGGCGGGAGCCATTGCGGCATGGATCGCGGCCATGTATCGAGCGGGCTTCGACTTTAGTCCCGCAACAGGTTGACCTTCCCGGGGGAGACGTCCCATGAGCAAGAAAAAAATCCTGATCACCTGGCCTCTGCCGGAGGCCGTCATGGCCCGCGCCCGCGAGAGCTATGATGTCATCGCCCACGGCGACAACCCCAAGATCACCGTCGACGAGATGCTGGAAACGGCGAAGTCGGTAGATGCGATCCTGCTAACCCTGAACGAGAAATGCCCGAAAGCGGTGATCGACCGGGTGCCCGAGAACATCAAGTGCATCTCGACGTTCTCGATCGGCTTCGACCACATCGATCTGGAAGCCTGCAAGGCACGCGGCATCAAGGTGGGCAACGCGCCGCACGGTGTCACGGTCGCCACGGCCGAGATCGCCATGCTGCTGCTGCTCGGTTCGGCGCGCCGCGCCTCCGAGGGTGAGCGCATGATCCGCACGCACTCCTGGCCGGGCTGGCAGCCGCTGCAGCTCGTCGGCCAGCGCCTCGACAACAAGAATCTGGGCATCTACGGCTTCGGCAAGATCGGCCAGGCGCTGGCGCAGCGCGCCCGCGGCTTCGACATGAACATCCACTACTACGACATCTACCGCGCGAAGCCCGAGGTCGAAGCGAAGTACAACGCTACGTATCACGACAGCCTCGACAGCCTGCTCGGCGTGTCGCAGTTCTTCTCGATCAACGCGCCGTCCACGCCGGAGACGCGCTATTTCTTCAACAAGGACGTGATCGAGAAGCTGCCGCAGGGCGCCATCGTCGTGAACACTGCGCGCGGCGACCTGGTGAAGGACGAGGACATGATCGCGGCGCTGAAATCGGGGCGTCTCGGCTATGCCGGCCTCGATGTGTTCGCGGGCGAGCCCAATATCAACGAGGGCTACTACGACCTGCCGAACACGTTCCTGTTCCCGCACCTGGGATCGGCGGCAATCGAAGCGCGCAATCAGATGGGCTTCGAAGCGCTCGACAACATCGACGCGTTCTTCGCCGGCAAGGATATGCCATTCAAGCTGGCGTAAGAGATCGCCATGAGCGTCAAGCTCGCGCGCATCATTCTTTATGTTCAAGACGTCGAGCGCCTGTCGGAATTCTACCGGCAGGCGTTCGGCTTTCCGCTCCTGCAGCACATCGCCGGCGAGTGGGCGGTGCTAAAGGCGGGCGCCTGCGAGCTGGCGTTGCACCGCGTGGGGCTTCCCTACCGCGATGCGGAGGGGCGCCCCGGCGAAGGCAGCAACGCAAAGATCGTGTTTGCGATCGACACACCGATTGCCGAAACGCGCGAGAAGCTGATCGCGGTGGGCGTCAGCATTGGCGAAATCAAGCAGTATCCGGGCCTGACGGGGTTGCTGTGCGATGGGCGCGATCCGGAGGGCAATGTGTTTCAGCTCGCGCAGACGGGCGAAAAGGGCTAATCAAAAGGTAAGACTACGGAGGGATTATCGGGGGAGATGGAGTGAGTCGAGGCGTCGCGCTCTGCCGGCTGGCGAGGCGACACAGAGAGGAGCACTGCCATGGAACCTATCGAGCAGACCTCAACCGGCGCCGTGACGCCGGAGCGCAAGTCTTCCTTCGGCGACATCGCCGTGTGGATGCGCGGCCTCTACATGCTGCTTCTGGCGCTGGCGTTCGGGATTGCGCAGACTCTTCTGTGCGTGACAGCGATCGCGCAATTCCTGTGGCTATTGTTCTCGGGTGAGCCCAACGGACAGCTGGTGAAGTTCGGCAGCTCGCTGGCGAAATGGGTCGCGGACACCGCCAAATTCCTCACCTTCGTCAGTGACGAGAAGCCATTCCCGTGGGCGGCGTGGCCTGCCGCGGACTAGTCGCGCTTCAGCTCTGGTCACTCGCCGCGTCTGCCAGCCAACGTCCGGTGCGCAGCAGGCGCGCGTCGTCGTGGCGGAGGCCGACCAGCTGAACGCCGACGGGCAAACCCTTCGCTTCGAGCAGTGGCAGTGATAGCGCGGGCATGCCGAGGTAGGTCCACAGGCCATTCATGATCGGGCTCCCGGTGATGGTGAAGCCTTCTGGCGCTGGTCCCAATGCGGCGGCGGTGAGGATGGCGCTGAAACCGCGCATGGCCGTGGCGATGGTGCGGTAGGCTGGCTCGCGGCCGGTGATCGATCGCAAGTAAGTCTGTGCGTCGACTGCGCGACCTTCTTTCAGCCGTTGAGTGAGGCCAGGGGAGATGTGCTGCGGGGCTTCGTCCAGCAGCGGGCCATAATAATGGGCATTCTCGGCGAGCTGCACGATGCGCTGCCATTCGATGACATCGGCCAGCACTGGTATGTCGATCTCGACGGCGCGGTCGCCTAGGCGGGCGATGAGAGCTTCGAATGCGACCTGCATTTCGGGATCGGCATCCGACCAGGGCGGAGGCTTCACGAAGGCGAAGCGTGGCGGGACAGGTGGGCGGGCGCGCGCCGTGGCGAGCAGCCCTGGGCGGCTGCGGCGGAAGCTCACTTCATCATCGGGCTCAAGTGCCGCCATGCTGTCAGTGAGAAGGGCCACATCCTCAATCGAGCGGCCGTAGATGCCCACGGTATCGAGCGTGTGCGACTGCATCAGCACGCCCGCGCGCGGGACGAGGCCAAGCGTCGGCTTGAAGCCGTAGACGCCGCAGAAGGAAGCGGGGCGGATGATGGATCCGGCCGTCTGGCTGCCGAGCGCTGCCGGGATCATGTGATCTGCAACGGCGGCGGCCGAACCTGCCGACGATCCGCCGGGCGTGTGGCCGAGATTGATGGGATTGCGCGTGCGAGCGGGCGTCAATAGCGCAAGCTCCGTTGTGACCGTCTTGCCAATGATAATGGCGCCCGCTGCGCGCAGGGCGGCGACGCACGTTGCGTCGCGCTCGGGACGACGTCCGGCAAAGATGGGGCATCCGTTTTCGGTCGGGTAGTCGGCAGTGTCGAAGATGTCTTTGACGCCGATGGGGACGCCGTGCAGGGGGCCGACATCATCGCCACGGGCGAGCTGCGCATCTGCTTCGCGCGCTTGAGATACGGCAAGTTCAGGGTCGAGATGCGCCCAGGCGCCGACCTCTGGCTCGCGCTCGGTGATGCGTTCAAGGCACGCGCTGACGAGATCAACGGAGGAAATCGCCCCCTCCTTGATTGCGGCCGCGGCGGCCGTGGCAGAGAGCGCGGTGAGGTCGCTGGGAAGCGGTCGGCTCATACTTTAGATGGCTCCAATTGCGTCGTGTAGGCGGTGTGCGAGGAAGCAGCTGCGCGTCAAGGCGGTATATCTTGGCCAGGTGCCTGGTTCCGACAGCCCACAGCGGGCCGTGGCATTGTGCTCAATCCTCGTGCAGGTGGCTTGACGGCTCTTTGCTTTCATACCTATAGCTGCTCCTTCCGCAGATAAAAGAAGCCTCGAGGGGTGCCTCGTACCCGGTTTCTACCGGGGTGGCGCCGCAAGGAGATGCTGCGGAAAACGTAGAGCATGCCGAGGGGAACGCACATGGCCAACCAGACCGGCCGCCACTTCCTGCAGATACCTGGACCGACGCCGGTGCCGGAGCGAATCCTCAATGCCATGTCGCGGCAGATGCTGGATCACCGCGGTCCGACATTCTGCGAATTCGGGCAGAAGCTCTTCGCTGACGTCAAAACGATTTTCAAGACGCAGAGCCCCGTCATCATTTATCCCTCGTCCGGTACGGGCGCGTGGGAGGCGGCGTTCGTCAACACGTTGTCGCCTGGCGACCAGATTTTGGTGATCGAGACCGGGCAGTTCGCCGTGCTGTGGCGCAATATGGCCGAGCGCATGGGGCTGAAGCCCGAGGTGCTGCCGACCGACTGGCATGCGGGCGGCGATGCGAACGCGCTGGAAGCGCGCCTCAAGAAGGACGGCTCGCATCAGATCAAGGCCGTGTGCGTGGTGCACAACGAGACCTCGACGGGTGCGCGCACGTGGATCGACGACATGCGCCGGGCGATGGATGCGGCGAAGCATCCGGCGCTGCTGATGGTCGATGCGATTTCGTCGCTCGCGGCGATGGACCTGCGCTTTGACGAGTGGGGCATCGACGTCGCCATCTCGGGTTCGCAAAAGGGCCTGATGCTGCCGCCGGGCATGTCGTTCACGGCGGTCAGCCCGAAGGCGATTGCCGCGTCGAAGAAGGCGAAGCTGCCGCGCTCGTACTGGAATTGGGACGACATGCTCGCGATCAATCCGACGGGCACGTTCCCCTATACGCCGCCGGTGGGGCTGCTGTTCGGTCTCTCCGAGGCGATCGCGATGCTGCACGAGGAAGGCCTCGACAACGTATTTGCGCGCCACGAGCGTCTTGCCGAGGCGACGCGCCGGGCGGTGCGTGGCTGGGGCCTCGAGACGTGGTGCCGCGATGCGCGCGGTCATTCGCCCGCGGTGACGGCGGTGACGATGCCAGACGGGCACAACGCCGATACATTCCGCAAGCTGGTGCTCGAGAACTTCAACATGTCGCTCGGCACGGGGCTCAATAAGCTGGCCGGCAAGGCGTTCCGCATCGGCCATCTCGGATACACGAACGAGCTCACTATTCTGGGTGCGCTGACGGGTGTCGAGATGGGGCTGGAGCTTGCTGGCGTGCCGCACGAAAAGGGCGGCGTCGCGGAGGCGATGGCGTATATCGCCGAGACCGCACGCCCGGCCACCGCTAAAGCGGCTTAATGAAATCGCGGGCCAGACGTGATCCCGGCCCGCGCATTTTCTTCGATTATTTTGCAGACGCTTCGAGAAGCGGTCCTTTGACCGACTTCGGCACGTTCGACGGGCCGGAGTAGCCGGCGACTGCGAGCTGCATCTTGCACTTGGTGCCGAGCTTCATGTAGCGGGCGATGACGCAGCTTTTCACCTTGGCGTAGGTGGGCGATGGGCCGAGGCAGCCGATGCGGCGCACATCGCCCTCGCATGCTGCGCGTAGAGCTGGTGTGACTTCGGGCGGGAGCTTGAGCTCTTCGGCAATCGCCATGGATGCTGCCGGCAATGCGATACTCAAGGCAGCTACGCGCGCAATATTCATTAACTTCCCCCTGGTGAGTGGCCGAGGCCATCATCAGTCAGTGGGATGCAGCAAAATATTGACGGATGGGCTGCTGCGACAGCTCACCGCAGAAATAAGTTAGTGCGCCGCGTGGTTCAGGCGGATGCGCGGTCGCTGCCCGCGCGTGTGCGGAAGGCAGCGTAGCTGGCGGCGATGCGCCGGGACGTTGCGTCTGTGCCTGCGGCGTGCGCAACGACCGCCGCTGCCACGCGCTGAATGGCGTGGTTAAGCTCTGCTGAGATCGGCCAAGTGCGCTCATGGCTGGGTGTGGGATAGAGCATGGGGCGGTGCGCTTCTTCCTCGGAGAGCGACAGCTGGAACTCCGCTGCTGCTGCCGCGCTGATCATGTTCTGCTCGCCGGCATCAAGACCATCCCAAAGCCCGCGGCGGACGCCGAGGAGCATCGCGCTGCCGTTCTGGTTGATGCTGGTGCCTGTGAGGTAAGGCGCGGCTGCAGGAATCTGCAGCGCGTAGCTGACAATCGCGCCACCGCATTCGGCGATCTCAATCTCGCCTGCTCGCATCGCTGCGGCGATGGCGTCCGCAGGCAGCGAGACGACTTCCAATCCCAGGCCTTGAGCGACGTCACGCGCCAGTCCGGTGACATGGGTTTTGCGCCCGGCCAGTGTCGCCATCGCTTCGACGTGGCGCGTCGCGAGCATGAGGCTCTGTGATCCGGTATGGGCGGCAAGAAGCGGCTTCACATCCGTTTCGGCCGCAAGGTCATCCCAAAGCGCTTGGCCGCCGCCTACGGTGATCCAGGTCTGCAAATCGCGCGGAGACACGCCTTGGTCGCCGGGCAGGCCGGCGAAATAGGCAAAGGCGCGGTGCATATCGAGCTGGCTGTCGGCCATATCAAAGAAAAGATCGGCGTCGCCTGCGCGCACAGCGTCGGCAGCATTTGCGATGCCGAATGCCGGTGCAACGCGAATGCGGCCGGCGCTCAGGTCGCCGATGTTGCGGGCAAGCCGACGGGCATAGTCGGCCGGACCGGCAAAGCCATCATTGAAGGGGATTGCGAGGCGAAGCTCTTTGAGACCTGTGCTTACAGCCGGGGCTGCCGATGCTTGAGCGGCGCCAGCTTCCGTCGCGACAGCCTGCGTGGCGGCTACGGCAGCGGCCGCTGCGCCGGTCGTTTTCAGGAACTCACGCCGATCCATCGCGTCATCCCCTCGGGCAAGCGGCCGGAGCCGCATGAAAGCTGATCGAGCTGCACTCTACATGAGTGCTGGGCATCCGTCTTCTGACGCCAAACAACTGATGCTGAACGCGAATTACGACTTGGCGCAATCAACGGTGACGGTTGCGCCGCTGCTGCCGATGCTGACGGTTCCACCAACGCCCATCGGACCGCCGGCGCCCTGCTGACCATCTTTGCCAAGCGCGCTGGAGAAGGCGTCGTTGAGGCGCTGCGTATCGCTATCCTCTTCCGGCTCATGCACGGCCGCCTTGCAGCCTGCCGGTGCGTTGGCGCCGAGCTTTACGGGATCGGTTTCGGCGTAGTCGAAGGCGATGAAGTAGCTCGGGTCGAAGACCGCGAAGTTGAATCCTGGGGTGATGGCCTCGATGGGCTTTTCGAGCGGGAGTGTGAAGTGGAGTGTGAGGATGCCTTTGTCGGTGTAATCGAGCCAATAGTCGACGGGCGGGCTGAACTTCAGCGGGTTTGTCCCGACTTTGGCGTAGGTGAAGTAGTCAAACTCCTTGAGGCCATCGATGTTGACCTGCGCCAGCTCTTTCAGCTCCTCGCGATCGAACTTGCCGTCGCCGTTCTTGTCCAAGCCCTCGATGGCCTGCTGCGTGTACATCTCGTCGAACGTCCACGCCTGGCGCAGGCCGGTGATGTTGCCTTTGTCGTAGAGCACCGTCTCCTGCATCGTCACCCAGACGTGCGGGTGGGCAGACGCTTTGGTTGCGGCCAGGGCCGCGCAGACTGACACTGCCGTGAGTACGAGCCAGGATCTGGTGGCGTGCACTTGAGGTGTCTCCGGGTCAAAGCAAGATGCCGCCCGCTAGATGGAGCGGGAAGGTGGCGGTTGCGTGTTCGGCGTGGGTGCACTAGCTTGCGGATATTATCACAATCAGACCATCGATCGGATTTATAGCATGACGGGCGCCCGCTGGACGCTGGGAGAGAAATTTTGCCGCGTGGGGAAGGGGCGTCTGGGGAAACGTTGGGCTGGTGACTGGCTCCCCGCCATTGCGGCCGTCTGGGTGATGCTGCCCGGGATGGCGCTCGCGGGCGAGACGGACGTCGTCGTTACGATCAAGCCGATCCATTCGCTGGTGAGCAACGTGATGGAGGGGGTGGGAACGCCGCTGCTCCTCGTCGACGGGAAGGCATCTCCGCACAGCTTTTCACTGCGCCCCTCGCAGGTGCAAGCCGTCGATGCCGCTGCGGTGCTCTTTCGCGTCTCTGAAAGGCTGGAGCCGTTTACCGGTAAGCTGGTGCGCGCGCTTCCGGAGGGCATTGACGTGGTCACCCTGGTTGACGCGCCGGGTGTCAGGCTGCTCGAGCAACGCCATACGGGCACATTCGAGCACCGGCACGGCGGCGAGGCGGAGGGACACGTTGCAGAGGATGAGGCTGATGCCAACGACGCCGACGCGCACATTTGGCTCGATCCCGAAAACGCGAAGGCGATCGGCCGCTATGTGGCGGAGGTGCTCGCGCAACGCTTTCCCGAGCACGCGGCGCGCTTCAAAGCGAACGCTGACCGTCTCGTCGGCGATATAGATGCACTGACGAGCGAGCTGGCGATCACAACGCGGCCGCTGCAGGGCAAACCCTTCGTCGTGTTTCACGACGCTTACCAATACTTCGACCGGCGGTTCGACCTTGATGCCGTCGGTTCGATCACAGTCAGTCCGGAGGTGCAGCCGAGTGCGAAGCGTCTCATCGAGCTGCGCAACAAGATCCGCGAGTTGAAGGCGCTATGCGTGTTCGCCGAGCCGCTGTTTCAGCCGCAGCTGGTCGCGGCGCTCACCGAGGGGACGGGGGCGCGCGGGGGTACGCTCGATCCGGAGGGGCTCTCATTGGAGGCGGGGGCGCAGCTTTACTTCGTGCTGATGCGCAATCTGGCGAGTTCGCTCAAGGCGTGTCTGGCGCCGGCGCAGTAAGGCTGGCGAAAAAAGAAAAAGGGCAGCTTCGCGCTGCCCTTTTCAATTCGATCGTGGTGCTTCGTCGCTGACTTACAGCGCGGCACTCTTGCCCGGCTCCATTGCCTTCCTGGCGTCCTCTGCCGCTTTCTTTGCGGCTTCGGCAGCGGCGCGGGCAGAGGCGGCTGCTTTGGCGGCAGCTTCCGCGGCTCTCTCGGCTGCAGAGGCGGCATCGTGAGCGCCGGAGCTGTGTGCTGGAGCAGCAGCCGTAGGTGCCGGTGCAGCAGCTGTAGCTGCGGGTGCGCGCGGTGCAGCCGGCTTCTTGTGAACCTCGGCGGTCTTCACCGTGGCTGATGGCTGGTGGGCTTCGGATTTCTTAACCGGCTTGGCGGGCTCCAGCGGCTGCTCTGCAGCAGCGGCAAGACTTGCTTCGTCGGCATTGGGATCGATGGCGTTCGGATCGGCGGCGTCCGCTTCGCTCATGCCGCCGGTTGCCGAAATCTTCTCGACGAGAGACGACGCCGTGCGCGGGCGAATGCTGCGTCCCGGCGTCTTATAGGATGCCATCGTCGCACTGGATGCGCTGCCCGGAGACGGTTCTGCGCCATCGGCAATATGCTCCGAGGAGAAGCGTTGCCAAGTGACCGTCACCTTGGTGCCGACGGGGACGCGCGGATAAAGGTCGAGGACGTCGTCGTTGAGCATACGGATGCAGCCCTTCGACACCGCCTGACCGATCGTCCAGGGCGCGTCGGTGCCGTGGATGCGATACAGGCTGGAGCCGAGGTACATGGCGCGCACGCCAAGCGGGTTCATGCGGTGACCACCAGGGACCCACAGCGGCAGCTTGGGGTTTTCGCGCAGCATGTCAGGCGTCGGACGCCAGGACGGATTTTCGCGCTTGTTGGTGACCGTGGTGGTGCCCTGCCAGCGGCTCTGCTCGCGCGGCACGGCGATCGGGTAGCTGATGGCGACTCCCGGCTGGTTGATGAGGTACAGCCGCCGGTCGCCGAAGCTGACAATGATCTGGCCCGACGTGTATTTGGGGTCGAAGGATACGGTCTGCTTGCTGCCGCCCCATTCCTGACCGCCGCCCCAAAGGAATTCGAACAGGCCCTGCGCTTGCGCATGCTGGGTCGTGAACGTGGAAGCGGTGGCAACGAGGGCTGCCAGGGCAATAGAACTCATCAGACTGCGAGACGTCATTACTGAATGTCTCCGGGGTTAGTTTCGCTCGCGGGGAGCTTGCGACCATAAGGTGAAGGCATCGTATATAGCAGTCTCATTTCTCGACGGCAGAGCAGGCGGGCCACACTGTGTTCGCATCCGCACCCGGACGGGATCTTTGATGGGTTTTTCTGGCGACTGTCGCATTAGTGCACGGCCAAGAGCCTGATTTTCCATCACTTCCGCGCCTGTTGGTGCGGCAGTCAGGCTGCAGGCCGAATCGATTCGCCTGTGTGCAACCCCTTTGTTGTGGAGAATCTGTGCATCACTCCAGTGTGCTTGCGCAGCCTTTTTGAGCGCTTTTTGTTCCTGTTTTGATCTTGACGTGAACGTGCTGGTCATTTAGAACAAACGACGAACGCGATGACGTGTCATCGCCACGTTTGGTGCGAGAGCGTTCCAGTGGATCAGTCAGCCTCATCCCCCACCCCACCGTCCGGCTGTCTGCCCTGGGTCTCGCGGTCAGAGCCTGGCCCCAGTGCGTGTTCGCGTAGCGAGTTGCGTGGCGTAGGGCCTAGGAGCTCTTGCCCGAACCGGAATGGCGAGTCCCTCCTCGCCGTTCCGGAGGGCGGCATTTCGGGAAAGCCTGGGTCACTCCTGCCCGCGCTGGATGGCAGACAGGAGGTGCTGGCGCGGTTGCGGGCGAGCATCCATGCGATGGAGCGCGGCGCGCCTGAGCTGCAGGCGGTCGATGATCCGCAGACGCGCAGCGGCTGGACTTTAGGTGTTCGAGAGTTCGATCGCCGGCTGGGCGGAGGCCTCGATCCAGCCTCCTTGCATGAAGTGAAGACGGTGCCACGCGGCGCGGGTGCAACGGCAGGCGACTGGGCGGCAGCGCTCGGCTTTGCGTTGCGGCTTACGGCGCGGCGTGTGGAAAGCCTGGCGGGCGTGCAGTCCGCCTCGGCGCCGGTGTTGTGGTGCTGGTCATCGCAATTCGCACGTGAGTTCGGCGCGCCATATGGCGGTGGTCTTTCCGCCTTGGGTTTTGCGCCGTCGGATTGGCTGTTCGTGGAGACGGCGCGAGCGAGCGAAGCCTTGTGGGCGATGGAAGAAGGCCTGCGCTCACAGAGCCTGGCGCTGGTGATCGGGGTTATCAGTGAAGTCGAGCTGACGCCTGCCCGGCGCCTCAGTCTCGCTGCGGCAGAGCACGCAACGCCGTGCCTTCTCGTTACCGATCCGCGGCTGTCTCCTGCCGGCTCCACAGCCACGCGCTGGCGCATCGAGGCGTGTTCCAGCGGCAGGCATCCCTTCAATGCATCGGCACCTGGAGCGCAGCGCTACGGCGTTGTGCTGGAGCGCTGCCGACATCGCCCAATGACGCACGAGCATCATCCTCTTTGGTTGGAATGGTCGGATGAAACGCATCGTTTCCATATGGCTGCCGCTCTGGCCGATCGAGCGTCTGAAGCGCGCGCAGCCGGCGCTCGTTCCCGATGATGCAGCGCTTGCCCTCGTCGAGGCAGGCGCCAACGGAATCCGCATAACCGCCGTCACCCCGCAGGCGGCGGCTAAAGGCGTGCGCATCGGCCAGGCCCTCGCCGATGCGCGCGCCGTCTTTCCCGAACTGATGACGCAGCAGGCCGATCCGCGCCGGGATCGCAGCGCTCTGATGCGCCTTGCGCGCTGGTGCGGCCGTTATGGTCCGAACAGAAACATCGACGGCGAGGATGGGCTATGGATCGACATCACGGGGGTGGCGCATCTGTTCGGCGGGGAAGAGCAGCTGCTGAACGATATCGCCACGCGTTTGCGCCGGTTCTCGCTGACAGCGCGCGTCGGCCTTGCCGATACGCTTGGCGCGGCGCATGCCTTGGCGCGCTTTGCGCCGTCGACGCCCGCGGTCGCTGGGGAGGGGCGAACTGAGCCGTCTTTGGCGCGCTTGCCTGTCGAGGCTTTGCGCCTAGTGCCGGATTCGGTGCTGCTGTTGAAGCGTCTTGGTCTGCGGCGGATCGGTGATCTTTACCACCTGCCGCGGGCGGCGCTGGGGCGCAGGTTCCGCTCGGCGAAGGGTGTCGAAGCTGTGCTGACACGTCTCGATCAGGCGCTGGGCGTGCGGGGTGAACCATGCAAGCCACTGTTGGAGCCACCGGCACTTTATGTGCAGCGCTCCTGGCCTGATCCGCTGATCGCGTCGGAGCAGCTGCAATCCGAGATGCGGCTGCTCACCAAGGAGCTTTGCGTGCATCTCTCCGCTCGCGGGCTGGGCGCGCGGCGCTTGGCGCTGTCGCTCTACCGGGCCGACGGCAGTGTTGCCGAGGTGCGCGCGGGGCTCAGCCAGCCATCATGGGCGCCTGAGCACATGGCGGACTTGCTGCTCGAGAAGATCGCCGTGCTCGATGCCGGCTTTGGTGTCGATGTGATGGTGCTGGCTGCCGTGCAGGTCGAGAGGCCGGGCCTTCAGCAGGAGACACTTGCAACACGTCTTACCCATGAGGCGCGTGCGGAGGCATCAGAGCTCGTCGACAGGCTGACGAACAGATTGGGTGCAGCGCGCGTCAGCCGGATCGTGGCGCGTGAAAGCCATATCCCGGAGCGAGCACAGGCGCGGGTTGCTGCCCTCGCGCGTCAGCAGCCAGGCACCTGGCTGCAGAGTAAATGTCCGGTGCCGCCGCCGCTGTTGCTGCCAACTCCCGAGCCGATCGGGGTCGTCGCCGAGGTACCGGAAGGGCCGCCGGCGAGTTTTACCTGGCGACGGGTGGAGCGGCGCATCGTGCGTGCAGAAGGTCCGCAACGCGTGGCTCCGGAATGGTGGGATGAGATCACCACGAAGAAGAGCGGCACGCGCGATTACTACCGCATCGAGGATGAAGGGGGCGCGGGCTACTGGGTGTTTCGCGAGGGGCTTTACGGGCGCGGGGAAGAGGAGCTGCCGCGCTGGTTCCTGCATGGGCTCTATGGGTGAGGCATGAAGGGTAAGCACCACGGTGCCGCGTATGCCGAGCTGCAGGTGACGACCAACTTCTCGTTTCTGCGCGGGGCTTCGCATGGAGAAGAACTCGTTGCGCAGGCGCAGGCGCTGGGGCTGTCGGCGCTCGCCATCACCGACCGCAATACTCTCGCCGGTGTGGTGCGGGTGCATGTGGAGGCAAAGCAGCTCGGATTGAAGCTGATCGTGGGCGCGCGCCTCGATCTTCAGGATGCGCCGAGCCTCTTATGCCTGCCGCGTGACAGGCAAGCCTATGGGCGCCTGTCGCGTCTGTTGTCGGAGGGGCAGAGGCGCGCGAAAAAAGGCGAATGCACGCTGTATCTGGACGACGTTGCGCGGCATGCCGAGAGGCAGATTTTCATCGTGGTTACGCCTGATGACTGGAGCTGGCGTTCGCTCTCATCGGGCGGGATGCCAGAAGCACCGGGCGCCACGATCATTCCCTTCAATCCGCGCGGTGACGATGCGGTCGCTTCGCAAGCGAAGGCTGAGAACAGGAGCGATGCAGGGGCATTCGAGCTTTCTTTCGAGGCACAGCTGCGATGGATCAAGGCGATGCTCGGCGAAAGTGCCGACGTCTATCTTGCTGCGAGCCATAGCTATCGCGGCGATGACCGTGCGCGCATTATGGCGCTGGCCGAGTTGGCGCGGCGCTGCGGAACGCCAATGGTCGCCACGGGAGACGTGCTCTACCACGCACCGCAGAGACGCCCGTTGCAGGATGTTCTGACCTGCGTGCGCGAGAAAACGACCATCCGCGAAGCCGGCCTGAAGCTGACGGCGAATGGGGAACGGCATCTGAAGCCACCGATGGAGATGGCGCGGTTGTTTCGCGGGCATGAAGACGCCATCGCGCGGACGATGGAGATTGCCGAAGCGTGCCGCTTCTCGCTCGATGATCTCAAATACGAATATCCAGATGAGCCGGTGCCGCCCGGTAAGACGCCACAGCAGCATCTGGAGGATCTGACCTGGGTGGGGGCAGACTGGCGCTTTCCCGAGGGGATTCCGGACAGAGTGCGCGGTTTGCTGGCGCGAGAGCTGGAGCTGATCGCGAAGCTCGAATATGCGCAGTATTTTCTCACCGTACACGACATCGTGCACTACGCGCGTTCGAAGGGCATTCTCTGCCAGGGGCGGGGATCGGCGGCCAACTCGGTGGTTTGCTACTGTCTCGCCATCACGGCGGTCGACCCGATGCAGATCGATGTGCTGTTCGACCGGTTCGTCTCGCCGGAGCGGCGCGAGCCTCCGGACATCGACGTCGATTTCGAGCACGAGCGGCGCGAGGAGGTGATCCAATACATCTACGCGCGCTATGGACGGCATCGGGCGGGGCTGGCCGCGACGGTGATCTCCTATCGTGCGCGTTCGGCGGTGCGCGATGTCGGCAAGGCGATGGGCTTGTCGGAGGATACCGTCTCGGCGCTGTCGGGCATGGTGTGGGGCACGTCGAGCGGGGGCTCGCTGCCCGAAAAGCACGTGCGCGCGGCGGGGCTCGATCCGAAAGACCCGCTGCTGGCGACGGTGCTGGAGCTGGCGCACGAGCTGATAGGTTTTCCGCGGCATCTATCGCAACATGTCGGCGGGTTTGTGCTGACGCGTGGACCGCTGATCGAGGTGGTGCCGGTCGGCAATGCGGCGATGGAGGATCGCACCTTCATCGAGTGGGACAAGGACGATATCGCCGCGCTCGGGCTTTTGAAGGTCGATGTGCTGGCTCTGGGGATGCTCACCTGCATTCGCAAGGCGTTCCAGCTTATCGCGCAGCACGAGGGCAAAGAGCTTTCGCTGGCAACGGTTCCGCGCGAGGACCCGCAAGTCTATGACATGCTGTGCCGGGCCGATTCCATCGGTGTGTTCCAGGTGGAGAGCCGGGCGCAGATGAACATGCTGCCGCGCCTCAAGCCGCGGTGCTTCTATGATCTCGTGATCGAGGTGGCGATCGTGCGTCCGGGGCCGATCCAGGGCGACATGGTGCATCCGTATCTGCGGCGGCGCGACGGCCTAGAAGCGGAGCATTATCCCTCACCTGCGCCTGGGAAGGGCCCCAAGGACGAGTTGAAGAACATTCTCGGCAAGACGAAGGGCGTGCCGCTGTTCCAGGAGCAGGCGATGCGCATCGCGCTGGTGGCGGCGAAGTTTTCCGACGCGGAGGTGAACGAGTTACGCAAGGCGATGGCGACTTTCCGGCGGCGGGGTACCATCGGGTTGCTGGAAGAGAAGATGGTGTCGCGCATGACCGCGCGCGGCTACGACAAAGCCTTCGCGCAGCGCTGCTTCAATCAGATCAAGGGGTTCGGCGAATACGGCTTTCCCGAGAGCCACGCGGCGAGTTTTGCGCATCTTGTCTATGTGTCGTCGTGGATCAAGTGTCATCACCCGGCGGCGTTCGCGGCAGCGCTGCTCAATTCGCAGCCGATGGGATTTTACGCGCCGGCGCAGATCGTGCGCGATGCGCGCGAGCATGCTGTCGAGGTGCGGGCGGCGGACGTCAATCTGTCGACGTGGGATTGCAGCCTGGAGAAGGGTGGGGCGGATGGCGGCCCGGCGATGCGGCTGGGGCTGAGACAGGTCGACGGCTTACAGGAAGAGGAGGTGGGGAAGATCGTTGCGGCGCGGGCGGCGGTGCAATCGTTTCAGGATGTGCACGAGGTGTGGGCGCGAGCGCGCGCGAAGCTGATCACGCTGGAGAAGCTGGCGGCGGCCGATGCTTTCCGCTCGGTGGGGCTCGACCGGCGCCAGGCGCTGTGGGAGGTGAAGGCGCTTTCGGCGGCAGAGCCGCTGCCGCTCTTTACGTGGAGCGAGACGCGCGAGACCGCGGCCGAGCCATTCGTGCCTTTACCCGCCATGCGGCTTTCGGAGCATGTCGTCAACGACTACCAGACCCTGCGCTTGTCGTTGAAGGCGCATCCGATGAGTTTTTTGCGCGCGCGGTTCGGCATGCGCCGGGTGATCTCGTGCGAGGAATTACGCAGCATCAAGGACGGCGCGCTCGTTGCGGTGGCGGGTGTCGTTTTGGTGCGTCAGCGGCCCGGCTCGGCCAAGGGCGTCGTATTCATGACCATCGAGGACGAAACCGGGATCGCCAACGCAGTGGTGTGGGCGAAGACGCTGGAGCGTTTTCGCAAGGAGGTCATGGGATCGCGTCTCATCGTCGTGCACGGGCGGGTGCAGCGACACCAGGACATCATCCACGTGGTGGCGTCGAAGCTGGAAGATCGCAGCGACTGGCTGCAGCTTCTTTCCGCGGAGGCGAGCGACATGAAAGTGCCGCTGGCGAATGCCGACGAGGTGGTAAGGCCCGATCCGCGCTCACCCGAGCCGGCGGGTTTTCCCGGTGATCCCAACGCCGACAAGATGCATCCTAGATGGGCGACGCATCCGCGCTATGTCCGCGTCATCCCGAAGTCGCGCGACTTTCACTAGCCGCGGTGCAGGACCCTGACGGAATCGGCGATCAAGGTGCGGGCGCTTTCGGCAACATGACTGTGTTGGGTACGCCATCGGCGCCCATGAACACGGCGAGGATGCGCGCGGGGACCGTGCCGGTGTTGCGGCCGTTGTGCGGCCAGTCGATTGCCTCCATCACGGCATCGCCCTTGCGGTAGACGCGCGTGCCCTTGGAGCCATAATCGACGGTGACCTCGCCCTCCAGAATGTAGCCGAACATTGGGATCTCGTGCTTGTGCCAGCCGGTTTCCTCGCCGGGCAGCATGGTGACGATGGCCGAAGTGACCTTGGCCGGCGCGCCACCGGGATAGACGATCGGTTGGCCGACGACCGTGTCGGAGGTGCTGAGCAGTCCGGTCACGGCCTCACGCGAGGCGCCGCGGTCGGTGGCGATGAGTAGCAGCGCTGCGCTCATGAGGATGGCGGAAAGGGTCAACTGAAACCAGCGCGCGGTGGGCATTGCCTTGTTCCTTCGGTCCCCATTGTGCTCGGCGCCATGATGGCCGAAGTTGGTGAACAACTCTCGCTCTCCTAGGTGTCCATGATCCTCCGGCTCTCAAGTCTCCTGGCGCTGGCCCTTGCGGCGGTGATTTCGGTCACCGGCGTGCAGGCGCAGCTGCTCGATCCGCGCAGCGCACCAGAGGGCGACACGGGGCTGCAATCGCATGCCCTGGCGAAGACGAAGCGACACATGATTGCGGCGGCCAATGTGCACGCGGCCGAAGCCGGACGCGAGATGCTGCGCGCGGGTGGATCGGCGATCGACGCGGCGATTGCGGCCCAGCTGGTACTCAACATCGTAGAACCGCAGTCGAGCGGCATCGGTGGCGGGGCTTTCCTGCTCTACTGGGACAGCAAGAACTCGGAGCTGAAAAGCTTTGATGGGCGCGAGACGGCGCCGGCTGCGGCGCGGCCGGACCGGTTTCTGGTCGAGGGCAAGCCGATGCCCTTCAACACGGCGGTGCTGTCCGGGCTGTCGATCGGGGTTCCCGGAGTCGTGCGCCTGATGGAGGACGTGCACGCGAAGTACGGCAAGCTGCCATGGGCGAAGCTGTTCGAGCCGGCGATCCGGCTCGCCGAAAATGGCTTCAGGATTTCGCCGCGCCTGCACTTGCTGTTGCGCTTGCAGAATCCGGACGATTTCGTGCCGGCGGCGCGGGCCTATTTTTTCACGTCGACCGGCAGCCCGCTCCCCATCGGGCATGAATTGAGGAATCCGCAGCTCGCCGAGACGCTGCAGGCGATTGCGGCCGGCGGAGCGAAGGCGTTCTACGAGGGGCCGATCGCGGAAGCGATCGTCAAGGCCGTCAACTCGGCGCCGATTGCGCCGGGGGGAATGACGCTCGATGACCTCAAGAATTATCAGGCGAAGGAGCGCCCGCCGCTGTGCGTTACGTACCGGACGTATGAGGTTTGCGGGATGGGACCGCCGTCGTCGGGCGGGTTGACCGTGGCGCAAACTTTGAAGCTGCTGGAGCCGTTCGATCTCGGCAAAGGCCCGGGTGATGCGCTCAATGCGCGCGCGGTGCATACCGTTGCCGAGGCAGAGAAGCTCGCGTTTGCCGACCGCAATCGCTACATCGGCGATCCCGATTTCGTGTCGGTGCCTGAAGGGCTGCTCGACGATGCGTACGTTGCGCAGCGCCGGGCGCTGATAAAGCCTGATAGCGCGGCGACGAAACCGGCGCCGGGCGAGCCGCCGGGATTGAAGCGACAGTCGTTCGGCGTCGATGCAACTATCGAGCGGTCAGGCACCAGCCACATCTCGGTTATCGATGATGCAGGCAATGCGCTGTCGATGACGACGACCATCGAAGGCGCGTTTGGCTCGCACAACTGGGCGGCGGGGTTCCTGCTCAACAACCAGCTGACGGATTTTTCGTTTGTGCCGGTGGACGCGGATGGGCGGCCGGCGGCCAACGCGGTGGGACCGGGCAAGCGGCCTCGTTCGTCGATGGCGCCGACGATCGTGTTCGATACGGAGCGGCACGTGACGGCGGTGCTGGGATCGCCCGGTGGCAGCCGCATCATCCTCTATGTGCTGAAGACGTTGATCGGCCTGATCGACTGGGGGCTCGATGCGCAGCAGGCGGCGGACCTCCTAAACTTCGGCAGCCAGGGGAGCGTGCTGGAGCTGGAGCCCGATTGGTCGACGGTGCCGCTGTCGCTCACCTTAAAGCCCATCGGGCACACCATCGTGCCGTCGATGATGAATTCGGGCGTGCATATCCTGACGCGGCGCGAGGGGCATATCGAGGGTGGCGCTGACGCGCGTCGGGAGGGTGCGGCGCTCGGTGATTGACCTCGTGCCGTTTGGGGATTGAGCGCGCGGCTGTGGCGTGCGAGGGGTACCGCGCCGCCTTGAAACCGCAGATGAAACCATGTCCGTGCAAACGCGCTCGATCACGATCCTTGGCGCTGGAATTCTAGGCCTCTGGCAGGCCGTGACGCTTGCGCGAGCCGGGCATCGCGTTCGGCTGGTCGAGGCGAGTGCGGAGCCGTTTGCGGATTGTGCGAGCATCCTTGCGGGCGTCATGCTCGCACCCGAACGCGAGGCCGAGACGGCGCCCGCGATGCTGCGCAAGTACAGTCTCGAAGGAGTCGCGGCGTGGCGTGACTTCTATCCGAATGTGAGAGCCAACGGCAGTCTGGTGATTGCCGCGGCGCGCGACCTCGATGAGCTCGACCGGTTTTCGGCGCGCACCGAGGGGCACCGGCGGGTGTCTGGAGCCGAGCTCGCGCAACTCGAGCCGGACCTTGCAGGGCGGTTCGGGGCGGCGCTGTTCTTTGCGGAGGAAGCGCACGCACCAGCGCCGGCGGCGATGGCGTTCCTGCTCAGCGCGGCGCAGGAGGCAGGGGTGGAGATCGTGTTCGGCGAGACATCGTCCGGGGACGGCGCCGACATCGTCGTCGATTGCCGCGGGATCGCTGCGCGCGATGATTTGCCGACGCTGCGAGGCGTGCGCGGGGAGCGGGCGCTGATCCGCACGCGTGAAGTATCGCTCAACCGCCCGCTGCAACTTCTGCATCCGCGTCTGCCGCTCTACATCGTGCCGTGGGACGACGGGGTCTACATGGTCGGCGCGACGGTGATCGAGAGCGAGGAGCGGGGGCCGGTCAGCGTGCGCTCGGCTCTGGAACTGCTGGGGGGGGCCTACGCGGTGCATCCGGCGTTCGCCGAGGCGGAGATCCTCGACCTTTGTGCCGGTGTGCGGCCGGCCTTTCCCGATAACGTGCCGCGGGCCGTCGTGCGTGAGGGCGGGCGGCGGATATACGTCAACGGCGCCTACCGCCACGGATTTCTTCTCGGGCCGGTGCTGGCGCGGACTGTTGCCGACTATATAGAGGGTAAGCCCGCCTCTGAGCTGCTGGTCGAGGATAGCGGCTGATTTGGCGGCCATCGGCGAATGCAGTAGATGAGTGGACGAGAGATCTATCTGTTGCGGGAGCAGCGGTTTGTCAGAGACCCTTTCGGTTGCAGGCGAGCGTCGGGTTATCGTCAACGGTGAGGAAGTCGTGACCTCGGCGGCGACGCTCGATGCACTCGTGGCTGAGCGTGGGCTCGAAGGCACGCCTGTGGCGACCGCGCGCAATGGCGATTTCGTGCCGGCGCGCGTGCGGGCGGAGACGCCGTTGCAGGCGGGCGATCACATCGAGATCGTGTCGCCGCGGCACGGCGGGTGAGCGTCGAGCATGAATGCACTTGAGCCAGCAAACCAGACAAAGAGCGCGCTGACGCTATATGGCGTCGCGATGCGCTCGCGCATGCTGATCGGCACGGCGCAATATCCCTCGCCGCAGGTGCTGGCCGAGGCGGTGGCAGCGTCAGGTGCCGGGATCGTCACGGTGTCGTTGCGGCGCGAGCAGGCGCGCGGACGCACGGGCGAACGCTTCTTAGAGCTGATCAGTGCGCTGGGTGTGCGCGTGCTGCCGAATACGGCGGGCTGCCACACGGTGAAAGAGGCCGTAACGACGGCGCAGATGGCGCGCGAGGTGTTCGGCACCGACTGGATCAAGCTCGAAGTCATCGCGAACGACGACACGCTACAGCCGGAGGTGTTTGGGCTGGCGGAGGCGGCGCGCATCCTCAGCGAGGATGGGTTCAAGGTACTGCCGTATACGACCGAAGACCTTTCGGTGGCAGAGCGCTTGCTCGCTGCGGGGTGCCGGGTGCTAATGCCCTGGGGCGCGCCGATCGGCAGCGGGCGCGGGCTGGCCAATCCCTATGCGCTGAAGAGCATTCGCGCCTATTTCCCCAACGTGCCACTGATCATCGATGCGGGGATCGGTGCGCCATCGCACGCGGCGCAGGCGATGGAAATGGGCTTCGATGGCGTGCTGCTGAATACGGCGGTGGCGAAGGCGGGCGACCCTGTACGCATGGGGCAGGCATTCGCGCAGGCGATCGAGGCAGGGCGGGCTGCATATGAATCTGGCCTGATGGGAATGCGCGACATGGCGCAGCCGTCGACGCCTGTTGCGGGTACGCCGTTCTTCGATCTCGACCGCAAATGAGCAGCGGCGCTGGTGCTCCCGACATTTTTTATCCGATCGTGCCCGATGCAGCGTGGGTTGCGCGGATGGTGCCGCTCGGTGTGCGCACGCTTCAGCTTCGGGTGAAAGACGTCAGCAGTGAGGAGGCCACGCGGCAGATCGCCGAAAGCCTCGCGGTGAGCCGTCGACATGGTTGCCAGCTGATCGTCAACGACTACTGGCGCGAAGCGATCGATGCTGGCGCGGATTATATACATCTCGGCCAGGAAGACCTCGCTTCTGCGGACCTCGCTGCCATCAAGGCTGTGGGTCTGCGGCTCGGTGTTTCGACGCACAGCGAAGACGAACTGGCGATGGCGCTCGCCGCGGAGCCCGACTATGTCGCTCTTGGTCCGATCTACGAGACGAAGCTCAAGGTGATGAAGTGGGCGCCGCAGGGGCTGAAGCGGATCGCGGCGTGGAAGCGGCAAATCGGCAGCGTTCCGCTCGTCGCCATCGGCGGAATCACGCCGGAGCGTGCCGTTGACGTTGTCGCAGCCGGGGCCGACAGCGTTGCCGTCATCACTGACTTTATGACAGCGCAAGCGCCTGAGGTGCGAGTCAAATTCTGGCTCGCATGGGCCGATGAAACTCGTGCTCGCGCGGGCGAATGAAGCGAAAAGCTCATGCTCGTCACCTGCTCGCGCGCCAGCACTGGTTTCATATGGCCTTTAGAGCTGTACAGTTATCTGGTCACAAGTGTGCAGCCACGTGGATGATGCATGGCCTTCCGATTCAAGTTGGGCGAATCCTTCGACGAAGGCGCTAGGCGGATTGCGGCCGAGCAGATTGATCACGGGCTCAGTTTGCTGCAGGGCAATGGTGATCAGGTTGTTGCAATCCACGAGACGCGCAAGTCACTGAAGCGGCTGCGGGCACTGCTGCGGCTGATACGGCCTGCGATCGGCGACAGTGTTTTCAAGCAGGAGAATGCGGCGTTGCGCGAGATCGGGCTGTCGCTTTCGGGTGCGCGCGACCGGCACGTGCTGCTGGAAACACTCGACAAGCTCGAGGCTTCGGTGGGCTTCGGGCGGCGCACCGTCGCGGATCAGTTGCGGCGAGCGATTGCAGCGGCGAACGGCGTCGGGGCAATGCTGACGATGCAGCAGGCGCATGACCGGCTGATGGAAGCTAAGGCGCGACTTACCGAGCTCAAAATCAACGGTGATGGTTTTGATATCGTGGGCGGTGGGCTGGAGCGATCCTATCGGCGCGCGCGCCGTGCATTCGCGGATGCCTACGCTCATCCCAGCGATGAACGGTTCCACGAATGGCGCAAAGGGGCGCAGGCGCATTGGCGGCAGATGACCCTGCTGTCACGTGCGTGGCCCGACTATCTGGGCGCGCGGGCGCTGGAGGCGCGGACACTGTCGCAGCTTATCGGCGACGATCATGATCTGGCGCTGCTGATCGCCTTCGCCCATTCGGATGCGGCTGGCGTCAACGCCGAGCAGGCGGCGGTGGTCGAGAGCGCGGCGCGTCAGCGGCAGAGTACGTTGCGGGCAATGGCACGGCCGCGCGGGGAGCGCTTGTTCGCGGCGAGCCCAAAGCGGCTGTGCAAGAGCATCGCTGCCTATTGGAATGCGGCCACGGCGCTCAAGGCGCAGGAACTCGACGCGACCAAGGTTTCGGGCGCTCCGAAGCGGGTGCACCGCAAGGGCTCGGGCCGCCGCAGGGCTGTCGCTTCGGGCGAGGTTTGAGACTTCGCTTCGATCGCCCATATTGTCTATGGTGCGCCAGCCAAGCAGCTCCGAAGCCAATAGGTTCGATTGCCCGTGAACGAAATTAAAACCGCCGACACCTTCCAGCCCGATCCGGCGCACCGGCCGGCCGACCATCCGCGCGTCCGTTGCGGGCGCATCGGGGTGCTGCTGCTCAACCTCGGCACGCCGGACGGCACCGACTACTGGTCGATGCGGCGCTATCTGAAAGAGTTTCTGTCGGACGAACGCGTCATCGAGGTGCCACGCTGGAAGTGGTGGCCGATCCTCAATCTGATCATCCTCACAGTGCGGCCGGGGCGCAAAGGCAAGGACTACGCAACGATCTGGAACAACGAGCGCAATGAAGGACCGTTGAAGACGATCACACGGGCGCAGGCGGAAAAGCTGGCGGTGGCGTTGGGCGATCCGGAGCGGATCGAGGTCGACTTCGCGATGCGGTACGCCAATCCGACAACCGAGAGTCGCATCCAGGCGCTGCTCGACAAGGGCTGCGACCGCATTCTGCTGGTGCCGCTTTATCCGCAGTATGCGGCGGCGACGACGGCAACTGCGGCGGACCAAGCATTCCGGGCGCTGATGAAGATGCGCTGGCAACCAGCGGTGCGCGTGGCGCCGAGCTATCACGACGACCCGGTCTATATCCGTGCCTTGGCGGACGCGATGCGTGAGGATCTGGCCAAGCTCGATTTCGAGCCCGAGATCATTGTCGCGACATTCCACGGCATGCCCCAGGCCTACCTAGAAGCCGGCGACCCTTACTATTGTCAGTGCCAGAAGACGTCGCGGCTGCTGCGGGCGGAACTGGGGTGGCCGGAAGAGAAGTGGCTGACGACGTTCCAGTCGCGCTTCGGCAACGATCCGTGGCTGCAGCCGTATACGGACGAGACTGTGAAGCGGCTGGCGGCCGAGGGTGTGAAGCGGCTTGCGCTCGTGGCACCGGGCTTTTCGGCGGATTGCCTAGAAACACTCGAAGAATTGAATGGCGAGAACCGCCATTACTTCGAGGGCGGCGGCGGAGAGAAGTTCGCCTACCTGCCTGCACTCAACGACAGGCGGGAGGGCGTCCGCGCCATCGAGGCCGTGGTTCGTCGAGAGTTGCAAGGCTGGCTGTAGGACGGCCTTTCGTCATGACGATTGGGTGCCCACGCGCGGCGCAATGCTGAGGCGGCACCTTTATGGCGTTCCATAAGTAACTGCATGAAAACCACAATTTAACCCTATGTTTTCCTCGCAGCGCTAGCGTTGCGAAGTGTTTTTCGTTGCCAATCAATCAGGTTGATCATGGAACCCGACACACTCGGCTCATTTTCCGGCGGCTTTGAAGTTTTCGGCGTGCTGCTTGTCATTCTTGCGATCGTCATCCTTTGGTCGACGGTCAAGATCGTTCCGCAGGGCTATAACTACACGGTCGAGAATTTCGGCCGCTATACGCGCACGCTGCAGCCGGGTCTGCACATCCTCATTCCGGTGATGGAGCGCGTGGGGCGCCGCATGAACATGAAGGAGCAGGTGCTCGACATTCCGAGCCAGGACGTGATCACGCGCGACAACGCCATGGTGCGGGTCAATGGTGTGACGTTCTTCCAGATCCTCAATGCGGCGCGCGCGGCTTACGAGGTCGATGTGCTCGAGCCTTCGATCATCAATCTCACGCTGACGAACATTCGCACCGTGATGGGATCGATGGACCTCGACGAACTGCTCTCCAATCGCGATCAGATCAACTCGCGGCTGCTACAAGTCGTCGATCAGGCGACGGAGGCCTGGGGCATCAAGGTGACGCGCATCGAGATCAAGGACATCGATCCGCCGCGCGATCTCGTTGACAGCATGGCGCGGCAGATGAAGGCCGAACGCGAGAAGCGCGCCCAGATCCTGGAGTCGGAGGGTCTTCGGCAGGCGGCTATTTTGCGCGCCGAGGGCGAGAAGCAGGCAGTCGTGCTGGAAGCCGAGGGCCGGCGTGAATCTGCTTTCCGCGATGCCGAGGCGCGCGAACGCGCAGCGGAAGCGGAAGCCAAAGCGACGCAAATGGTGTCCGACGCCATCGCGAAGGGCAACGTGCAGGCGATCAACTACTTCGTTGCCAACAACTATGTGAAAGCCTTGGAGGCGCTTGCGAAAGCGCCAAACCAGAAGGTCATCCTGATGCCGCTGGAGGCGTCGGCGGTGATCGGTTCGCTGGCCGGTCTGGCGCAGATCACTGGCGAGGCTTTCGGCGACAAGACGACGTCCGCGCCGCCCGCGCCTGCGCGCGGCAGCGTCCCGCGTACGTAGGACCGCAACTGGGGCAGCCGGCGCGAATTCTGCTATTGTGCGCCGGTTGCGTTGGAGATGTGAGCCATGGGGCTGTCCGAATTCTTCTGGAACCTCGGCGCGTGGAACTGGTTCGTCGTTGCGGTGGCGCTGTTCGCCCTCGAAGCGATGGTTCCGGGAGTGCACTTCGTCTGGTTCGGTGCTGCTGCGGTGATCGTCGGGATCGTCGGCATCAGCGTTGATATCGCATGGGAGTGGCAGCTGATCGCCTTCGCCATCATTTCCTGCATCACGGTGTTCTTGGCACGCCGCTACGCCTCGCCGGACGTGTCGCTGAGCGACGAGCCCGACCTCAATGCGCGTGCTCTGCAGTATGTGGGCCGCGTCGTGCTGGTGGAGCAGGCGATCGCCGATGGGCGCGGCAAGGTCCGCGTCGGCGACACCGTGTGGAATGCCCAGGGGTCTGATGCGCCGCAGGGTGCGCGCGTGCGGGTCACCGGCACCAACGGCAACTGCCTCGTGGTCGAACATGCCGTCAACTGACCGCGAACCTGATCGCGGCCCCAGCATGCTCGTGTGGGGCATGGCGGTGCTGAGCCTGCTCATGCCTATCGCGGGTGTGGTGCTGGCGCTTTACGGCGCGTTCAAGGGCTTTTCCGGCTCGGCGCTGGGCTGGGTCTGGCTGGTGGCGGGTATTGCCATCCTGATCGCCGACCTCTTCATCGACGAGCGCTGGTCTTATTGGATGCACCCGGGCGAATCCGACCTCAATCGCCGCGGGATGCAACTCGTCGGGCAAGTCGCCGCTGTGACGGCGGCCATTCCAGCGGGCGGTCGGGGCAGCGTGAGCGTGGGCGATACGATCTGGGTGGCAGAAGGCGCCGAAGCGGCGGTCGGAGCCAAGGTGCGCATCACTGGATGCAAGGGCACGGTGCTGACCGTCGAGGCAGTTTAGGGGTAAGTGGTTCCGTGCGCGGAGCTGTGCTAAGATTGGCCATGAATGAGCGTGTCAAACGGCTATCGGAAGAGATCCGCAAGCTGGCTCCGGAGGAGCAGGCGGACCTTATGGATGAGCTTATTGTCCTCAGCTATCGGCGGCCGGATCCCGAGACAGAAAAAGCCTGGATCGAGGAAGCGGAAACGAGGGTAGACGCGCGTGACCGAGGTGAGACCCGGCCAATCCCACACGATGTCGTAATGGAGCAGCTTCGGAAGCGGTTTGGCCCGATTGAATGAGGCTGACATATGATCCGTCAGCCGTTTCGGAGATTGGCGACGCAGCGGCTTGGTATGAAGCTGAAAAGACCGGCCTCGCTATCGAGTTTCTCGTCGAGTTCAATTCGGCAGTAGAGCGATTGCTCGAATTTCCCAACGCATGGCCCAACGTGGGCAAGCGCGTTCGCCGACTGCAGTTGAGACGATTTCCCTACGGGATCATCTATCAGCTTCGAGAGGACGAGATATTCATCGTCGCGGTCGCCCATCTGCATCGACGACCACAATATTGGAAAGACCGTCTGAAGCCTAAATAGGCTTCAAGCGTCTCGCGCTCCGATCGCTGAAAAATGGTCTAGGCGATACCGGCGCGGAGGAGGTCGTGCACGTGCACGATGCCGACGGGTTTGCCGCGGTCGACCACGAACAGCGCGGTGATGCGGGACGCGTTGATCATCTCCAGCGCCGCGGATGCCAGCATGCCAGGCTTCACCGTCTTGGGTGCGCGCGTCATGATGTCGACGGTGCGGCGGGTGACGAGTTCCTGGCCCATATGACGGCGCAAGTCGCCGTCGGTGACGATGCCGATAAGCTTGCCTTTGGAATTGATGATGCCGAGGCAGCCGAGGCTTTTCTGCGTCATGGTGACGAGCGCGGCGCTCATTTCGTCGGTGTCGCGTGCCAGCGGCATGCGATCGCCCGAGTGCATCACGTCGGATACGTACTTGAGGCTAGCGCCAAGAGAGCCGCCTGGGTGGAAGGCTTTGAATTCCTCGGGCGTGAAGCCCTTGGCTTCCAGCAGTGCCATGGCGAGGCAGTCGCCCAAGGCGAGCTGCATGGTGGTGGACGTGGTCGGGGCGAGGCCGTGCGGGCACGCTTCCTTTGAGCGGGGAAGCTCGAGCACGACGTCGGAGTGCTGGCCGAGGGCAGATTCGGATCGCGAGGTGATGGCGATCAGCGGCACATTGTAGCGCCGGGAATAGGTTATGAGCGGTTTCAGCTCGACCGTCTCGCCGGACCACGACAGGGCGAGCAGGACGTCATCGGCGGTGATCATGCCGAGGTCGCCGTGCGAGGCTTCCGTGGGGTGGACGAAGAAGGCCGGGCGTCCGGTCGAGGCGAAGGTCGCGGCGATCTTCTGACCGACATGGCCACTCTTGCCGATGCCGGTGACGACTACGCGGCCGCGCGCGGAGCGCAGGATGCGCAGGGCATCGCCAAACGGACGGCTCATCGGGCCAGTCAACGCTTCGCGCAGCCTGCTCAGCCCCTCGCATTCGAGATCGAGGGTCCGCAGTGCGGAAGCTACGGGAAGCCGGCTCAGCTTTTTGCCGCCATCGAGAGCTCGGATTTTGCGCAAGGGCCCTTCGGCCGTCGTCATGGCTCCTACCCCCGATGCCTTCAGCGACGCCTAAGTGTTAACAGTTTCTTACAATTCCGGCGACCTGTCTAGCAGCACTGAACCGATGTTCACCGATCCCGTCAGCTTCCTAAACAGGGCATTAACCAACGCTCTCTAGCGTTCCAATTCGTACAGCGTTCGCGTGCCGAGTGATATTTCGCATGGAGCGCTTTTGGCTGGCGGCCGCAAGATCGTCGGGTTGGTGCATGTCCTCGCCGCACTGGCTGGCGCTGGGGCTATGTTTGCGTGCGTTTTTGCCGGGTCCGCGGCGGCGCAGATCCTCGATCCACCGGGATGGCGGACCACTGTCACCAGCCGCCCGCCTGCTCCCCGCCTTCGCCCTACGCTGCCGGACGACGCTTCGACAGGCGAGGAGGACGCCCGGGCGTTTGATTCGGGCGCGTTCGGGCCGAACGAGACGGCGCGGGCACCGCAGCCCGTGGGTGTGGACGGCATCGTGGAGGATGCCGGCGGCCTCAGGCCCACGCTAGCTGATGACGATGCGGCAGAGAGCGAAGGCGAGGAAGATCAGCCTCGCCGCGTCAGAGTTCCGCAGGATGGCGATCCGGTTTCGGTGATCGAGGAGGCGGCGGTCCAGGACGGTATCATCGATCTCAATGGGCCCGGCGAAACCGCCGAGGTTCAGGCAGAGATCACCGAGTTCGATCTGCGATCGCCCGAGGACATCCGGGCGTTTGCGGGCGAGCCGGCGGGCTTTGATCCATTGCTGCTACAAGCCAACGAGCAGAACCCAGTTTTTAGCCCGAGCAACTTCCAGGGCTTCCTGCTCGATCCCTATCCGCCGATCGGCACCAAGATCGGCAGCTTTCTGCTCTTCACGACGCTCGAGGCAAACTACGACTACAACAGCAACTTGTTCGCCTCGCCGAATGCGCTGGGTGACAGTTCGCTGGAGGTGCGGCCGGCGGCGCGGCTTGCGTCCAACTGGAGCCGGCATGCGGTCGAGCTGCGCGCGAGCGGCGATCTCAGCTACCATGACCGGTATTCGTCGGAAGATGACCGCGCCTATGTCGTCGAGGGATTGGGGCGAGTCGATATTACCAGCCGCAGCAACCTGCAGGGCTTTCTGGCGCGTGAATACGGTCAGGAAAGCCGCTCGGCGATCAACGCGGAATCGGCAGGCACGCGGCCGAACATCACCGTCGATCGCGCTCGTGCCGCCTATAACCAGCGGTTCAACCGGCTGACGATGCAGTTGCGCGGCAACATCGTCGACACGTCATACAGTACGAACGTGTTCGATGATCAGACGCAGAGCAACTCGGATCGCGACTACATGCTGTATGAGCAGGCGGTGCGGCCGATGTGGGAGTTCTCGCCGTACCTGTTCGCGTTCGCGGATATTTCGTTCAACCAGCGCGATTACAAGATCCCGACTTTCTCTGACGGAATCCTGCGCAGCTCGACGGGAGAGCGCTATCGCTTCGGCGTTTCATTCGGCGATGTCAGCCAGGTGCTGCGCGGCACGATCAGCCTCGGCTACGCGCATCAGCAGATCGACAATCATTTGCTGCCGGCGGTCGATGGGCTGCTGATCGATGCCGATCTTGCCTGGGCGGTGACGCCGTTGACGGTTCTGTCATTTACGGCGACGAGCGATGTGGCGGAGACCACGACGGCGTATTCGCCGGGCGTGATGGAACGCAATTACGGGCTTGAAGCGCGGCATAGCTTCACGCGCTATCTCGTCGGCAATGCGGGCGTCGGGTACATGACGCGTAACTTCATCAACACCGACTACAACGAAGAGCAGTTCACCGCGGCGGTGGGGACAGAGTATTACGCGAACTCGTGGTCGGTGCTGTTTGCGCGCTATCAGCACATCGACTTCCAAAGCTCGCAGGCTCAGAGCAGCTACACGGCCGAGATCGTGCAAGCCGGCGTGCGGTTGAGGCACTAGTTTTTTGGGTGACGCTAGCTGAGGGAAGCTTAGTGTGCGGCGAGCGTCGCGCAGGCTGAAATCCGGCGCTGGCGCCGGGCGCCCTTGGCGCCTTGCCGCTTCGCGGCGAAGTGGTGCCTTTTGTCTCGCAGCTTTGTCGTCCTCGGCGTTATGCCGAGGATGCATCGCGCAGTCCGCCCCGGGCTCGACTGGATCCTCGGGACTAGCCCGAGGATGACAGTTGGGTCTTGCGGCCTTCGGTCGTGATTAGACGAGTTTGCCTATGCCGGCTTTGAGGGCGGGGGCGAGATCGGGCCGCTCCAAGCCGTAGGCGATGTTGGCGAGCAGGAATCCGATCTTGGTGCCGGTGTCGTAGATGGTGCCGTCGAAGCGTACGGCGTGGTAGGGCTTGCCGGCCTTCTGCATGGCGAGCATGGCATCGGTCAGCTGAATCTCGCCGCCGGCGCCGCGCTCCTGGGTTGCGAGGATGTCGAAAATCTCCGGCTGGAGAATGTAGCGGCCGGTGATGTGCAGGTTGGAGGGTGCGGTGCCCTGCTTGGGTTTCTCGACCATCTGCGTGATGCGTGAGACCTTGGCGTCGCGATCTTCGACGCCGACGATGCCGTACTGATGCGTTTCGCTTTCGGGCACCGGCGATACGGCAATGTGATTGCCGCCGTGCTCTTCGTAAGCGGCAATCATCTCCGCGAGGCAAGGTTTGCCGTGGTGGAGCATGTCCGGCAGCAACAATGCGAAGGGTTCATCGCCGACGATATCGCGCGCGCACCATACGGCGTGGCCGAGCCCCAGCGGGGCCTGCTGGCGCGTGAAGCTGGTGCGTCCAGCTTCGGGCAGATCCTTCAGAAGCTCGTCGAGTTCCTTGGTCTTGCCGCGCTCCTTCAGCGTCGTCTCGAGCTCGGGGGCGTGATCGAAGTGCTCCTCGATCGAAGGCTTGTTGCGGCCTGTCACGAAGACGAAATGCTCGATGCCGGCGGCGCGCGCCTCATCGACGACGTGCTGGATCACCGGGCGATCGACGACGGTCAGCATCTCCTTGGGGATTGCCTTGGTGGCGGGCAGGAAGCGGGTTCCGAGGCCTGCCACGGGGAATACGGCTTTGCGGATGCGCGTTTTGGTGGCGGGCATGGGGAACTCCGGGTCTTTAGGATGTTAACGTGGGGGGCGAGGTGGGCTTGGTGCGGAACTTGAATAAGTAGCGCTCGAATGTGAACAGATGCCGGGATCAGGCCGTATCGTTAAATCAGTGCGTGGTTAAAGTCTCGCAGTGGTAAGATCAGTTCCAAATCGATCCAGGATTCAGAGGGCCAAGAAGACCGATGACCATCCTCGTTACCGGCGGTGCCGGGTACATTGGCAGCCATATGGTTCTCGAACTTCTCGACAATGGGGAGAATGTCGTCGTTCTCGACAACCTGTCGACGGGCTTCCGATGGGCGGTCCCAGAAAACGCGACGCTGGTCGTCGGGGATGTGGGCGATCAGGAGCTCGTTCGCAGCATTGTGCGTAAGCATGGCATCAAGTCGATCATACATTTCGCCGGCTCGATCGTGGTGCCGGAATCGGTCGTCGATCCGTTGGGTTACTATCACAACAACACCGTGAAGTCGCGCGCCCTCATGGAGGTCGCCGTCGAGATGGGAATCGAGAATTTCATCTTCTCATCCACAGCAGCCGTTTATGGCATGCCGAAGGAAATCCCGGTGCGCGAGGATGCCGCGCTGGCGCCAATGTCGCCGTACGGATCATCGAAGCTGATGACGGAAATCATGCTGGCCGATACGGCGCGGGCGCATAAGTTCCGTTATGTTGCGCTGCGTTATTTCAACGTTGCTGGTGCTGATCCAAAGGGTCGCGCGGGGCAGTCGACGCCGCAGGCAACGCATTTGATCAAAGTGGCAAGCGAGGCAGCGCTGGGCAAGCGCCCTTATATGGAGGTGTTTGGCATCGACTATGAGACGCCGGACGGAACCTGCATCCGCGATTATATTCACGTCACCGATCTCGTCAGGGCGCATATGGCGGCGTTGCGCCATCTGCGGGCGGGCGGAGAGTCGGATGTATTCAATTGCGGTTACTCGCGCGGCTTCTCGGTGCTGCAGGTGATCGATGCGGTGAAGCGCACCTCGGGCGCGGATTTCGAGGTGCGGATGTCACAGCGGCGCCCGGGTGATCCTGCGGCGATCGTTGCGGCGTCCGATAAAATCAGGATGCGCCTTGGATGGCGGCCTGAGTTCGACAATTTGGAAACCATCACCGTGCAGGCTCTCGCCTGGGAAACGCATCTGCAGCAGTTCAAGGACGCCAGCTAGCGTTTCCGGTGGCCCGGTTAGCGATACGGGGCCGCAAATCCGCCCGGAAATCAGGGTGACGAGCGTGCGAGAAGCGCGCGCGATCAGTATTGAGGAGGTCCAAGTGCAGCTTGGCATCGTTACATCGGATAAGTGCGGAGCAGGCTTGCGCCCGGGTTGGAGGGCTTCGATCGCCGCTGCATTGGCGCTGATGGCGGCGCTCTCGATGAGCGCGCCTGCTGTGGCTGCCGATGCGTTCCAGGACTTCCTGCAGAGTCTGTGGCCGGAGGCGGAAGCACAAGGCATATCGCGCGCAACGTTCGATGCGGCGTTCAAAGGATTGAAGCCGGACTATTCGCTGCCCGACCTCGTGATCGAGGGGCGCAAGCGCGACGACAGCGCGGGGCAGGCGGAGTTTACGAAGTCGGCATTCGAATACCTCAACCCGAAGTATCTTTCGACGCTCGCCGTGCAGGGACGCAAGTTCCTCAAGGAGCACGAGAAGGACATCATCAACATTGAGAAGAAGACCGGTGTCGACCGCTATATCATGGTGGCGATCTGGGGACGCGAGACCGCTTACGGTACGCATAAGCTGCCGCACGATGCGATCCAGGTGATCGCGACGCAGGCGTTCACCGGTAGGCGCAAGGATGAGTTCAAGCTGGAATTGCTGGCGGCGCTGAAGATGCTGCAGTCGGGCGTGCCGCGCTCGAAGATGCGTGCATCATGGGCCGGCGCCGTGGGCCTGACGCAATTCATGCCGACCGAGTACTTCCAGCATCTGGAAGACGGCGACGGTGACGGCAAGGTCGACATCTTCACCAGCGTCCCGGATGCGCTCGCCTCAGCTTCGCGGCAGCTCGCGAACAAGGGCTGGGTGCGCGGCCTCAAGTGGGGCTATGAGGCGCACATGCCGGAGGGCGGCGATTGCTCGCTCGAGGGACCGCCGGGAGAGCGCACGATCGGCGAATGGCGCAAGCTCGGCTTCACGCGCACGGGCAACAAGCCATTCACCGCGGCGGACAACGATACCCGCGCCTATCTGATGATGCCGTCCGGTGCGTACGGGCCGGCGTTCCTGGTGACGGAGAATTTCAAGGTCATCCGGCTTTACAACACGTCGGACCTTTATGCGCTGTTCGTCGGCGACCTGGCCGACCGCATTGCCGGGGCTGGCGGATTCCACGTGCCGGCGGCGAAGGTGGCGCAACCGCGCACGGCGCAGGTGCGGGAGATCCAGGCGCTCTTGGAAAAGAACGGATATCCGATGGATAAGATCGACGGCAAGATCGGTTCGAATACCCGTCGGCAGGTCGGCATCTACCAGAAGAAGAATGGATTGAAGATCGACTGCTGGCCGACCGAGGCGGTGCTCAAGCATCTGCGCACCAATACGGCGCAAGCAGGCAAATAGCGCGCGGCACGTGTAGAAAAAAGTCTGTCCGGCGTGGTATTCCCTCTGGGTCGGCGGCATCGCCGTGTGCTGCTGCTGAGGAGGCTAAATGGATCGCTGGATCGAGGAGACGTTTCATCCCCATTGGCGCGTGCGCCTTGCCGCGGACGAGGTGCTGCATGAGGTGAAAACCGAGCACCAGCATCTGGTCATCTTCAAGAATCGCACCTGGGGCACGGTGCTGATGCTCGATGGCGTGTGTCAGCTGACGACTTCGGACGAGTTCATCTATCACGAGATGATGGCGCATGTTCCGCTGATGGCGCTCGACAAGCCGCGGCAGGTGCTGGTGGTGGGCGGCGGCGACGGTGGCGTGCTGCGCGAAGTGCTGAAGCATCCGTCGGTCGAACGGGCGTTCCTGTGCGAAATCGACCGAGAAGTGATCGACACAGCGCTGAAGTACTACCCGGAGATCCCGGGCACCACATTCGATGATGAACGCACCGTGGTGGTCATTGCCGATGGAAGGAAGTTCGTTGCTGAAACGGAAGAGCGCTTCGATGCCATCATCGTCGATTCATCGGAGCCGATCGGACCGTCGACGGTGCTGCACACACCGGAATTCTTTGCTGCCTGCAAGCATGCGCTGAAGGAAGACGGCATCTTAGTTACGCAGAACGGTTTGCCGTTCCTGTTCCCCGATCATTTGCGCGACACGACGCGTTCGTTCGCGACGCTGTTCAATCATGTGGCGCCATATCTGTGCACGCAGCCGTGCTATTTCGGCGGCCCGTTCGCGCTCAACTGGGCGTCGGACGAAGACGATCACCTCGACATCACGGTGAAGAAGCTGACGAAGCGCCAGGCCAAGCGCGGGATCGCAACAAGGTATTGGACGCCGGCGGTGCACAATGCTTCGTTCGCGCTGCCGCGTTACATTGAAACCGTGGTGCACGGCGCGGTTACGGACGGACGAGGGGACCGGGCAGGTGGCGTGCGCGCCAAGCCGGGCCGGATCAGCTCGGGCTCTTAGGCTCGGGGCGGTCGGCCAGCGTGGTGCCGAGCAATTCGTCGTAGACCTGAAGCGTCTGTTGCTTCATCTGCCGCAGCGAGAATGATCTCAGCACGTGCTCGCGTGCGCGCTCTCCCATGCGTGTCAAGTCAGTGTCGGACATAGCGAACGCTTCAGCGAGAGCATTGGCGATGCAGCTTGCATCCTCGGGCGGGACAAGCCAGCCAGTGGCGCGCGTTGCCGGAACGCCGGGACGGCCGAGCACCGTTTCGGGCGGTGCGCCAATGTCTGTAGCGATGACCGGCGTCGACATTACTTGCGCTTCAGTGGCGGCGCGGCCGAAGGCTTCCGGCTCAATGGAGGCGACGACCGCGATGTGGGCGGCGCGGAAGGCGGCGGCCATGTCGTCCTCGTGGCCGACGAGGCGCACGCGGCCTTCGAGGCCGGCGGCTTCGATCTGCTGCACGAGGGCTGCCTGGTAGGCGCCGCGACGCTGGGCGTCGCCCGCAAGGATGAAGACGACCTCATCGCCGATGCCGCGCTGCTTCAGGATCTGAGCTGCCTCGATGACGTAGCGCTGACCTTTCCATGGTGTCAGTCGAGCGGCGTGCAGCACAACGCGCTGCTTATCTTCGACGCCCCAGCGGCGGCGGACGGCCTCGACGCGGGCCGCGGCGACATTCACTGGATCGAACAGACGGCCATCAACGCCGCGATAGATCACACGCAGCTTTGAGCGCGGCGTGCCGTAGCGCATGCGGACGAGGTCGGCGGTGTAATTCGAATTGGCGATGACGATGTCGCCGCGCGCCATGATGCTGTTGTACTTGCGCTTGAGCTCGGATTTTTCAGCGTAGGCGCCGTGATAGGTCGTGACGAAGGGAACGCCGGTGCGCCTGGCGGCGATCAGCGCACTCCAGGCGGGCGCTCGGCTGCGCGCGTGGATGAGCGAGACACTCTGACGGCGCACGATGTTTGCGATGCGGTGCGCGTTCCACAGCATGTGGATCGGGTTCTTGGTGGCGGCCGAGAAGAAGTGCACCTCGGCGCCGGTGTCGCGCAGGCGCTGAACGAGGCGACCACCTTCCGTCAGGACTATGCAATGGCCGCCGGCCGCGTGCACGGCGTCGGCAATCTCGATGGTGGAAAGCTCCGCTCCGCCGGTATCGAGCTCCGGGATGATCTGCAGTATGGTCGGGCGCTTCTCGGCCACAAGCTAATCCTCCGGCGGCGAAAGGGTTGTTTAGATTGAGTGACAGCGAACCGCAATTCCTTGACATGAAATCGGTTGCCGGCGCGATGCCGCGCCGCATCGCCTATCGCATCGATCCGGCTCCGGACGGGGGAACGGGGCTGTTTTGGCTATCGGGATACAAGTCCGACATGGCGAGCACCAAGGCCACGGAGCTTGCGGTTTTTGCCGAGGCCAACGGCTATGGCTGCGCGCGCTTCGACTATTCGGGGCATGGGGTGTCCGGCGGCGCTTTCCTCGACGGCACCATCGGCGCTTGGCTGGACGAGGCGGAGGCCGTGTTCCGGCTCACTTCGGGCCGCCAGATCGTCATCGGCTCCAGCATGGGCGGCTACATCGCGCTGCTTCTGCTGCGGCGGCTGATGCGGGCAACTCCCGAGGAGGCAAAGCGCATTGCCGGGCTGGTGCTGATCGCGCCCGCCTGGGACATGACCGAAGAGCTGATGTGGAAGCAGTTCGATGCGCGGGCGCGGCAGGAGATGGCGGAGACCGGCGTGTACCGTCAACCTTCCGAATACGGAGCGCCTTACGAGATTACGCGTGCCCTGATCGAGGAGGGGCGCAATCACCTTATGGCAAATGAACCGTTCGATCCCGGACGCCCCGTCGTCATCCTGCAGGGGCGCCTGGATGCGGCCGTGCCGATCGGCCACGCGCGTTCTCTGATGAGCCTGTTGCAGGGGAATTGGGCCGAGATGGTGGAAATTCCGGACGGCGAGCATCGGCTGTCGCGGCCGGAGGATTTAGCGCTGCTTTTCAATAAAATCGGGCAGGTTGCACGGGACGCTAAGCCGCACAGCTAATGAGGCATCGACAGATGCGTCAGTCCGTGGAAAGCTGGTCCGTGCAGTTACAGAAAGGCGAGCTCCGCCATGACGCATTGGGGCTTTCGCGTTATCGCCATCACCGGATTGATGGCGTTGCTTCCGACCGGCGCTGCAATAGGCGCTGAGGACGGGACCAGTGTCGAGGTCGAAAGGCCGGCCGCGGTGCCGCAGCCTGAGCCGGACACGGGCTATCGCCCGCCTTGGGCAAATCCAAACGCCAAGCCGCCGATGCCTGGAATCGAGAATGATCCGACGCCTTTCAATCCGGCGGACGTTGATTCCAACTCCGACACACTCAACATCAATAATTTGAAGCAGTAGGCGGGCGCATGGCGCTTGGCGCCAGTGTGCGCCCGGCCCAGGGATGCAAACGACGGGACAGTTGCCACTTGAGAAATGCCGCTACTCTTTCAGCAGCTTGCGCCACATCAATTACCACCGATGCGCCATCGGACGACCATGAGTGGGCGCTTTGATTGCGCGTCGATACGTTGCGACCGAAGAACGGAGATAACTATGGAAAGACCTCTGCAGATCGCATTCAAAAACGTGGAAAGCTCGGCTTCTATGGAAGCGCTGATCCGCGATCGGGCCAAGCGGCTGCAGCGCTTTTACCCAAACATAACGGGCGCGCGCGTCGTCGTCGAAATTCCGCATCGCAGTCCGGAAGGGGCAAAACCGCCGCTCGCCATTGCAGTTGAGGTCGATATTCCGGGGCGCGGTCCGGTTGTGGCCAAGGGTGAGGAGGAGCGGCGCCAGGTGAACGGCGACCATTCGCCGATCGTCAATCGCGTGTTCGAGGCCGCGGAGCGCCAGCTCGAGCAGATCAGCGCGATCCGCAAGGGCGAGGTGAAAGTGCACGGGGCGGCGGGCGATACCGGCGTCGTGGTGCGCATCTTCCCGGACCAGAACTATGGGTTTGTGGAGGTGAAGGACTCGCCGGATCTCTATTTTTCCCGCGAAGTCTGCGGAAACGGCTCGTTCGAGAACATCAAGATAGGCTCGCTCGTGCATGTGACGCGGGCGGTGTCGGAGGGTCCGATGGGGCCTCAGGCGAGCTCGGTCAAACTGCTGGGCGGCAGCAGCCCTTCATGATGTTGCGAACATGCATCCGTCGTCTTTCCCCGGCATGGTAAGGAGGTATCGGGACTAGGGGAGGACAAGATGCTGCATACTGCGCCCCGGCACCGGCTCGAGGATGATCTCGCAGCCGTGGGAGAGATCGCAGTGCGGCCAGCGACCACTGCAAAGGAGCTGGCCGCCAATCTCAACGATCTTTACGAGGCCACGTTCAACGTCAGCTTCGATCGCTACGATGTGCAGACGCTGGCGCGGCTCGCCCCGGATATCGCGCAGTCGATCTTTGCGCTGCGGCTGAAGTTGCGCGATCAGATCGCCGATTGGCACGCGCGCGGGTTCATGACGCTGCAGGGGCAGAAGGCGCTGCGCAATGCGCTGCGGATCGCGCGCTACGCAACCGACATGCTGGGCGAATTGAACATCCGCTATGCGCACCTGGGGCCGGACGAGGCGACGCTGCGCGGGTTCACCGGCCACAACATCAATACGCTGGTCAATCCGGCGTACGACACTGGACAAGACATAGAATTCCGCTCGGGTGATGTGCTGTTGATGCGCGGCATGCATCACAACAGCGCTGCCATCGCGCGCATCGGCGACGTCGACAGCCAGTTCAGCCACCTCGCGATCATCCACACCGATGCCAACGGAAAGCATTGGGTGGTGGAAGCACTGATCGAAGACGGCGCGGTGATCAATCCGCTCAGCGACACGCTGCAGCATGGTCTCGGCAGGTGCGTGCTGTTCCGGCACCGCGACGCGCAACTTGCAGCGCGGGCAGCGGCACTGATCCATGAGCTCGTGCGGCACTCCAATGAAAAGGACAGCCGGCACATCTGGTACGACTTCACGATGGAGCTGTCCGGCAACAAGGAGCTGTTCTGCTCCAAGCTGGTGCGCAAGGCCTACGCACTCGCCAGCGACCGCGCGTTCATGCTGCCGACATTCACGACGCGCTTCGACATGAAGAACCGCGATTTCGTGGAGCGGATCGGCGTGACGGCGCGCGAAACGTTCGCACCCGCCGACATTGAGCTGGAGCCGGCATTCGATCTTGTTGCCGAGTGGCAGGACTATCGCGTGACCTCACGCCTGAGGCTGCAGGATCTGCTAATGGACCGGCTGTTCCTATGGATGGACGAGCACGGATATCGGTTCCGCGAAGACTTGCCGATCAAGCTGATCGGCTATCTCGGCCAGCTTTCGGGGCAGCTGTCGTCCCGGGCGAAGGAACTCATGGCCGACGTGGTGCCGAAGGTGCCGCCGAACATGCAGCGCGCGACCATTCAGGCGGTTGCCATGCTGCACAGGACGGCGGAGCCGTTGCTCGCAGAGCTGCTGGCGTTGGAGCGGCGCAGCATCGACCGCACGGGGCGGCCGCTGCATGCGCGTGAGGTGTACGAGTTCCTGGAAGCGAAACGTCAGGTCTCGCACGGGCGGATTGGTTATCTCAGCGGAGAAGCCTGAACCGTCGAGTTCCAGCTGCCCGCTCCGGCGGAGCGCGAGACAGGCAGGCCGTGATCGAGAGCGTACTCGATCAGTCGGCTTCCGGCTTTCTCCGCGACTTGCTCGGGGATGACCCAGGCGCGGTAGCCTTCGGTTTCGATGGGGCCGGAGCAGCTGAGCTGTCCGGCGGCAACGTCACACGAATAATCGGGTTCCACGGTGCGGATCTCGCGGCGGTCATGGCGCAGGAAGCCCATGTCCACCGGCTGAATGGTGGACAGCGGGGCGGGCAGCGTGACGCCGCGGAACACGCACGTCGTATGGTTGCGGCAGACGCCAGCATTGCGGCCGATGGTGTTGCCGGGTCCGAGCGCCTGAGCGCGGCGCAGAACGCTAGCCGGTCTGCCGGCGCCGTTGCTGACGTAGCAATCGTTGCCGACGCAAAGGACGGGGTTGGCGGTCATCTTGGATCCGGCGAAGCCGTGGCGGCGCGGCTGCATGACGACAAGTACGGTCACGCGCTGCGGATAACTGGGGCGTGCAGCGCGGGCGGGGGTTGCCTGCTCGATAAAGGGCGATGGTGCGGCCGTCGGTTCGGGTAGAGGGCCGCCGAGACTGTTGCGCGTAGCCTTGTTACGCTCGCGGGTTTCGCGAGCGATGCGGAATTTCTCGGCGATGCGCTGGGCCTCGGCTTCGCGCTGCGCTTCGAGGGCGCGGCGGGTTTCGGCTTCATTGGCTTCGGCCATGCGGCGCTGCTCGGCAAGGCGGTCTTCCTCGGCCTTGCGCTTGGCTTCGGCCTCGAGCGCCTGACGCTTCAGATCGACAACGCGTGCTTCTTCGGCTTGGCGCCTCTTTTCGGCTTCCTCGGCCCCGCGGCGGATTTCGGCGACGCGGGCCTCCTCGGCCTTGCGCTTCTGCTCGGCGACGCGGGCAGCTTCTGCCTTGCGCGCAGCCTCGGCTTTTGCTTCGGCGATGCGGCGCTCATCAGCGATTTGGCGTTCCTCGGCAAGACGCTTTGCCTCGACTTCGCGCGTCAGGCGTTCAGCTTCGGCACGGCGTGCCTCTTCCTGGCGACGTTCCTGTTCCAGCTGTTGCTGGCGCGCTTGGGTAGCCATTTGCTCAGCCTGTGCGCGGGCAGCCTGCTGCTCGGCTTCGAGCTCGGCTTTGAGGCGTGCCTTGTCGGCCGCGTGACGAAGCTCGGCCTCGGCCTGGGCACGGCGTAGCATCTCGGCCTCGTCGGCGGCGCGCTGCGCCTCGGCGGCTGCCTTGCGTTTTGCGGCTTCCGCCTTGCGGCGTGCTTCGGTCTGGCGCGCTTCCTCAGCGCGTTCGCCGTCGTCGGCGGCCTGGGAGAATTTCTGTGCAAGTGCGTGTGCAGCGTCGTCAGCGGCCAAAGCATTTTGCGTGCTCAAGGCACAGCTCATCAGTGTCGCGGCACACAGCATCCCGCGACGGAGGCAACTCGTTGCCGACCGCATAGCATCCTCGCCAATTACGTCCGATGGAGCCGGTGCTCCCCTCAGTCGTGCCTAGAGCACGACCTAATTCCGCCAATAAAGCGGGCGGCGGTTGAACGGAGGCTGAACGGACTGTGGATAGAGAATCAGCGGCCAGACAGCTCGGCGAGGATGGCGCGCAGACCTTCGCGGTAAGTGGGAAATTTCAGTGTGACGCCAAGCTCTTGGTGGAGGCGCGCATTGCTGGCGCGCTTGTTGTCGGCATAGAAGCTGCGCGCCATGGGAGAAAGTTGCGCGTCGGCGTAGGGGACTTCGGGAGGTGGTGCAACTCCCAATAGCTCGGCCGCATAGGTGACGACATCCTGCGGCGGCGCGGGCTCGTCGTCGGTTACATTGTAGACTTGGCTCATGGTGGGGCCGACCATGGCCGCGCACACCGTGCGCGCGATGTCGTCGACGTGGATGCGGTTGAATACCTGGTCCGGCTTGATGATGCGATGAGCGGTGCCCTCGCGCAGCTTGTCGATGGCGCTGCGGCCTACACCATAGATGCCGGCGAGGCGGAAAATCTGCGTTGGCACATTGAGTGTTTGGCCGAGTGCGAGCCAACTGGCTTCGGCGGCAACGCGCTGGCGTCCGCGCACCGAAGTCGCGTCGGTTGCGGAGGTCTCATCGACCCAGCCGCCATTGCGGTCGCCATAGACGCCGATGGTCGACAGGTAACCGATCCATTGCAGCGATGCGGCGCGGCGCAGATCATCGCCGTGATGGCGGAGAACAGGATCGTCGTCGCCGGGGGGAGCGGAGACCAGCACGTGGGTCGATCCAGCCAATGCGTCGGTGATGGCTGGATTCGGCGCCTGGCCATCGAAAACGAAGCTTTGATAGCCCGATGCCGATATCGCGTCGGCGCCCTTTTGTGTGCGCGCGGTGCCGCCGACTTGCCAACCTTCGGAGGCGAGCGTGCGGGCGATGCGGGCGGCGCTGTAGCCGAGGCCGAAGCAGAATAGCCTGCTCATAGCGGTACTGTTGTTTGCCATTCGGCACGCACATCGTTGTCGCCTTCGCGCGCGAGGTGCCTGTGCCGGAGTGTGTCGCCGACGTCGTCGGCGGTGAGCTGGCGCATCGCCCACACGGCCATAGCGCGGACCAGAGGCGAAGCGTCGGCGAGCAGTGGCTCTATGCGGGGCAGAAGCGCCTGATCGCGCGCGTTGCCTGCGGCGATCAACACGTTGCGCAGGAAGCGGTCGCGGCCGGTGCGCTTGATGGGTGTGCCGGCGAAGCGCAGGCGAAAGGCTGCATCGTCGAGCATGAGAAGTTCGGCGAGCGGGGGATTGTCGGTTTCAGCGCGTGCTGCGAAACGCGCTTCGCGCGCGCGCTCCGCGAACTTGTTCCATGGGCACACGGCGAGGCAATCGTCGCAGCCGAACACGCGATTGCCCATGGCGCGGCGGAACTCGGCGGGGATGTGCCCTTTGTGCTCGATCGACAGGTAGGCGAGGCAGCGGCGGGCATCGAGCTGGTAGGGCGCGGGGAACGCCGACGTTGGACAAACGTCGAGGCAGCGGCGGCAGCTGCCGCAGTGATCGGGCTCGCTTTCGTCGGGAGGCAGATCAGCAGTCGTGAAGATGGCGCCAAGAAACAGCCAGGTGCCGTGCTCGCGCGAGACGAGCATGGTGCTCTTGCCCTGCCAGCCCAGACCCGCGGCGGCGGCGAGCGGCTTTTCCATCACCGGGGCCGTATCGACGAAGACTTTGACGTCAACACCGCCCTGTTGCGCGAGGTATGCCGCGAGCTGCTTCAGCTTGCCCTTGAGGATGTCGTGGTAGTCCTTGCCGCGCGCGTAAACGGAAATGACGCCACGCTCCGAATGATCGAGTGCGGCGAGCGGGTTTTCATCGGGCGCGTAGCTCATGCCGAGCATGATGATCGAGCGCACATCGGGCCACAGACGCGCCGGGCTCTGACGGCGTTCGGCGTGCGCTTCCATCCAGCCCATGTCGCCGTGACGGCCTTCGGCGAGGAACTCGGCGAGCCGGGTGCCGGCAGCAGCGACCGCATCGGGCGTCGTGACGCGCACGGCGTCGAAGCCGAGCTCGCTGGCTCGCCGATTGATCAGCTGTTTGAGTTCCACGCTCACGCGACGTCCATCAAGTCCATCAGAAATCGAGATCGGCATAGTGCGCCGTGGGGAGAGCGCCGGGAACGCGGTCGGCCAGCAGCGAGCGGAACGAGCGCCGCGATTTGAGGCGTGCGTACCACGTCTTGGCGACGGGATGCTCCTCCCATGGCACTTCACCCAGATAGTCGGCGACGGAAACATGCGCGGCTGCGGCGAGATCGGCGATGGAAAGTTCCTCGCCGGCCAGCCAGCGCCGGTTGTCCGCCAGATAGCTGACATAGCTCATATGGTAGCGCAGGTTGGCACGTACAGCGCGCAGGAAGTCGACGTCCGGCGCGCTGGCGGCCTCGGGCTGCAAGCGAGTGTAAACCCTTTGCTGCAAAAGTTCCTGCACGACCTCGCGATTGAACTTGCCGTTGAACCAGTCGGCCAGACGGCGGATTTCGGCCCGCTGGATGCGGTCGCCGGGGAGGATCTGGATTGGTGGCTCGTCCTCGCTTTCGGCGGCGGGTGCTTCGGCCAGGTATTCGGAGATGGCGTAGATGCCGCAAAGGGGGGGCGTGCCGTCCAACTGCAGGACAGGCAACTCGCCCGCGGGATTGAGTGCCAGAAATTCGGGGCGCCACTCCCAGGGGCGCTCCTCCACCAGATCAACCTCGACGCCGAGCTCCGCCAGGGCCAAGCGCGCGGTGCGCGAATAGGGGCAGAGCCGGAAGTGGGTCAGTGTTGGCATTGCTCAGCGTGGCCTATCGTCATTGCTGGGGCGCAAACGGGTCGTAGGGGGTGACAGCGAATATGACAATCGTCGCATGTGGCGCGGAAGTGGCACCGGGCCCGACTAAATCCTGCTAATCGTGCGCTCCGCACAGCCCCTCAGACAAATCACGAGGCCTGAATGCCGATCTGGGAAGTGATTCTGCTTGGCCTCATCGAGGGCTTGACCGAGTTTTTGCCCGTCTCGTCGACCGGGCACCTCTTGCTGACTGAACACTTCCTGGGCGTGTGCAATCCGGGCAAGACGTTCGAAGTTCTCATTCAGCTCGGCGCCATCCTCGCCATTCTCAGCGTCTATTCGGTGAAGCTGACGCGTGTGGCGATGGCCATTCCCTATGATCCATCGGCGCGGCGCTTCGTATTTGGCGTGTTCCTGGCATTCCTGCCGGCGGCGGTGATCGGCGTTCTAGCGCATGGCTTCATCAAGAGCGTGCTGTTCGAGACGCCAATGCTGATCGCCGTAATGCTGATCGTGGGCGGAGTCGTTCTGCTTGCTGTCGATCGTATGCATCTACCGGTTCGCTACACCAACGCGATGGATTTTCCGCTGTCGCTGGCCTTCAAGATCGGTGTCATTCAGTGCTTCGCGATGATCCCGGGTGTGTCGCGGTCGGGATCGACGATTGTCGGCGCGATGCTATTGGGAACGGATAAACGCTCGGCGGCGGAGTTCTCGTTCTTTCTTGCCATGCCGACGATGATCGGTGCGTTCAGCTACGACCTCTACAAGAACTGGTCAGTGCTGCAGCCGAGCGATGTGTTCAATATCGTTCTCGGCTTCATCACTGCGTTCATTGCGGCCGTGTTCGTCGTGCGGCACCTGCTCAATTATGTGAACCGCCACGGCTTTGCGCTGTTCGGATGGTGGCGCATCATCGTCGGCGGCGTGGCGCTGGGAGCGATGCTGGTGCTCGGGCAATCCAACGATTGCCCGGCACTTCCTTGAGGCGCACCGGATACGTCCGGATATCAGTGCTAGGCTGCGTGCGAAGGCAGCGGGTGCGTCAGCGCCGAGCGCAGTGCTGCGGTGTCCTTGGCGGTGCGCAGGGCATCGAGCACTGACGGCTCGCGCACCACGCGCGAAATGCTGGCTAGCGCTTTCAGATGATCGCCGCCGGCGTGGTCAGGGGCCAGCAGCAAGAAAAGAAGATCGACCGGTTCGTTGTCGTGCGATTCGTAGTCGATCGGCTCTTCGAGGCGTGCAAACAAGCAGAAGATGCTGCGCAGGCCGTGCAGTTTGACATGAGGAACGGCGACGCCGCGGCCGAGCCCGGTGGAGCCGAGGCGCTCGCGCTGCAGCAGCGTGTTGAAGATCTCGTGCTGGTCGAGACCGGTTCGCTCAGCGGCGATGGTCGCCAGCTCCTGAAGCGCGTGTTTCTTGCTCGTTGCCTTAAGCGACGCAATGATGCCGTCGGAAGCCAGCAGGTCGCAGAGATCCATCTTAAAATCCTGTTCCAACCTGATGCGAGTGATGGTCGTCAGCGAGGCTCGAAGAACCTGCGCAGCGACGACCCGCCAGTCTCGCAATTCTACCTATACGATCGTGCCCCCGCACGTACCCTCTGCCGGCGCAGCCGCGCTATCCCCTGGGTAAGTGCCTTGGTGTGCTGAGAAACCAAAAAGATGGCACTGCCAAGGTCGACTGCACAGGAAACCGGCAGCTCACTCTAGCAACGCGCTGAATTCGGCTTTGGTTCACAGGAGCTTAGCCTCTTGTAACGCCGCTGCCGCGCGCTGTTCCGGGAAAATGTCCTCCAGCTTGTGTCCGTTCGGGGGATATCCCCCTCGCATAGAGGTGCAAGAACGAGGCCATGCCCGGTTATGCATGCGAGTTACAGCGGGGGGTCGGTTGTGCATTGGCTCACCTGCGCCATGCGCGGGTGCCTATAGAGCAGTCGGGAGGTGCACACAAGCCCTCCGGAAGGCGTGGTCAGGTGACGGGCCCGACGCGCTCGGTCAGGCGCTTGTCGCGGCGACGCTGTACGGATGAGGGAATGCGCATCGCTTCGCGGTACTTGGCGACGGTGCGGCGCGCGATGTCGATGCCGTCGCTCTTGAGCTTCTCGACGATCTTGTCATCGGAGAGCACGGTTGCGGGTGTTTCGCCGTCGATCATCTGCTTGATGCGATGGCGGACGGCTTCGGAGGAATGCGACTCGCCGTCGTCGGCGGAAGCGATGGCTGAGGTGAAAAAGTACTTCAGTTCAAAGATGCCGCGCGGTGTCGCCATGTACTTGTTGGAGGTGACGCGCGAGACGGTGGATTCGTGCATCGAGATGGCGTCGGCCACGGTGCGCAGGTTCAGCGGTCGCAGATACTGCACGCCGTGCGTGAAGAACGCATCCTGCTGGCGCACGATCTCTTCGGAGACGCGCAGGATGGTGCGAGCGCGCTGATCGAGACTCTTCACCAGCCAGTTGGCGGTCTGCAGGCATTCGAGAAGATAATTACGATCCGACGCCGAGCCGGCCGCTTGCGAAACGGTGGTGAGGTACGTGCGGTTGACGAGCACGCGCGGGAGCGTCTCGCTGTTCAACTCGATGATCCACGAGCCGTTAGGAGAGGCGCGCACGAGGACGTCGGGCACGATGGGCTGAAGCTGGACGGAGCCGAACTTGAGGCCGGGCTTGGGATTGAGCTTCTTGATCTCGGCGATCATCTCGAGAAGCTCGTCCATTTCGACGCCGACGGCCTTGCGCAGAGCCGCCAAGTTGTGGCTGGCAAGGATGTGCAGGTTATCGAGCAGCTTTGCGACGATGGGGTCGAATCGGTTCTGCTCTTTGAGCTGCAACGCGAGGCATTCGGCTAGCGAGCGCGCGCATACGCCGGGCGGATCGAGTGTCTGCAGGGAGGCGAGGACTTTCTCGACAAGTTCGAGCGGCGCACCGAGCTTCTCGGCGATCGAGGCAAGGTCGGCGCCGGGCAGATAGCCGGCTTCGTCCACCATATCGACGAGGTACTGGCCGATCAGGCGTTCGGCGGGCTCGCTGAGGACGAGCGGTACCTGCTCGCTCAGGTGCTCACGCAGGGAGACGTCGTTGGTGAGGTAGGCCTCGATGTTGACGTCGTCACCGCTGACAGCTCCGCGCTGGCGCAGCGAGGCCCAGCCCGAAGCGTCAGCGCCTCCGGCGGTGTCGGTGGCGCTGCTGTCGGGATATACGTTCTCGTATTCGGTATCGAATGTTGCCTCAGGGTCGGCCACCGGCTTTTCGAGGTCGACCCAGTCGCTTTCGCCATTGGGTGCCGGCTCGTCGTTCTTGCCGAATTCGGGCGCGTCGGTTTCTGCGCGCACGGGAACTTCGCTCGCGCCGTCGTCGGGCTCGAGCAGCGGATTTCGCTCGAGCTCGGACTCGACGTACTGGGTGAGCTCGATGTTCGATAGCTGAAGCAGACGGATGGCCTGCTGCAGTTGGGGTGTCATCACCAACTGCTGGCCTTGTCTCAGCTCTAGCTTTGTCGAAAGCGCCATGCGCCCGCCCGGTTTCCTCTTGCGCGGAGTTCCGTCTACTCAGCGCTCGTTAACAAACATGTCTCCCAGGTACACACGGCGCACGTCGTCGTTCGCTATGATTTCCTCAGGCTTACCTTGGGTTAGGACCTGTCCGTCATAGATGATGTAGGCGCGGTCTATCATGCCGAGCGTTTCACGCACGTTATGGTCGGTGATGAGAACGCCGATCCCACGCTCGGTCAAGTGGCGGACAAGCTCCTGGATATCCCCGACGGCAATCGGGTCGATGCCGGCGAATGGCTCGTCCAGCAGCATGAAGGATGGACCGGACGCCAGTGCGCGGGCGATTTCGCAGCGGCGCCGCTCGCCACCCGAAAGGGCGATCGAGGGAGACTTGCGCAGTCGTGTGATGCGGAATTCTTCGAGCAGGCTGTCGAGCTTTTCCTTGCGCTTCTTCTTTGATGGCTCGACGATCTCGAGCACGGCCATGATGTTCTGCTCGACGGTGAGGCCGCGGAAGATCGAGGCCTCCTGAGGAAGGTAGCCGATGCCTAGGCGGGCGCGCCGATACATCGGCAGACGCGTGACATCCATGCCGTCAATGGTGATGTTGCCGGCGTCGGCGGGCACCAGCCCGGTGATCATGTAGAATACGGTGGTCTTGCCGGCGCCGTTGGGGCCAAGCAATCCGACGGACTCTCCACGCCGCACGGCGAGGCTGACGCCGCGGACGACCTTGCGCTTCTTATAGCTCTTTTGGATGTGATCGGCCGTCAGCCAGCCCTCGGCGCCGAGCTGCTCGGCGCTGCCCCCCAACGCTGCCTGGCCGGCCTGGGCGTAGCCATCCTCTCCCCACTCGCCGTAGGCGTCGGCAGGGGATGGTTTGGAGCCGAAGGAAAGGATTTTAAGCACGTCCAGAGAACCTCACGTGGCCCTCGAGGGGCGCCTGACCATGGTGCGCCGATCACCGGCCCTGTCAATCGGGCGTATTGGCCGCGATCTGGGCGTCAGTTGGAGGAATCGGTCGACCAGCCCCCGCCGGGGACTTCGGCTCCGGTAGCACCCGCGGAGGGCTTCTTTTCGGCAGGCTTTCGCTCGCGAGGGTAAAAAATTGCGCTGGGGCGCGAAGGGGTGGTTTGCCGTCCCTTAGATGCTTGGGACGACGGACCATTTTCGCTCGCCGTGGCCGACCAGGGGCCGTTGTTGGCGCTGTCGATGATGCTCTCGCCGCTAACCATGTCGATGGTGAGCTTGGTTCCACGTACCACGTTCTTGCCCTGGGTCAGGATGACGTCGCCGCCGAGTACGACCAGGTTCTTTTTCACATCGTAGTCGGCCCAGTCGCCGGTGGCGTTCTGGCCGTTCTTGGAGGTGACGATGACCTTGCCGCGTGCTTCGATGCGGTTGATCTGCGCGGCCTGCTTCTGTGCGGGCGATGCCTGCTCTTCGGCGAGACCTGCGGAGCCAGAGTAGAACGTGCGCAGCTCGGATGTGCGTACGACAAAGTCTCCTTGGACGACGCGGACGTCGCCCTTGAAGACGGCGCGCTTTGCCTGGTCGTCAACGTCGAGGCGCACGGCGTCGATGTCGATAGGCGCGGTCGGGTCGGTCTTGAACACGGGCGCCTGACCGAGCAAACCACCGGCGGCCTGCTTGGCTGCTTGCGTGGCGGCAACTTTGACCTGATCTGTGCTCTGGTCGGTACGGAAGAAGCGCGCGGAAATGCGTCCCGGCTGCGTCGGGCTGGCACCGGGCGAGGTCAACTGCGTACGGCCCGTTGCGCGCTCGACATAGAGGCGCTCGCCCTCGAGCTTGTTGCGACTCTGCTTAACGATGACGTCGCCAGTGAGGAGGATGGTGTCTGCCGTCTGATCGACGACGGCTTTGGCTGCGGTGGCGCTGCGGTCAGTGCCAGATGCCATGTGCACATCGCCGGCGACGACGGCGACCTGTTTGGCGGCGTCGTAGTCGAGGCTGTCGCCGGTGACGCGATCTTGCGGGGCGCGCGTCATGACGACGGGGTCGGTCGAGACGATGCGCTTGATCTTGCTGCCGGCGCCGGGCAGAGCGGCATCGTCCGTGTTGCCGCCCTCGTAGAAGACCTGTAGTGCCGCGGTTTCGATCGCGGCTTCTCCCTGCACGGCGCGCACGTTGCCAGTGAAGGTTGCGGTCTTGCCGGTGTCGTCGATGTCGAGGCGCTTAGCGGTGACGTCGATCGGCCCGCTGCCGCCGCCAATGAGCGGTGCGGCTGCAGTTTTCTCAGCCTGTTTGTCTGCCGCTGCCGGGTCAGTCTTCGGTGTCAGATGGGCGTCGACGTTGCCGACAAAGGCGATCTCGCGGGTTTTGTTGAGCAGGCGCATCTCGTTGGAGCGGATGGTGCCGGACGGCATTTCGACAAGCACCGGCTCCTTGGAGAAGATGATGTTGTCCTTGGTGAGGATGGTTGCGCTCGATAGCTTCGCTTTGAGGCCGCTCTCGGCGACGATGTCGATGCCGCCGGACAGCAATAGTTCGTTGGTCTTGGTGTTGAAGTCACCCTGCACGGCTTTGAGATTGGTCTTCGATTTCTTGGCGTCGGTGAGGTCGCCGTTGATGCCGTTGAGGCGGATGTGCTCGGTGTTGACGAGATCCTGGATGGCCGTGTCGGCAATCACGACATACTTGCCGCCATCTTTGTTGAACCCTTCGTAACGCGGGTTATCCATCGTCAGGTTGTCGGGGATGATGCGCGGCAGCTCGACGTGCGGAATGCCATCGACGAGGCCCGCTGTTTCGAGCACCATCACGAGATAAAGGGCGAGCACGGCGCAAGCGCCGCTCGGCAGCAGGAAACGCAATGCGCGGACGAAGCGCGTGTGCCGTCGCGCGCGCACGAAATTGCGTGCACGGTTGGTGGCAGTGGTGCCCACCGTCCATGACTGGCCGGGGGCGAGGTTGGTCGTCGTTGCCATGCGCCCGATCAAAGCTGGCGGCTTCAGCCGCTGCCCGTAAATGTGCGTGAATTGGGGTTATATTGGGACTGTGGCCAAGGGCCCCATGCGTGGCGCGGGCGCCCGCGGGGGATAACTCAGTGGGCGAATATATCGATCTCGCCGAAACCGGCCAAGTCCAGCTTGGCACGCGTGCCGAGGAAGCCGAAAGCGGCCTCGGCGAACTGGGTGCGGCCGTCGCGCTCCAACATGGCGTCGAGCTTGGCTTTCACGGTGTGGAGGTGGAGCACGTCTGACGCCGCATAGGCCAGTTGCTGCTGGGAGAGTTCGGTCGCGGCCCAGTCAGAGCTTTGTTGCTGCTTCGACAGCTCGACGCCGGCCAGTTCGGAGACGAGGTCCTTGAGGCCGTGGCGGTCGGTATAGGTGCGCACGAGTTTGGAGGCGATCTTGGTGCAGTAGATCGGCGCGGTGACGAGGCCGAGATACTTTTCGAGGACCGCGATATCGAAGCGGGCGTAGTGGAAGATCTTCAGGACGGCGGGGTCGGTGAGCAGCGCTTTGAGATTAGGGGCGGAATAGTCTTTGCCGTCGAACTGGACGAGGTGGGCGGTGCCGTCACCGGCGGACAGCTGAACGACGCACAGGCGGTCGCGATTGGGATTGAGGCCGAGTGTTTCGGTGTCGACGGCGACGCTGGGGCCGAACGACAGCCCGGCTGGCAGGTCGTTCTTGTGAAGAGTGATCGCGGTCTTAGCCATCGAATGTCTGCCCTCGGCGGAGTGGTGGCTGCAAAGGGGCAGCCGTCCATTTTCGGCGTAAAAGCTTTCGGTCCGGTTGACCTATCGATTTCTCGCCCGAAGGCAAGTGCTGCGGGTGGCAGATGCATCTTTTGCGCGGCTGGCACCTATCAGCAAGTTTGCTCTGCTCCTTAATCGCGCCAATACCTACCGGTCAGGATTCCGGCGACTTCTGGGGGCCGCACTGCGACACTGGGGCGAGCAGATAAGGAGCCTCCAGACGTGGTCAGCTTTAGAAGCATCAGCATCGCCGCCTTTGCCTCCCTGGCCTGTTTAGGACAGCCGGCCCTAGCGCAGTCGCAGGATTTCGATGCCCTGTTCCTTGGCGGCTACTGGTGCAACACGCGCACTGACGTCAAGACTGAGAACATTCCGCGCAACCGCAGCTTCCTGCTCAGCCGAAAGGTCGAGGAGGGAAGCACCTCCGAGGCGGCATTCACTGAGCGCCTGATCGACATCACCGGCGATGTGCGCGGGCAGCGAATCATTCTGGCGCAGAAGCTGAAGAACTCCGATGGCACGGAGTGCAAGACGAATTGCATAATCGCCGAGCGGGTGGTGAACCGGGATCTGCTCGAAATCGGCGATTGGAATTCCAACACGGCGGTGTTCAAATCGAACTCGCCGCGCGAGTATCTGCATCGGTGCGAGAAATAATGATGGTCGTTCGCTCGCCTCGATCTTGCAGACACGATTGAAAATCAGTCTCTTGACGAGATAGCGTCATTTCGAGTCTATAAGGCAATCTGCGCATAAGCGTGCGCGACACTTCGGGCAGTCGGGGGACTCTCGTGGCTGGTCGGATTTTCTCTTATTGGTCGGGACCGGTAACGTGGATGGAGCGGCTCAGCTGCGCATCTGCGGTTGCCGCTGGCCATGACGTCACCGTTTTTTCCTATAATCCAAACGAGCTGCGTGCGGCTGGCCTCGGCGTTCGCGTCGAGGACGCGCGAGATGTGCTCGATGCACCCGAGCTTAGCTGCATCAACCAGCGCGTGCCCGATCACTTCTCGGACTGGTTTCGGGTCGAGGGTCTAGCGCAGGGTCGCGGTATCTGGTTCGACCTCGATATGATCGTGCTTAAGCCGCTGGGGTCTGAGCGATACCTCATGTCCTGGGAGGTTTCAGGAGAGAGCATTTGCGGCGCTGTTCTGGGATTGCAGCCCGGGTGTCCGGTCCTGACCGATTATTTGGCATTCTGCCGCAAGCGACCCGTAACGTACGCTCCGCCTTGGTATCCCCTGCCGACGCGGCTTGGCATGCACTGGAAGCGCTTCGAGAAGTGGGTGCAGGGCAAGCCGCCGCCGCGGCTACTATACGGCCCTGCGGCGCTGACGCATTTCGTGCGTGCGAACGGCCATGTTGGCGATGTGCAGTCGAAAGACGTGTTCTTTCCGTTCGCGCCTGTGCGGCGTGACGACATTCGCATCTTTCACGATGGTCAGGCGGTTACGCAGTACTTCACGCCGCAAACGCGTGCCGTGCACCTCTGGCACAGCCTCTACAAACGCGTTGTCGGAATGGACACCCCACCACATGACAGTTGGCTGGGCGGTCTCGTAAGGGAATACGGCGTCACGCAACCGACCAGCCTGGCTGGCTGACGATCCCTTCCCTCTCTCTCCGGTAAGCGCGTGAGCAGTCCGGTCCACCTCGCGATGGACCGGAGCATTTGCATTCACTTCGAGATCTGATTGACGTCGCGGACGGCGCCGCGCGCGGCGTTGGTGGTGAGAGCAGCGTACGCGCGGAGTGCGGGCGAGACGTTGCGTTTGCGGCCGACCGGTTTCCAGGCCTCGGCGCCTCTTGCGATCATCGCCTCGCGCCGCTTCGCCAGGATGGCTTCATCGACTTCAAGGCTGATGACGCGGTTGGGGATGTCGATAAGAATCGGATCGTCGTTCTCGACGAGGCCGATGAGGCCGCCCTCAGCAGCCTCGGGCGACACGTGGCCGATGGAAAGGCCGGACGTTCCGCCCGAGAAGCGGCCGTCGGTGATCAGCGCGCATGCTTTGCCGAGGCCCTTCGATTTCAGGTAGCTGGTGGGATAGAGCATCTCCTGCATGCCGGGGCCGCCCTTGGGGCCTTCGTAGCGGATGATGACGACATCGCCGGCTTCCACCTTGCTACTGAGGATGGCAGTCACGGCGGCTTCCTGACTCTCGTAGACGCGAGCGCGGCCCTTGAAGACCAGGATCGATTCATCGACGCCGGCGGTTTTTACAATGCAGCCTTCGGGCGCAAGATTGCCGAACAGCACGGCAAGGCCGCCGTCCTTGGAGAACGGATGCTCGGCTGAACGGATGACGCCGCTCTTGCGGTCGGTGTCGAGCTCTTTCCAGCGCGCGGACTGACTGAACGCAACTTGGGTCGGGACGCCGCCCGGTGCGGCGCTGAAGAGCGTGCGTGCATCTTCGTTGTTGGTGCGGCCGATGTCCCAGCGAGAGAGCGCATCACCGAGCGTCGGCTCGTGCACAGTCGGCAGGCTGGCATCGATCAGGCCGGCGCGCTCCAGCTCGCCGAGGATCGACATGATACCCCCGGCGCGGTGTACGTCCTCCATGTGCACGTCGCTTTTCGACGGCGCGACTTTGCAAAGGCAGGGCACGCGGCGCGACAGGCGATCGATGTCTGCCATGGTGAAGTTCACCTCGCCTTCCTGCGCGGCGGCGAGAAGATGCAGCACCGTGTTGGTCGATCCGCCCATGGCGATATCGAGGCTCATCGCGTTCTCGAATGCGCCAAAGGTGGCGATGCCGCGCGGCGTGGCGGTGACGTCGTCATTCTCGTACCAGCGCTTGGCGAGGGCGACGATCTGGCGTCCGGCCTCGCGGAAGAGCTTTTCGCGGTCGGAATGCGTGGCGAGGACGGAGCCGTTGCCGGGCAGTGCCAGGCCAAGCGCTTCGGTGAGGCAGTTCATCGAGTTGGCAGTGAACATGCCGGAGCACGAGCCGCACGTCGGGCAGGCGGAGCGCTCCACGGCATCGACTTCCTGGTCGGTGTAGTGCTCGTCCGCGGCCATCACCATGGCATCGACGAGATCGAGCGCGCGCTCTTTTCCTTTCACGGCGACCTTGCCGGCTTCCATCGGGCCGCCGGAGACGAAGATGGTCGGGATGTTGAGACGCAGAGACGCCATCAGCATGCCGGGCGTGATCTTGTCGCAATTGGAGATGCAGACGAGCGCATCGGCGCAATGGGCGTTGACCATGTACTCGACGCTGTCGGCGATCAACTCGCGGCTCGGCAGCGAATAGAGCATGCCGTCGTGGCCCATGGCGATGCCGTCGTCGACGGCGATGGTGTTGAACTCCTTGGCAACGCCGCCAGCCGCCGCGATCTCGCCAGCGACGAGCTGGCCGAGGTCTTTCAGGTGCACGTGCCCGGGCACGAACTGGGTGAAGCTGTTGGCGATGGCGATGATGGGCTTGCCGAAGTCTTCGCCCTTCATCCCGGTGGCGCGCCAGAGGGCCCTGGCGCCGGCCATGTTGCGCCCATGAGTACTTGTTCTGGAACGATAAACTGGCATTTCAGGCTCCCGACGGCTTTTGGCAAGGCACGTTAGCGCCCTCTACAGCTATTGAGAAATATATTATTAAGCGCTGATAAGGTCGCAGAGGATATGAGTGTTGGACACCCGGCAGCTCAGACACTTCGTTGCGGTGGCCGAAACCCTGCACTTCGGCAGGGCGGCGGAACGCCTGCACATGACGCAGCCACCGCTCAGCCAGTCGATCATCGCGCTGGAGCGCGAGCTGGGTAAGCCTCTCTTCGCACGCACGAAGCGGAGTGTCACGTTGACGCCGTTCGGCGCGCTGTGGCTGGGGTACGTGCGGAAGGCGCTGAGCGGCGTCGATGCGTTGCCGGAAACTGCGCGCCGCCTTGGCGCGGGCGAAGTGGGGCGGCTGGAGATCTCGTTCGTCAGCACGGCCGACTACAGCATCCTGCCGGTGCTGGTGCGCCGCTACGCCTCGCTCTATCCGGAGGTGGAAATTGCGCTGACGGAAGCGACGAGTGACGTTCAGATTGCCTCGCTGCTCGATGGGAACGGCCATGTCGGCATCATCATTCAGCCGCCGGGCGCGGTCCTTCCCGAATCGCTCGCACACAGCAAGCTCGTCACGGAGCCACTGGTCGCAGCGGTGCCGGAGGTCTGGCTCGATGAAGGCCGCATCGCACTGCGCAAGGGGAGGCTGCCGCCTGGCTCAGTCATCGACGGGCCGCTCGTTCTTTTTCCACGACGCGTGGCGCCGGCTTTTTATGATCTCGTAATGGACTATTGCATCTCGCGCGGTGGAAGCGGCCGCGTCGCGCAAGAAGCCATCCAGATGCAGACGATCATCAGTCTTGTCTCAGCGGGGATGGGCATTGCCCTGGTGCCGGCGTCGTTGCGCAATCTGGCAAGGACGGGCGTTCGCTACGTGGACCTCGAAGGGGATGCGCCGCAGCTCGATACGGTGATGGTCTGGCGGCGTAAGGATGCGACGCCCGTGCTGGAGCGGTTTTTAGATGTGACAGGCGCGGCGGTGCAGCCGCAGGGTTCGCCAGCGCGTCGGGAACAGTAAATTGTCAGATGAAAGTACCGGGATACCGAGGCGGACGGCTGCTCGGGGTCACCCGGCCGGGAAATGCGCAGGTTTGTGGTCTGTTTGGATGGTGCCCAGAAGAGGACTCGAACCTCCACGCCTCGCGGCGCTGCTACCTGAAAGCAGTGCGTCTACCAATTCCGCCATCTGGGCACGGAGGCGATCAGTTAGAGAGCGTTGGGCCGCTTGTCAATTCTTCCTCGTGCGGCCGCGCGCATCCTTCACAGGGAAGGCGTCCCTCGTGTATCGGTAGGGGCACTGCGGCCCTAAGCGGCGGGCCGGTTTTCAGGAGGCATCTGGGATGGCGGATCGGCTCGACGACCGGGGACTGGCGGCGGTTTTCGGCGGCTCCGGGTTCGTGGGTAGGTATGCGGTCACGGCGCTGGCAAAACAGGGCTGGCGGGTGCGGGCGGCCGAGCGGAGGCCCGACCTTGCCGGATTCCTGCAGACGGCCGGTTTTGTGGGCCAGGTGGCCCCGGTGCAGGCCAACGTGCGCTTTCCAGATTCGGTGGCCCGGGCCGTTGCCGGCGCCAAGCTGGTCGTCAATGCCGTGGGCGTGCTGAGCAGCAGCGGGGCGCAGACATTCAAGGCTGTGCACGTGGATGGGCCGCGGGCCATCGCCAGGGCGGCGCGTGAGGCCGGTGCCACGAAGCTCGTACATATCTCGGCGATTGGCGCCGATGCCCATGGCAGCTCGCGGTATGCGCGCACCAAGGCCGAGGGCGAGGCTGCGGTGCTCGAAGAGTTTCCCGACGCCATCATCATTCGGCCGTCGGTGGTGTTCGGTCCGGAGGACGAATTCTTCAACCGGTTCGCGGCGATGGCGCGGATGTCGCCGCTGCTGCCGCTGATCGGGGGCGGGCGGACGCTGTTCCAGCCGGTGTTCGTCGGAGATCTGGGGGCGGCGGTCGCCAACATCGCCGATGGAGCCGGTAAGCCCGGTACAATCTATGAAGCGGGGGGCCCCGAGGTGCTGTCGTTCCGCGAGTTGCTGGACCTGACGCAGCAGTGGAGCGGGCGTGACCGCGGCTATCTGCGCATGCCGTTCTGGATGGCCAAGCTGCAGGCCCTGCTCACTTGGCCGCTACCGAATGCGCTGCGTCCGGTCACCTACGATCAGATTCTGCTGCTGCAGAAGGACAACGTCGTCAGCGACGCGGCAAAGAGCGAGAAGCGCACTCTCGCCGAGCTAGGGATCCCGGCACCACATGGCATCGGTGCGATCGTGCCGGCGTACCTCGAGCGGTTCCAGGCGCGCGGCCAGTTCGCGAGCTATCGGACTTGATTGTTTGGTGACACGAGTGGTTAGGGGCGTTGCTTGCGGATGGTGTCGCGCAAGTTGAGAGCCGCGCCATACGGCGCGGGTCTTCTTGCGCTGCCGATTCACGCCCTCGCTGATAGGCGCTCGGGCGATCGGAGCGCAGGCGCCTTGCCGCCTGGCGGCGGCCAAGAGTTCGGTTTGCTGACTTGCCGCCGAGTGCGGTCAAGAGTGGACTGACACAAAAAAGGCTCCGGTGGGTGCCGGAGCCTTGCAATCAGAGCTTGCGAAGTGCACTCGCCGTCAGTGGACGCTGGCGATCTCGAGATCGTCATCGATGGCGTGTCCGACAGCTGCCTGGCGCGTATCGGTCAGTGCCAGGGGCGTGCCGTCGGCTGAATGCAACGAGAACAGGTTGATCCCCTTCGGCAGACCTTCGATGGCCGGGAACATGCGGCTGGCCTCTTCCGAGGTGAGGATCTTGATGTAGGCGACAGCGCCGTCGCCGAGCGTTGCCAGCTCGTGCTCGGTCATGACGCTGCGAGATGCCAAGGTCTTATCGAATTCGGTCATGACGCAACTCCCTTCTCGTTGCCGGGCCCTGCTCCTGCCGAGCCAAATCGGAGTTGGAGCTCTCGGCACCCGGAGTAGTACGCGCCCACTGGCAGAACGCACAGTGGGGCCAGTCCTTTTCATATGCAACGCTGAGGCACGCTAATTTCTGTCGCGTATCTCGATCGTGCGTACCAGCCGTTCAGGTTCCAGGCGCTTCAGGTCAATGGAAAGAAGCCCATCGGCCAGATCGGCGGATTTTACCTCGATTCCCTCGGCAAGGACGAATGTGCGCGTGAATTGGCGCGCCGCGATGCCGCGATGGAGGTAGTTTTTAGTCTTTTCCTCGACCTGCCGGCCGCGCACGATGAGCTGGTTATCCGTCAGCGTGATCTCGAGCTGGTCTCGGGTGAAGCCGGCGACGGCCAGAGTGATTCGCAGGGTCTCGGACTCGCCGTTCAACGGCTCGATGCGCTCGATATTGTAGGGGGGGTAGCCATCGCCTGCGCCCTTGGTGACGCGATCAATCTGGCGCTCGATCTCCTCAAAACCTAGGAGCAGCGGGCTGGAAAGCATAGAAATCCGTGACATCGAACGACGGTCCTTCCCTAAGCGACCTTCAATGTAACGCGGAGCCTCTTAACTCTGAGGCCTCCACCGGTCCGGCCTCAATCTGAGCGCCGGTTAACGAGAGAACATATGGGCGACAGAGGGGGAGCGTTCAAGCGGGTCGGAGGCCCACCCAGAGACCCGTTCTGGGCTCAGGAGATGAACACGATGTCATTTGACATGAGGGGGCCGAGCCCGAAGATGACGGCAGGATCACTAACTCGCCGGGGCGCGTGAAGCTTCGGTTCAGCGCCTGACCTACTCGTCCAGGATCAACCCGGGGTTTTATCGATGCTCAAGCTCGGCGCAAGCCGTCTGGCACCCTATGTAATGGCCATGCTCATGCTCGCAACCGCACCTCACTCCGCTTCCGCCGAACCACGTGCCACCGAGTTCAAGCTTTCCAACGGTATGGATGTGGTGGTCATTCCCGATCATCGCGCCCCGGTCGTTACGCACATGGTCTGGTACAAGGTCGGGGCAGCCGATGAGCCGCACGGCGTTTCGGGCATTGCGCACTTCCTCGAGCATCTGATGTTCAAGTCGACCGACAAGATCGCGGTCGGCGAGTTTTCGAAGATCATTTCCCGCCTTGGTGGCCAGGACAACGCCTTCACCGGGCAGGATGTGACCGCGTATCACCAGCGCATCTCCAAGGATCAGCTCAAGACGCTGATGGAGATGGAAGCCGATCGCATGACGCATCTGCGTCTGACCACCGACGAAGTTGCGACCGAGCGGCAAGTGATCATCGAGGAGCGGCGCTCGCGCATCGACAACAATCCGACGGCGCGGCTCGACGAGCAGATGAATGCCGCCCTGTACCTGTCGCATCCCTATGGCGTGCCGGTGATCGGCTGGGCGCACGAGATGGCGAAGCTGTCGCGTGACGATGCGCTGCGCTTCTACAAGCGCTACTATGCGCCCAACAACGCGATCTTAGTCGTTGCTGGCGATGTGACGCCGGAAGAGGTGAAGCGCCTGGCCGAAGAGACCTACGGCAAGCTTCCCGCCAATCCGGAAGTCGAGACCCGTGCGCGTCCACAAGAACCGCCGCATATCGCGCCGCGCCGCATCACGCTGAAGGATCCGCGCGCGGGTAATGCTTCGTTCCATCGCTACTACATCGCGCCGAGCTACGTCACGGCAAAGCCGGGCGATGCCGAGGCGCTCGACCTGCTGATGAAGATTCTTGCCGATGGCTCGACCAGCCGCCTCTATCGCAAGCTCGTCGTCGACGACAAGCTCGCAGCAACGACCGGCGGCGACTATTCGGGCGCCAGCCTCGATAGCGGTGCGATCTCCCTTTATGCGGTTGCCAGCAACGGCGACCTGAAAGCGGTCGAGGATGATGTCGATGCGGTGCTGAACGAGGTGCGCAAGAATGGCGTCACCGAACTCGAACTCGAGCGCGCAAAGAAGGCGCTCGCCGCCAGCTACATCTACAGCAGTGACAATCAGGCGAGCCTGGCGCGGCGCTATGGCTGGTCGGTCGCGATCGGACGCACCATCGATCAGGTCGAGGATTGGCCGGCTGCCATCGCCAAGGTGACGCCGGCGGACGTGAAACGCGTGGCGAACGAGTATCTCGACGCGCACACCTCCGTGACCGGATGGCTGCTGCCTGAGGCTGATGACAGCAACGGTGCCGGCGAGCAGGTTTCCCAGCCTGTCGTGCACACGCGCTCCTGATCCCGCAATGCGAGGAGACTATGATATGGTCGCAGTCCGTTCCCTGCGCAGGTCGATGCATGCCGTTCTCGGACGGTTGAGCGTCGCTTCTCTGGCGGTTCTCTCCGTCGCCTTTCTCGCCACTTTGAGCACGACTGCAAACGCTATGAAAATTCAGACCGTGAAGAGCCCGGGCGGAATCGAAGCCTGGCTGGTGGAAGAGCATGCAGTGCCGATGATGGCGATGCGCTTCGCCTTCGATGGCGGCAGCTCCCAGGATCCAGACGGCAAAGAAGGTGTCGCCAACTTCGTGACGGCGATGTTGGACGAGGGTGCGGGCGACCTCAAATCTCGCGAGTTCCAGGAGCGCATGGAGGACCTCTCCATGCGCATGAACTACGAGGAGGCGAAGGACGCGTTCTACGGCAACTTCGAGACACTGACCGAAAATCGCGACGAGTCCGCCAAGCTTCTGAAACTGGCGCTGACCAAGCCGCGCTTCGACGACGACGCGGTGGAGCGTATCCGCCAGCAGCTGCTGGCTTCGCTCGCCTATGCCAAGCGCGATCCCGACAAGGTGGCGCAGAACGAGTGGTACGCCGTGGCGTTCGCCGGACATCCTTATGCGCGGCCGTCAAACGGCACCGAGGAGACCGTCGGTAAGATGACCGGCGCGGATCTCGAAGCCTATCGCAAGCGGGTGTTCGCGAAGGACAAGCTGAAGGTGGTTGCTGTCGGCGACATCACGCCGGAGCAGTTCGGCAAATTGCTCGATGAAGTGTTCGGCGATCTTCCCGCGAAGGCGGATCTGCTGCCAGTGGCGAACACCGATCCGGTGCACGGCGGGCGCCAGACGGTGGTCGACATGGATGTGCCGCAGTCAGTGGCGGTGTTCGGCCTCGGCGCCATGCCGCGCAAGGATCCGGACTTCATGGCGGCGTTCGTGCTCAACCAGATCATCGGCGGCGGCGGGTTTGCGTCGAAGCTGATGGAAGAAGTGCGCGAGAAGCGTGGGCTTGCCTATTCGGTCTACACCTACGTCTATCCCTATCAGCACACCTCGATCTTCTCGGGCGGCGTTGCCACGCGCAACGACATGATGGGCAAGTCGCTCGATATCATCCGCGAGGAATTGCAGAAGATGGCCAACGGCGAGCTCAGCCAGACTGACCTCGACAATGCCAAGAGCTATCTGATCGGTTCCTATCCGTTGCGCTTCGACACCAACGCGAAGATTGCCTCGCAGCTTCTCGGCCTGCGAATGGACGACTTCGGGCCGGAGTACGTCGACAACCGCAATGCGATGGTCGCGGCGGTGACGCTCGATGATCTGAAGCGCGTTGCCAAGCGGCTGCTCGACACGAATGACCTGATCGTCACCGTGGTCGGCAAGCCTGCCCTGCAGCAGGCGAAGAAGGGTTAGAGCTAGTTTTTTCCCGGTCTGAAGCAGGGAAGAGAACTCGATTGTGGCCGCTCGCGCAATGCGCTGGCGGCCACACTTGCTTACGGGCGCGATACTGGTTCAGCGGATCGGCTTCTTGGCGCGCTCGATGGCCTCGACGATGAGGCGGCGCGCCTCGCCTGAATCTCCCCAGTGATCGATCTTCACCCACTTGCTCGGCTCGAGGTCCTTGTAGTGGCCGAAGAAGTGCTCAATCTGCTGCACGCTGATCTGCGGCAGGTCGGTGTAGTTGGCGATTTTGTCGTAGCGCATGGTCAGCTTGCTGCTCGGCACGGCGATGATCTTCTCGTCTCCGCCGCCCTCATCCTGCATGACGAGGACGCCCACCGGTCGGCAGTTGATGACTGCGCCGGGAATGATTGCGCGCGTGTTGCAGACGAGAACGTCGATGGGGTCGCCGTCGGCCGACAGCGTGTGCGGCACGAACCCGTAGTTCCCGGGGTAGCGCATCGGCGTGTAGAGGAAGCGATCGACAAATAGCGTGCCCGAGGCCTTGTCGAGCTCGTATTTGATGGGCTCGCCGCCTACTGGCACCTCGATCACAACATTGATGTCGAGGGGCGGGTTCTTTCCGATCGGAATAGCGTCGAGCCGCATGTGGTCTCCAGGTTGGTGCAGGACTCTCCCCGCTTGGGGGCATTTGGCGCGGAGAAATGGACAAATTTCGCGTGTTTGGAAAGCTGCACACCGGTCGCATGCAGCTAAATGATGAGCCGGAGACGCCCCAACTCCCAGTTAGGGGCGGGGAAAAGCGGGGATGAGTGGCCCCGAGGGGCCCGCTCGCCGCCGAATCGCGGGGTAGGTTGGCCCCAACAGGAGGCACCCTAGCATGGCGATCCGCCAGCTATCCCCAGAAACGATCAATCGGATCGCGGCCGGCGAGGTCGTCGAGCGGCCGGCCAGTGTCGTCAAGGAACTGGTCGAGAACGCGCTCGACGCGGGGGCCAGCGAAATCGACGTGGTGGCGGCGTCCGGGGGGTTGGCGCTGATCCGCGTTACCGACGACGGCGGCGGCATGCCGGCTGACGACTTGAACCTCGCGGTGGAGCGGCACGCCACCTCGAAGCTTTCCGACGAGGACTTGTTCTCGGTGCGCACGCTCGGCTTTCGCGGCGAGGCGCTGCCTTCCATCGGGTCGATTGCGCGACTGACGATCCTGTCGCGCGCGCGCGGCGCGGCTGATGCGTTCGCCATCGGAGTCGATCGCGGAGCGAAAAGCGCGGTGCGCCCGGCGGCGGGGAATTCCGGGACGACTGTCGAAGTGCGCGATCTTTTCTCCAGCGTGCCGGCGCGGCTCAAATTCATGAAGTCGGAGCGTGCCGAGAACCAGGCGATGGGCGAAGTCGTCAAGCGCCTCGCCATGGCACACCCGACGGTGGGCTTCACGCTGACGACGGGCGAACGTACAGGGCTCCGGTTTCCGCGCGAGGCGGCGGGCGATGACGGCTTGCTGCAACGGCTCGGGCGCATCATGGGGCGCGAGTTCATGGCAGACGCCGTTCCGGTGGAAGCCGAGCGCAACGGGCTTTCGGTACGCGGCTTTGCAGGATTGCCGACGCTGCATCGCCCGGACGCGGCGCAGCAGTTCCTGTTCGTCAACGGCCGGCCGGTGAAAGACAAGCTGCTGGTCGGCGCGGTGCGCGCGGCGTATGGCGATCTCATTCCGCGTGGGCGCCATCCTTTGTTGGCGCTGTTCGTGGCGCTGCCGCCGGAGGAAGTCGACGTCAACGTGCATCCAGCAAAGGTGGAGGTGCGTTTCCGCGATGCGGGGCGCGTGCGCTCGCTGCTGATCAACGCGCTGGCGGCATCGCTGCATATTGCAGGGCATCGCGCAGCAGCGGCGAATGGTGTTGCCGCGCTGGATGAGCTACGCCCCAACATCGGGCCGTTCGAGCGGCCGCGGCCTTCCTACTACGCAGCCTCGCGCCCGTCAGGCATGCCGTTCGGGCTTGCCGAAGCGATGCAGGCGCCGCTCGATGTTGCGGATGCGCCGAGCGCGGATACGCGCGCGTTCACAGCGCCAATGGCCGAGGAGTTGCAGGACCGGCCGCTGGGCGCGGCGCGGGCGCAACTGCACGAAAATTACATCGTCACACAGACCCGCGATGGCATCGTCATTGTCGATCAGCACGCGGCGCACGAACGTCTCGTCTATGAACGGCTGAAGAAGATGCTGAGCGAGGGGGGCGTTGCGCGACAAGGGCTGCTGGTGCCGGTCGTCGTCGACCTCGGTGCCGACGAGGCGGCGGCGGTTGCCGAGAAGGCGGACGAGCTTGCTGAGCTTGGCCTCGTCGTCGAGGCGTTCGGTGCGGGTGCGGTGATCGTGCGCGAGGTGCCGGCGCTGCTGGGCAACGGCGACGTGACGACGCTGGTGAAGGATATCGCGGCGGACATTGAGCGCGAGGGAACGAGCAGCGCGCTGCGGGAGCGGCTGATGTCGGTGGTGGCGACGATCGCGTGCCATGGCAGCGTGCGCTCGGGGCGGCGGCTGACGCCGGACGAGATGAACGCGCTGCTGCGCGACATGGAAGCGACGCCCTACTCGGGTCAGTGCAACCACGGGCGCCCGACCTACGTGGAGCTGAAGCTCAACGATATCGAGAAGCTGTTCGGCCGGCGATGATGTGGCTGTTTCGTCAGCCGGGGCGGGCGGCGAGGTTGGTCTGGCGGCACTCGCCACCGAGGTTGCGATAGGTGTTGCTTCTGATGCCGGCTTCGACCGGCCAGACGCCGGCGAGGCCGAGCTTCAAGCCGTACAGCACGATGCGCTCGCCTCCGTCCGGCGACGTGATCATCGGTTTGCCGTCGCCATCGAGGCCGTAGGTCCAGGCGGGGCGATCATCGCCCGAGAAGTTCGTGCGTGTGCCGTTTTCGGCAACGATGGCGCGTTCATAGAAGCGGGGTGCTTCGCTTTTGGAAACAGCGACGTCGAAGTAGTAGGAGACCACGGCGTGGGTGCGCATCATGTCGTGAAAGGCGCAGTCGAGCGAGGGAGCCAGGGTGTGCTCGTCAGGCACCTCTGCCTCGTGGATCTCCTCGACCGGCGGCGTGGACGGGGCACCGGCAAAATGCATCGCGCCGAAACCTGCTAGGCCCGCGACGGCGAGGCCGATCACGACAAGCAGGATAGATCGGCCGGATGGGGATCTGCCAGAAGGGCGCGCATTCATCGAGCGGCTCCGGTTATTGATTATCGCAGCGCATAAAATGCTGATCGCCGCATCGGATCAACGCCCGAGAGTGGCAATCTTTCTACCGTTGTTTGGGAGATCGAGCCTCGTTTGGAGGCCCGCTTGTGCCCGGCTCGACCGGCCTCTAGCGAGCGGGCTGTCCCTCGCTTTATGCGTGGCGATGCAACTCTTTATGGATTTCCGCGGCAAATCATTGTTATAGCCTCTCAGGCCTATACTGCGTCGCTGCCCGTGCGCCGGGACAAAGTGCTGCTGGTGCGATCGACAAGAACCGGCTAAGGCGTGCGAATCACGAAATTCTTGGCAGCCTGCTGCGGCAACTCCGCTTTCTGGAGCCGCCGGCCGTTCCCGCTCCTCCTTTCGAAAAGCAAATTCCAATCATGACCTTCACGTCCGCCCACCCCGCCCTCGGCCGCGCCCTTGCTGCGCGCGGATACGCTGTGCCCACGGCCGTGCAGCTCGCTGTGCTCGAGGAGGACAAGGCTGGGCGCGACCTGCTGGTGTCCGCGCAAACCGGTTCGGGCAAGACGGTGGCGTTCGGCCTCGCCATTGCGCCAACACTGCTGGGTGATGCAGAGCGGTTGCCTCCGGCTGCCGAGCCGATGGCGCTGATCATCGCGCCGACGCGCGAACTTGCGATGCAGGTGCAGCGCGAGCTCGACTGGCTATACAAGGATACCGGCGCGCGGGTTGTCACCTGCGTCGGCGGCATGGACGTTCGGGCGGAGGCGCGGCAACTCAATCTCGGTGCCCACATCGTGGTGGGGACGCCGGGGCGCCTGCGCGATCACCTGGAACGCCAGCGCCTCGATCTCAGCAAGCTCGTGGCTGTGGTGCTGGACGAGGCGGACGAGATGCTGGATCTCGGCTTTCGTGAAGACTTGGAGTTCATCCTCGACGCGACGCCGGAAGGGCGGCAGACGCTGCTGTTCTCGGCGACCATGCCGCGCGAGATCGAAGCGCTGGCGGGGCGGTATCAGCGCGATGCGGCGCGCATCGAGACGCTGCGGCGGAACGAGCAGCACGCCGATATCGAGTATCGCGCGATCCGCGTGGCGCCCAGAGACGTAGAGCATGCCGTCGTCAACGTAATGCGGCTGCACGAAACGCGGGCGACGCTGGTGTTCTGCGCGACGCGCGAAGCTGTGAAGCGGATGCACATGCGGCTTGTCGAGCGCGGCTTCTCGGCCGTGGCGCTTTCCGGCGAGCTGACGCAAAGCGAGCGCACGCATGCACTGCAGGCCCTGCGCGATGGCCGTGCGCGCGTGTTGGTTGCAACGGACGTCGCTGCGCGCGGGCTGGATCTGCCGGAGCTGGCGCTCGTCATCCATGCGGATTTGCCGAACGATGCTGAGACGCTGCTGCACCGCTCGGGGCGCACGGGGCGTGCGGGCAACAAGGGCATCTGCACGCTGATCGTACCGTTCAACCGCCGGCGCAAGGCAGATGCATTGCTGGGCGCAGCGAAGCTGAAGGTGACGTGGGAGGAGGCGCCGACGGCGGAGCAGATCCATGCCCGCGATCAGGAGCGATTTATTTCCAGTCCGCTGTTCACCGATGCAGCAAGCGAAGAAGATGTGAAGCTGGTCGATGCGTTGAAAGCCGGCCGCAGTGCGGACGAAATTGCGCTGGCGCTGGTGCGCATGCATCGGGCCCAGTTGCCCGAGCCGGAGGACATCGCAGAGGACACCGGGCCGCCGCCGCGGCGTGATGATCGCGGGCGCGAGCCGCGCGAGAGGTTCCAGCAGCGGGGCGAGCGCCGGTTCGGCGACAGGGAACGCGGTGACAGCGGGGATGACGAGCGCCGCCGCACACGCGCGGTAAAGGATCACGGGCGGGACATGGTATGGTTCCGCGTCGACATCGGGCGCGAGCGCAATGCCGATCCACGCTGGCTGTTGCCGTTGCTGTGCCGCGCGGGCGACGTGACGAAATCCGAGATCGGCGCGATCCGCATTTTCGACCGCGACACACGTTTCCAGATCGCTGCAGAGTTTGCGGACAAGTTCGACGAATCGGCGCGCGAGATGAAGGCGAACGAAGGGCGCATCACGCGCCTCGGTGCGTCGATGGGCGATGATGCAGGTGCTGCTTCCGCGCCGCGTGAACGCACATTCCGCGAACGCGCGCCGCGCGAGCGTGGGCCGCGCGCATTCGATAAACGGAATGGACCGCCAGGCGAAAAGCGGAATGGACCGCCAGGCGAACGCGAGCATCGCGGGCCGCGTGCACCGAAAGAGGGGACTGCGGAGCACAAACCGAAATGGGCCAAGAACGGCGAGCGCTCTTTCGAGCGTTCCGAGCGCTCCGGTGAGCGACCTGCCGAGCGGTCGTCGAAGGATCGGCCGCCGCCGCGCGAGCGCTCAGGTGATCGGTTCGGCGCAAAGGCCGAGGGACACAGCAAGCCGAAGTGGCAGGACAACAAGAAAAAGAAGCCCGGCGGCTTCATTCATCCCAAGGGCGATGAGCCGAGGCGTCATCGCAAGGGGCCGCGGCCGCAGGGTGACAACCACGGTCACGGGGCGGGACGTGGACACGCGGCCGCTGGCGCGCACAAGCCGGCAAAGCCAGCGTTCAAGAAGAAGCATCGCGAGGGCCCGAAGGCGTGAAGCGCTTCGGCCGGCGTGACCGAAGCGCTAGCGATGGCTATCGATGCATAGCTTCAGCTCGCCTTCGAGCTCGGTGATGCGGTCCCGAAGTTGCTGTAAAGCCGCCTCGGCCGCCTCTATCGGGACGAGTTGCGGGATGTGCTGCGGGCAGTTGCGATCCCACGCCTCGATCGTGAAGAGAATGACCCTTTCGGCGTTCGCATTTCCGCTAGGCGGACGCATCTGCGCCAATAGCTCAGCATCGTCTTCGATGATGCGTGCGGTACCCCATAGCTTCACTCTGCGGCGGCGTGCGTAGTCCATGATGAAGATGAACGCGCGCGGGTTTTCTGCCAGATTGCCGGCCGTGATGTACTGCCGGTTGCCGGCGAGATCGGCAAAGCCGAGCGTGCGGTCGTCGACGATTTTCAAGAATCCCGATGGGCCGCCCCGATGCTGGATATAGGGCTGACCGGCCGCGCTCGCCGTGCCCAGATAGAATGAGCGGGTGGTCGCCACTACCGCGGCGAGGTCGGGCGTGATCGTGCTCGGCCAGCCGCGCGAGCGCTCCATGGCCTCGTACTGAGGGCGGGAGCCGCGGCGTGCCTGCTCGGCCTTTACGGCAGGCGTGAATGCAATGTCGGATGTGGGCTGGTGGTTCATCTCACACCTCGTTGGATGTGCATTGAGATCAAATGGCCGGCATGCCGATGAAGCCGGGCAATGCCTTGATGCGGTCGACCCAGGCCTTGACCGCTGGGAATGCATCGAGTGGTACGCCTCCCTCGTGGCCGAGGGCGACGTAGGGCATGCAGGCGATATCGGCGATGGTCGGTCTGCCGAGGACCAGCCAGGGCTGGTCCGCCAAATGCGCTTCCATGAGCGCGAGGATGCGTTGGGCCTTGTCGCGGGTCGCCGCGATATCGAGCGCGTAACCGAATTTGTCGTGCAGGCGCGCGTCACCCGGGCCGCGAGCAATCTCGTTCTCGGCGGTCAACAGCCATTCGCAGACGCGCGATAACCCCACGGCATCCGTCGGCAGCCAACTTTCGCCGCCCCACTTGCGCGCCATGTAGACGAGGATGGCCTGACTGTCGCGCAGCACTACGTCTCCATCGACCAGGATGGGGATCTCGCCGCGCGGGTTGAGGTCAGTCAAGGGTGGGCGCTTGTGCTCTCCGGCGAGGAAGTCGACCGGGATGATCTGCAGCGGAACGCCCAGAAGGCTGGCGAGCAGGCGCACCTTGTAGCAATTGCCCGATAGCTCGAGGTCGTAAAGCTTCGCCGCCATGGTCATGGTCCTTTATCGGGAATTATGCCGGAGAAGACGAGACTCCCGCATCGCGGCATCTTCTGCTAGTCAGAAAGATCAGCAAACATGCTTCCGCTTTTCGGAAGGATAAAATGGACCGACTTCGCGCCATGGCCGCCTTCGTAGCGGTAACGGAAGCAGGAAGCTTGTCGGCTGCGGCACGCGCGCTGGGGGAGCCGCTTACGAACATCAGCCGGATGCTGGCTCAACTTGAAGCGCACCTCGGGTGTGCGCTGCTGCATCGGTCGTCTCGGCATTTGGTGATCACACCTGCCGGCAGCGAATACTTGGAGACTTGCCGGAGTGTTCTGGAAAGCGTCGCAGCGGCGGAGCGGCGCATTGCCGGACAGGTGGACGAGCTTTCGGGCGACATGGCGATTACGGCCCCGGTTCTATTTGGCCGAATGTTTGTGGTGCCGCTGCTCGCACGCTTCTTGGCTGACTATCCGCGTATCGATGCGCGGCTTCTGCTCGTCGATCGCGTCGTAGAAATTGCAGAAGAGGGCATCGACATAGCGGTGCGCATCGGCGAATTGCCGGACTCGGCGCTTCTGGCGACGCGGGTTGGTTCGTTGCGGCTGGTAGCCTGCGCGGCGCCAGCCTACTTGGAACGGAGCGGCACACCATCGATGCCTTCCGACCTGACGCGGCACGACTGCGTGACGTTTGCCAATCTACCCGGGGGGACTCGCTGGATCTTCAGAAGTCGTCGCAACGGCCGTAAGGCCGTGCGGGTGCGCTCGCGGCTGTCAGTCAACACTGCGGATGCAGCCGTCGCTGCGGCCATCGCCGGAGTGGGGATCACGCGTGTTCTCTCCTACCAGGCCGAGGAGGCGCTGAAGGCAGGCAAGCTTGTGCCCGTGCTGGAGCGTTTCGAGGACACAGCTGTCCCGGTGCATCTCGTGTACGGGGCAGCGCGCTCAAGCAACGCGCGGGTGCGCGCCTTCGTGAAGTTCGCCGCCGGAGAGTTGCGGCTGTTGCCCGAGACTTCGTCGGGCAAACAAGCGAGAAGGAAACTCAGCCCTTCTTGAGGATCAGCGTCAGCCCGCGCAGCGAGCTGTTGAAGAACTGGATCTCGACGATCTGGCGATCGTTCATCACGATCACGTCCATGTTGGCAGTGAGGTCGCCGCCCTTTACGGAAATGCGGAAGCCGCGCTGGGTGACTTCGCCTTTGAGGTCGCCGCCGAGATTGTAGACCAGCTCGTTCCAGGTGCCGGTGAGCCGCCCCTGGTTGGCGATGACGTTGCTCTTGACTTCAACCTTGCCGCCCGATGAGGCGCAGCGGATGTTCTGGCGCAGCTCCTTGCCGGCGCCTTCGACGAAGTAGGTGGCGCGGCACTTTACGCTTTCGACCTTGCCTTCGCTCATGCCGATCCGTCCCTCGCCGACCCAGCGGCCGGCGAGTTCCTTGAACGGAGCATCCTTTTGCACGGGAGCAGGGCGCGGCTCTTCCTTGGCGCTGCCGCCCTGTTCGGCATTCGGCTCGTCACTAGACTCGATAGCGGTGTCTGTCTCAGCGGCCGGCGCGGGATCGTCCTGGGCGATGGCCGGGGTGCAGCAAAGCAGGATGGCGGCAAAGGCAATATGGGCAGGCTTCATGTTCGACCGTGCGGTTGCTTCGTCCGGCGCGCATTTCCTACTGCACCCCCGGTGAGGTCGAATGTCGTTGCGATTGCTGACAATTCCTAGTGCGGCGGGGACACACGCTCACCCGCTTAGCACGCTTGCAGCGGCAAATCTTGACTTTGGTCACCTAGAAAGCAAACGCGCCGGCGGTCAGGCTCCTGACGGCCGGCGTGAGTAGTGCGAGGCGTTTCAGGCGACTCGAGCGTCGGCAGCCATGGCCTGGGGCCCGCGCGGGGGCGGACCAATGCGATCCAACTCGTCGAACTCGTTCTCGGTGAAGACGCGGGAGCGGGTAAGGAACCGTAGCCCTTCGGGGGATTCGATCGAGAAGCCTGAGCCCCGGCCAGGCACGGCGTCGATGATCAGTTGGGTGTGCTGCCAATATTCGAACTGGGGCCCCGAGATGTAGAGGGGGCAGCCTGCGATGGCGCCAAGGTAGACGTCGCGCTCGCCGATCTTGAACTCGCCGCGAGGGTAGCACATCGGCGCACTGCCATCGCAGCAGCCGCCGGACTGGTGGAACAACAGCGGCCCATGCTGGGCGATGAGCTTTTCGATCAGCGCCGTGGCTTCGGGGGTGACTTTCACTCGCTCGACCATTTGCGTTTCTCCGGGCTGTTGCCGCCTTATGTGGGGATCGCGCTTTGTGATGGTACCACGACCGCAAATATGTCGGCCAATGCTGCGAGGGCGCCGGTGTGCACGGCCTCTGCCGACAGGGTGCCGCCGAGCGGGTTAGGAAGCGCGCGGGTGGCCGTGGCACTGGCGACGACCGTCGGGCGGTAGCCGTGGTTGAACGCGGCTCTCGCGGTCGAGTTCACGCAGACGTGCGTCATGAAGCCGGCGAGCACGAGATCAGTGACACCGAGCTTCTTCAGTTCGGCGTCGAGGTTCGTCTGCTCGAAGGAGCTCGGATAGGCCTTGACGATGACGGTCTCACCGGCGTTCGGCGCAACGACGTCGGCAATGGCTCCGATTTCGGCGCGCACGTCGTAAGGGGTGCCGGGCCCGGCGTCGTGCTGAATGTGAATGACTGGCGTGCGGGTGTCGCGGGCGCGCTGCAGCAGGGCGGCGCACTCCTTCAGCGCAGGCTCGACGCCTTCGAGCTGCATGATGCCTTCGCGATAGGTGTTCTGGCAGTCGATGAGGACAAGGGCCGACTTCGACAGGGGCGCTGGGGTATCAGGCAAAGCGAGCAGCGCGCGCAGTGTGGGACGGGCTTCGGTCATGGGGCGTCTCTCCCGGTATTTTTTGTTGCCGATAGCAAAGCAGCGCGGCAGTTGAATGCCGCGCTGCAAGCTTCAGTGCGTTATGGCGCCTGATAGTGCGTACAGATCAGAAGAAGCCGAGCGCTTTCGGGCTGTAGCTCTGCAGGACGTTCTTCGTCTGCTGGTAGTGGTCGAGCATCATCTTGTGCGTCTCGCGGCCGATGCCCGACTGCTTATAGCCACCGAAAGCGGCGTGCGCCGGGTAGAGGTGGTAGCAGTTGGTCCACACGCGGCCGGCCTTGATGCCGCGACCCATGCGGTAGCAGGTGTTGGCATCGCGCGACCACACGCCGGAGCCGAGGCCATAGAGCGTGTCGTTGGCGATGGCGAGCGCTTCAGCTTCGGTCTTGAACTTCGTGACCGACAGAACCGGTCCGAAGATCTCTTCCTGGAAGATGCGCATCTTGTTGTGGCCTTCGAACACGGTCGGCTCGACGTAGAAGCCGTTCTCGAGTCCGGAGTGCTGAGCGCGCTTGCCGCCGGTGAGCAGCTTGGCGCCTTCGCCCTGGCCGATGTTGATGTAGGCGAGGATCTTCTCGAGCTGGTCGGAAGATGCCTGGGCGCCAACCATCGTATTCGGGTCGAGCGGGCTACCGAGCACGATCTTCTTCACGCGCTCGACGGCGCGCTCGATGAAGGCGTCGTAGATGCTCTCCTGCACGAGGGCGCGTGAGGGGCAGGTGCAGACTTCGCCCTGGTTGAGGGCGAACATGGTGAAGCCTTCGAGTGCCTTGTCGAAGAAGTCGTCATCCTCGTTGAAGACGTCGGCGAAGAAGATGTTCGGCGACTTGCCGCCGAGTTCCAGCGTCACCGGGATGAGGTTCTCGGAGGCGTACTGCATGATGAGGCGGCCGGTGGTCGTCTCACCCGTGAAGGCGATCTTGGCGATGCGCGGGTTCTGAGCCAGCGGCTTGCCAGCCTCGACGCCAAAGCCGTTGACGATGTTGAGCACGCCGGGCGGGAGCAGGTCGCCGACCAGCTCGATCAGGGCCATCACGGAGAATGGTGTCTGCTCGGCCGGCTTCAGGACGACGCAGTTGCCGGCGGCGATGGCGGGCGCCAGCTTCCAGACCGCCATGAGGATCGGGAAGTTCCAGGGAATGATCTGGCCGACGACGCCGAGCGGCTCGTGGTAATGATAGGCAATCGTCGTCTCATCGATTTCGGAGAGCGCGCCTTCCTGGGCACGGATGCAGCCAGCGAAGTAGCGGAAGTGATCGACGGCGAGCGGAAGGTCTGCGGCCATCGTCTCGCGGATCGGCTTGCCGTTGTCGATGGTCTCGACAGTGGCGAGTGCCGCCAGGTTGGCTTCCATGCGGTCGGCGATGCGGTTGAGGACCGCGGCACGCTCGGCGGGAGCGGTCTTGCCCCACTTGTCGGCGGCGGCATGGGCGGCGTCGAGTGCCTTCTCGATGTCCTCGGCGGTGGAGCGGGCGATCTCGTTGATGATTTCGCCAGAGATCGGGGTGCGGTTCTCGAAGTACTGGCCCTTGGTCGGGGGCACCCACTGGCCGCCGATATAGTTATCGTAGCGGTTGCGAATCTTGATGGTCTGTCCGACACGTGCCAGAGCGGCGGCCGGAGTTTCTGGCTTCACGATCAGCTGCATGAGTGTAGTCCTCCCAGGGGTAAGGGATGATGACCCTATTTTTTGTGGCTCGGACGTTACTCCATGTATCGCGGCGACCAAATACGTACGCGTATTGGAAATTAGTGCAAACGGTTCATTGACGGTATTGACGTCGATCACAGGAATGGGCTGGCGCCGACCACGATGGGCGCATAGCCCACGGCTTAGGCGCGGATATGACAAGGAAAGTTTCGGGGCCGGAGATCGAGCGGGTTATCCAGCTTCTGGGCAGATTGCCGGGGCTTGGACCACGCTCGGCGCGCAAGGCGGCGCTGGCGCTGATCAAGCGGCGCAACGATCTGCTCGTGCCACTCGCCGAGGCTCTAACGGACGCGGTGGCGAAGATCGTCGAATGCTCCAATTGTGGGAACCTGGATACCGTTTCGCCCTGCAGCATCTGCCAGGACCCTCGCCGGGACCGCTCGCTGATCGTCGCTGTGGAGGAGGTGGGCGATCTGTGGGCGCTGGAGCGTGCCGGGGTCGTCAGCGGGCTCTATCACGTACTGGGCGGGCACCTGTCGCCGCTCGACGGCATCGGACCCGATCGGCTCAACATCGCTAAACTCATCGAGAGAGCGGCCGAGGGGGAGGCAAAAGAGATCGTGCTGGCGCTGAACGCCACCGTGGAGGGTCAGTCGACGGCTCACTATTTGACCGAGCAGTTAGCGCCGACGGGGATCGTGGTGTCGCGGCTTGCGCAGGGCGTGCCGGTTGGCGGCGAACTGGACTACCTCGACGAGGGCACGCTTGCTGCGGCAATCAAGTCACGGCGGCGGATGTAGTTCACCACGTCAAAGCATGTGATTGGCGACGCTGCAATAAAAGCGGTGATAAGCTTCAGATTGAGGGCGCTCCTCGATTTAACTCATTTGATTGCCTGATTATATTCGCCAACTGCTGGACAAGGGGAGCGCTGAGGCCAGCTGGGCGTCGATGGCGCGTGCCGGGGGCATTATGAGCGAGCGTGATGCGGAACATCAGGTGGCCGGCGAATGGCGCTCGCGTCTGTTGGAGCTGCCGCGGTTCAACAAGCGCATCATCCTCATATCGTTCGATTTCCTGCTGTTGACGCTGGCGCTGTGGATTGCGTTGTCGATCCGCTACAACGCGGCGTTCGTTCCGACGTCTTGGCCGAACACGCTGGCTCTGATCGCCGGCCCTGTCATATCGGTGGCGACGTTTGCGGCGTTCGGTCTCTACAGATTCGTCACCCGGTATCTCGGCTATCGCGGTCATACGCGCATCATCGGCTGCATCTGGCTGTCGGTGCTGATCTGGTCGCTGGTGGTGTTCATGTCCGGCCAGCTCGGTGTGCCGCGTTCGGTGGTGCTGGGCTACGGGGTGTTGGCTTCGCTATTGATTGCCGGCAGCCGCGAAGTGGCGGCGATGATCCTAGAGAGCACCGGCGTTCAGCTTGCCGACCTGCCGATCAGTGTCGAGCGCAAGCCGGTCATCATCTTTGGCGCAGGGCAATTGGGCGTGCAGCTGCTCGAAGCGCTGCGCCGCGGCAACAATCGTAACGTCGTCGCCTTCGTCGATACCGAGCCTTCGCTGTGGCGGCAGTACATTTCCGGCGTGAAGGTTCACCGTCCCGACAGATTGGCGGGGCTAATTGAGCGGCATCAGGTGGGCGAGATTCTGGTGGCGCTTCCCGATGACCGGCGCCGCGAGCGCCGGCGGGTGTTGAAAGACCTACAGGCGCATCCCGTCGAGGTGCTGATCCTGCCGGGCGTCGAGGACGTCACGTCGGGACGCATCAGCGTGACCGATCTGCGCCCGGTCGATGTGAACGACCTTCTCGGGCGTGACAAGGTTCCTCCGCACGGGGAGCTGCTCAACCGCAAGACGCTCGGCAAGTCGGTGCTCGTGACGGGCGCCGGTGGTTCGATCGGATCGGAGCTGGTGCGGCAGATCCTGCGCAATGGTCCGCGGCGGCTGGTGCTGCTCGATGTTTCGGAAGCGGCGCTCTACCGTATCGAAGATGAGATTCAAGAGACGGTGAAGACGTTGCGGCCCGACGTGCCGCGTCCGGAGATCGTCGGCGTGCTCGGCACGGTGCTCGATCAGCCGTTGCTTCGTGAGGTGATCGTCGGCAACGAGATCGAGGTCATCTATCATGCGGCGGCGTACAAGCACGTTCCGATCGTCGAACAGAACCCGGTTTATGGGCTGCGCAACAACACGCTCGGCACGGCGGTGCTTGTGGAGTGCGCGAAGGCGGCTGGTGTCGAGCTGGTGGTTCTGATCTCAACCGACAAGGCAGTGCGTCCGACCAACGTGATGGGTGCCAGCAAACGGCTTGCGGAGCTGGTTCTGCAGGCGGCCGCAGCCAACGGCGGCCCGACCATTTTCACGATGGTTCGGTTCGGAAATGTGCTCGACAGCTCAGGTTCGGTGGTGAAGAAGTTCCGCCGGCAGATTCGTTCGGGCGGTCCGGTGACGGTTACGCACCCGGAGATCATTCGCTATTTCATGTCGATCCCGGAGGCGGCCGAGCTCGTCATCCAGGCTGGGGCCATGGCGGAAGGCGGCGACGTGTTCGTGCTCGACATGGGCGAGCCGGTGCGGATCGACGATCTGGCGCGCCTGATGGTGCGGTTGTCGGGCTTCGACGTGCGCAGCGCGGAAAACCCCGATGGCGATATCGCTATCACCTACACGGGGTTGAGGTCGGGCGAGAAACTATACGAGGAGTTGCTGATCGGCGCCAACACCAAGGCGACCGAGCACCCACGCATCTGGCGCTCGGACGAGCCGTTCTTGCCGGCAGAGGAACTGGAGATAGAATTGGCACGGCTGAAGGCGGCGCTCGATGTCCGCGACTATGCGGCGATGCAGGCGGTGCTGCTGCGCACGGTCGAGGGCTATACGGTGAAGGGCACGGAAGAGACGAGCGAGGCGACCGACAGGCCCGCCGCGTCGTGGACGCCGCCGACACGGACGCTGCACTAGCATGGCACTTGTCGCTCCTCAGACTTCTCCAGCGGTGCAGCGGATCGCGTTCGTGGGCCCGTCGGGCTCGGCGATGCGGCAGTGGCGTGAACTGCTCTTTGCGGATGTGATCACGCGCGGTCACCGCGTGCTGGCAGTTGCGCCGGAGTTTGCCAGTGTGGACCTGGCATCGCTCGATGAGATTGGTGCAGAGCACGCGCTGATGGCGCCGGAGTCGCATGGCCCTAAGCTGTTCGCGGACTGGAAGGCGATCGGCGCGTTGAAAGCGACGCTGGCAGAATGGGCGCCTCATGTCGTCGTAGCGTTTGGCGGGCAGATGATGGTGCACGGGGCGCTGGCCGCGAAGGGAATCGGCGCTGGCCGCATCGTCGTCGTGGTCGATGGATTGCCGGAGCACCGCTTCGCGGGGGCGCTCGCCGCGGACGAAATGCCGGCGTGGCGGTATGGGCAGGCGCTACGCGCTGCGCACCAAGCCGTGTTTCACAATCGGGACGACCTGGCGCTGCTGAAGAAGCTGGGGCTCGTTCCCGCTTCGCTGCCAACAATCGTGGTGCCGGGTAGCGGCGTCGACCTGGAGCGCAACGCGTCTTTGCCGTTGCCGCCGCTCGACCATGGCCTTGTGTTCCTTATGATCGGCGGGCTCGATCGGCGGCGCGGCGTGATGGAATACTGTGCGGCGGCGGCGAAGCTGCGAGAGCGCTCGCCGACGTCACGCTTCCTACTCGCGGTGACACGCGACGAGGGTGCGCAGGCGATCGACATCGCCGAGCTGCAGCGTAGCCCGGATGTGGAGTTCCTCGGCCTCGCCGAGGAGGAGGGCGAGTTGCTGACGGAGGCGCATGTCTTCGTCTACCCGGGTTATGCCGAAGGCATGCCGCAGCCGATCTTGCGCGCGTTGGCTGCGGGGCGTCCGGTACTGGTGGCGGATGCGGCGGGCTGCCGGGAGGCGGTCGATACGCGCGTCAACGGATGCCTTGTCGAGCCGCGCAATCCAGGTGCGCTCGCTGACGCGATGGAGAGCTTCTTGCGCCGGCCGGATCTGATCCCGGCGATGGCTCGCGCTAGCCGGGCCAAGGCGGAGCGCTTCGAGAGCGTCGCCGGCGTGCGCGGGAAGCTGCTGCAGATACTGCAGCTGGTATAGCTTCAAAAAAGACTGGGCTTCAAAGGCTGGCGTAAAGCCGATAGCTGAGGCGGGGCTGGCAGAACGAGACTGCGCAGTCGACCAGCATGTCGGAGCGGATCGCCTGGCGGCCGATGAGCATGCGGGAGGTCATGTGCTCGCGGTTGGTAAGCGTCACTTCGATCGGCCAGGTGCGGGGGCCGAGACAGAGGTTGGTCTCGATGACATAGCGGAGTTCGCTCACACCGTTTGAGCTCATTACCTCGCGGCGATCGATGACGTCGGCGACGGCCTCAACCTCGAGATCAGTGCTGCGATTGGGACGGACTCGGAAGCGGACCTTGGGTTTGCGCGATGATCCGAAGGGCTCGATCAAGGTTGTGCTAAGCGCTGAAGTCTTAGCCCCGGTGTCGATCTTCGCCTTGAGTGCCGGCAAGCCCAGGTCAGGCAGAGCGACCCACTCCTGCCAGCCGACAATCAGGCGTGAAGCATCTCTGAGCACGGCGGTCAAATTCCCGACCAAGCCTGTAATGTAGGATCGATGTTAGCGCCTTCCTCGGCGTTTCGCATCAGTTCCATTGACGCGGAAAGAGTAGCGCGCAAGCTTAGCGTAAAAATCTTCGCAATCGGGGAGCGGCGCAGGGTGGCTTCGCTCCGTGGCCAGGGGGATGAAGAATGGTTCGAAGGCTCGTGCTCGCCGTTGTGCTCGCTGCCGCGTGCCCGTTTGCGCTCCCGACGAGGGCGCTGGCACTCGATCCAACGGTGACCGCTCCCAACGCGGGCGATGTACCCGCGGACACCACCCCGGAGGGGGGCGCGGCGGCCGATCCCGGAAGCGGGGAAACCGAGCCGGCGATGCCCGATCCCGGCGACGTCGAAGGCGAGCCGTATCCGCCCGACGGCGTCACCGATCCCAACGTCACTTATCCGACGGACGGGCCGAGCGATGGCCAGGGCGTGACCGGCGCGCAGATGCCCGAGGGTGCCCCTAAGGACGCGGCGGCCAGCGGCGAGCAGCCCGACTGACCTGCGACGCTTCCCGCGGCTGCGGGGCAATTGACCGGGACTGCGTACTTTCTTATTTCAGAGCGATGGCCAAACTTCCTATCGTCACGCTTCCAGACCCGATCCTGCGCAGGATATCGGCGCCCGTCGATCGCATCGACGATGCGGCGCGCAAGCTTGCCGACGACATGCTGGAGACGATGTATGACGCGCCGGGTGTCGGGCTGGCGGCGATCCAGGTGGCTGAGCCCATTCGCCTCGTCGTGATCGATGTTGCGGATGAGGAAGAGGGGCGCCAGCCGCTCGTGTTCTTCAATCCGGAGATCGTCGAGCTGGGTCCGCAAATTCGCGTGCACGAGGAAGGCTGCCTTTCGATCCCCGATGTTCGGGTGGAGATCGAGCGCCCGTCAACGTTGACGCTGCGCTATCTCGATCGCGATGGAAAGCAGTGCGAGCTTGAGGCCGATGGGCTGCTGGCGACGGCCATTCAGCACGAGGTCAATCACCTCGACGGCAAACTGATCATCGATTTCCTGTCGTCGCTGAAACGTGACATGGTCGTGCGCAAGTTCAAGAAGATGGCGCGCACAAGCTCGCTCTAGTTCAGCATCTCTTTCGTATTCAGCTTCGGCGGTAGCCATGGTCCTGCGCATCGTTTTCATGGGAACGCCGGACTTTTCCGTGCCGACGCTGGCCGAGATCATCGGCGCGGGGCACGAGGTGGTCGCCGCGTATTCGCAGCCGCCGCGCGCTGCTGGACGCGGCATGGCCGAGCGCAAATCGCCCGTGCACACGTTCGCCGAGGCGGCAGGCATTCCGGTGCTGACGCCGACAAGCTTCAAGGGCGCGGCCGAACGAGAAGCGTTCGCCGCGCATGAGGCCGATGCCGCGGTGGTTGTGGCTTATGGGCTGTTGCTTCCGTCGGTGGTGCTCAATGCGCCGCGTCTGGGCTGTTACAACCTGCATGCGTCGGCGTTGCCGCGCTGGCGCGGCGCAGCGCCTATTCAGCGCGCGATCATGGCCGGGGATACCGAGACCGCGGTGATGGCAATGCGCATGGAGACGGGCCTCGACACAGGTCCTGTCTGCCTCGGGGAGCGGGTGGAGATCGGGGCCGATCAGACCGCCGGCGAGTTGCACGACGTTCTGGCGCAGCGCGGATCGACGCTCATGGTGCGGGCGTTGTCGGCGCTGGAGCGCGGGTCGCTCGATTGCCAGCCGCAGCCGGAGGACGGCGTCACCTACGCGCGGAAGATCGAAAAGGCGGAAGCCCGCATCGACTTTAGTGCCGATGCCCCCGCCGTGCACAACATGATCCGCGGGCTGTCGCCGTTTCCGGGTGCGTGGTTCGAGATCGGGCCCGAGGGCCGGCGCGAGCGCATCAAGGTGCTGCGCGCGGTGCTGGCGGAGGGACAGGGGGCGCCGGGTGAGGTGCTCGACGACAAGCTGACGGTCGCTTGCAGGAGCGGTGCCGTGCGGCTCACCGAACTGCAGCGCGCGGGCAAGAAGCCGATGTCGGCCGACGAGGTGCTGCGCGGCTTTGCCGTTCCTGCCGGCACGCGGCTCTAGGGCATCCAGCTCGCGGTCAGACGGTCACGAGTTCGTGGTGGCCGAAGCCTTTGGAGTAGTCGAGCACGGAAATGACGCTGGGCGTGACGCGGAAGATGACCGTGTTGGCCTGGTCGTCTGCCGACATTCCCGCGAGCTGGGGAAACTTCGCAAGAAACAGCGAATGGACTTTTGCGAGTTCTCTTGAATCTGTAACGCGCGCAGCCGTGCCGCCGAGCGAAATCCCCTCGATCTCATTCCAATTGGCGTGGTCGGCATCGATCGCCGCGGAGACGCGCTCGTCGCGAGCGATATTGGCGGCCTTCTGCGAGCCGATGCCGCAGCCGAAATAGATGATCAGCCCATCGCTGGCGTAGCCGACGGTGGTCGCCTGCGGGTACCCGTCAGGACGGAGGGTCGCGAGGGTTATGTTGTTGTGGCGGGCAAGAATGCCGAGGATCTTTTCTCGCAGCTGCGGGGGCAAGGGCGTCTCCTATGGCTGTCGCCTATGAAGCCGCGGGGCTCGCTCGTTATCCTTGATGGGCATCAATCAGGACGCGCGGTTGACCAGCCGGTACGTTATGCCGTTAACATTTCGTTAGTAATAGCGGTCCGGCAAAGGGTTGGCGTATGCAGTTCAGAGCGGCTCTGATTTGTCTTTTGATTGCCGGTTTCGGAGGCGCCGTCCTAGCGCAGAGCGCACATACAACCCGCATCGAGACGCGTCCCTACTACGGGGCGGTGGTCACCATCGAAAATGGCGTGCGGGTCTGGCGCCCGGTGCCGCCGACGACGCATATGATCATCAACCCCGATGGTGCGACGCCGCTGAGCATCGGGGTCGGCACATCTGCCGTTGCGGTGCCGCAAACGGATGGCGGCTCCAGCCGCTGAGCGCGCATCAGGGTTATTGGGCGCGATGTCCTGTTGAGCGCAATGCCCTAGCCGGATAGGGAAGGGCGGCGCGCACAGCAGCGTGCTGTATCTGACGGCCCTCATGCCTCGCTATCGCATCACTATCGAATATGACGGCACGCCATTCTGTGGCTGGCAGCGCCAGCCCGACGCTGCTTCGGTGCAAAGCACGCTCGAGGATGCGCTGGGGCGCTTAACGGGCGCCAACGTGAGCGTGCGAGGCGCGGGGCGAACCGATGCTGGCGTGCATGCTCTGGGGCAGGTCGCGCACTTCGATCTGGAGAAGGTGTGGGAGCCGTTCAAGGTTCGCGAGGCGCTCAATTATCACATGCGCCCGGCGCCGGTGTCGGTACTCGACTGCGAAGAGGTCAGCGACGACTTCGATGCGCGGTTCAGCGCGCGGGCGCGCCACTACCGGTTTCGCATCCTGTCGCGGCGCGCGCCACCGGCGCTCGATCGCAACCGCGTGTGGTGGCTGCCAATGGCGCTCGATGCGCGCGCGATGCACGAAGCGGCGCAGTATCTGGTGGGGCGGCACGACTTCACGACGTTTCGCGCGGCGCAGTGCCAGGCGAAATCACCGATGAAGACGCTGGATCGGCTGGACGTATCGCGGTGGGGCGATGAGATCGTCATCGAGGCTTCGGCGCGCTCGTTTCTGCACAATCAGGTGCGTTCGATGGTCGGGAGCCTGAAGCTGGTCGGAGAAGGCAAGTGGCGGCCGCGCAATCTCGATGACGCGCTGAAGGCGTGCGACCGCGCGCAATGCGGGCCGGTGTCGCCGCCGGGCGGGCTTTATCTGGTGCGTGTCGATTATGCAGAGCGCGGCGCCGAGCTCATGGCAGAGCCCGACGCCGACGAGGAATAAACCTACTCGATCATCGAGAGGAATTCCTGGCGCGTTGTCGGGTTGTCGCGGAAGCATCCGAGCATGCGCGAGGTGACGAGGTCTGTGCCCGGCTTCATGATGCCGCGCGCGGTCATGCAGAAGTGCTCGGCCTTGAGGACGATGCCGACGCCCTGCGGCTGCAGCACGCTGTCGATCGCGTTGGCGATCTGCGCGGTCATCTTCTCCTGGATCTGAAGCCGCTTGGCGTAGACCTCGACGACGCGGGCCAGCTTGGAGATGCCGACGACGCGCCCATTGGGAATGTAGGCGACCCATGCGCGACCGATAATCGGCGCCATGTGGTGTTCGCAGTGGCTTTCAAAGCGAATGCCGCGCAGCACGATCATCTCGTCGTAGCCGGCGGTTTCCTCAAAGGTGGTCGAGAGGATCTCTTCGGGATCCTCGTTGTAGCCGCGGAAGTACTCCTCAAAAGCCTTGGTGACACGCTTGGGCGTGTCGCGCAGGCCGTCACGGTCCGGATTTTCGCCGGTCCAGAGAAGGATGGTGCGGACCGCTTCCTCTACGTCGGAGCGGCTGGGGCGGTCATGTTGATCCACGGGGGAGTCTTTGTGCTTCTTTTGCAAGGTAAGCTCTTGGTGTTGGCGGCTCTTAGGCGTTTGCGGCGCGGGTGGCAAGACAACACCCTGTGGCGACACGGCGCAACTCCCGGAGATTACGTGGAGGCGAAACATCGCCTCGTCCCCTCATATGGGGCGTCTCGGCCGCAATCGGAAGTTGCCTGACGGGCTATGCAACCTGGTGTGGGCAGGGCGTGCTGGCGGGGCGGGTGGCATCCGAATGCCACTTGGGAAGCAAATTTGCGAAGTCGCAGGCCGCCGCCACAGTCGGCGCCAGGGACATACGCTAAAGTGCGCATATGGCACATATTCGCATTCTGCTGCTGGCTTCAATCGCCGCCAGCGTCATCTTGGGCGCCGATATCGTGGCGGCTGGTCCGCTTATCGACGAGCTGAAACTCGGCGTGCTGTGGCACGATGTGCCGGGCCTGTGGAGCGGTTTCCAGGCCGAACCCAACTCTGCTGACATCAACGTTGAAGCGCTGCTGTCGCCGTCCGTCGCATTTTTGGGTGGAACTATCCGACCGGCAATCGGAGGTTCGATCTCGACCGTCGGGGCCACGAGCGACGGCTATATCGACGCGCGCTGGCAATACGAGACGCCGAGCGGCATTTTCTTCGGCCTTGGTCTTGGTGCTGCGGTGCACAACGGGCAGCTGAAGCTCGATGAATGGGACCGCAAGGCGCTGGGTTCGCGCGTGCTGTTCCACATTCCGGCCGAAGTCGGGTACCGGTTCGACGACCATAACAGCCTGTCGGCCTACTTCGAGCACATGTCGAACGCCTATACGGTATCCCCGAACGAAGGAATGGACCGGCTTGGCGTTCGCTATGGATACCGGTTCTGAACTGACTGGCGTCAGGTTCGGCTGAAATTCTTCCTGTCACGTTCCACAAGTTCCCTTGTTGTCCCCGGCGCGAATCACTGAGCTTCCGATTGTTTGGGGGACAGGGGGGCGACAATGTCTGGAAGACAAACGCCGGGATGGATGGCTGCTGCTGCCATTGTCAGTGTGGCGGTCGCCGGCGGTGCCAAAGCCGACGGATATCAAGCGGTGAAGACGGCTGAGCCGCTGCCAATCGTCAAAGGTGTGGAGGTCGAAGTCGGTCTCGGCATCATGCAGGGCGAGGCGAACGAATTTGTCTATCGCCGCGACGGCTCGACGCTAAGCCAGCTCGTTTGGGCGTTCGACAACAATCTGGTGTTCAAGGGCGGCGTCGCGGTACGGCCGTGGAGTTGGCTCGCGGTCGGAGCACGCTTCGTGACCAACGTCACCGACGGTTCCACAATGGATGACTATGATTGGTATAGGCCCAGCGAGCCGGACTACGCCGACTGCCCGAACGGCTACTGTCATTCGCACCACCCGGATACGACACTTGAATCCTACCTATCGGTCGACGCTTACCTCGCCGCCACGTTCTGTCGCACGCAGTCGATCGCGCTGACGGCGCTGGCCGGTTACAAGCGTGACAGCCAGTCATGGCAAGCGATGGATGGTCCCAGCAATTACACGACCTTCACGCCCGGCCGGTTGTCGATCAGCTACGATCAGGTGTGGGAGGCGCCTTACGTCGGCGCTCAATTCAACGGCGAATGGGGACGCTGGGCGCTGCAAGGGCGCGTTATTGGGTCGTGGTGGGCGCAGGGGCAGGACGAGGACGACCATCATTTGCGCACGCTGCTCTTCACCGAGAAGTTCGGCGAGAGCAACATGATCGGCGCCAACGCGCACCTAGGTTATCGGTTGACGGAGAACCTTCTTCTGAAGGCGGAATACGATCTGCAGCAGTGGCAGCTCGGCAAAGGCCCTTCGGCCGACGTCAACTATACAACCGGCAACCAAAGCTACCGCGGCTGGAACGCGGCGGGCGGTGAAAGCATCACCCAGACGATCTTCATGGGGGCTGCGCTGGAATACTGACGCTATAGTGAAAGGTGCGAATTACAACGAAATCTCTATGGCATTCGTTTCAATTGTCAGCGCTTCGCGAGCGGAACTTTAGGGGTTGTCAGCCTATGTTTTGCGCATCGGACGGTGGCACGTTCGGGGCGCTTGGGAGACAGGCGTTCGAAAAGTGACAGGTAGTTTTTTGGTGGAGTTGAAGCGTCATGTCGACCTCTAAGATCATCGCAATCATTGCTGCTTCCAGCATGCTGGGCGCCCTTTCTTTCGCACCGGCCTTCGCCGAGTCGATCCCGCAGGAAGAAGCTGATCAGTTCAGCGGTTCGGCCCAGCCGGACGTTGATGCTGGTGCTTCGCGCGGCCCGGACCGCTCGATCGTCGATCAGGAGCAGAACCAGTTCGGCAACAACCCGGCTCCGGACCTCGGCCCTGAGCTGCAGGAGAAGGGCGGCGAGAGCCTCCCGCAGATGGAAGAGCAGGGCATCCCTGGCGGCGACCGCTAATCCGGTATTCCGCTGAGTTGACTACGGCCGCCGTGGCGATGAGCCCGGCGGCCGTTTCGCGTTCTACATCTTCGTGGGCTTGCCGCTGTGCCTGGCGGGGGGCCAGCGGGGTGCGGTGGGCTATGGTGCTGAAAAGCCGATCAGATCGCTCATAATTTCCGGGTGACGACTTTCCGGCCGGGGGCAGCGCGTTTTGCGCCTTGCCAGACCGCTTCGCGCCGATTACACCGGCAGCGCTCTTGGTGTCCGCCGTGGCGGGCCAGGGTCATCCAATCGCTGCGGTAGCTCAGTGGTAGAGCACTCCCTTGGTAAGGGAGAGGTCGAGAGTTCAATCCTCTCTCGCAGCACCATCTTTCCAGCGCCAGATACAACCAACGCGATTGGTTTAGAACTCGCCAACGCGGGCGGGCGCTAGCCTTTATCAGTTGTGGATCGTTCCAGCTCTCGCCATCCTCGGTTGCTGTTGGCGAGGGGCGCAATATGCTGCGGGCATGACACGCGGGCTGATCTTGACGGTTGCGGTCTTGCTGCTCCTGGTGCAGGGGGCGGTGGCGGGCGCGTTGCCCGAAGAGAAGGCCATACGTATCGATCGGCTGATCGAGCATTTCCTAAAGCCGGGCGCCACGCCACGTGCGGACCGACCGCCGGGACTATCCGTCGCGATCGGTATAGATGGGGAACTGGTGGCCGCCAAGGGCTTTGGAGAGGCGCGCCAAGGCGTGCCTGCCAACGGCAAGACCGTCTACCATATCGGATCGTTGACGAAGCAGTTCACCGCTGCGGCGGTGCTGCGTATGATCGGTGATGGAGCGCGTGCGCCGCTCACGGGGGCACCGCTCACGCTCGACACGCCGATGCGCGAGGTGTTCGATGGGGTCGAGCGGTGGAGCAATCGCGACGATCCGCCGATCAGCGTGCGCAGCCTGCTGACGATGACGTCGAACCTGCCGAACTTCACGCTGCATCCGCCGCGCGAGACGGATCCGTGGGGCGCTGTGGCGATGCCAAAGCTGCTCGCGGCGCTGAAGCAACTTCCGCCGCACGGCTGGCCGAACACTTTCGAATACAGCAACACCAGCTATTTTCTGCTGGCGCGGATGATCGAGGCGGTGGCGCAGGGGAGTAAGGGGCCGCAAGCATCTTCGCGCGAGTATATGCGGGTCAACGTGTTGCAGCCGGCAGGACTGACGCGGACGGGATTTGTCGGCGCGTACGCACCGGGATCGGAAGTTGCGGACGGGAACTATCGGCGGCGGCCGGCTTTCTCGCAGCCACATTGGCTCGATGGCTGCGGGGATATGGCAAGCAACGTTGAAGACCTGTTCCTGTGGGACAGAGCCCTGATGGCGGGAGGCGTGTTGGGGCGCGATGCGGCCGGCCTCATGTTCTCAGAAGGCGCGCGTGTCGATCCGTTCACCTATTACGGGATGGGCTGGTTCATCCGGCACGACGGCGACTGGGACAGCTACTATCACTCGGGGTCGGTGCCGGGCTTCACATCCTACAACGCCATCATGCGGAGAACGGACAGCGGCAGGTGGCTGTCGGTTACGCTGCTGACGAACAGCGATGGGGTGGAAGGACTCGATGGGCTCGCAGACGAGATCTTTTTCGTTCTGCGCAGCGAGTGATCCCGGCTCCGATGACGCGATCGTGAAGCCATGGCATCGTTGAGAAAGACCGTCTTTCACGGGCGAATTTCAGTGATCGGGAATGAAGTGCAATTCGATAAGGCGAACATTGCTTATGCCGGCGGGAATGCCTCCATTGGCAGCAGACACAGGCATTTCATACGCTTCGGGTGCCACGCTTTGCGGCCGGGCGCCGAGATGACCGTTACCTTCATTTAGGGTCTTCTGGGCGCCTGGCCGCTTCTTTTTTTGCGCGCTTGCTTCGCTGAAAGCAGCCGAAAAGCGTCGTGGTCTACTGCATATTCCACGCGCATCGAGACGCGTCGCGAGCTGCCACTTCTGGCAATGCAGCATGCTCAATCAAGACATCGTGAAGGGGAAAAAATTGTCGATAGCGGCGGGAAGTCGTCCCCTATCCGGGGGTAAACGCGGCAACTAATGTCAAAACGCCGCGCTACCTGAGCGGGAGTGGACTTGGCCTGGATTGTCGGGTCGCGAAGAAGGTCTTCCGCATTTTTCAAGTCGCAGTCCAAGGGCATGCGGCTGGGGGTGGAGCTGCTGGACGAGCTGGAAGCTGCAACGTGGGCCATTGAGCCTGCGAACGGTGGAGTTTTGCTCGGCGCAGCTCATCGGGGAGTGCGAAAAAAGCGTGGATACGGAGGAAGCGCAATGCACATCACGAGGAAAGGGACCATCCGCCTAGTCGGCGGAGTGATGGCCGCCTTGATCGGACTTGCCGCACCCGGCATGGCCAACGAGGAGATCGAGAAGCGAGCTCAAGACCCGAACACCTGGCCGGCGCCTGGCCGCGATAACAAGCTCACGCGTCACAGCCCGTTGAAGGACATCAGCACCGACAACGTCGGAAAGCTGCAGATGATCTGGTCGCAGTCGACCGGTGCGCTACGCGGACACGAAGGCCAGCCGCTGTTCATCGAAGATGTCGGCGGCAAGCCGATGATGTTCTTCATCTCCGGCTGCCCCAACATGGCTCAGTGCAACATTGCGCAGGGTCTTGATCTGACGGATCCGGACAATCCGAAGCAGGTCTGGAACTACGTGAAGAAGGATGATCGCGACGAGTCGGCTGTGCCGCGCGCGTGCTGCGATACCGTCAACCGTGGTGCCTCCTACGCCGATGGCAAGCTCGTTTACGGTACGCTCGATGGCTACGTGATTGCCCTCGACGCGCAGACCGGCAAAGAGGCTTGGGTCGTCAAGCACGCTTATCCGGAGCACGGCGAGACCATCACTTCGGCTCCGCTGATCGCTGAGAACCTCGTCATCATCGGTTTCGGCGGCGACGAGTTCGCAGCCCGCGGCCGCGTGACGGCGTATGATCTCAAGGACGGCAAGATGGTGTGGAACTGCCACTCCACCGGTGCCGACAAGGACGTCTGCCTGACGCCGGAGACCAACAAAGCCAACCCGCACTACGGCACTGCCGGCTCTGACCTCGGCATCAAGACGTTCCCGGGCGAGGACTGGAAGATCGGTGGCGGCGCGGCCTGGGGCTGGTACAGCTATGACCCGGACCTGAAGCTCGTCTACTACTCGACCGGCAACCCCGGTCTGTGGAGCCCGGCTTATCGCTGCCCGGACAAGAGCCACGAGGAGTGCAACGACGGCAGCCACGACAACAAGTGGTCGATGACGATCTTCGCTCGCAAGGTCGACACCGGCGAGGCCGTCTGGGCATACCAGATGACTCCGTTCGACCAGTGGGACTATGACGGCGTCAACGAGAACATCCTGGTCGACATGAAAGTCGACGGCAAGGATCGCAAGGCGCTGGTTCACTTCGATCGTAACGGCTTTGCCTACGTTCTCGACCGTGCGGACGGCACGCTGCTGCGCGCCAACAAGTACGTCACCGTGGATTGGGCCGAGAAGATCGACCTGAAGACCGGTCGTCCGATCAAGGTGCGCGAGCACTCTCCGCTCGAGCGTGGCCGCAACGTCTCTGCTTGCCCGTCGGCGATGGGTGGCAAGGACCAGCAGCCGTGCGCGGTCGATCCTAAGGAACCCAACAAGTTCTACTGCCCCACCAACAACTGGTGCATGGAACTTGAGCCGCAGGAGCGCACGCACACGCAGCAGGGCACGGTGTACGTGTTCGCCAACGTGTTCATGTATCCCGAGAAGCCTGGCACGACGGGCAAGATCAAGAAGTTCGACGTGCTGACGGGCAAGGCGGACTGGGAGATTCCGGATCCGTACCCGAACTGGGGTGGCACGATGGTCACCGACGGCGGCCTGATGTTCTACGGCTCGCTCGGTGGTGACTTCCGCGCTGTCGACCGCAAGTCGGGCAAGATCCTTTGGCACCGCAAGCTCGCCTCGGGCATGATCGGCAACCCGATCACCTACAAGGTCAAGGGCAAGCAGTATGTCTCGATCCTCGTCGGCATCGGCGGCTGGATCGGCGTGCCGGTGACCGCCGGTCTCGATCTCGACGACAAGTTCGGCGCAATCGGCGCAACTGCGATGACCAAGGCTGCCAACCTGGACAAGATTCCGCAGGCAGGCACCTTGTTCACCTTCCGTGTCATGGACTGACGCCAGTGACAGTGATGGCGCTCCTGCTGAAAGGCAGGGGCGCCGTTGTCGCGCGCGGGGCTGCGCTCCGCTCATGACGGGCGCTCTCGCGCCCCTTGGAATGACCGGACAGTCATGGAAAGTCGCGTGGTGAAGAGTGCCAGGGCCTTGCTGCTCGCTGCTATCGCGGCGTCGGCTTTCGCGATGACCGCGCAAGCGGCTCGAGACGCAGAGAAGGAATACGACGAGCTGACGGCCGCGGAGAAAACCGCTGCCCGGCGCGCCGGCAAGGAGATGTTCGAGAAGAAGACGCTGGGCAAGCTCAACGTCTGTGCCGATCCTGGCAACATGCCATTTTCGAATATCGCGCGCGAAGGCTATCAGAACAAAATTGCGGAGGTGATCGCCAAGGCGATGGGGGCGGACCTCATCTATTTCTGGCGACCATACCTGGAGCGCGGACTGACGCGCGAGACGTTCGAAACCAATATGTGCGACGTGCTGCTGGACCTGCCGGCTGATTATGCACTCGCGCTGACGACAGTGCCGGTCTATCGCACAGCATACGTGTTCGCCTATCGCGCCGACCGTGGCTACGACTTCAAAGGTTTCGATGATCCGAAGCTCAAGGATCTGAAGATCGGCGTGTTTCAGACGTCAGGCGTGCGCGAGGCGCTGACCAAGCGCGGGCTTGCTCCGAACCTGAAGCTGCACACGTTGAGCCACAATGCCGACCTGCAACCTGAGAACCAGCCGTGGCGGCAGGTGCAGGACGTCGTCGACGGCAAACTCGATGTCGCGGCGGTGTGGGGCCCGTTCGCGGGGTGGGTGCAGAAAATGCGCGGCGAGCCGATCGTCGTGCAGCCGGTGAACCTGTGGGAAGACTACATTCCACTTGAATTCGATCTGTCGATTGGCGTGCGCAAGCGCGATGCGAAGCTGAAATACGCGCTCGAATATGCGCTGGAGGCGACGAAGCCGGAGATCGAAAAGATCCTCACCGACTATGGCGTGCCGCTGGTTCAGTGCAGCCGCTGCCTAATTCAAGGCACGCTGCCGGCGCACGGCGGCTACACGGTGCTGCCCAATTCCGTGTTCGCGCCAAAGCCGGAGAAGGCAACGCCCGATCAGGTGGTGACGCAGGAGAAGGTCGAGCACTGGCTGGAGGAAGGGGCGGACCTCACGCAGGAACTCGCCAACGCGGTGCTCGCGGCGGACGTTGCGCGCATCAAGTTCCTGGTCTCGAAAGGGGCGGATATCAATGCGCGGGATCCGCAGGGCTATGCGCCGGTGCATACCGCGGCGCGCAACCGGCATCCCGAGCTGATCTCCGCGCTTGCCGATCTCGGCGCCGATCTCAACGCGCCTGATAGCGACGGCATGACGCCGCTCATTCACGCGGCCATGCGCAATCACGTGCCGACCGTGAAGATGCTGCTCGAGCGCGGTGCGGACATCGAGCGAGCGAATGCGCAAGGCTATTCACCACTGGCGCTGTCGATTGCCGAGAACAAGTTCGAGGTAGCGAAGGCCCTGATGGAGGCTGGCGCCGCCATCGACAAGCCGGCCGGTCCTGAAGGACTGACACCGCTAATGGTGGCGGTGAGCCAGGTTTCTCCGGGCGAGGGCGGCATCTTTCTGCCCGGCAGCACGAGGCCCATCGACGTGGCACGCGAGCTGATCGGGCGGGGTGCGAATGTCAATGCGCAGACAGAGCACGGCGTCACGCCGCTGATGATCGCTGCTGCGCGCAACGTGACGCCGATGATCGGCCTGCTTTTGCAGTCGAAGGCCGATGCGACCATGAAATCGAAGGAAGGCAAGACTGCACTTCAGATCGCCGAGCAGAACGGTTCAGAGCAGGCGGCGAAGGCGCTGCGCGTGATCGGAAGGGTCGGTGAAGGGGGCAGCAACTAGTGGGCTGTCTCCGCATCCTGCTGCTGATGTTCTCAGCGCTGAGCGCAAGCGTGGGCGCAGCGGCGGCAAAGGAATTCACGGACGACGAAGTGACTGCGGCCGTCCGTCGTGTGGTGAGCGAACGCGGCGGGGATGGTGCGTTCACGGTTTTCGATACGCGCTCAGGGGAGACTTTGACGCTGGTCTTCGATGACGTGTGCATCGTGCGCGGGCTTGCAGGGTTCGGCTGGTTTCCCAATGTCAACTTCCACGACCGAGCCGTGCCGGCAAGGAAGTATGCGCTCGATTTCTGGCTGAAGCCTACGGGCGACGATCTGAAGCTGATGGATATCCGTGTTCACAAGGCGCCGCAGCCCGATGGCGGCGGGTGGATGAGCATTACGCGTGCACCGTTGGCATGGTGGTGGCTGCCGACGATCGAGCGCGCAAGCGCTGTCGCGGGGATGCCGGCGTGGCAGGTCATGGGATCAATTCACGCGCGCATCGCCGAAGGGCGCAGTGGAGAAACCCTCGAGACGACCCAGCCTGATGGCAGCGTGCTGTCGTTGCAGCTCATCGACATCGTGCAGCCGGTGGGAAGGTCCAAGGCGGATGGCAGGTACTTTGCCTGCGCCATACTTCGCAAGTTTGGAAGCGAAGGCGGCTTTTATTCGATCCCTTATTGGCTTGATGCGAAGACGAAATTAGTAACCGCCGGCAGCGTGGCGCCAATCGGCCAAGTGCGCGGCGGCGAAGACAAAGCGGCAGCAGAACCGCGATGCGATGTCGGCAGTGTTGGCTACGACATCGTCGACTGAGATTTGGGGAAACAGAACAGGGACTCTCAATGCAAAGGTTAGTTCGCATAGTGGCGGCTGCACTGGCGCTCGGCGTCGTCGTCGCTTACGTCAATCCGATTTCCGCGGCTGACACGTCAGCTCCGCCGGTTCCTCCGAAGCAGGAGGCTGGTCCTGCGCCAGAGCCGCTGTCGATGGACGAGCTCAAGAAGCCGATGAAGCCATTGGACCGTGTGGCGATGGCTCCGAAGGGGACGCTGAAGAACCCCTACACCGACAATGCCGAGGCGATCGCCGAGGGCAAGAAGCTCTACTTCGGCAAGAGCTGCAACGGTTGCCATGGCGGTGGTGGCGGCGGTGGTATGTGTCCGCCGTTGACGAACACGGTTTGGGTGTACGGCGATGACGACGACACTCTGTTTCGTCTGATCTCGCTGGGCTCGGATGATCTCAAGAAGACCGGCTATCACCGCAAGGGAACCGAGGGTGTGGTCGGTCCGATGCCTCCCTTTGGCGAGCTGATCGACGAGGATCAACAGGTCTGGAAGATCATCGCCTGGATCCGCACTCTGTTCAAAGGCGGCCCCGAGCGGCGGCATTGGTAACAATCGCTGCGCAGGTCCGCCTTCTTGCGCGGGCCTGCGCGCGAACCTGTGATTTGACCCGTCGGCGCGGGGGTGGCTTACAGGGTTTATGAGAGGTTATAACATATCATGAAAATGCCTCCCTCGACCCTCTATCGATTGCTGTGCGGATGCCTCGTTGCCATGGCGCTGTGCATCGGCGCGGGGCTGCCGCATGGAGCGAAGGCCGATCCGAAAGCGGGCGAGCCGACGCCCACTTTGACAACGACGATCGTCTACCTGACGAAGGATTATCAAGAGCCGCCTCCGCTCTCGCTGGTCGACAAGGAGGTCAAGGACAAGGGCATCCAGGGCGCGCGTATCGCGCTCGATGAAGACAATCGCACGGGACGGCTGCTCGGCCAGCACTATGACCTCATGGAGGTTCTGCTCGGCAAGGATGCGAACCCGGTGGAAAAGGCGAAGGAGCTTCTCGCAGCGGGGCAGCGGATCATCGTTGCCGATCTGGAGAGCGCCGATCTTCTGGCTGTTGCCGACCTGCCGGAAGCGAGCAACGCGCTGATCTTCGATGTGCGCACCAGCGATGACGTGCTGCGGCAGGAGCAGTGCCGCGCCAACATCTTTCATGTGCCGCCGAACTGGGCGATGCGCGCCGATGCGCTGGCGCAATACCTGATGTGGAAGAAGTGGCGGCATTGGGTGCTGATCGTCGGCAAGTCGCCTGCGGACGAGGGATATGCTGCCGCGATACGCCGGGCGGCCAAGCGGTTCGGCGCCAAGATCGTGGCCGAGCGCCCGTACGTATTCGAGGCCGGCTCGCGACGCACCGACACGGGGCATCAGCAGATTCAAACGCAGATGCCGATGCTGACGCAGGGCGTCCCGGATCATGACGTCGTCATCGTTGCCGATGAATCGGACGTGTTCGGCGACTACCTGCTGTTCCGCACGGCGGAGCCGCGGCCGGTGGCCGGCACGCACGGCCTTGTTGCTGTCGCGTGGCACCGCGCGTTCGAGGAGTACGCGGGAACGCAGATGCAGAACCGCTTTGAACGCAAGGCGGGCCGCATCATGACGGAGCGTGATTATACGGCGTGGCTTGCCGTGCGCATCGTCGGCGAAGCGGTGACGCGCACGGGCAAGAACGCACCCGACGTGCTGCGTGAGTACATCTTGTCGGAAAAGTTCGAGGTGGCCGGCTTCAAGGGCCAGGGCATGAACTTCCGTTCGTGGGACCTGCAATTGCGACAACCGCTCTTGATTGCAGGGCCGCGGGCGTTGGTGTCCATCTCACCGCAAGAAGGCTATCTGCATCCCAAGTATCTCACCGATACGCTCGGCTTCGATCAGCCTGAAACGAAGTGCCGGTTAACGGCCAAGCACTGACAGGGGAGGAGTAGAATGCGCAGGCTTCTCGCGACGCTCGTTCTGCCGTGTGCACTTTATGCGCCGGCAATGGCGGACACCATCTTCATCAGCAACGAGAAAGACAACACCGTCACCGTTCTCGACAGCGACAGCCTCAAGGTGGTGAAGACGATCCCAACCGGCAAGCGGCCGCGCGGCATCGCCATCACGCCCGACTTCAAGGAAGTGCTGGTGTGTGCCGGCGACGACGACCGGCTCGACGTGATCGACACGACGACGCTGGAAGTGGTGCGCACGATGGATACGGGCCCCGATCCGGAGCTGCTCGACGTCGACCACAAGGGCGAGCGCATATACGTCGCCAACGAGGATGATGGCTACGTCACGGTTCTCGAGCGTGCGACCGGCAAGGTGCTGGCGGAGATCGAGGTTGGCGTCGAGCCGGAAGGCATGTCGGTTTCCCCGGACGACAAGCTCGTTGCGGCAACGTCCGAAGCGACGAGCATGGCGCACATCATCGATACGACGACCTTCGAAGTGAAGGCGAACATCCTGGTCGACACGCGGCCGCGTGTTGCGATGTTCACGCATGACGGCAAGCATGTGTGGGTGTCGGCGGAGATCGGCGGCACGGTGGCGGTGATCGATGCCGACACATTCAAGATCGTCAAGAAGCTGCACTTCGAGATCCCGGGGGTGCGGCCAGAGCTGATCCAGCCGATGGGGATCATCTTTTCTAAAGATGGCAAGCGGGCTTTCGTCGCCATCGGGCGGGCCAACCGCATCGCGGTGATCGACACGGCGACGTACGAGACGACAGGCTACATCCTCACCGGACAGCGGCCGTGGCACATGGCGTTGTCGCCGGACGGAAAGAAGCTCTATTCGGCGAACGGGCTCACTAACGACCTGACGGTGATCGACATCGAGACGCTGAAGGCGGAGAAGTCGGTACCGGTGGGCCGGCTGCCGTGGGGCGTTGTGATCAAGCCGGGCGCGCCGGAATAGAAGGGGAGTGGAGCGGCGCTCAAGGCCGCTCCGATCCGTCTGCTGGGGCTCCGCTTACTGCACCATCAGCTTGATGCCGTCGGTGCCCATGGCTTCGCCGGCTTTCAGCTCGCCGCAGGATTCACCAAGGTACTTTCCCTTCTGCTCGATCATGCGCTTGATCGATATGGACTGCGCTTGGTGAATGCCCGAGGTGGTCGAATCGATCTTGACGTCGAAGGTGTTTTGAAAGTCGCCGCTCATCTCGGTGCGGCTTTCCACGTCGCGGCCGTTCATTTTGCAGGTCGCGTCGATCACGACTTTGTCGCCGTCCTTCTTGATCTCGTACTTGGAGCAATGCTGGGCGTGCTCGGCGCTGCTGGCTGCTGCGGTGTTGCGTTCCATGTCGGCGTCGATGCAGATCGTCAGCGTCTGATCGTGCTTCTTGCCACCCTCTTCCATGACGGTGACCTGCTCCCACTTGCCGGCCTTGCGCAGTGGCAAGCTGACGTCTGCCGCCATCGCGGAGGCGGTGGTCACGCCAAGGCAGATGGTCGACGCGAGAATTACAGCGGTACGCTTCATCGTTTCCCCTCACTGTTATGTTGTTGCGGTCATATTCAATGGGTGGGAACTCATGGCAAGCCACGTTGGCACACGTGCTGGCGTGCTCACGCGATGTTGATGCGCTGAGCCGCTATGTCGTTGTTGGTGCGGGAATTTATCTGTTCTGCGACGGGAAAAATGCCCGATCCTTGTTGAAGGGGGCACGCGCGGGCGGTATCGTCCGTGCAGCCAATGCGAGGCTCGAGGCGGGCAGGGGAGCGCCGGCACATCATGACTGACGGGGAGCGCAAAAAGAGCGGCGGCAACAATCGCACTGCGCGTCTGGAAGCGGAGCTGCGCGCGAACCTCAGGAAGCGCAAAGAGCAGGCGCGTGCACGGTCGCGAACGACGCAGGCCGGACAATCAGAGTGCGGTGTCGGCGGTACTCCTGCAAACGAGAGCACGGAATAGACCCTGCTGCTCGACGGCGCCGATGGCAACTTTGATACCCCTCGGCGCGCCGTTGATTTGCAGCACGAGTGGGCTCGGAGAAGCGGACGTCATTGCGCACGACCAACGCGATCTGCGACGCCGGAGTGATGGGTGATTTTCAGTGGCGAGCGCCGTCACTTTTGCAGTGACGCAAGTCAGAAACTGCGGAGGTCCTTGCGCTGTATACTAGAGAATACACCGTACGGAAAAATTCACATCTCGTGCCTCAAGTCGTGTTCGGAGAGGGCAACTGCTATAGTGCCGTGGGCGAGAGGAGGTGCGCTTGAGCGAAGCGTCCAAAAAGACCAAGCGAGTGACCCCGCGCACGGCTGTGAAAGCCATCCCGAAGGCGAAGCGGAAGTCAGAACGAGCATTTCCGCGCGTACGCATTCTTATCGGCGATGGCATGGTGCTCGGGCCCGGCAAGGTGGACCTCCTGGAGGCGATCGGGCGGACGGGCTCGATCTCGGCTGCGGGGCGGGAACTGGGCATGTCCTATCGCCGCGCGTGGCTGCTCGTCGACGCTCTCAACCACATGTTCCCCGATCAACTCGTCAGCGCGGCTCCCGGTGGAGCGAAGGGCGGGGGAGCCAAGCTCACCGACTACGGCCGAGGGGTGGCGGCGGCCTATAGGCGCGTCGAAGCCAAGGCGCGGGTGGCGATGCGCGAGGAACTCGCACCTTTCAACGTGAAGGTCGATCAGGACTGAGCCAAAAGAATGCCGCGCTCTCCCCCTACTTGAGGCTCGCGCGAAGGCATTAACCGTGCGAACAGGTGCACGCGGTAAGGTCGCGGGCTGCGGCCCGCCAGCCGGCGAGTATTTGCGTCACACTTGCTGGCAGAGGCGCGAAGCGCTTAATCATTCATTTGAGGTTGCCGGTACCATCCGGCGCATGAGGGGCACATCGAATGGATCGCATCAGGATCGTCGGCGGCGAGAAGCTCAACGGCAGCATTCCGATTTCAGGCGCCAAGAACGCCGCTCTGCCGCTGATGATCGCCAGCTTGCTGACGCCCGATCGCCTGACGCTGAAGAACGTTCCCAACTTGGCTGACGTCGCCCTGCTGGCGCGCATCCTGCGCAATCACGGGGTCGACCTCGCCGTGGACGGAAAGCGTCCGGGCCCGGCACAGCACATTGGCGAGACGTTCCACCTTTCTGCGCGCGATATCGTTGATACGGTCGCCCCTTACGAGATGGTGAGCCGCATGCGCGCCAGCTTCTGGGTGCTGGGACCTCTGCTTGCCCGCTGCGGGCAGGCGAAGGTGTCGCTGCCAGGTGGCTGCGCCATCGGCACGCGCCCGGTGGACCTGCATCTCATGGGCCTGAAGGAGCTTGGGGCGGAGATCGAAATCGAGGCCGGCTACGTGCTTGCAAAGGCCAAGGGCGGCGGGTTGCGCGGTGGCCGCGTGGTGTTCCCGAAGGTTTCGGTCGGCGCCACGCACAACGTGCTGCTGGCCTCGGCGCTGGCGCGCGGTGAGACGGTGATCGAGAACGCGGCGCGCGAGCCGGAGATCGGCGACGTTGCCGAGTGCCTCGTCAAGATGGGCGCGAAGATCGAAGGCATCGGGACGTCGACGCTACACATTCAGGGCGCGGACCGTCTTGAGGGCGCCGTGCACTCGGTGCTGGCCGACCGCATCGAGACAGGCACGTTCGCCATGGCCGTGGCGGCGACGGGCGGTGACGTGACGCTGGAAGGCGCGCGTCCGGAGCTGCTGAAAACGGCGCTCGACACGCTCGCCAAGACAGGCGCCGAGATACTTACGACCAATAGCGGCATCCGCATCAAACGCAACGGGCACGGCATTGAGCCGGTGTCGGTCGAGACGCAGCCGTTCCCAGGCTTCCCCACCGACCTGCAGGCCCAGTTCATGGCGCTGATGACCATGGCGAAGGGCACCAGCGTCATTCGCGAGACGATCTTCGAGAACCGCTTCATGCACGTGCAGGAATTGGCGCGACTGGGCGCCGATATCCAGCTGCACGGCGATACGGCCACGGTGAAGGGCGTCAAAGGGCTCACAGGCGCGCCAGTAATGGCGACGGACCTGCGCGCATCGGTTTCGCTGGTTATCGCGGCGCTGATGGCCGACGGCGAGACGATGATAAATCGCGTCTATCACCTCGATCGCGGTTTCGAGCAGCTCGAGCAGAAGCTGTCGCGCTGCGGCGCCCAGATCGAAAGATTGACGGGCTGATTTAAGAGTTCTGACACAAGCGGAGAGAGGCTTGTCGTGCGGCTCTTGTCGTGCGGAGTGATAGCCGCGCCACTTGGCGCGGGGCGCCTTGCACCCTGGCCGCTGCGCGGCCAAGGGGAGGCGTGCTCTACGCGCTTGGGTGCAAGCCCCCGCGCGTTGGATCAGGGCAAGTGTCATTCGGCCCGCATGCGGGCGCGGGCGGCAGCCGCCAGGAACGCGGACCGGGACTGCCCAGCGGAATCGGCGGCGCGGTCGATGGCCTGCAACAGGTGCTCATCCATCGTGATGTTGAGCCGCACGGATTTGCCGGGCATCTCGAATTGCACCATTGCAAGGGTGGCGTCCTTCGCGTCTGCGCGAAACGCCCGGTCAGCGCGAAGCTGCGCAAGAGTGCGCACCATCGGCAACGCGTCCCCATCCTCGGCCATGCCGGCGACGTGGAACGTCAGCAACTCGCCGCCCTTGCGCAACGCATCCTCGGCCGTTCTGGCTGTGGCGACGGCGCCGGGGAAGTCGGGGAAGGAGACGCCAAAGACGCCGTCTTCCTCGTGGACCAGAGCATAAGCAATCGGCATCACATTCTCCATTGTGGGGGGAGTGGTTTTCACCACTCCCATCCGGCTTGGCGGTAGATCGAGCGCAGCGTGCCCGTCGGGATCGGGTCGGAACCCATGTCCAGCGTGACTTTGCCAGGCTTCACCGGGTGGGCGTACTGGACGTGATCGCCGGGGCCCTTGCGCTTGATCTCCCAGCCATCGGCGCGGAGCAGCTTGGCGACTTCCTTTGCGGTCAGTGGGCTGTGTTTCTTGGCCACGGCTGCGCTCCGTTGTTGATGTGTATTTATACACACCAACAACGGATATCAAGGCAGGCGGAAGTCGTGTGGTGCTTCAGCGCTTAAACCGCGGTGTGACGCGGGGAACAGCGGGGGCGCTCGCGGCCGCGTATCAACTCCATCACGCAACAACGCATTGATGGAGTGCTCCGATGAAAATCTTTCTCACTGCCGCAATCGTCACGGCCCTCCTGACCTGGGCCGGCACTTCCGTCGTCTTCGCCAAGGGCGGCGGCAAGGAATTTTATTCGCAGGACTACCAGTTCAATCAGCCGATGAAGGGCTACGAGGGCCAGGCGGGCAACTATTACTGCTCCTACCAACGGCTGCCGAACCGCGTGTGCACCACGGATGGTAGCGGCAACGAGCGCTGCCGCGTGAAGGGCTGGACGCTGCGCCAGTACTGCTACTGACAATCCCGTCGGCGCGTTGCGGGCATCTCAGCTCCATCCCGCTCTTGCGCTTGCAGGGCGAGCCTCGGTTTCGACCGGGGCTCGTTCTTTTTGCGCCGCCGCTATTTCTCCCCGGTTTGGGCTTATTCGCGTGGTTGTTTCCGACGGAACGGCCGGCGGTGTTTCGTTCCCCTAGTCATAAGCCGGGACGGCGAAATGATTACGAGCGAAGACATAATGCAGACGCAGATTCTCAAGGTCGCCATGATGGCCGCATTATTGGCCTGCGCGATCGGTATCGCGGCCTTTGCACGCGGCGCATACGAGTTTTCATTGCGCACAGCGGCGATCGATTCAGTTGGATCAAGCACACGCTGAGCACCCGTCGGGCGCGGCACGGCAGGCGCATCTGTCTCCCCTGAGGCCGGTTTTTGCGTGTCTCTTAACCTGTCGGGCACCTCCGCAACTCGACCGCGGCCCCTCCGGCGTTCGATGTACGGGGACAGGCTGGTTGCGTGGTCGCTGCTCGGCCGCTATCAACGCCTTGAAAGTTCGTGGCCAAAAAGGCTCACCAGCGGCCCGAGGGACACCGACATGGAAGATCTGAAGCTGATCGCCCTCGATCCGGAGGACCTCCGGGTTCTGTCCTGCCACTTGCAGGATGCGGTGGTGCGCGTCGGCGATATGGCTTTCATCGGGGCGGAGATGCGGTTTGCGGCGATCGCCAATCGTTTCGACTGGGAGGGCGCCGCCAAAGCCGGCGTCAACCAGCGCCGGCGGACGGGACTGCGCTTCGAGCGGGTGAAGGGTGCGCGGGTGCAGGGCTTCGACCTCAAGCAGAAGGACCACGCCCTGGCGCTTCTGGCTGTGACATTCGAAGCAGGCGATGAGCCCTCGGGCGCCGTGATACTGCACTTTGCCGGCGGCGCGGCGGTTCGCCTCGAGGTCGAGTGCATCGAGGCCGAGATGCGCGATTTAGGGTCGGCGTGGACAACGAGCAGCAGGCCGGCACACGCCATCGACGAATAACTGGATTTCTCAAGGAGACGGCCGCCAGCGGCCGATGATGACTATGCCCAAGCGGCTGCAGACGCGCGATCCCGGCTTCGAGGCGGCATTTGCCGCGTTTCTTGGTGAGAAGCGCGAGGCCTCGCAGGACGTCGGCGACGCCGTAGCGGGCATTCTTGCCGATGTGCGTGCGCGCGGCGATGAGTCTCTGATCGATCTGTCGAAAAAGTTCGATCGCGTTGATCTGGGCAAGATGGGCCTGCGTGTCAGCAAGGCCGAGGTGGAGCAGGCGCGCGCGGCCTGCTCGCAGGAGACGCTCGATGCGCTGCAGGTGGCGGCGGATCGCATCGCTGAGCATCACGAGCGTCAGATGCCGATCAACGAGCGCTACACCGATGCGATTGGCGTCGAACTCGGCTGGCGCTGGACGGCGGTGGAGTCGGTTGGGCTTTATGTCCCGGGCGGGCTCGCCTCGTATCCCAGCTCCGTGCTGATGAATGCCATACCGGCGAAGGTTGCCGGAGTTCCGCGCATCGTGATGGTGGTGCCATCGCCGAACGGCGAGTTGAACCCGCTGGTGTTGGCCGCGGCGGAGCTTGTCGGCGTCGAAGAGATTTATCGCGTCGGTGGTGCGCAGGCTGTCGGCGCGCTCGCTTATGGCACCGAGACGATCGCTCCGGTGGTAAAGATCGTCGGGCCGGGCAACGCCTACGTAGCGGCTGCCAAGCGGCTGGTGTTCGGCACGGTCGGCATCGACAGCATCGCTGGCCCGTCGGAAGTGCTGGTGATTGCCGACAAGCACAACAATCCCGAATGGATTGCCGCTGACCTGCTGGCGCAGGCCGAGCACGATACGGCAGCGCAGTCGATCCTGATGACGGACGACGCCGAGTTCGGGCGTGCTGTCGAGGCGGCAGTGCAAAGGCAGTTGCAGACATTGCCGCGCGGGAACATCGCGGGTGAGAGTTGGAACGTGTTCGGTGCCATCATCGAGCTTTCGTCGCTGGCGGAAGCGCCGGCCCTGGCAGACCGGATCGCCGCCGAGCACCTCGAAATCGCAACGCAGAACTTCGAAGACCTGAGCAACAAGATCCGCAATGCGGGTGCGATCTTCCTCGGCTCGCGCACGCCGGAGATGATCGGCGACTATATCGCCGGTTCCAACCACGTGTTGCCGACATCGCGCACGGCGCGGTTCTCGTCGGGTCTTGGCGTGCTCGACTTCATGAAGCGCACCTCGCTTTTGAGGCTCGACGCGAAATCGCTTGCTGCGCTGGCGCCTGCGGCCATGGCTCTCGCCCGTGCAGAAGGACTTGAAGCGCACCGGCTTTCGGCCGACATTCGCCTTAATACGCCGTCTGGTCCTTAGATCATGAGTGAAGCCGAAGCCCCGGCTAAAATGTCGAAGTCTCGCCTCGTCGCGATCACGCTCGACGAAAAATCGACGGCCACCTCGAACTCGAACATCGAGCACGAGCGCGAGGTGGCGATTTTCGACATCCTGGAGGGCAACTCGTTTGCCATCGATGGTCGCGAGGACGGCCCATACAAGCTGAATCTCGGTTTGTCCGAGGATCGGCTGGTGCTTCAGGTCAGCGATGAGGCGGATGCGCCGGTCGTCACGCATATGCTGTCGCTGACGCCGCTCAAGCGCATCATGAAGGACTACTTCCTGATCTGCGAGAGCTACTACGAGGCGATCCGGACGTCGCCGCCCTCGCGCATCCAGGCCATCGACATGGGCCGTCGCGGTCTGCACGACGAAGGCAGCCGCACGCTGCTCGAGCGTCTTGCGGGAAAGATCACGGTCGATCTCGACACGGCTCGCCGCCTTTTCACTCTGATCTGCGCGCTGCACTGGAAGGGGTAGCGCCATGTCTCGCGACGTCGCGAGCGTCTCGGGCGGTGAGGTGCGGGAGACCCCGCCGGCCGGCGCGCCGCCACCTGTGGGTGAGCTGCCGGGCGCTGTTCTCTTCGCCTGCACGCAAAATGCCGTTCGCTCGGTGATGGCGGCGGCGATCCTACGGCATCTCGCGGGCAACAGGGCGTATGTGGCGTCGGCGGGCGTGCGCGCCGGGGAGACCGATCCGTTCGTGACGGCGGTGATGGACGAGATCGGCATCGATGTTTCGAAGCACACGCCCAACACGTTGAAAGAGCTGCACGACACCTCGTTCGATCTGATCGTGACGCTGTCGCCAGAGGCGCATCACCAGGCGCTGGAGTTGACGCGGACGATGGCGGTGGATGTCGAATACTGGCCGACGCTCGATGCAACGGTGACCGCAGATCAGGGCAGCCGCGAGCAGGTGCTGGCGCAATACCGCGGTGTGCGCGATCAGCTGTTCGCCCGGATCAGGACGCGGTTCGGCTTTGACGGTGGCCCATCGGTGTAAGCGACAAGCCGGATGGCGGATCGCCCGGGCTGCGTTCGCCGATGAGGAACCAGGCTTCCTGAGAGCCGATGCCCTTGATGTCGATTGCCTCGCGCGCTTCGTAGATGAAGCCTTCGCCGAGCTTGGACCGGCATTGCGGGCAGATGAGGATGCGGCCGGGTATCGACTGGCCTTCGAGGCGACTCGCCAGATTTACCGGGTCACCCCAGACATCGTAGCTGAACTTCTTGGTGCCGATGACGCCGGCCATCACCGGCCCGGACGCCATGCCGATGCGCAGGGCGATGGGGAGGCCGTTCTCGGTGCGCAGGCGCTCGACGGTCGCCAGCATGTCGAGACCCATGCGGGCGAGGCGCGGGGCGTGATCGAGGGCGGCCTCGGGGAGCCCTGCGACGACCATATAGGCATCGCCGATGGTCTTGATCTTTTCGACGCCATGATTGACCGCGAGGGCGTCGAACTCTGAGACGATGCGGCCGAGCATGTCGACCGTGGCGTGCGCGCCGAGGCTGCGGGCGAGGGCGACGAAGCCAGAAATGTCGGCGAACATCACCGACGCGTCGTCGATGGAGTCGGCGATGATGCCGTTGGGGTTTGCTTTGAGGCGCTCAACGATGGAGTCAGGCAGCACGTTGCGCAGCACTGCGTCGGTCTCGGCCTTGGCCTGCTCGGCGAGGCTGAAGGCGTAATAGACCGACGCGGCGATGAGCGCGAACGTGGTGATGGCGCCCTGCGTGTAAAGGGAATCCATCATCGCCTGCTGGTCGGGAGTGGTCGGGCCGGTGATGGGGAAAGCATACCAGACATAAAGATGCAGCACGACGGCGAGGATGATGACGCCGGCGACCAGCCAGATGCGTTCGAGGCCGAAGATGACGAACGCGGCGGCGGCGGCGATGAGGTATTGCAGATGGCCGCCGCCTTCGCGGCTGAAGAAGGCGGCGAAGCCGATGAGGGCAGCATATTCGACGGCGACGAGCAGAAGGCCGCCGGCGATGTCGTTGATGCGATGTGCGAACGGCACCAGCAGCACGAGCGCGACGATCGCCAGGTTAAGGTGCACCATCGGCGCGAAGCGATCGTAATCGGTGAGCGCCTGCTGGATCGCGTAAAGCAGCGTCGTCGCCGCGATCAGGTAGCACATGACGTTGAGGATCTTCAGGCGCGGGCGGATGTTCGATGGATGGCCCGCGGTGCCGGCGGCGGCGAGGCGGCGGCCGTAGAGGCGCAGCTGCTTGACGAATGCGCTGTCGAGAAGCGGGCGAAGCAGGCGTGCGAGAAACGCGCGCAGCGCGAACAGCGCGTTCAGCGCAGCACGGCAAACGTCTCCCATTCGGGCGCACAGGCGTGCGAAGCCCGATGAGCGATCAGACCGATCTCGATCCGATGGGTTCGTCATTGCTATTCGGCGCCGGCTATTGCCTGCAGCTCTTCAAGATCGCAGATAATGCGCGATCCGTTGCGCTCGAGCGCGCCGCTCTGTTCGAGCATGGATAATGCGGTGTTCACCTTGGGGCGGCTCGCACCGATGAGAAGCGCCAGCTCGCTTTGCGACATGGGCAAATCGATGGTGACGCGGCCCTCTTCGAGGTCGGGTGCCTTGGCCCGCGCAGCGGCGAGGAAGAAACGCGCGAGGCGGCCTTCGATCGGGTAGAGCGCGATGCCCTCCAGCTGCTGGTCGGCGTCGCGGATGCGCGCGCACAGGAACTTGACGGCGGCTTCGGCGACGGGCGGCTCCGTTTCCATCAGGCGCTTGAAGGCCGGCTTGGAAAGGCTGAGCGCGGACACCTTGCCGACGGCCGTTGCGTCGGCAGAGCGCGGCCCGCCATCCAGCATGGCGATCTCGCCGAAGATGGATCCGGGCTCGGCATGGGCGAACGAGAGTTCGCGGCCTTCCGCGGTCAGCACGGAGATGCGCACGCGGCCCGAGACGACGAGGTAAATTTCGCGGCCGGCATCGCCCCGGGCGAATATTACCTGACCGGGGTCAAAGGTGACCTCGCGCATCTCGTCGGCAATGGTGCGACGCTCTGCTTCGTCCAGCGAGCCGAAAAGCGGCGTGCGGCCGAGAAGTTCGACAATCGCGGACTTGGCAATCATGTTAGAAGCCCTTTTGGCCCCGTCGCCGGGCGATTTATCCAGAAATGGGCGACCTCTGGCAACGGCGGATTGGCCACTTGCTTTTCAGGCGCCGCCTTTGCAATGTCAGAGTGTTCCGTAGCAATGCGTCAGCAACTGAGATGCAGTTCATGGCTCCCGTTTGGCAGAGCCGGGCATTGCCGCCAGTATCCATCGTAACAGCCCATCTTATCCAGCCTTAATCCGCAAGGTGACGTCGCGATGATCGCCAAGGCCGCTTTCCTTACCGCGCTGAGCCGCACCGATACGCCACGGCGGGAGACGCTGCGGCGGGAGCTGGCCCGGCAGAATGCCGGACAATCGGCCGATGCGGCGCGCCCGACGCTGGTGCTGGCGAGCGCCAGCCCGCGGCGGCTGATGCTGCTGGCACAGGTGGGGGTGGAGCCGGACGCGCTGCGGCCGTCGTCGATCGATGAATCGGCGCGGCGGGGCGAGATGCCTCGCGCCTATGCCGCGCGCATTGCCCGCGCCAAGGCGGAGACGGCGCGCGACCAGATCGCCAACGACAAGGACATCGCCTCGGCCTACGTGCTGGCGGCGGATACCGTGGTGGCGGTGGGGCGGCGCATCCTGATGAAGCCGTCGAATATCGAAGAGGCGGCGAACTGCCTGCAGCTGCTATCAGGGCGCGCGCATCGCGTGCTGACCAGCGTGTGCCTGATCACGCCGGACGACCGCGTGCGCCACAAGATCGTCGACACGCGCGTGCGCTTCAAACATCTGTCGCGCGAGGAGATCGAAGCCTACATCGCCTCGCGTGAATGGCGCGGCAAGGCGGGCGGCTATGCCATCCAGGGGCTGGCCGGATCGTTCGTGCAGAAGATCGTCGGCTCATACACCAGCGTCGTCGGGCTGCCGCTGACCGAGGTGGTGACGATGCTGGCGGGCGAGGGCTTCCCGATCCACTTCGCGTGGGTGCGGGCGGCGGAGCTCGACCCGACCTGACCCTAAGTGGAGTGATGCGTTTCGATGGCGGGTGAGGATCCCAAAGGAAAAGGCTATAGCCGCTGCCCGATCTGCGGCGAGCCCACCGACATGGCCTATCGCCCGTTCTGCTCGAAGCGCTGCCGCGACGTCGATCTGGCGCGTTGGCTGGGTGATGGCTATGCAATCGCGGGCGGGGCTGCCGATGCCGACGAGGATGGCGAGGACGCAGCCGCGGCGGGTGGGCGCGGGGGCGCCTCCGAGGGCGACGACGAGCTGCCTTAGGCCTTGAAATCCCGGGCTGAAAGTCGCTTGGGAAAGAGCTGCGTTATGCGCTGGACAGGCGGCAGAGCGCTCACTATAACGGCCGGGCTCTGGGCTTGATGGTCCATCGTTCGGAGCGTTGCCCAGGTAGCTCAGTTGGTAGAGCACGTGACTGAAAATCACGGTGTCGGTGGTTCAATTCCGCCCCTGGGCACCATCATCAAAAAAAACTAAGTAATATCAAGGCTGGTTGTCCGGGTTTACGCTGGACGTCGAAACCGGGTTTACACTTTCGTTCCGTTTTTGCTCTTGGCCACCAGCGTCACCACGCTTCCGGCGAGCTTCCGCTGGTTGACCTCACGCAGGTAGCGATCGGCTTCCTTAGCTGTCCGCCATCCGCACCAAGCCTTGATCTGTTCAGTCGTGGCGCCCCACTCTGCGAGCCTCCGCGCTGACGCTTTGCGTAGGCCGTGCGCGCTGCAATCGCTTAGGCCGGCCTCACGGCACCGATCGCTGAACCAGTTTCCGAACCCGCCGTGCGTGAACGGCTTGCCGAATGCGCTCACGAGGAAAGTCAAATCGCCGGTAGGGCTCTGATCAAGGACGCTCTGCAACTCTGGCAAGATCGGGAGCTGGAGCGTAACCGGAAACCGGTTCCGATTCTTGTGTTGGACGAAGTGTAGCCATCCAGCCTTCACATGCTGCCGGCCGAACACCACAACATCTGATCGCCGTTGACCGGTGTAGAGCAGTAGCGCAAACGCCAGCCTCGCTTTTGTACCGATAGGGTGCCGCTCTTCGAACTTGGCGATTTCCGCGTCGTTCCAGGCATGGAAGCCACCAATTCGCTTCGACCTCAAGAATTTCACTTCGCGCCCTGGATTGCTCGAGACGTGATCGGCCTCGCACGCCCAAGTGAAAACCGCACGGATGGCTTTCAGCCGTGAGTTGGCGGACTCTGGCACGCTGGCCTTCCGGTCGCGCAACACGCGGATCAGTCGAGCATCAAGCCGCAAGACCGGGCACTCTGAATAGAGCACAGAGGTGTTGTTGGGGGCTGGTTCATTCCACGTCAGCTCGAGGATCCGCCTCCGAACGCGCTGGGTTCGCTCATCCAGAGTTTTGTAGTCGGTCGAAGCGAAGTAGGCGCAGCATAGCCAGCGCCACGTTCCGCGCGTTGGGCCAGACTTTGCGACGGGAGTTTGAGTGGCTGCAGCTTCGTAGTCAGCGATGAACTCGGCACTCCCCACGGGGCCGCGCAGCGTGGCGCGCGGGAAGCCGTTGCGGCGGTAGTACAGCCGGATGTGGCCGTGACGGTCCGTGAGTTCTTGGACATACCGATAGCGTGCTGTGGCCATTCAAGTCTCGATGCTAACGGCTCGTGGCAAATGACGCGCTTAACTTTATCCGATCGCTGATCGAACGCCGAGTCAAGTTGCGGCCGCGTCCGTGGCGCTAGTGGAGGCCGCCAGCAGGTTCTTGACGCGAGCGCGTAGAGCCTGCGCCGCCGCAGCGTAGGTACAGCCGCGCGTCTCGACACCGCAATCGCTGAGCATGTTACGATAGTAGACAGGCACTGCATCCGTGCAGTTCCATACTGGTCCGCAAGCGGCTGATACCGTGATACTCTGGGACTCGGAGTTGACTTCGAACTCGACTGTCGGTTCGCATTCACCCTCCGGCCAATCGTAGAACTCATGGATGGCATCCAGAAAGGTTCTCCGGACATTACCCGACGCGTGACCGGTGTGGATTGGCATTTAATCCTCCGAAATGGTGTGTTTGGTCAGCTGCGGCTATGCGGATGCCGTGGACCAAGGATCGTCGTCGGCGCCGCCATCAATCAGTTCAAAAACGAACGCCTCAAGATTTCGCAGGGGCCAGAGCGGTCGAGATCCAATCTTGACGGGCCTGAGCAGGTCGCTCGTTTTTCGCAACCTATCGAAGGTGGACGGTCCGACGTTTAGAAGCGCGGCCGCCTGCACCCGTGAGCAGAGTAGCAAGGCCATTCCGGTTGGAAGAGGTGAGTTGGTTCGATCTGGGCGGGACATTAGTTTTCTTGCCAGTTGCGCGTGCGCTAAATTGGCAAAAAAGGTCAGCCGCTTGCAGTCGGCGACGCGGGTAAATCGGTCGATTTTCTCACCTAACTCGATGCCGACGCCGATCGACCTTCCCGTATTTGCTCGGTATTCTGGGTGTTGCATATAATCAGTATTCTATCCCGCCAGCATCACACGTTGGATCAAGATTGGAGACGACGGCTGCGGTGGCCCTATTCGGTGCGGTGGTACGTGATCAGCGGCACGACGCAGTTCTGGAGATGCGCCCCGAGCTGCCAACGGGAGCTGATCTGGCGAAAAAATAGCGTCGGTAGCGGACCGATGTTGGAGCCGCCTCAGGTACGCATTGGACCCCATCCGACATAGCCCCTTGTCCCTAAGTGGACTAGTCGCCAAGGGGGCTAGTCGCCGGGGCGACACCTGCGTCGAGGCTGTCATTGAAATGCGGCCGCCGGCACGCCTTTAGCGACCGACGCCCTATATCCCGGCTAAGTCGGCGGCCGTGCAGAACCGGCCGAGGTGCCGCGGTCGAAAGCTCCCCGAAGCTCACCCAAGGATGTCGTTTGATGTGACCGGAGCGAACGTCGAGACACCGGTCAGCCCGGCGGCTCTTGAGAGATCGCCATGCTGACACCGGTCGCCGACACGATAATCTGTCGCTTAGGCGACGTGCAGGCCGTGCTTGCCGAGTGGCTGTCGCTAGTAGAGCTTTCGCGTGAGCACTATCCGCTGCCCGATTTCCTGCGACAGCAGTCGTCGACCCCGCCCTTCGCTTGGACGAGCCGGATCGGCTGGACCGGCAACGACGCTGCTGCCCGCATCGCCGCTCTGCTGCAAGCATATTGCGAGCGGCAGCGACCGTTGGCTCCCGGGTAACGTTTTCCGCCATCATCCTCCACAAGCACCAAGCCGAGTGCAAGTGAAGTGGTGCCTAGTGGCTTTTATCTGATGGCGGAGACTGCCACACCCCAGGCGCTGAGATCACGGTTAGCGCGCGCTCGCGCTTGGTCGCGGTAGTAGGATCGTTCGCTCCGATCGGGTCCCCAGAGATTTCTGTCTCTGGCGGGCACGTGGCCCGCCCACCGCTTCGCCCTTCCCGGCGCTCCAACTTCGGATTGCCGCCGAGAAAACGCTTCTCCACCGCGACCCTTGTATGTGCCGTAGTTATTCCAGGTCCACCGCCCGACTGAGCGGACCACCGCGCTGACTTCGCTGCGTGTCAATGGACCGCTATTGAAGCCGCCATCCGATCGGGGTGAATGATACCCGATAAACCGCTGATTGATGTTGCTCGCATGCTCCGACAAATGATGCCACCAAGCATCCTCATTGCTTTTTCTTCTGAAGTCCTCGACCTCTTTATAAGCCATGAAGCGAAGCTCGTCGAACAACGCTACGTTTCGCCCGCGCCCGACGTTTTCTTCAACTGTGGGCCAAGGTGCCATGTCTTCCGTCCAAAGTGCGTCCGCGAGCTCGTCCAGCGTATAGGGGGCTTTGCGCCGCCATTCGACGCGCCAGTGTTTCGACCAGGGATTCTTGGCTATCAGTCCCTGGTACCCCTTATCGGCCTTTAGCTTTCTGATAAGACCCCGTTCTATTGCAGCGCAATAACGAATCGGCTTGAGGCGGGACTTTGCGAATCTGGAGACTGGTGCGGCCAGCAGATAGCCGCTGTGCGCCCTATGGTTATCTCGATTCACCGCGATGAAGTTCGGCGGCGGAAGGTTCGCATCGTAATGCGCATAGTACGCGCCCGCGTAGTCGAGATCGTGGAGTATCCAACGATCGACGTACGGGCGGTTGAATTGAATGTGCGGAGCTTGAAGCGCCGTCTTTAGACACCGCGGGAATACTCCTTGGCGGGGGTCGTGAGCACAATAAGGCTTTGCTGGAAGGAGGCCATCGGGCGGAATAAAGTGACGCGCATTGGGGCAGTCTTGCATAAACGACTCCGATTTGATGGAGCCGTTGCAAATGCATCATTGAGCGAGTATGCTTGAGGCATTGAGATGTTTCGACTCCTTACTTGAGTGCCATTTTCTTGGCGGAAGGCGGCACTCGAAACCCGGTACGGTCGCTCTCGGCTGCAACCGAAGCGATCGTGGCTTGAAAGTTTGGGAATTCGCGACCTGAAAAGCCCGCGAGTCAGACGGCAATAACAGTCATAATGTGGCGTAGAATAAGGGCCGTGGGGCTGCGCCAACTTGGCGCGCCGCTGAACGTCTTCTCGATTGTTTTATCCAATAAATACATTGGTTTTTTTGTCCGGCGAGTCAGGGGCGCAGAGTTTGTCTTTCCCGGTCACCGATTGCGAAGTTTCCGACCATAGCAACAGCGGTGACCGCGCTTGCGCGGCGAGGGGGCACGCTGTCAGCGGTGTTGGCTATCTTTGCCCGTTGCGTTGTCTAAGCAGACTGCCGTACTGCCATATGGCCCCCCTATCGTCGTCCGAACCAGTTGGTGAGAGCTTCGACGAGCGCACTCCGGCGAAGCCGAGCACTTGCTTTGGCGGCGAGGAACCGATCGGCAATGCCGCGCTGATCGAACACCTCTAGGGTGCGGGCATGAAGACCGAGGGCCCCCGGTTGAACCCGCTCCTTGTCCGCTCTCTTCTCGATGATCACGGCATCGATACCGGCCAGCCTCAACTCGGCGCCGAGCATCAGCCCGGTCGGGCCGCCGCCCGCAACAATCACAGCATAGTCAGTCAAAACATCCGCGTTTCGCGGGGCGCGTTGTACGGGATGGTCAGGGGCTTGAAGCAAGACCCTTGTGCTCTACATCCCAAGGTGGGCGAGAGGGATTTTTCCTGCCATCGACCCCTGCAACGCAGCGTCTGCCTCGAGCAGAGCACCATGCGACCCTTCCCAAAGTCCTCCCATGGATGCGCGGTTCGTCCCAATTGCGGAAGTCGTCGCACGTCTGAGCACGTTTCACCTGTCAAATACCCTGCAGAGTCTGCTTCGGGCGGCAAACCGGCCGTCGCACGCATCGGCGAACGTCGTCTCACGCGAAAGCTGGCTCAGGGGCCTCAGCACCCTCGCAAAATCACGCACAACATTGTTAGCCGATCCGCTGAGCGTGCTTCCAGCTTGCGCTATACTTCCAGCGCCTATGCTTCGGGGGAAGCCACCATGAATGTCCGCACAGCAGTACTGGTCGCTGCCAGCCTCACGCTCCTGACAGCGTGGGGCGAGCCTCAGGAAACATCCTATGAAGAGTGCATGCTCAATAAGATGCAGGGCCAGCACGCCCAAATGCAACCGATCGTCGACAAGCTGTGTTCGAAAAAATACCAGCGCGAGGCGCTGTTTTACGATTACGACATGCTGAAATGGACGATCGGCCCGCGTAAGCCCGGCACGCCCTTTATCGTGATGATCACCTATAAGGGCAACGAGCACACCATCACCGGCGGCGTCTTTAAATTCGGCGCCTCCTGCAACGAGCCGATGAACCAGTACAAGGAATACGATGTCTTTCCCGTGCAGGACGCCGACGACAAGCTCATGGTGGTCATCTCGGCAGAGGAGCCATCACCAAACTGCATGATCACCGAAAAACTATTCGGCAAGTACAGGTAGGAAGAGCAGATGACCGCCAAATCAGTCAGCCTTGCCGTGCGCGTCTGGTACGACGAAGAACAGGGCAACATTCATATTGCCTCCAAGGACGACCACGAGCTTATCAGCACAATCAATCGCGACCCCGCGCATTCGCGCGGGCATCCGCACCTCTTCAACAAGCTCGCCAAGTGCCTACGCGATGAAAGCAAGCCTGCTCCGCCCGAAGCGCACGAGCCCGAATAGTGCGCCGCCTGTCCTCGCAACTGAGCACAGCCCCGGCGGCTAGATGCGCGGGGAGTTCCAAGGCGCTAGTTTGAGCGCCACTAATATCGAGATGCCTTCGTCGTTCCTGGGCGAATGAGTTACCTTTACCGGATAATCAGGCACCGACCCGCTTGAAAGGGTGTGGGACTCTGATCAACTTCGCCAACCGGCCGAGGTGTGGCATCGGGCACAGGTAGCTCGACCGGCGACGCGTCTGGTACAATAAGATGTTGAGATTATGCGGTGCGTAGTGGATACCATCGGAAGCAAGCGATGAAGCTCGATAAGTTCACCGCAACTTGTTGATGGAACGCTTTGCCAGAATCATGGATATTGTTGCTCCCAGCGATCGATCTCGAATGATGGCCCGGATCAGGGGTAAGAGTACCAAGCCTGAACTGATCGTACGTCGTACAGCTCACCAGCTGGGCTACAGGTTCAGATTGCATCGCAAACAATTGCCCGGAACACCGGACCTTTCATTTCCTCGGCTGCGGTTGGCGGTCTTTGTCAATGGCTGCTTCTGGCACAGGCATCCGAACTGCAGATACGCCTATACTCCGAAGTCCAACATCGATTTTTGGACCCGCAAATTCAGCAATAACGTTCAGCGGGACATACGGGCCAAAGAACAGCTTGAGAGCATGGGATGGCGCGTTGCCGTCATCTGGGAATGCGAAACTGCTGATTCCCTTGCGTTACGCGACACACTCAGCACAATCCTCGCACCATGACGCGCGACACTCGCCAACTGATTCGCCGCAACAAGATCGCGCGCCTGCGCACCGGCGCCACGCCGCGCGCACTGGAAATCTGTTCCGGTTGCGGCGGCCTGTCACTCGGACTTAAGTCCGCCGGTTTCGAACTGACGGCCCACGTTGAAATCGATCCAGAGGCTGCCAGAAGCTACGCCATGAACTTTGGTGGCGATCACGCCGCTGAGAGCGAATGGGCAAAACCGCGTGACATGGAGCGATGCTCAGCCTCGAAGCTCGTGTCCGACATCGGCTTGAAGACTTCTGTGGCTGAGTCTTTCGACCTTCTGGCCGCTGGTCTACCCTGCCAAGCCTTCGCTCGCATAGGCCGGTCGAAGCTGCGGTCTGTTGCAGGTCAGGAGGATGCGTTTCAGAAAGATCCTCGTGCAGTCCTTTACCGCCGCTTCCTGCAGTACGTGGAGGACACGCAGCCGCTGATCATTCTCATTGAGAACGTCCCGGACATTCTCAACTTCGGCGGCCACAACGTCCCTGAGGAAATATGCCAAGCCCTGGAAAGCGCAGGATACACGACCGGATATACGATTCTGAACGCCGCCTTCTTTGGTGTGCCGCAGGTCCGCGAACGTCTGTTCATCGTTGCACTGGCCAACGAGTTGGACGAGGTCCCAAGATTTCCGGCACCAATCCACTTTCTCGATCTGCCCAAGGGATACGAAGGCTCGCGTCGCGTCGCGCTCAAGCACGTCGACAAGACGAGCCGTTATTTTCATGCGATACCCACGCCGCATCGGAGCCTTAAAAAGGCAGTCGGCACCAGGGAGGCGCTCGAAGACCTCCCCCGGATCAAGGAACATGATGCTGAACCCTCTGTGATCCGCAGGCGCAAGCTCAGCGATACCCTTCCTTATCGTGACCTTAAGGACGGCCTTTCCTCCTACGCCAGCACCATGCGCGCCTGGCCTGGCTTTGAGACATCAGATTTCGTTGATGGCCATCTGGTCCGTCTCACACCACGCGACTTCCCGATCTTCGCGAAGATGAAGCATGGCGGCGACTATCCGCACGCGCGCGAGGTGGCCGAAGCTCTGTTTGAGGAAGCGGTTGCGCGCTCAGGGCTGGCTGGTACGCGCAAGGACGCGAAAGCGTACAAGGAGCTGCGCGCGAGCATTGTGCCGCCATACGATCCGGAAAAGTTTCCGAACAAGTGGTGGAAGCTTGACCCGTCCAAGCCGTCTCGCACCCTCACCGCGCACATGGGCAAGGATACCTACTCCCACATCCACTATGACAGTGCGCAGCGCCGGACGCTCTCGGTTCGGGAAGCGGCACGCCTTCAGTCTTTTCCCGATGGTTTCGTGTTTGCCGGTGCCATGAACGCTGCATTCCGGCAGATCGGAAATGCCGTCCCCCCTCTTCTCGCCTTTGCCGTGGCGAAGATTCTCAAGTCCCAGTTGAGCGGAACGTTGCGCGGAAGAAGAAGGGCAACTGATCGGCGGGCAGCCTGACATGCCCGGGACTCGCACGATCAGCGTTCCACCGAAGGCTTCTGCCCTTATGGGCTCTCTGCGCGGGATAGGCTATTCTCCTGAGACAGCACTCGCCGATCTCGTCGACAACAGCATCAGCGCGGGCGCCACGACGGTCAGCATTGATCTGCGATGGAATGACGGTGCGCCGGTTGCTGCGGTCCTGGACGATGGCCATGGAATGGACGAAGCCCGCTTGGCCGAGGCACTCCGCCTCGGAGGTGACGGTCCGGACACCGCGCGGAGTGACAACGATCTCGGCCGCTTCGGATTGGGATTGAAGACAGCCTCTCTATCTCAGAGCCGCAGTCTGACATTCGTTACCAAGACTGCAGATTCGCTCAGTTCGGCCACGATCGACGTTTCAGTCATCGAGGCGCGCGGGTGGATAGCGCTGGTACCTGAGAGTCTCCCGGAGCACGCTCTTGTCGCTGAGCTTCAAGGACGACCCAGCGGCACCGTGGTCATCTGGGACCAGATCGACGAACTGAGCGGTCTAGCGGGTCTTTCCAAAGAGGCATTCTATCTGCGCGTCGAAGATATCCGCGCTCATCTCGGCATGGTTTTTCACCGCTTCATCAGCGGCGATGCATCCCAGCTCACGATCTTGCTGAACGATCGGGCGGTCAAGCCGTGGGACCCGTTCCAGGCCGGTCATCCCGCTACAATCAAGATGCCCTCCGAGCGCCTGCGCCACGCGGGTGCCTCGTTTCTCGTTACGCCATATGTGCTGCCGCATCGCGACCGCTTCGCCAACGAAGCCGAATATAACGCAGCGGGTGGTCCTGGCGGCTGGGGCGCGAGGCAGGGCTTTTACGTCTATCGCAACAAGCGTCTTCTGGTTGCCGGGAGCTGGCTCGGCCTGGGCGGCGCACGTACCTGGACGCGCGATGAAGCCAGCCGCCTTGCTCGGGTGCTCGTAGACCTCCCGACCGGCCTGGATCGGGACTGGCGCATCGATGTACGCAAGTCCCAGGCTCGGCCGCCGGGAGCGTTGCGAGCCCGCCTAACCGCCATCGCTGGACGGTGCCGGGAAGAGGCGCGAGAGGTGTTCGCTTTTCGTGGCCGAGGCCCGCGCACACGGGGAGCACCCCACACGGTACCCGCCGTCTGGCTGGCAACGCACGGCCCAAAAGGCACGCAATACCGCATCAATCGTGATCATCCGGTCATAGCGGCCGCCGGAGGAACACGATCCTTGAATGCAATTCTCTCGATCATTGAACGCTCGGTTCCGGTTGAACGCATCTGGCTTGATGTCTCGGAGTCCGAAGGGTCACAAGTCCCGACGCTCGACGCTGACGAGATCGGGCAGCTGGCGGACCAGCTTGCTGAACTGGGAAGGATGCTGCCCGTCAGCATGACGATCGATCAGCGACTTGACGCGCTTCTTCTAAACCTTCCTGGAGAACTGCCGGAACTGAGGAAGTCACTGGCGCAGAAGCTTGGGGGGCATCCATGACAGACATTGCTGCCGATCTTTCACTAACTGCAAGGCGCAGTCTGATGTCGCGGAAGGAAGCCGGTGAAGAGATCACCCAGCCCATCATTGAGCAGGCCCTTCAGCTGCTGGCTCCCGCCTACGCGGCTTTGAGCCAGAAGCAGGTCGGCCCCGAAGACATCGCAGCCGCGACACGGCTGCTGCTCACCATGTTTGTCACCGAGCAAGGTCCCGCGCTTGTCCTGCAGGACAAGGAAGGCTCGCGGCCAGCTCCATGGTATGTCGGCGATCGTCGCCAGCCCGGGCCCTTCATGCAGCGCTACCTGGAAAAGCTGGAAGACGGCGGATGGCCGACTGAATCGGTTCAACAGCTGCAGGACAGCACCGCGAGAATTCTCGAACTGATGGATGACCCGCAACGCCCAGGCAGCTGGGACTGGCGCGGTCTCGTCGTCGGTGACGTCCAATCCGGCAAGACGGCGAGCTACGCAGGCGTCGTAAATCGTGCCGCCGATGCAGGCTACCGCATCATCATCATTCTCGCGGGCATGCATAAGATACTGCGCCTTCAGACCCAGAAGCGCTTCGATCAGGACGTCCTCGGCTACGACACCAATCCCAGGAACCGTCTACCCAATCAGCCGCGGCTGGAGATCGGGGTTGGCACCTTCAATGGCAGCCTGAGCGCAGACAGCCTCACCATGGCGGATCTGAATGGAGACTTCACGCTGCGCCTTGCCGAGCAGACGAATTTCTCACCCGATAGCAAGCCGTGCCTGTTCATCGTCAAGAAGAATGCGACAGTTCTTAAGAATCTGAACAGCTGGGTCGCACGCCTGCCAGCCCAATCAAAGGCGGCCCCCGTCCTCATCATCGACGACGAGTCGGATCAGGCTTCCGTCGATACCGGCGACCAGCCGCTGCTGGAAGACGGGACGTTCGACGAAGACTACGACCCGAAGAAGGTCAATGGCGAAATCCGCAGGCTTCTCTTGAAATTCGACCGGCGCGTCTATGTCGGGTACACGGCAACGCCGTTCGCCAACATCTTCATCCATGATGAGCGCGGTGCGAAAGACTACGGCCCGGATCTTTTCCCCGCGACCTTCATCGCCTCCCTGACGCCGCCTGACGACTATTTCGGTCCGGCCGCGGTGTTCGGAACCAATGACGGCGACAATCCCGGCCTTCCGCTGGTCCGGCCCCTCGACCAGGTTGGCGAACGGTGGATTCCCGAGAAGCACGACAAGTCACTCAAACCGCGCTTCAACGGCCGGGATGTCATCCCACCGAGCCTTGAACGGGCAATCGACGCTTTCCTCCTGACCTGTGCAGCGCGCGTTGCGCGTGGCCAGGGGCGCGAACACAATTCGATGCTCGTGCATGTCTCGCGCTTCGTGGATGTCCACACCGAAGTGCATCGTCAGGTCGAACGATACCTGAATGAAACGCGCGCCATGATCTCGAATGGCGACGCGGAAACGCTGCAGCGCCTGAAGGATGTGTGGGAAAACGACTATGTTCCCACTACAAGGGATGTCGCGAAGACGATCTATGGTCGCAACACGCTTCCCGTGACCTGGGATCAGGTCCGTGCCCAGCTGGCTGACAGCTCCGACAAGATCCAGCTCATCACCGCCAATGGAAAGACAAAGGCGGATATCGATTACGATACGTACAAGGAAACCGGTTATTCGGTCATTGCGGTCGGCGGCGACAAGCTGTCCCGTGGACTTACGCTGGAGGGACTGTCAGTCAGCTATTTCCTGCGCATTTCGCGGCAATATGACAGCCTACTGCAGATGGGTCGCTGGTTCGGCTATCGGCGCGGTTTTGCCGATCTTTGTCGGCTATATACGACCAGCGACATGGAAGACTGGTTCCGCTACGTCGCAACTGCGCAGAGCGAACTGCGCGCCCAGTTCTTCGAGATGGCGATGCAGAACGCGACGCCCAAGCAGTTCGGGCTGAAGGTTGCCGTTCACGACATTCTGGAAGTCACTGCGCTCAACAAGCAGCGGCATGCCGAAGTACATCAGAGCAGCTATGCCGGTGAGGGCAAGATCCAGACAGTCATGTTCCGCGACCGTCCCACGATTGATCGCAATGCGGATGTGACTGATGACTTCATCCTCGGCCTGGGTGACGGACAGGACAATCCGGTGCGACCAGGTTCGGGGGGCAAGAAGGCTCAAGGAACTCTGTGGAAAGGGGTCAAGGGTCAGGATATCGCCGGATATCTACGGACGCTGGCCTTCCCGTCCGAAAGCCAGCAGATCAATGGCGACAAGCTGGCCACGTACATCACCGACCAGCTAGCGATGCCGACGCCCGAGCTGACCGACTGGACCGTATTCCTCGCGACGGGATCGAAAAAGCAAGTCACGATTGCTGGCCGGAAATACGGCTGCGTGGAACGCAATCCCAGGCAGCCGAGGAATGGCAAGCCACTGCCGGAAGACCGGTTCATCATCGGCACGACACTGAGCCCGCTCGACCAAGCAATCGATCTGAGCGAGACCGAGTTCGCGCAGGCGCTTGCGCGCACGAACGCGGAGAGAAGGTCACGAAGCAAACGTGATACGGACGTGCCATCCGGTGAATATATTCGCAAGGTGAGAGGGGCGCGGCCACAGAACGGCCTGCTGGTCATCTATCCGATCGACCCTGATCTGGCCGAGGTCGACCCCACGGACCGTCCTGTCATCAGCGTGGTTGTCAGCTTCCCCGACAGCGATGAAGCCGACAAGCGGGTGTTCCTGATCAACAGCGTCAAGCAGCGTGAGCTCGCATGACGCGCTGGCTCGATGCCCTCACGGTTGCCTGGGATGAACTTGCGCGCACCCCACCGATCGCGCGCCAGTACAGGTCCAGGGTCATCTCGGCGGAGACACCGCTTGAGATCCGTGCGGGCATACGGGCGATGGATGACGCACCATGCCTGATGCTCTACACTGCGCTGCCACCCGACGCGCTTTTTGAGCTTGGCGGCATGCGTCTGAATTCGGTTCCCGATGACTCGGGTCCGTTGCTTGTCCTTTCACTCGAAGACGCCGCCAGACGTGACCTCTTCACGACCATCTGCGCCGATGTGGTCGCGGCAGCGTCCCAGCCGGATCAGAACGCAGCCCTCACTCAGTTTCTCGCGCGTCTTGATGCGTGGCGCCAGTTTCTGCGCGACAGGCGGGACGGGCTGTCCCGAGCGGAGACGGTCGGTCTTATCGGAGAACTGCTGATCCTGGAGCGGCTGATCGAGGCGGATGCAGACTGCCTTGCATCGTGGCAGGCACCCCTCGATGGTCTTCATGACTTCCAGCGCGACGGGCACGACCTGGAAGTGAAGACCGGGCTGGGTCCTGCCTCCACGATCACGATCTCAAGGCTCGATCAGCTGGACACTTCAGGCGTGCGTCGGCTGGATCTTCTCCATGTCAGGCTCATTGAAAGTCCGGCTGGCCGATCGCTGCGCGACATTATCGCCGACCTGAGCGCGGCATTGCCGGATGAAGCGCGCCGCAGCAGTTTCGAAAATCTGCTTCTGCGCCGTGGGCTGCTGCCAGGAGACGACGTGGCTCGAAACGCACCGCGCGTACAGATCAGGACGATCGACGGGTACGTGGTTGCAGACGGGTTCCCGCGGCTTGTCCGCAGCGGACTGCCAATCGCGATCACAGACGCAACCTATACGCTCGAAGTTCGTGGCATCTCCACTTTCGCGGAGGATGCGACCGCCACCCTTGACGCGTTTCATCAAGGAGCTCGGTAATGACTGAAGACGCGACCGACGAGTTCCACCAGGAGATCGTCGCCGAGGTTGAGGAGAGCCTTTCATCCGATGCGCCGTTCTCCCAGGAAGTATTCACCCGCTTGATCCTGGAGCGTCTTGAGGAGGCCGGACATCTCGATGCGACCTTCCCTCTCTATCAGGAAGGACGCGTCCGGAACGCTGCGTACCGCATTGATGGGTACGCCTACGATGAAGAACGCGCCCGTCTGGATCTCTTCACGACCATCTACTTAGGCGACCTTCCGGCCAGCAAGCTTCCAGCAGCCGATGTCACCAAGGCTCTGGAGCGTGCCTTGCGCTTCGCCAGTGCTTGTGTTGATGGACTCGCCGCGCAGCTGGAGCCGGCCAATACCGATGCAAGCGATCTTGCGCGGCTCATCGAGAATGAGGCTGACAACCTGTCTGCGATCCGTATTATCCTGCTGACCGACGGTGTGGTTGGCAGTTTCACCCCGCCGGCCGAATGGCGTGGGAAGCCGCTGGAGTTTGAAGCCTACGATATCGTCCGGCTGTTCCGGGTGCTTGGCCAGGGTGAAACACGTGCCGACATCACAGTCGACCTCGTTTCGATGTCCGGCCGGCCACTCCCGTGTTTGCACGTGCCAACCCAGAACGGCGAATATGACGCCTATCTGGCGGTGCTTCCCGGCGATGTTCTCTCGCAGGTCTACGACCGCTATGGCGTACGCCTGCTTGAGCTCAACGTTCGCGCGTTTCTGGGGCTTCAAGGTCGCAAGAGCGTCAATGCCGAGCTCAGACGCACGATCGCCGACCAGCCTACGATGTTCCTTGCGTTCAACAACGGCATCGTCGCAACCGTGGACGATCTCGACGTCGTTGCGAACGATGCCGGCGGACTGGAAATCCGCTCGCTGAAAGGCCTGCAGATTGTCAACGGCGGGCAGACCACGGCGTCCCTCCATCGCGCGAGGCGCAAGGACGGTCTGAAACTCGACCAGGTTTCAGTTCCTGTGAAGATCATCAAGGTCGGAGGCGCCGACCTTAGCGAAATGGTCTCCTCGATCTCCCGCGCGGCGAATCGGCAGAACACAGTCCAGCTTGCGGACTTCTCCGCAAACGATCCGTTCCATCAGCAGATCGAAACTCTAGCGAATACGACGTGGCTCGAGGACGGCAAGGGGCGCTGGTTCTATGAACGCGCGCGGGGGTCCTACGTCGCGGCAGAACAGAAGGCCGCGCTTCGCAAGACGGATCAGAAATCGTTCCGTCAGCAGACGCCCAAGCAACGTCGCCTCAGCAAGCTCGACGTCGCGCGCTATCTCGGTGCCTGGTCCGGGCTGCCAGACAAGGTCTGCCTCGGGGGCCAGAAGAATTTTCAGAACTTCATGCAACGTCTCAAGGATGAGCCGCCGCCACCCCCTGACCAATCCTGGTTCAAGCGTCTCGTTGCCATTGCCGTGCTGTACCGGGCCGCCGAGAAGAAGATCCGCAGCATGAAATTCCCTGCCTATGGCGCACAGATAACGGCCTACGTCGTTGCGGGTCTTTCGCATCGCAGTGGCGGGCGTCTCGACTTTGACCGCATATGGTCGAAGCAGTCCGTGAGCCTTGAACTGGAACAGTTGATCGGTGATTGGGCGCCGAAGTTTGATGCTCTCATGCGCGCCTCCGCAGGCAACAAGAACCCAAGTGAATGGTTCAAGAAGGCGGACTGCTGGAAGGATCTTCAAACGCAGCTCCCGCAGTTCACTGAACCCCTACCCCCGGAGCTGTCGTTCCAGGCATTGACTGCCAAGGCCGGTGACGCGGTCATGCTGCCCAACCGCGGCGCGCATTCCGTCGCAGATTATGATCGGATTGCCCGCTGCATGGAAATCCCCAGCTCCGTGTGGATGGAAGTTGCTGAACGTGGCCAGAAGACCGGCCTCATCCATTGGACCGTCGCTGGAATTTGCAGGACTCTCGCGGGCTACGCGGCAGGGGGATGGGAACGCAAGCCGTCCCCCAAGCAGGCGAAACCCGCGCTCGAAGCCGTGCTAGCCGCGCAGCGCGCGGGGCTGGTCAATGCTGGACTGAGCATAGCAGAAGATGTCTCCGATCAGACCTGATCGTCTGGAGAAAACTCTTCACTGAGCCATCTTCGGACCATGTCCACGCTTCCTCGACCATTCCGACGCAGCAGCTCAACGACGTCCCGCGCAGCAACGGTCAGGACGGGCTGTCGGTCCTCCTTGATCTCCTAATGGGCCTGAGGCCGCAATATCTAAAACCTCTCATGGCGAACGACGCGAGGAGGTAAGTCGCAAAGATAGCCGATGTCCGCTTTCGGGGGCGGTGCAGCCGCACGGTTAGTACTGCTGCGAACTTTACACAGGAGTTTTTAGATGTCAGGAATCTCGGCGAAACAGCCGTCGCAATGGGTTGTCAGCCGCCGAAGCGCCTAGCGACGTTAGGGTCATCGGCCATCTCAATCCGTTCTCGATCTAGTGGATTTCCGGCTTGGACTTGGGCGCATACCGCCGGCGCATCTCCTCAAGGCGCTCGTGCGATGGGGCCTTGGGCTGCAAAGCCGCATCCGCTGCGCCTGGGTCCTTCTCCTTGTCGAACATACCAAGGTGCTTGCCGATGCTGACCAGAGCGCTCTCCTTGGAGTGGAGCTTGATTCGGGTGCGGGTCACGATCCGGGCATCCTCGCCCTTGCCTTCTGTGTAGGTCTCGCTCGTGAACTCCTGAATGGCGGCCCATTTGCGATCGGGCGCCTGCGCCACGTCGACCTGCACCTGCCCACCATGCGAAATCGAGACGTAGTCTCTCATGTTCGAGAAGCCGAGCTTTGCGAGCTCTGCTACGACATCGGCGATCGTGACGCCCGTCTTCTCGACGACGATGGATGCAACCTTGGACCGTAGGTAGGCTAGACGCGCGCGGATGTTGTCATTTGTTGCCAAACGGGCGGCACTGTGTCGGCTTGGGGTATACCCTGCGGAGGCATACGCGGCGTCTTGAGTCTCCCCCCTGAGCAGGGCCTGAACGAAGGCCTCATGGCGGGTGTTGCGCAAGGGGTGGGTGGGGTCTGGCTTGGTACGCATGACTACACCTTTGTGTGGGGTGGATCGGACCCGCCGGAGCGCCTAACGGCAGCGAACGGGCGATTGATTTGAGGGGGGACTCCCCCATGGATGAATGATAGGGCTACCGGAGGCGCGAGATCGTCGCGTGGTGGGTCCCGTAGGACTTGCCGATGGCCCTAGCGCTTTCGCCAGCTTCGAGGCGTCGCAGTGCCTCTGCCTGCTGGTACGGGGTAAGTTTGGGCTTGCGTCCGAATTTTGCGCCGCGGGCCTTTGCTGCAGCCAGGCCGTCCTTGGAGCGTTTGACGATACGCTGACGTTCGTCTTCCGCCATGGCACTAATGAGGGCAATGAGGCCCCGACCCAAAGGCGTCGTGAGGTCGAGGTGCGGCTTGTCCAAAACTTGTACGACCGAGCCACGGGCGTGAATGCGCTCAATGATCGCAATCCCGTCCAACATCGATCGCGTCGCCCGGTCCCATTCGGCGACCACCAAGCAATCGCCAGTGCCGAGTGCATCGATCGCCTTCTCGAGCTGAGGGCGGCCCTTCGTTGCCTTGCCGCTCGCCTTCTCTCGAAAGATCACTACGCAGCCGGCCGCTCTCAACGCGGCGATCTGCCGGTCCAGGTTCTGCGAGGCTGTGGATACTCGCGCGTAGCCGATTCTCTGCATGTCAGTTTCGCACCAAGTTTCTATCCAGGCTCAGAGCTTGTTTTTGCTGGCTTCGAGCGAGTGGATCGAAAACCCTAGGTCTCGCACCACTTTCAACAACAAGCTCTTGCGTTCCGCGACTATGGTGATACCAGGATACCATGACAAAGTCAAATCGTGGTACCAATAAACAACGAGGACGCCCTGTCTCAACGGGTGTCGGCACCCAGGTGGGTGCGCGCTGGCACGACGAGGAGCTGTCCGGGATCGACGATTGGCGCCGCGCTCAAGAGGATCTTCCGACCAGAGCAGAAGCCATCAGGCGGCTCGTCAGGATCGCGCTCGACGCCGCTGGCAAGAGAGGTCGATGACTGCCTCACCGGGCAGTTAGGCTCATGAGCAACTGCTCAAATGATCACCTGCGCCATGCGCAAGGCGTAGTTGCTTAACAGAGCAAGTGAGCACGGTGCACCAGCCCATCTGCAACCTGCAAAAGGCGGCCCAGTACTCTCGGGCTAGTCCGCATTTGTGAAGGGTTTCGGAGGACGGCCCTCTGGGACGCGGCCAGGTGCACGTGGGCCGTCGTCGGAAAGCCTTCACAATAGCTGACGTGCAATCCTACAGCGCCAAACGCTGCGATCTCTCATTTGGCATCGGGATGGTCAACAAGGGAGACATCAAAAAGGGGGTCAATCTTCCTTAAAAGCGCGCGCTATCTGATCTGATAGCGGCTTTAAAAAATACGACATCGCCGTTCGCTCCGGCGTTCGAATGTGGACTTCGACCGGCATACCGGGAACTAGCTTCAGTCCATTGAGCCGCGCGAGCTCCGCATCGGACAGCCTGACACGCGTCGTATAGTAGGACAAGCCTGACGCTGAATCCTTTGTCAGATCGGCAGAAATCCGGCTCACGTGGCCGAAAAGCTCAGGTGTCGTGCGCTGATTGAATGCGGACAAGCGAACCGTCGCTTCTTGTCCGACTGCCGCGTGGTCAATGTCTTGCGGTGCGATGTTCGCCTCGATCTCCAACGTGTCTCCTATCGGCACGATCAGCATCACCACCTCTGAAGGGCCGACTACACCGCCCACCGTATGCACTGCCAGCTCATGAACTATGCCCGTTTGCGGAGCGCGGATATCGATGCGTTTGAGCTGGTCCTCGGCGGAGACTTTGCGCTCCACCAGTTCGCCAATTTTGGCCTCGATCTCCCGGAGCTCCTTCAGCACCTCGGAGCGCAGATCCTGGTCGAGTTGAATGATCTGCAATTTCGTCTCGGCTATCTTTCCCCTCGCCTGCGCGGAGGAGGCGACGATCTGGCCTCTCTCTCCTTCCAGTCGCGCTTCTTCTCTTTGCAACGCGACTAAGCGGGTCAGCGGGACAAGATTGCGCGCGTAGAGCGAAGATACTCCTTCGAGCTCCTTGCGGATGAGACGGATCTGATCTTCCTTAGAACCCCTTTGCGCTTGGAGCCCTTCGATTTCCTCCAGCAGTTGGTTGACGCGTTCTGTCAATTGCGATTTCTGTCCTCTCCGCGCGACGCTTCTGGCATCAAAGAGACGACGCTCGCCAAGAAGAATCTTTTGAACGTCTTCTTCCCGCTCCCTGGCCTTCAGCGGCTCAGGAAAAACTACAGTGGTATTGCCGTCACGCTCGGCTTCAAGTCGGGCACGCCGACCCTCCAGTTCGTCAATGCTTTTGGTGACCATGGCGAGGTTTGAGCGCGTCACGGTGTCGTCAAGGCGGGCAAGGACATCACCGGCGCGCACCTGATCGCCGTTGCGAACGTTCAACTCGGATACGACGCCCCCCGTGGGGTGCTGAACCTTTTTAAGGTTGGTGTCTACGACGACAGAGCCTGGCGCTATGACCGCGCCGGCAAGTTCAGCGGTGGTGGCCCAGCCGCCAAATCCCACAACGAGGAGAACGCATACCAAAAATCCTAAGATCACGTGTCGTCTCATCGAAGGAAGCGCGGAATTTTCTGACGTCTCGACCATCTTCACGCGTTCGTCCCTGCATGGCATGGCTTGGAGGACATCGCTTGTAGAGCCGGGCCTGAACCTCCTTTCCCCGGCGCAACTGTCTTGCGCAAGATTTCGGCCTTTGGTCCAAATGCCTGCAAGGTACCGCCAGCCATCACTCCGACTAGATTTACGTTCGCTAATGCACTGGGCCTATGGGCGACAACGATGACAATGCCTCGCCGCAGGCGGACGCTCTCGATGGCCGCCGTCAATGCAGCTTCACCATCCGCATCGAGGTTAGAATTTGGCTCATCGAGCACGACAAGAAAAGGTGATCCGAACAGCGCGCGGGCGAGACCAATTCGCTGCCGCTGACCAGCTGATAGCATCGATCCACCTTCTCCTACCCTCGTATCGTAGCCTTGGGGGAGCTTGAGAATCATCTCGTGCACAGCGGCATCCTTTGCTGCCGCCACAATGCTGTTTGGATCGGCGCTTTCTTCGAAACGAGCGATATTCTCGGCAATGCTACCCTCGAAGAGAGACACATCCTGCGGTAGATACCCAATGTGCCGCCCTAATTCCATCGGGCACCAGTTATCGATGCTGGCGCCATCGAGCCGGATTTTCCCACGCGCCACGTGCCAAGCACCAACGATCCCCCGGACAAGCGTCGACTTGCCCGCGGCGCTATGGCCCACGAGGCCCATTGCGTCACCTGCTTTCAACGCGAACGATACGTTCTGCGCCGCCGCCGCAGTCGAGCCAGGTGGAGTGACACTGACAGCTTCAAGGGCAAGGCTTTTGCAAGGAGCTGGCAGCGGCATCGGAGGTACGACTGCTGGCACGCACGAAAGCAGTTTTGCCAAACGGTGCTTTGCGCCCCGGGCGGCGACGAAAGACTTCCACTGCGCGATCGCGGTGTCCACCGGCGCAAGCGCCCGCGAAGATATGATAGAGCTGGCTATAATTGCGCCACCAGAAACCTCCCCCAAAATAGTCAGCCACGCTCCCAACGCCAGCATGGCTGACTGAAGGATCATCCGGAAGACTTTGGCCGCAGCCCCAAGCGAACTGGATACGTCGCTGGCATTCTGGTGGGCTGAAAGGTGGGTTGCATTGACGCTCTGCCATTGTGACGCGATGCGGTGGGCGAAGCCCATCGCTCGCAAGACCTCAGCGTTACGTCTGCCGGATTCCGCGAGCGCATGGCGCTTCAGGGCAAAAGTCTGCGCTTTCGCTGCCGGTCTTCGTGACAGGAACTCGGTCGACGCGGCCATAACAATCAGTACAAGTGCTCCAGCGCTCGCTAGCCAGCCAAGCCACGGATGCAAGATGAACACGAACGCTAAGTAGATCGGCATCCACGGGATATCCATCAGAGCAACCGGGCCCTGCCCGCTTAAAAAAGCGCGCACTGTGTCTAGATCGCGGACCGGCTGCGCTTGAGCGTCAATTCCGTTGAATCGGAGTGGTAGCTCAAGGCTGGCCGCATAGATCCTATCGGCGAGAAGCTGGTCGAGACGAGATCCCAGTCGTACAAGCAGACGGGCGCGCGCGATGTCCAAGATGCCTTGTATGAAATAGAACGCGATGGCTATTGCCGCCAACGCCACCAGTGTGGGAATGCTGCGGCTCGTTAGTACGCGGTCATAGACCTGCAGCATAAAAATCGAGCCGGTCAAGGCGAGAACGTTGACGACCCCGGAAAATACCCCAATGGCCGCGAGCCACCGGCGCAACGCTACTATGGCCGAAGAGAATTCACACGTGATCGACATCTATTCAATCTGCGACGCGCTGCACCGGGAGCTAGGGAGAGAGAGATGGAACTTCCATCTCTCTCCCGTAGACGTTACGCGGCGAACCTGAAGTCGTCGGAATGCAACTGCGCGTTCGTGACACCTTCGATCGCAAGCTCGGAGCCATCTGAGAACGTGATGAAGGTGTTGCCACCCCACTCCGACATCAAACCTTGCAGTTCGGCGAAGTCGGCGATGTTGAAGCCGCCAATTTCGATAACGTCATCGGTATTTGCACCAGCGGTGAAGTCACCGATGAAATCCGATCCATACCCGGGACGGAAAACAATCGTATCGTCGCCGGCGCCAGTCAAAATGAAATCGTCGCCGGCGCCACCGTCCAGCTTATCGTCTCCGTCGTCGCCGAAGAGCGCGTCGGCACCGTCGCCACCATGGATCTGATCGTCGCCGTCGCTACCGTGCAACTCGTCGTCTCCGTCCTCGCCATAGAGGAGGTCATTACCGTCTCCAGCAACGACATAGTCGTCGCCAGCTCTGCCGTGCAGCTCGTCATTGCCTTCATCGCCAAAGAGTTCGTCATTACCCTCGCCTCCGTCGAGGAAATCAGCTCCTTCGCCCCCGTGCAGCAGATCGTTTCCTGCACTCCCCAGAAGGAGATCATCGCCGAGGAGCCCAAGGAGCGTATCTGCACCCGCCCCTCCGCTGACGATGTTTGCCTCGTCCGTGGCGATGAGCGTGTCGTCGTGGTCGGAGCCGATCAGATTTTCAATGCTGGCAAAGGTGTCGCCCACCGCATCGCCAGTGTTCCAGGTGTCGTCCATCATATGGACATATACCCCTGTACTTGCGGTCGCGTACGACGCGGTATCGCTCCCAGCACCTCCGTTCATGGCATCGGCGCCCGCCCCTCCAATCAATACATCGTCGCCATCTCCACCCGACAAGGTGTCGTCGCCGGCACCGCCGTCGATATAATCATTGAACGCCGTTCCCGCGATTACGTCGGCCGATGCGGTTCCAGTGGCAACTGCGCGCGCGAGCAGTGTCGTACGATTCCAAACGGTTGCGTCGGAGAAATGGATTTCCTCGACGCCTCGCTGGATATAGGCGGCGACCTGATCCTTCAGCAGGATCGAACCGCCGTCGCCGGCTCCCGGTAGAGTCTCGCGCACAACGATCATCACATCGTTGCCAATAGTAACGACGCTAATATCCTCTGGGTCGATGTCGGCGAATACCACCTTGTCGAGGGCCCCCCCGACGTCGATCTCGGTGATCGTGTCGTTGCCATCGCCGCGGCTGTAGAGGTAGGTGTCGTTCTGCCTGCCGCCGTTGATGACGTCGTCACCGGCACCGCCTTCGATGGTGTCCGCGTTGTCGAACCCGACGATGGTGTCATTGCCGGACGTCTGCTGTAGCGCGATGACCTTGGCCCGCAGATCGTCGGCTGACCATACCGTCGCATCGGCGAAGACGATCTGCTCCACGCCGCGTTGGATGTACTCATCGAGCTGCTGCTTCAGCAGGATCGAACCGCCATCACCGGCACCAGGTGCACTCTCGGCGATCACCAGAGTCACGTCGATGCCGCTGAACGTCAGCGTCACATCCTCTGGGTCGACTCCTACCAACAGCAATCTGTCGAGGGAGCCTCCGACGTCGATCTCGGTGATCGTGTCGTTGCCATCGCCGCGGCTGTAGAGGTAGGTGTCGTTCTGCCTGCCGCCGTTGATGACGTCATCACCGGCACCGCCTTCGATGGTGTCCGCGTTGTCGAACCCGACGATGGTGTCATTGCCGGACGTCTGCTGTAGCGCGATGACCTTGGCCCGCAGATCGTCGGCTGACCATACCGTCGCATCGGCGAAGACGATCTGCTCCACGCCGCGTTGGATGTACTCATCGAGCTGCTGCTTCAGCAGGATCGAACCGCCATCACCGGCACCAGGTGCACTCTCGGCGATCACCAGAGTCACGTCGATGCCGCTGAACGTCAGCGTCACATCCTCTGGGTCGATGTCGGCGAATACCACCTTGTCGAGGGCCCCCCCGACGTCGATCTCGGTGATCGTGTCGTTGCCATCGCCGCGGCTGTAGAGGTAGGTGTCGTTCTGCCTGCCGCCGTTGATGACGTCGTCACCGGCACCGCCTTCGATGGTGTCCGCGTTGTCGAACCCGACGATGGTGTCATTGCCGGACGTCTGCTGTAGCGCGATGACCTTGGCCCGCAGATCGTCGGCTGACCATACCGTCGCATCGGCGAAGACGATCTGCTCCACGCCGCGTTGGATGTACTCATCGAGCTGCTGCTTCAGCAGGATCGAACCGCCATCACCGGCACCAGGTGCACTCTCGGCGATCACCAGAGTCACGTCGATGCCGCTGAACGTCAGCGTCACATCCTCTGGGTCGACTCCTACCAACAGCAATCTGTCGAGGGAGCCTCCGACGTCGATCTCGGTGATCGTGTCGTTGCCATCGCCGCGGCTGTAGAGGTAGGTGTCGTTCTGCCTGCCGCCGTTGATGACGTCATCACCGGCACCGCCTTCGATGGTGTCCGCGTTGTCGAACCCGACGATGGTGTCATTGCCGGACGTCTGCTGTAGCGCGATGACCTTGGCCCGCAGATCGTCGGCTGACCATACCGTCGCATCGGCGAAGACGATCTGCTCCACGCCGCGTTGGATGTACTCATCGAGCTGCTGCTTCAGCAGGATCGAACCGCCATCACCGGCACCAGGTGCACTCTCGGCGATCACCAGAGTCACGTCGATGCCGCTGAACGTCAGCGTCACATCCTCTGGGTCGACTCCTACCAACAGCAATCTGTCGAGGGAGCCTCCGACGTCGATCTCGGTGATCGTGTCGTTGCCATCGCCGCGGCTGTAGAGGTAGGTGTCGTTCTGCCTGCCGCCGTTGATGACGTCATCACCGGCACCGCCTTCGATGGTGTCCGCGTTGTCGAACCCGACGATGGTGTCATTGCCGGACGTCTGCTGTAGCGCGATGACCTTGGCCCGCAGATCGTCGGCTGACCATACCGTCGCATCGGCGAAGACGATCTGCTCCACGCCGCGTTGGATGTACTCATCGAGCTGCTGCTTCAGCAGGATCGAACCGCCATCACCGGCACCAGGTGCACTCTCGGCGATCACCAGAGTCACGTCGATGCCGCTGAACGTCAGCGTCACATCCTCTGGGTCGACTCCTACCAACAGCAATCTGTCGAGGGAGCCTCCGACGTCGATCTCGGTGATCGTGTCGTTGCCATCGCCGCGGCTGTAGAGGTAGGTGTCGTTCTGCCTGCCGCCGTTGATGACGTCATCACCGGCACCGCCTTCGATGGTGTCCGCGTTGTCGAACCCGACGATGGTGTCATTGCCGGACGTCTGCTGTAGCGCGATGACCTTGGCCCGCAGATCGTCGGCTGACCATACCGTCGCATCGGCGAAGACGATCTGCTCCACGCCGCGTTGGATGTACTCATCGAGCTGCTGCTTCAGCAGGATCGAACCGCCATCACCGGCACCAGGTGCACTCTCGGCGATCACCAGAGTCACGTCGATGCCGCTGAACGTCAGCGTCACATCCTCTGGGTCGACTCCTACCAACAGCAATCTGTCGAGGGAGCCTCCGACGTCGATCTCGGTGATCGTGTCGTTGCCATCGCCGCGACAGTAGATGAACGTGTCGTTGCCTTGTCCTCCCAAAAGGTCGTCATCACCCTTTTGACCGTTGAGAATGTCCGGAGATTGAGTCCCGATTAGCGTCTCGTTCGAGTCAGTGCCCTCGGAAACCGCGCGGTGATCTATCACCAGCCCTAGATACTCTATCAAAGCGGCGTCGCCTTCGCCTTGAGCAACCAATCTGTCGAAGACAAAGGCCTTAAATCTTTCGGAATCCCCGCCGAAATACTCATGCGTCAGGCCGCGCAACGCGGTAATGGAAATGTCAAAATACGCGAGTTTCTCACCAGACTCTGCGGGCGCTTTATGTGCAAGCCAATCTATCGTTCGCCCCACGTCACCGGCGATGCTATCGTCAAATGCCTGATACGTGAGGTGCCCCAACTGAAAAATTGGATGACTACTGTCTAAGCTCTCTCCTAGGTTGATTACCAGTGCATACCCAGACTGGACCAAGTACCGCGTCAGAAGGACATCCGAAATCGTTGAGAAAGAACGTTCGAGTTCAGCGGCATATCGCGTGCCGATCAAACTCCCCCCATTGACATCCTCCAGCTCGGCTCCGAAGAAGGCTTCGAGAAATGCGACCTTTCTACCGTCAATGTTAGGCCCGCGCTCAGATTGCGAAACGCCCCCCACGTCCGCCCAACGAAAAAGCAGGTCGATAAAGTTGTTATATATCGTGGAACCAGAAAGGTCGGGCAAACTTCTAACAAATGTGTCGCCAGCCTCCAGAAGCGTTGAATCCAAGCTCATTGAGTAAACAAGATTTGGCAACGTGCCATATCCATGCAGGGTGGGAAGAAGAAGAGCTTCTTCATCGGGTTCAAAATTGGCGGGCGGGATCCACTCCGATGTCGTGTGATCTACCGCAAAGAGGACAGCATTTACCTCCGCCGAGCCACCCCCAGCCGTCTCTGCCGAACCTGAAAATATAACTCGGTTTCCCTCGACCACGGAATTTACGGCTGACGCAGAAATATTTACTGAAGCGATTCCGTATGTGGAAAGCGCGAACAATTCGCCGATGTCTGATTCACCGTCTTGGTCCAAGTCGCGCCAGAGCTTCAGCGTTGAAAAGTTTGTGTCGCCGCTATCCACGCGCCCATCATGGTTACTATCGAAGGCAGCAAGCGCTGCAAATCCATCCAGCGCGGGATTGCCGAATAGCTCGCTCACGCCGTTCACGACGCCATCGTTATTGTCATCATGCACAATGAAGGCATCGTCAGCTGAAACCCACCCAGTTTTTTCCTGAAAATTGTTGCCGTCAAAGTCAAAATGCGCGGTGGACGCGCTCAACGAGATGAGCTCCACGCCGTCTTGGTCCAGATCAACCACCAGTGGGTCGAACGGCGGAAACGGAATCGACGGTGGCCACCATGATGGCTCATCTGCGGGTGGAAGCTCATGCCGATCCGGTGGATCCAATTCTCGGCCGGATCCTGGCGACATATTTTCCCCGGCACCGTCTTGTGTCGGTTCTGGCAACCCATTCCGGCGCAGTGCTTCGTCAGCCGTACTATTGCTGTTGTCGCCAAGTGGATCGTATTGATGCCCCTCTTGTTCTATGTCGTCCATAGTGCGGGTGATATCGTCCCAAATATCGCTTAGGTCATCTCCTTCGATTATCGTTTCTCTCGGATCATCGAACTCGGGATCCCAGTCCCGAGACGTGGGGTCGTAATCGCCGTAATCTGTGCGAATGTCGCCCCAGTCGATAGCCGGGGAATTTGGATCGACCATGTAGGGCGGAGAAGGAATTGGACCAGTGGGCCCCCCGCGAGCATATTGCGGTGTGCCGACGTTCGGAGTGTAGACTAGATACTTGTGATAAATTCCCGGAACGATTTGAGAGTAGCGCACTTCGATGGTTGCCATCACGGTCTCCCTATGGTGTGTGCAGGAATACTCGGCCCTGCACTTTAGAGATGAGCGAATTATCGTCCGTTGTGATAACGATTCTTAGTTCGCGAACCCCAATAGATAACGGCTTTATTGCTTTGTGTGTAAGGACGAAAGTGTTTGCCGATCCTTGGTTTGTGTGGAGCTTAAAGCCTGCCTTTTGCGTTGGGGTTATGTAATTAGCTAACTTTGTGCCGGGCTTGAAAACGGCCTCCGCCTGCTTGTCTATATTTGCCTCTGGCCAATTTCTCTTGTTGTCAGACACTGCAAGCAGCTCTCGAATCTGTTCATCGAACACAGAGTCATTGGATTTGAGGTCAGTGCTAGCTATGCACACAACGGCTCCAGCGGAACATGCGGCCAGAAGAAACTTGGGCATCATTTGCCTTCTCCTATTGTGGTTCATTTGAGAAAGCGGCCACACAAATAGCCGCCAGTGTATAGATGTTCAATTCAAGTGCCGTTTCTCCGTATTTCGGCGGATGTTCAGCAAACGCCCGGTAAAAGCGAATAAAAGTATTCATGAGTGGCTCGCGGCTGATAAGACATCGGCATTGCATTGCGCGGGTGGGCTGCGCTGGCAACGGCCAGCGTATAGCGTCAGTACTCCCGGCTCCAGGCCTGACCGGGGTCGTCTGCCGCTGCTGAAGTATGAGCTCTCCGATGCCGATGCCGTGAAGTTCAAGGATATCGATCGATGTACCCGTCGCCAGCCACACGCGCACCGGGCTGTTCGCGCTGTGCACGCCGGGGTCGGGATCATCACTCCTCCAGGAGAGCGATCACGCGCTTCAACGCAGCACCATCGACGCTACCGCCCAGCTCTGTAAGACAAGCCAGAAATTCCTTACCAACGGGGTGCCGTTCTCTAGTCGCGCCTCCCTTGTCAAGGTTGGGTGTTGTGCTTCGAGGTCCCGGTTCTCTCCGCGTCGGCATGGCCGCCGCAACATCTGGTTCGAAGAGCAAGGCGCTCAAGGTCCATAGCGGGTTGAGCCGTCACGCCCATCCATCGGCACGCCACTCGCGCCGCAGGGCTCCTTTCACCCCGCGGTGATGTCAGGCAAGAGGATCGTCGTCACGCCGGCATGGCTGACGCGGACTACCGGAAGGGCTCTCCAGATTTCCTGATGCTGTGAAGGATAACGGTTCGCTTGCGTGCGAGTGCGACGCGCGCCTTGGCGAAGCCCGATCGCCTTGCAATGCGAGAGCCCAATCCTTGAGCACCGAGGCGCGCGCTTGACCCGCGTCAGGATAACGACAGCCGCCTCGTACATCAGAGTGCGGGCGAGGTGGTCGCCGCAGCGGGAGATCCTGCCGCTGCGATCGGTCTCGCCAGATTGATACTGTCTCCGTGTTAGTCCCAGGAGCGCGCCGACCGATCGTGATCGGGAAAACCGCATGGGCTCCTCAACGGTGTTAATGCACGCGAGCACAGATAGCGCTCCAATGCCGGGTACGCTCATCAGCAGACGAGAGGTTGCGCTCTGCTTGACGATGGCGCCGATAGCTTCGTCGAATACGGCGATCTGCTCTCGCAAGCGCCGCCAGGCGTCAGCATGGGTCGGACGATAGGGGCGAGGTCCAGTTTGTCGGCAAGCAGAACGTCGACGCGTCGACCGAAAGGGAAACCGCGCACGGCGCCCGGCTGAAGACCGAACGTCTTCAGCACACCCCGGATGTGGTTCGACAATCGCGTCGTCATGCCCACGAGCTGCGATTGGGCGCCAAGTATGGCGCGGGCGCGGCGAGCCTCGAAGGACTTGACGTCTACCGACCGATACCAACCCGTGCGCATGATCTGCGCTAGGCCCTCGGCGTCGTTCTGATCGTTCTTGTTCAGCTGCATCTTGAGCGCCGCCCGGGCATGCCGTGCATCGAGACAAACTACGTCAAGATGACGGCCGCGAAGCTCATGCACCAGCCATGGCGTCGTAGGCCCGTCTCGAGGTCAATGCGAGCTTCGACGCCAGCGTGTCGACGCACACTGGCCTCGATATCACTTGGCACCGACCGACACTGCCGGCGCCGAAGCCTCTGGCCAACTTCATTGACGAGGCAGATCGCCGTCATCTTCTGTGACACGTCCAAGCCACATAGCAGGTCATCGAGCAGCCTCCGATGTGCGAACAGCCGAGCAACAGCGCTCGGACCGCGGCACTATGGCTGGATCGCGCCGCCGCGATTACCCGATGTCCACACATGGGGACTGATCATCTTGGTGCGGCGCAGTGGCGAGTTGCCCGTTCCCGGCAGCTCCTGGCCCGTTTCGGACCTGAGACGAGATTTTGAACACCGAGCTGGGCCATCGGCTCCCATTCGTCGGAGCCGATGGCGAGTTACCTAGTCGGCTAAGCCATGGTCAGTCGCTTCGACTTGCCGACCATTTGACGCTTCGGAATGAGGCCCTCGGCCTCCCAGCTCTTGGATAGTTCGGAGTAGCGCGACTCGGAATAGCCGTAATGGTCTGCGGCCTCCCGCTGGCTATTGAACGCTCGCCCCGTCGCATTCCGAACCATTAGGTCAGTTCGGATCTCATCCAGGGTGAAGCTACGCTTCGGACGCTTCGATCGATCGGCAGGCTTCGGAGGTGGCTGCAACCCTGGCGCCACTGGTTCGCCACCCTTCGGAAGGTTTGGGACCCTGGCTTCGACGCCCGGACCTCCACGATCGATGGGCTCTGTCCCTTCGGGCCCATCTGCCAACACTTCGGACGCTTCGGGGGTGGCGAAGATCACTGGACCGAAGGTCGCCACGAAGACCACGGCAAAGCCCATGATCCAGCCCCAGGCTTCTGAGATACCAGCTTCCGAAGCGTTTGCCTGCTTAGGCGCCTTAAGGCCATCCGCCTCGGCCTTGAGCGTCCGAACCGTTGCCTCGAGTTCAGATTTGCGCTGAGCACCGGCCAGTTGGGAGCGAAGTTGAAGCAACGGTCCGCAGGCCTTCCTAAACTGCGCCAGGTCCTTTTGGAAGCTCGTGCAGTCGTTCGTGAAGTCTAGGATCTTCGGCGGAACTCTGGCCGCGTCTACGTCGGCTTTGATCTCGGCAACCGTTCGAACTCCCGCCTCGACCAAGGCCTTCAGCTCTGTATTAGCGGCCTCGTAGGCCGACTGAGCCCGGTCGTACTTGCTGCGTGTATTGTCTTCGTCGGTCGTCTTTGCTCGTTGCGCTTCCAGGATGGTGGAAGCCATCGCGGTGATCGAGACCGCCAACAAGAGGCTGGCGATGAGCCCAGCGACGATGCGATGCCGGACCATGCCCGGTAGAAGTGCCACCCATGCTGCCCGAGCCTGAGATAGCGAGACGGCCACCGCGGCCATCACTAGGACGGCACCGGCGACGCTGACGTCGTAACTCCAGAGCCTGATCGTAAATGCTTCCAGGTGGGTGCCGAGACCGTAAGCGCGCAGTGCATTGGACGTTGCCTCGGCCGTGACCGCGATAGCGATCGGCGCCCAGGCGACTGGCGGAATTCGCCAGTTCGTGGTAGATGCAGCCATGTGAGAATTCCTTCTTAGCGGATGGGTTTTCACGAATGGGCCCGGGGGTGTTTGCGCACCTCTGGGCTTTTGCTTGTGAGAACAGCGGCATGCTGTGCTCCGCTCACAACGTATACGAATGTATGCGAAATTCAATAAACCCTCCGCGCGTCAATCGCAATTGATCCGACTGCGTTCGTATGCGAAACGGTTGGGATGAGCGATCAGCGCAAAGTCGGACGCAAGCCGATACACGGCAAGGCGATGCAACTCACGATACCGCTGCGCCTACCCGCGGACTTGGTCGATAGGATCGATGCCATCGTCGACAGCCGCGCCGAGCAGCCGTCCCGCAATCTCGTAATCCGCGAATTGATAGTGCGGGGGCTCGTTGAAGCGGAGAAGAAGCGTCGGTGATAGCGCCTTGTGGTCCTCGGTCCGAATTTGGGTGATTTAGGGAGGGGCGTCTTACCCCTACAACCAGGCCTGTACGTACATCGACTTCAAAGCTAAGCCGTCTATCCGGCCAGTCGACAGGTACGAATCTAGCGGTTAGCAATCCGGATCGGTCCGCGGGCGTCAACTGCATAGCACCATCATGGCGGAGAGGCCGCCAGTCAGTTGGTTACCCGCCGCCCTGCGCCGTGTATGCATCCCACGCTTCATGTGACGCGCACGCCCCTCACGCTTCGATGAACGTCACCTCGATGCCCGCATCCCGCGCTCGGCGCACCATGTCTGCGGTTCCGCGGCCCCCGGGGAATGCAACCACCAAGTCTGGTTTCCCCTCGTCGAGCATTCGCTGGTTTCGGATTGGCCCGGCCTTGCGGCCCAGCCCCTCCCAATCGGCCATGAACACATCGGCGGGAATACCCCGAGAGACCGCCCATTCAGCAGCAAGCGTATCGGCGCCGCAGGCTCCTCCGGCGATCACACGCGCAAACGGAACTTCTACATGCAGGCGATCGAGCGCAGAACGCAGCCACACAACGTCTCTAAAAGCACGGCCACCACACACGAGTACGGTGATCCCCACCACAGCTGTTTTCCTCGTGAACATTGGGTTCGCACGCCGGTGACCCCGAAGCGATCGAAACCCAGGCAGCGCCAGTTCGGGGTAGATGCAGCCATATTGATCCAACTGGTTCGCATGCGAAATGGTTTGGATGGGTGACCCGAAATTTCGGATGCAAGCCGATGCCCGGCAAGGCGATGCAACTTTCGATCCCCCTCCGCCTGTCTGCGGAGTTGGTCGATACGATTGACGCGATCGTCGACGGTCACGCTGAGCAGCATCGCGCAACCGCGTGATCCGCTACTTGATCGCGCATGGGCTCGTTGACGGCGAGAAAAAGCGTCGTTGATCGGCAATGCGACGCGGGCAGGGCGGCTGCGCCTAATGGGTTTACACTCTACCGCGCAACCTCTTGAAATCAGATGGAGCAGCCAAGCGTAAACCCTTGGCTTAAGCTGTTGAAATCGTTGAACAGGAGTACCTCGCCCCTGGGCACCACTTTCCTGAAAGCTCAATGATTTAGGCGCCAGGTTTACAAACCTGTTCCGGTTTTGCCTTGGCGATAGGCTCTGCGATGCTTCCGGCCATTTGACCGCAGATTGCGTCGCTCATTCCCCACTCCCAAAGCAACGTCGCATAGCCCCAACTAGCTAACCTGGCCGACGAACTCGACAATGCCGCAGGGCGTTAGCTCGACTGTGTACCAAAATGTGGAAGCGGGGCTCAAACGGGGCGGCATCTTTATGTGCACGATCCAATTCGATGTATTTGTGATTCCCAAAAAGCCTCCTTTGATACGCGTGACTCGGCAGCAGTCAGGATACTTGTCTAGAAGTTCGCGCAGCGATGAAGCTGATTCTCTGATGTTTCTTCCGTACCGCGCGAGTGCCACGTTGAAGGCCTTCTCGAGAGCCGCTCGATCCGTTGAAAAAGCATTGCGATGTAAACAGAAACTCCAATCAATAACGGCTGCGGTGCCCACACAAACAGAGGCAAGAGATATTATTGCTGCAACGATCCTGCGGCGGCTTGGTAGCTTTGCTGCGGTCATGCGGCAGTTCCTTCGACACGGGCCAGATCGTTGGGTTCTGCGCTGCGCGCCTTGACCCAACTTACCACTGATTGTCAGTCTATTTGATAAAATCGAATTGCGTCCTTGCCGACGGCTACCAGCCCGGTGTCGTCTGGCGAGAAGGAGATTTCTTGGACACGCTGACCGTAAGCTGCGTGCAATAGCGCGCCGCTAGAGTTCCATAACAACCATCCGCTAGTTCCAGAAGATTCTGACCCCAAATAGCTAGCTGCGATAAGGTCACCGTGGGTGCTCATCGCAGAACTTGCTAGCGGATCACTTGAAAGCAATGTGCTCGGTGGCAACATTGTCATTTGCGATCGGCTCAAGGGATAATAGACGTGGATGACTGCCTCAGCGCTCCCCTCAAACTGTTCACTTACTGCGACGGCAACCTTTGTAACCTCCCGGTTCACAGCCACAAGCCGAAGAGGATAATAGACACCACGCCTTAGCTTCACACTGGGAAAGCATTGGACCCTACTGCTTAGGACGGTGCATTCGATGCCAAACTGGCGAGGTGACGAGGCGGTTTGGCGCTTAAGCTCGAAACTTCTAAGCACGATCACACCGGAATTGCTGTTCCTAATGTAGATATCGGGGGATGAAACCGAGTCCGGATTCGGATCCACGTGCGTTTCACGCGTGATCGCAAGCCCCGGAAGCGAATAAGTGATTACATTTAATGCCCGAACGAGCTCGTCGTTTGGTAGCGGGACTTTTGCTATCGCGCACGCGACCGCGATGTTCGCGTCATCCGTCCAAACAGCGCCCCCTGATCGATTGGCATAAAAGATGCAGTCTCTAGGCGCCGCCACCCTCGCGATTTCTTGGCCCGTTTGCGTTGAATATATTCTCAGATTGCGCGAGTCATAGGCTGCCAACTTAGAAGCATCCGGACTTATGAGTACTTGCGCCACGGGGGGCCGGATTTTGAAACGGTGGGACAGTCGTTGATTTACGACGTCGATCAGAGCAACCGTTCCATTCCATCCAAGCAGTGCTAGTTTGGCTCCATTGCTACTCCAGCTGGGCGAAAGATAATAATCGTCTGCTGCTATTTGAAAAGTCAGCTGAACCGATGCTTGTACAGGCGTCGTCGCACTTGCATTCAGTGTGCTCGCTACAAAAAGAGCAAAAACGCGAGCCTTGGCCAAAATAAGTTTACAGTTCAATGCTGCGTCCCCCGGACAGGTCTCATTGCTACGATGAAGCGCACGCCAACACTACGGTGTTCTTCTGCACGTCCAGCTTGACATAGCGAACCTCGTAGGTTTCGAAGGCCATTGCCTGCAGATCGCGAAGCATCGGACTTCAGTCGTGCGGATGCTTGTCTCAGCGAGGCGCTTGGCGGCCTATTGGTGGGCGGCGAATGCACGGGTCGCAAGGGCGAGGGCGACGACGGAGACGCCGAACAGCAGGACGTTGCTCTTGGTATTGCGGTCGCCGTTGCGTGCGTAGTAGCTCAGCATCAGGACGGTGGTCAGCAGGAAGAAGATCGTGCTGAGGGTGCGGGCGTCGACGCTCATGATAGCTCCAGGACGTCAGGCGTGTGCGCGCTGACACTATCACCTCAGACAAGGCAAGTGATCAACCCTGGCCAAGCGCAGTGCGCCGCACGGCGCGGCTGCGGTAATGGCCGGTCCGGTCAGCCGGTTTTCAGCACCTACTTCACCCGAAGATTTTTTCGCCGGCGACCCAGGTCTGAGAGACCTTGATGTCCATGATCGCGTCGGGTGCGACTTTGAACGGGTCCTGCTCGAGCAGAACCAGATCAGCTTCCTTGCCCGCTTCCAAGGTGCCGATGCGATCGCCCTGTCCGATCTGCACGGCCGCCTGCGAGGTGATCGCCTTGATCGCTTCCTGGACGGAGATCGCCTGGTCGGGGCCGACGACGGAGTTGTCGACGATGCAGCGGCGCGTGACGGCGGTCTGCACGAGACGCAGGGGGCCGAGCGGAGAGCACGGGCCATCGGTATGCAGCGTGAAGGGCAGCCCATCGGCGACGCAGGCGCCGGCCGGATCCATGAAGGCGGCGCGCTCGGGGCCGAAGAGCTGATCGCGATAGGCGGCGCCGTAGAAGAACACGTGATTCATCAGGAATGTCGGCTCGACGCCGAGCGCCTTCATGCGCTTCAGCTGATTGGGCCGGGCCATGGTCGAATGCTCGATGCGATTGAGGCCGGTCGGCGGATTGGCGCCGTAGGCCGCTTCGATGGCGTCGAGCGCATAGTCGATGGTGGCGTCGCCGTTGCAGTGGATCTGCACGGGCCAGCCTTCGGCCTTGATGGCTGCGACCATCTCCTTCAGCTTCTCGGGCGGATAGTTCGGCGCGCCCTTCTGGTCGGTGTTGAGATAGGGAATCGTCTGCGCGCCGGTCTCGGTCTGGTTGGAGCCGTCGCCGATGATCTTGATGCCGAACAGCGAGAAGCGCGAGTTCGGGAATAGCGCGGCCTTGGCGCCGCGTCCGTACTGTTTATAGGCATCGGCGCCTTTCATCTCGTCATACTGAAGGCTCGCGCTGAGACGGCCGGTGCCGGAAGCGGTGAGTTTGACGAGGCCGTCGATCCAATCGGGCTGGATGGTGCCGGGCTCGTGCGTGGTGGTGTTGCCGAGCGAGGCGCTCATCTTGAAGTAGTCGGTGAGCGATTTTTCGAAAATCGCCGGGGTGATCTTCGGCAGCGCGTGCGAGACAAACTTCAACATGGCGCTCTCTTCGTAGATGAGGCCGTTGAACTTGCCGTCGGGGCCGCGGCCGAAGTGTCCGCCGCCGGGCAGCACGCCGACGTCGTCGGGGATCTGCGCGATCTTGAACGCGGCGGAGTTGGCCGCGCCGTCGTGCATGTTGATGTACCAGATGAAGATCGGCCGGTCCTTGGAGATGCCGTCGAGTTCGACCATCGACAGGTCGCCGCCCTGAAGCAGGTTGTCGAAGTTGTAGGCGAGCAGCCACTCGCCCGGCTTCAGCTTGGCGTCGAGTGCCTTGAGGCCAGCCATCAGATCGGCGCGCGTCGGATACTTCACGTAACCGACGTCGGCGAGCAGCTCAGCGAACAGCGCGACGAAACAGGTGTGCTGGTGCGGGTCGATGAACCCGGGAAGAAGCGTGCGGCCGTCGAGATCGATGATCTTCGTGGCGCTGGTCTTGAGGCCGGCGATATCCGCCTCAGAGCCTAACGCGAGAATCTTGCTGCCGCGGACGGCCAATGCCTCGACGCGCTGCGGTCCGGTGGATGCCACCGGTATGATCGTCCCACCACGGAAGATGAAGTCGGCGCCGGCTTGTGCTTGCGCGCGTGCGTCGCGGGGATGGATGGCGAGACCCGTCGCGCTGGCGGCGGCTCCAGCGAGCGCCATGAAGTTACGGCGCGAGGCCGAGGCTTGCAGCAGACTGGCGCCTGCGGCGCCGTTCGGGTGCGCTTCAGGCCAACCGGTGTAAAGGCTTTTGTGGGTGAAGAGGGTGCCTACGCAGAAACGGCACATGGGCTTTTCTCGCCTGCAGTTGTTCTTCTTGCACCCGACACTGCTCCTACGAGTATGAAAGTTCGGTTTCGGGCGGACCGTAGTCGTGTGTCGAATGGCTGTATTCAGGCCCATCGGGCAGACGCGACCGGGAACCGTTATGGCGGGATGCGGGTTAAGTCTCACGACCAGCGGCGGCGATGTTGCCTGTCCCGCCAACGAGGACTTCAACCGCGCCGCCGCGGGCCGGGAGACTACAGCAAAGCAGATGCAGAGATCGACGCGCGAACCGCAGAACCGGCTGCTGCTGGCCCTGCCACGACGAGAGTATGATGAGTTGCGGCTCGATCTGGAAACGGTCGAGACCCGGTACAGAGAAGTTCTCGTCGATGACGAGGACACGCTGGAGCGGATCTATTTTCCCAATCGCGGCGTCATCTCGGTGCTCGGCGTCTACTCGGATGGCGCCACCTGCGAAATGGCGACCGTCGGCCGCGAGGGCATGACCGGCTTTCAAGAGATACTGGGTGCCCGCATCTCGACTGTGCGTCTTTTGACGCAGATCGAGGGCAACGCCATGCGGATGACGCGCAAGAAGTTCGACGCGGCGCTGGTCGAGTTCCCGGCCTTTCGCAAGCTGATGAATCTCTACCTGCAGGTGCTGCTCGATCAGGTGATGTTGTCGGGAGCATGCAACACGGCGCATTCGGTGAAGCAGCGGCTGGCGCGGTGGCTGCTGATGATGCTCGACCGACAGGACGGAGACGTGCTCGGGATCACCCAGGACCTGATCGCGGAGATGCTGTCGGTGCACAGGCCGACGGCGACAAAGGCGCTGCGGGTTTTGCAGAGCGCGGGTCTCGTCCGGGCGCGGCGGGGCGGCATCGAGATCGAGGATCGTGAAGGTCTGATGTCGGTTTCGTGCGAATGTTACCAGCTGAACCGGGCACGGACCGCGGCCCGACTGCCAAAAACGTATCCAGGGTAATCCAGATTACCGACGCGAAGCGCGCCGCCCCTTATGTCCTTAGAGACAATATGGGAGTGCGCATCGGAATGAACGTACGCAGGTTGGTTGAAGGCAGCTCCTTCACCTCTGAAACCCTCAGCGTCATCTTTCAAGCTTTCGACGAGGCGTGGGGCGGCGTGGCGGCCCAGTTTACCGATGATCCGCTGGATGCGCGGGAGAGGCTGGCCCATGCTGTGCTGCTCGTCGCCAGGGAAGATAGCCGCGATCCCGAGCAGCTCAAGGAAGAGGCGCTCAAAATCTTCATGCTGGCTGCCTCGCGTAACTATTAGGGCTGGCCTCAGCGCCTTTCATGCTCCGCTGCAATCGACGGTCGGGGCGGCTTTGCCCTCGCTGGGCCTCACTGGTGCTCGCTCCGGCCGCTGAACGACCTTGAATGTCGGCCGGCGGACCTGCAATTAGGGGGAGTGCTGCAGCAGGGGCAAGCGGGGTGAGCCGTGACCGACTATCTGACGCTTTTGGCGGGTGTGATCTGCGCGGGAGTAGGGGGTGAGCTGTTCGTGCGTGGCACGGTCGGTATCGCGGGCGCGTTGCGTATTTCTCCCGGTATCATCGCGGCGACGGTTGCTGCGTTTGCGACCTCCAGCCCCGAGCTCACCGTTTCGATTACGTCGGCGCTGCAGGGCACGCCTCAGATCGCGCTCGGCGATGCACTCGGCAGCAACGTCGTCAACGTGGCGCTGATCTTGGCGCTGGCCGTTCTGATTGTGCCAGTGAAGGTGCCGCGGGATATCATTCGACGGGATTTGCCAGTTGCGCTGCTCGTTTCGGTCATCGTGGCGGTGCTGCTGTTCGATGGAAGCCTTTCGCGCATCGATGGACTGGTTCTCATCGGGCTGTTCGCCGGGTGGCTGTTCGCGGTGATCGGCGAGGCGCGGCGTCAGCGGAGCGCCGCTGTCGAAGTGCTGGGTGAGCACAAGCCGGCGCGTGCCGTCATAGAGAGCGTCATCGGGCTTGCCTTTTTGATCGCGGCCGGCAAGCTGATCGTTTCGGGGGCGAGCAGCATTGCGGCCTCGTACGGCATCGAGCCGTTCATCATCGGCGCGACCATCGTCGCGCTGGGCACGTCGGTGCCGGAACTGGCGACGGCGATCATCTCGGGTGTGCGCGGGCATGAGGAGGTCGGCGTCGGCACCATCCTCGGCAGCAACATTTTCAATGGGTTGCTGATCGTCGGCACAGCAGCCAGCATCACGCCAATTCACATCGGCCTGATGGAGGTTGCGCCGGCGCTCGTACTAGGCACCGCGGCTGTGGCGCTGATCTTCCCGTTTGCCTCCGGGGTGATCGGGCGGTGGCGCGGCGTGCTGCTGCTGGGTGTTTACGCGGCGTACCTCGCCGTGATGGCGCAGTGGGGTGCCGCTGCCTAGGGCGGCGGCGTTGTCCCGGCTGCAAAGGGCGTGGCGAGTCTCAATTGGTTGCGTGCTGAGACGTCGCTGCAATGGGCACGCGAAGTGTAGTGGGGGCCATAGCGTCTCTGATGCGGCGCGTGATCTGCGCGAAGAGTGGCGCGCGCTGTTCGAGTGGGAAAGTGGTGCCCACTTCGTAGATCGAGCCAGGACCAATAACGGCGCTTCCGACGGACTGGGCAGTCACGCAGCGGCTGTCGTAGCCGAATAGAAGGGAAGGGACGCCAAATGCTTGGGCAAGCGCGGCGGCGTGAACCCGGTTGGTCACAACGTGGCTATATCGAGGAATGACATCCACCAGCTGGCGGAAGCTGGCAATCCCAAGCCGCCCCTTTATTTCGAGGGTGTGATACGGCTCGTAGTCGGCATCGTCGTCGTCCGCCCACAGGAACAGATCATATCCTTCGCGGATTTTCGACAGCACCAGTTCATCCCATTCATCGAGAGTGTCTTTCGAAAAGTAGCTGCGAAGAAAGTGCGTTGTTGGTGGTGTGGCGATGACCATTCCACGGTTACGTGCTCGTTCTCGATACAGTGGGCGGGCTCCAACTGTATTCTGGCTCGGCATTAGGGCAACCGGAACGAAGAACGTGGGATCGGGCATATGCGCGGCGTCGATGCCTCGCCTGTTCAGGAGTTCGAGCGCGACGTTGTCCCTGACGATGAGTAGATCGAAGTGACTGAAGACGTCGGACACACAACCGGCAACGAATTCTTCGTCTGTCATCCTATGCTTCAAGCTGGGCAGCAAGCAGGACCCGGCTCCAAGAACGATCTTAATTGCGCGCGGATATCGATCAACGATCTCTGCTAGCCAACGCAGTTTTTCGGAGCTTGCGGCTTGGTCCCAGAACCACGGTGCGCCGGCGACGACAATCGCATCTATCGTGCCGTACTCGCGCAGTGCCTGATCTGTCGGCCTCCGCGACAAGCTTAGCGAGGCCTCTGCGGCGACTGCCATACTATTCGCGATGCAGTGGCGGGCTCCCACATAGACGTATCCGTCTCCGGGGTTCGCGAAGCCCTCATGAACATAGAGGACATTGACAGGGGGCTGCCCGGTAGCAGTCTGAGGCTCTTGGACGACTTCCAATTATGTTCCTCGACGGAAAGAACCGCTCGATCAGGTGATCGCCACACCGCGTGAAACGATGTCGGCGCATTGCAGTATCGCCGAAGTGACGCGGCATGCAACCCTTGGTTGCAGCATGGTGTTGATTGTTGACCGACTGGTGCGGGTATTGATGCCGTTGCGCCGCTTAGTCAGCACGTGCCGTTCACGGAAGTGAGCTTTGCCTTGCCGGTTCTGGATTGGTCTCGAGGTGCTGCCGGGCCATCGCATGTGCGGAGCAAGAATCGCGCACGGCTCGTTGTAGCCGAGGCGGCCATAATGGCAGCCGTGCAGCTGAAAGCCGACACCGATCTTTGCGTGTTGACGCAGGAAAGTGGTGGAGACCTATCGTGGCTGTATCGACTGTGTGGGGCTGCCCGGGAGAGGCCCCAGAATGATTCCGTCCGAAGGAGGGATCAGCAGGAAGCGCGTTACGTCACGGCGTAAGTTTCAACGCGCAGCTCGTTCGTGGTGGGCGGGGGGCGAGACGCCTCGTTCGCTTTCCGTCGGTCGAGCGTAAAACTTGGTGCGATTTGTCGTGCGCGCGTTTCATTCCTGGAATTGGTTGACGCCCTAGACCGGCATGCCCGTCGCTGCCGCGCGTTGCGTGGCAAAGCGGGGTTTGCATCAGCGCGAGCCAGACGGCGTTGCGCAGCATCGCGAGGACATCAATGGCTGACAAATCGAGTTTCACGCCCGAGGAATGGAAGCTTGTTCTCTCCAGCCCCATGCTGGCGGGCTTGGCGGTCACCATGGCGGAGCCAAGCGGTATCTGGGGGATGTTGAAGGAGAGCATGGCCAGTGCAAACGCGGTGGTCACGGCGGGCAAGGCGGAGAACGCCAGCCCGCTGATGAAGGCGCTGCTGGCAGACATGGAAACATCGGAGGGGCGGACGGCGGCTCGGGATGAGATCACGGCCGGCCTGAAGGGAAAGTCGCCAGCTGAAATCAAGATGATGGTGATCACAAAGCTGACCCAGGCCGGGAAGGTGCTGGACGCCAAGGCGCCGGCCGACGCCGCCGCTTTCAAGACGTGGCTGAAGTACGTGGCGGATCAGGTGGCTGAATCGGCTTCCGAGGGCGGGTTGCTGGGCTTCGGAGGCACCCGGGTAACCGACTCCGAGAAGGCGACGATTGCCGAAGTCGGACGGGCGCTGAACGTGGCGTAAGGGCCACGCGCGGCCATGGGGCCATCGTAGCGGTGCCAGCGCAACTCAGTCAGGGTCGATCCAGGTCGACCCTTTCTACTCGGAATGAGCCATTTTTCACGGGGCTCAGCGGCATAGAGACAACAATGAGTTAAGTATTGGCGGGTCTAATTGGCGCACCAGCAGACCCGGAGCGTCGGTGTGCTATCGAAATACGTGGGGGAGTGGCGCTCATTCCTGCGCCAAACAAAAGATAAAGGACTGCCGCAGGTGGAGTACTCACTTGCAGGCAACGGTGCGTCGCCTCCGTACCCCGACAGAGTTCCGCTTGCCGACCGACGCGCGGGATATCAGCAGGCCCTCGAAGAGCACTTCTGTATCACTGTGACGGATGCGGCCGGAAGGTTGCTGGAAGTCAACGACCGTTTTTGTGACGTCATGGGGTATGTCGAGGCAGAGCTGCTTGGGCAGCACTACGAGTTATTGAGTTGCGGCTGGGCCGACGGCAGCCTCGAGACGATGTGGGCGGCGGTCCAGGCCGGCAGGACGTGGCGCGGGCAACTGCGCGACCGCGGCAAATCGGGCAAGGAACACTGGTTTGAGTCGATTGTCATCCCGCGTTTCAACGGCGACGGGAAGATAGAGCAGTTCATTACTATCAGCACGGACATCACCGGCATTCGCGAGCAGGCGGGAACCCTGCACGCGATGATCGAATACTTTCCTGGCGGCTTGGCGCTGATCGACCGCGACTTCGTGGTGATCGCGACGAACAAACTCTATCGCACGCTGCTGGATATCCCCGAGGAGCTGTTTGCGAACCCGCCCGTAAAGCTGGAAGATCTCGTCCGCTTTCGCGCCGGGCGCGGGGACTATGGGCCGCTTCCCGTCGAGGAAGCCGTGGCGCAACGTATGCGCACCCTGTTGAGCCCGGTTCCCATTACGACAGAAAGAAACGAGCAGACGGGAAGGACATTGGAAATCCGCTGCGTGCCGGTGGAAGGGGGTGGCCATCTCAATGCGTACCTCGACGTCACCGATCGACGGCGCGTCGAAAGCGAGTTGAAGCGCGTCAATTCTACGCTGCAGGCGTTCATCAAGCACGCACCTGCGGCTGTGGCGATGTTCGATACGGATATGCGCTACATCGCTTATACGGACCGGTGGCTGCTCGACTACAATCTGCATGATCAATCGCTCATTGGGCGCAGTCATTACGACGTGTTCCCGGAAGTTCCCGATCACTGGAAGGCGAAGCACAAGCGCATCCTCGCCGGGGCAACGGAGAGCTCCCCCGAAGAAGTATTCAATCGGGCGGACGGGTCGACGAACGTCATTCGCTGGGAGGTGCGGCCGTGGCATCTCGCCGACAACAGCATCGGCGGCATGATGATGCTGACCGAGGAGATTTCCGAGCGGAAGAGGCTAGAGCGCGAGCTGTGGAAGCTTGCCAAAGAGGACAGCCTGACGCGCCTACCCAACCGGCTGCAGTTTCACGAGCAGCTCGAAGCGATGCTCGACAAGGCGCGGAAGGAAGGTACCCGCTTTGCGGTCGGCCTTATCGATGTCGACCGCTTCAAGGAAACGAACGACATTCTCGGGCACTCTGCGGGCGACGAGCTGCTCAAAGAAGTCGGTATAAGATTGCAAACCGCGCTGGCGCCCTATGGACGCGTTGCGCGCATCGGCGGCGATGAGTTCGCGGTCCTCATCGAGACGAGCGGCTCGTCGGGTGCGCTGAGCGGAGCAATCGATGCGATGTTCGGCGCGCTGCGCCCGCCCATCCTCGTCGCGGGCGTGCAGCACCGCTGCACCATCAGCCTGGGCATCAGCCTTTATCCCAGCGATGCGACAGGTGCCGGTGAGCTTCTCAAGAACGCCGACCTGGCGCTCTATCGCGCTAAGGACCTCGGACGCGATAGGTTTCAATTCTTCGTTCCGGAGATGCGCGCCTCTTTCGAGCGCGCGTACCAGCTGCATCGCGACATTCAGCGGGCTCTGCACGGAGGCGAGCTAGAGCTCTTCTATCAGCCAATTCTGTCGCTCGACAACCACAGGCCGGTCAGCTTCGAAGCGCTGTTGCGCTGGAACGACCCGAAGCGAGGGCTTTTAGCGCCGGCGGAATTCGAGAGCATATTCGATGATCCGAAGTCGGCCGCGGACGTGGGCAAATGGGTGGTCGACCAGGCAGTGCGGCAAGCTGCATGCTGGGTCGATCGCGGCGTCGAGTTCGATCGCATTGCGGTGAACGTGACGTCGGCGGACTTCGCGCTCGGCAAGTTTTCGGATTACGTTCGCACGCGCTTGCGTGAGGCAGGTGTCGGGCCCGAGCGCCTATGCATCGAGGTGACGGAGCGCGTTTTCCTTGAACGCAGCGGGGGTGGCGTGGCAAGCGCGCTCCAGTCGCTGCATGACATCGGCGTGGAAATCGCGCTCGATGATTTCGGGACCGGGTTTGCCTCGCTGTCGCATCTGAAGAAGCTCCCCATAGACCGATTGAAGGTCGATCGCTCCTTCGTGCGCGATATGGAGACCAACTCCGACAACATGGCGATCGTGCGCACGATCGCGCACTTGGGGCAGAGCCTCGGCATCAAGGTGACAGTGGAAGGCGTAGAGACGCGCACGCAGATGACGCTGCTGCGTGCCATGGGTTGTGGCACGATGCAGGGGTATCTCTTCGCCAAACCGATGCGCAGCTGCCAAGTGCCCCACTTTCTAGACAACGACCGTGCGCTGATCGCCTGATCGGACTTCCGAACAGATTTGATGGGGATCGCGGGCGGCTGCAACGCCCGCGACTTGACGAACGCTGCGGCGTGACCATTCTGCCGGCCGAGTGACAGATGGAGTGATGCAATTGGGCACGGACTACGCGTGGATCAGGGTAGAGTGCCCGAGGCCCTCGGCGTCGCACCACGCAGCGGCGGAACAGCGGCAGAAGGTTTTGACGAAGCCGCCGGGGTCGCTGGGAATTCTCGAAACATTGGCTGTACGGCTTGCGGCGATGCAAGGGCGTGATCGGCCACGCGCTGACGTTGCGCGGATCGTGCTGTTTGCCGGCGACCATGGCGTCACAGCGCAGGGGATCTCGGCCTATCCGTCCGCGGTGACTGTGGAGATGTTGCGCAATTTCGCGCGTGGCGGCGCGGCAATCGCGGTGCTGGCACGCGAACTTAACGCGAGCCTCGATGTGGTCGACGTCGGCACGCTGGCGCCGAGCGAGATGGAAGGTGTCGTTGCCGACAAGACGCGGCGCGGGACGCGCGATTTCGCCATCGAGCCGGCGATGACGCAGGGCGAGCTCGATGCTGCGCTGGCCGCCGGGCGGAGGGCCGTCGCGCGCGCCATCGCACCGGGCGCTGATGTCGTGATCCTCGGGGAGATGGGGATCGGCAACACGACTTCCGCGGCTGCGGTTGCGGCTGCCGTTATCGGTGTGCGTGCGTCGGACATCGTCGGCGCGGGTACTGGCCTCGATGCCGAAGGCGTCAATCACAAGGCTCGTGTCATCGAAGCGGCGCTGGCCCTGCATGACCTCGACGGCGCGCCGGTAGATGCGATGCAGGCTCTCATCGCAGTCGGCGGGTTCGAGATCGCGGCGCTGGCTGGCGCAATGATCGCATCGGCGCAGGCTGGTGTTCCGGTGCTGGTCGATGGTTTCATCGTGACGGCGGCGGCATTGGCAGCCGTGCGGATCAATCCGTCGTGTGCACCCTGGCTCATCTATTCGCATCGATCGATGGAGCGCGGGCATCGGCTGCTGCTTGATGCGCTGGAGGCAGAGCCGATCCTCGACCTGAAGCTTAGGTTAGGAGAAGGCTCGGGCGCGGCGGTGGCGTTGCCGTTGTTGCGGCTCGCCTGTGCGCTGCATTCGGGAATGGCGACGTTCGATGAAGCGCAGATATCCGGTCCGGGCGAACTGTGATGCTCATCGATCTCATTCGCCACGGGGAGACCGTGCTGCCCGGCCATCTTCTTGGCCACACCGATGCTGCGCTGGCAGATACGGGCTGGGTGCAGTTCGAGCGCCAAACCGAAAGGCGTTCGTTCGACGCGGTCGTTGCGTCGCCGTTGAAGCGGGCGCGTCTTGCCGCGGAGGCGGTGGCGGCCGAGCGCGGCGTTCCGTTTTGTGCCGATGCCGACTGGAGCGAGCTCGATTTCGGCGCGTGGGATGGCCGTGCGCTGTCGGATCTCAACGCAGAGGAGGCGACGGCGACAGCACTGGCGGCGATCTACACATCTGCGGACGCTGACGGCGCGCCGGAGGGCGAGAGCTGGCGCGATCTGGAAAGGCGCGTTACCCGGGCGATTGACCGGCTGCTGGCATTCGGCGCAGACTCGCGCGTGCTCGTCAGCTCACACGCCGGTCCGATGCGTGCCGCGCTTGCCGTTGCCTGCGGGTTGCCGTTCGCAGCGCTGTGGGCATTGCGCATCGACTATGGCACGCGGCTTACTTTGCGGGTCGGACGGGATGATGGCGGTGCGCTGTGGGGTGAGGTGATCGAAATCGTGCAGCCATGAGCATACAGCCATGAGCATCCCGGGACACATCCGCTCGTTCTCTCACGCGCTGCAGTTCCTGACGCGGCTGCCGGCGCCGCCGATCGCGGTGTTCGACCCGGCGGAGCTTTCGCGCGCGTCGATCTGGTTTCCGATCGTCGGCGCAATCGTAGGGGTGCTGGTCGGCGGGGCCTTGTGGCTCGGCGGGATGGCGTCGCCGTGGATCGGAGCGGTGCTGGCGTTGACGGCCTGGGTGCTGGTCACGGGCGGGCTGCACCTCGATGGGCTCGGTGACGTGGCGGATGCCCTCGGCGCCTCGCATCGCTCGCCGGACCGGTTCTTGGAGATTTTGCGCGATCCGCACGTGGGCGCCTTTGGCGTGATGGCGATCTCGATGCAGCTTATGTTCAAGCTGGTGCTTCTGGCCGGCATCGCCGCGATCCCGGCCATCCTTCCGCTGATGCTGATTGCCGCGTGGGCGCGGCTGGGGCCGGCGGTATGGGCCCTTGCGGTGCCACCACTGGCGTCCGGATCGGGTGAGCGGTTTGCCAAACAGCTCGATCCGCGGATGGTGGCGGTCCAGGCGGCAGTGCTGGCGCTGCTGAGCGTGTGGCTGGCGCCGGTGCTGCTGAGCGCGGTGCTGGTTCTGCCGGGGATTGCGCTCTACTGGCGCTATCGGCTGGGGGGCGTGACCGGCGACTGCCTCGGGGCGGGCGTCGAAGTGTCCGAGACGATCTTGCTGCTTCTCTTCGCTGCTCGAATGGCATAGCTTCCGGCCAAGCTGGCCGCGGGCCACGAGAACTTTCTGGGATAGGGGATCGGGAAATGGAATCTTCCGTCAAAGGCGCCGGGCGCCGCCTGTTGTGGATCGGCCTGCTGACGGCCGCGACGCTGATGATGACCGGCGTTTTTGCCTGTGCGGTGCCGTTCGCGGCGCTGGCAGCGCTTGCGGCGTTCGATACGGAGCGCAACGACGGGTTGCTGCTGATCGGCGCAGTGTGGCTGGCGAACCAGGCCTACGGCTTCCTGGTTCTGGGCTATCCGCATGAGGCACAGGCCTATGCCTGGGGCGTGACGATGGGCATCGGCGCTGTGATCGCATACTATGCGGCGCGCGCGGCCATCTCGATGATTGCCCCGCAGAACAAGCTCGTTGCCGTCCTCGCAGCACTGCCGATCGCGTTCGCCGCCTACGAAGCGGTGATCTACGCCGGCACTCTGTTCCTGAGCCGTGGTGAGGGCGCCTTCAACACGGACGTCGTTCTTTACGTCGGTATGGTCGAGGTGGTGGCGTTCCTGGCGCTGCTCGTCGCGCACCGTCTGGCGGTGGCTGCCGGGCTCGTTGCTCCGAACGCAGTCGAAGGCGCTGCCTGAGGCGCGTCTACTTCAAGTTCAGCGGCAGGCCGGCCGCCATGAAGACAACGCGGTCGGCCGCCGCAGCTACCTTCTGATTGAGGCGCCCTTGCGCGTCGCGGAAGGCTCGCCCGAGCGGGGTCTCGGGCACCAACCCCAGACCAACCTCGTTGGAGACGGCGACAATCGGCCCGGGGGCAGCGGAGAGCGCGGCCACCAGGTTGGCGGTCTCAGCTTCGACATCGCGCTCCGCCAGCATCGTATTGCTGAGCCAGAGTGTCAGGCAATCGATCAGACTGGGCCCCTGGAGCGTGGGGATCGTCGCGGCGAGCGCCAGCGGGGCGTCGAGCGCCTGCCAGCGATCATCGCGGCGGGCGCGATGGTGCGCGATGCGATCGCGCATTTCATCGTCGAAGGCCTCGGCGGTCGCTACGTAGGTCCACGGCGGCGGGGCGCGCATCAAGAGCTCCTCGGCATAACGGCTTTTGCCGGATCGGGCTCCTCCGAGGACGAGGGTGAGGCGCGGCAGGTTGGACATTGTGCTGCTCGAAGATAGGCCGGATGGCTAATCTGGTTGACGGGGGAAGGCGCCAGCTCTTATCAAACCGGCGCCTCCTCCCGGCAAGGGAAAAGAGACATTTTGTTGCGATGTCCGTGGTTTAGCTCGCGGCGTCGTGCCCCCAAAAGGAAATGGTCATGCGCGTAGCCCCCCGCGGTCTGATCATCGCGGCTCCCGCTTCGGGGGCGGGGAAGACGACGCTGACGCTCGGGCTGTTGCGGGCGCTGAAGCGCCGGGGCGTCGCCGTGCAGCCGTTCAAGTGCGGTCCCGATTACATCGACACGGCGTTTCATTCCGTGGCCGCAGGCAGGGCCAGCATCAATCTCGATACCTGGGCGATGCGGCGCGAGCTGATTTCCGAGCTCGTGCGCGGGCAGGGCGATGCGGACATTTGCATCTGCGAGGGCGTGATGGGGCTCTACGACGGTGCCGGCGCAGAAGGCGTGTCGGGGCGCGGTGCAACGGCAGATCTTGCGGCGTTGACGGGCTGGCCGGTGGTTCTGGTGCTCGACGTACGGGCGCAAGCGGAGACCGCGGCGGCGGTGGCGCTGGGACTAATCAGCTACCGTAAAGACGTTTCGTTTGCCGGGGTCATTCTCAATCGCGTCGGCAGTGCCAATCATGCTCGGCTGGTGGCGGAGCCGATGCAGCGTATCGGCCTATCGGTTTTGGGGGCGATGGAGCGGCGGGCGGACGTCTCGCTGCCAGAGCGGCACCTGGGGCTCGTGCAGGCCGGCGAGACGGCAGCGCTCGATGCGCGGCTTGATGCGTTGGCCGACATGGTAGAGGCCGGAATCGACGTCGATGCGCTGATGGAGTGCGCGGCTCCGTTGACGCTCGATGAGCCGGCGGGTGTTCGCGGCATCGCTCCGCCGGGGCAGCGTATTGCCCTGGCGCGCGATGAGGCTTTCTCGTTCGTCTATTCGCATGTCCTGACAGGCTGGCGGCAGGCAGGTGCGGAGGTCATCCCGTTCTCGCCACTCGCTGATGAAGCGCCGCGTGGCGACTGCGATGCGGTCTGGCTTCCGGGCGGCTATCCGGAACTGCACGCTGGCAGGATTGCGGCAGCGGGCCGGTTCCGGGCAGGGATGGCGGACATGGCGCAACGCGGGGTGCCGATCCACGGCGAGTGCGGTGGATACATGGTTCTGGGCACAGGGCTCGAGGACAAGCAGTGCGTGCGGCATGCCATGCTGGGATTGCTCGGCGTCGAGACCTCGTTCGCGCAGCCGCGCATGCATCTCGGCTACAGGCGTGCGCGGGTGCTGCACTCGGGCCAAGAGCTGGTGGGGCACGAGTTCCATTTCTCCAGTGTGATTGCCAATGCGGACGCCCCGCTCGCCGATGTCTATGATGCTGCCGGCAACGCGGTGGCCGAGCGCGGCTCGCGGCGCGGGTGCGTCACGGGCACGTTCTTTCACGTTATCGATGGCGCAGCATGACAGATCGATCTGAATGCCGGCCGCCGCAGTTCGATGAGGCTTTTGCGCGGGCGCTCGAAGAACTCATCTATTGGCGCCGTGACGTGCGGCGCTTCAAGCCCGATCCTGTCGATGATGCGTTGGTGCTGTCTCTGATCGAGCTGGCGGCGCACGCACCTTCGGTCGGGCTCAGTCAGCCGTGGCGGTTCGTGTTCGTCAAAGACGCCGATCGGCGGGCAATGGTGCGGGCGTCGTTCGAGCGTGCGAACGCGGATGCACTGGCGACGTATGCGGGTGAACGGCGCGGCCTCTATGCCAAACTGAAGCTCGAAGGGCTGCAAGTGGCGCCTGTGCAGCTCGCGGTTTTTGCGGACGTCGAGACGGATGTCGGCGGGCGGCTCGGCACGCGCACGATGCCGGAAACGCTGTGCTACTCGGTTGTGGGAGCCGTTCAGACGCTGTGGCTTGCGGCGCGCGCGCGCGGACTCGGTGTCGGGTGGGTGTCGATCCTGGAGCCCGACGTCGTCACCGAGGCGATGGACGTTCCGGACACTTGGCGGCTGGTCGCATACCTATGTCTCGGCTGGCCGGCGGAGGAGCACCTCGATCCGGAACTCGAGCGGCACGGATGGCAGCAGCGTATCGATGTGGGGCCGCTGATCGTTCGGCGTTGAGCTATGACAAGGGCTTCGCGCGTGCTTTGAGGATATCGTGTCGGCTTGATGGCAGCGTGGGCCAATGACGATGCAACCGCAGGATATTGTACCGCGCGCGCCATCTTACTGGGCGTCGAGTGCGGCTGATCTTCTGGTGGCGTACGCCTCGACGAAGGATGGCCTTACGCAGGATGAGGCTGAGCGCCGGCTAGAGAAGGTTGGCGAGAATCGTATCGTCGCGCAGCGCGAGAAGGGTGTGCTGAGGCTGCTGTTGCGGCAGTATCAGAGCCCGCTGGTGCTTATCTTGATATTCGGCGCGTGCGTGTCACTGGCCTTGGGGCAGTGGACCGATGCCAGCATCATCCTGGCGATCGTGCTCGGCTCGACGCTGTTGGGATTTGCGCAGGAGTACCGCGCATCGGCGGCGCTGAAGCAATTGCGCGGCCGGCTCGCCTTGCGCGTGAAGGTGATGCGCGACGGGGAGGTGCGCAGCGTCGAAGCAGAAAAGATCGTGCCGGGCGATGTGCTGGTGCTGTCGGCGGGAAATCTCGTTCCCGCAGACGGGCTGGTGCTTGAAGCGCGCGACTTTCTCGTTTCGCAGGCGGCGCTCACGGGAGAATCGTTTCCAGTCGAGAAGACCGTCGGCACGTGCGCGGCGGAGGCGACGCTGCCGGAGCGCTTCAACACGGTGTTCCTCGGGTCATCGGTGCGCAGCGGTACGGCGCGCGTGCTGGTGACGTGCACGGGGGCCGAAACGCAGTTTTCAGACATTGCCAAACGGCTGGCCGGCGCGGAGCCGGTGACCGACTTTGAACGCGGGGTGCGCCGCTTCGGCTACATGCTGACGCGCATCATGATGGGGATCGTCATCTTCGTCATTGCGGTGAACCTCTATTTCGATCGCCCGCTGGTGTCGTCACTGCTGTTTGCGGTGGCACTCGCGGTGGGACTGACGCCGGAGCTGCTGCCGGCCATCGTCAGCGTGACGCTGTCAGCGGGTGCGCGGCAGATGAGCCAACGCGGCGTCATCGTGCGGCGGCTGGAGGCGATCGAGAACCTCGGCAGCATGGATGTGCTGTGCACCGACAAGACGGGCACGCTGACGCGCGGCGTGGTGGAGCTGTCGGGATGCCTCGACGCAGCGGGGAATCCGGCGGACCAGGTTTTTCGCTACGCGGCGATCAACTCGAACCTCGAGACCGGCATCGAGAATCCGCTCGACGAGGCAATTGTGCGCGAGACGACGCGCCGGGGCGTCAGCGTCGATGGCTTGCGCAAGATCGACGAGATTCCCTACGACTTCGTGCGCAAGCGGCTGACCATCGTGGTGGACGACGGCGCGGGCGGCGGACAGCACCTGATGGTGACGAAGGGTGCGTTCGACAACGTGCTGGCGTGCTGCTCGGTGCTGGGCAGTGTGGGGGTGGGGAAGCCGCTGGATGGTGCGGCCACCACCCGGCTGCGTGCGATCTACGAGGCGCACGGGGCTGAGGGGTATCGGGTGCTTGGCGTCGCCAGCCGGCGAATGCCGGCGAAGGCGCAGTATACGCGCGGCGATGAGAGCGGCATGTCGTTCGAGGGGTTCTTGCTGTTCTTCGACCCGCTGAAGGACGGCATCGAGGATACGCTAGGCGAGCTGGCTCAGCTGGGCATAGCGGTGAAAATCATTACCGGCGACAACCGGCACGTCGCCGCGCACGTTGCCCAGTCGATCAAGCTCGATGGCGCCCGCGTGCTGACAGGCGCGGAGCTGCATGAGGCGAGCGATGAGGCTCTATGGCATCTGGCGGAGACGACCGACGTTTTTGCCGAGCTCGACCCGCAGCAGAAGGAACGCGTGGTGCGCGCGCTGCAGCATCGCGGGCATTCGGTGGGCTACATGGGCGACGGCATCAACGATGCGCCGGCGATGCATGTGGCGGATGTCGGCATTTCCGTCGATCAGGCGGTCGACGTGGCGCGGGAAAGCGCAGACATCATCCTGCTGCAGCAGGATCTGAACGTGCTGAAGGACGGCATCGTCGATGGGCGGCGCACATTCGCCAATACGTTCAAGTATGTCGCTATCGCGGTCAGCTCGAACTTCGGCAACATGATCAGCATGGCGCTGGGGACGTTGCTGGTGCCGTTCCTGCCGCTGCTGGCGAAGCAGATACTGCTCAACAACTTCCTTGCCGATTTTCCGGCGGTCGCGATTGCCAGCGACAACGTGGATGCGCAGTCGGTCGAGCGGGCGCAGCGTTGGGTGATTGCCAGCGTTCAGCGCTTCATGGTGGTGTTCGGGCTGTCGAGCACGCTGTTCGACCTCGTCACCTTCTGGCTGCTTCTCAGCGTCTATCACGCGGGCGAAGCGCTATTCCATACAACATGGTTCGTCGTGTCGCTGCTGACGCAGCTCTCGGCGCTTTTGATCCTGCGGACGCATCTGCCGGCCTGGAAGAGCCGACCGAGTCAGCTGCTGGCGATGACGGCGGCGATTGTTGCGGTGATCGCGCTGGCGCTGCCGTACGTGTGGTTTGCGGGCGATCTCGGCTTCGTACCCCTGCCGTTTCACTTGGTGCTCGGCGGGTTTGGTATCGTTGCCGTCTACGCGGTGTTCATCGAGGTGGCGAAGCGCTGGTTCTATGCACGGCTGGCGCAGCGCCAGAGGTGAATCTATTCGCCGGGGACGTGAGCGACCGCGGGCGCGGCTTTCTCGTGCTTCGAGAAGCGACGGATGACGACGTAGAACACGGGCGTGAAGATGAGCCCGAAGAAGGTCACACCGATCATGCCCCAGAAGACGCCGGTGCCAAGCGCGATGCGCATTTCCGCGCCGGCGCCGGTGGCGATGTAGAGTGGCACCACTCCGAGCGTGAAGGCGAGCGACGTCATGAGGATGGGGCGCAGGCGCAGCTTGCAGGCTTCGACCGCGGCCGAGATGGTGTCGCGGCCCTGATCCTCGAGCTGTCGGGCGAACTCGACGATGAGAATTGCGTTCTTGGCCGCCAGTCCCAACAGCACGATGAACCCGATCTGGGTGAGGATATTGATGTCCTGGCCGTGCAGCTTAACGCCGAAGAGCGCGCTCAAAAGGCACATCGGCACGATGAGAATGATGGCTATGGGCATCGACCAGCTTTCGAACTGGGCGGCCAGCGCCAGGAACACGAAGACGACGGATAGCAGGAAGATGTAATAGCCGGAGCTGCCGGCCTTTACTTCCTGATACGTCAGGTCGGTCCATTCATAGGTGATGCCGTCGGGCAGCTCCTGTTTCGCAAGCTCCACCATCATGGCGATGCCTTCGCCGGTCGAGACGCCGGGCTGCAGTGAGCCATTGACCTCGATGGTGGGAAAGAGGTTGTAGCGCGGGACGCGGTCGGGGCCGGCGATGTTGCGGAAGGTGACGAGATTGCCGAGCGGAACCATCTGGCCCATCTCGTTGCGCACGCGAATGCGAGAAACGTTCTGCGGATCGGTGCGGAATTTTGCATCGGCCTGCGCGGTGACGCGGAATGTGCGCCCGAACATGTTGAAGTCGTTGACGTAGGCAGAGCCGAGATAGACGCGCAGTGCCTCGAAGATGGCATCGAGGGGCACTTTCAGCATCTGTGCCTTGTCGCGGTTGACGTCGACGTAGAGCTGTGGCGTGCCAGTGGAGAAGGTGGTGAACGCGTTCTTGATGCCGGGTAGCTTGTTGGCGGCGGCGATGAAGTCGTTGGCGACATCCTGGAACTGCGTCGGGGTCATGTTGGCGCGGTTCTGCAGGCGCATGGAGAAGCCGGTCTGCCCACCCATGCCGCGGACCGGCGGCGGGATGAAGACGGAGGTCTTCGATTCCTCGATGCCGTTGAGGCGGGCACTGATCATGTCGGCGACCTTGTCGATCGGCAGGTCTTCCTTGGCGCGTTCGCGTGCGCCCTCGACGATGGCGAAGATGGTGCCAGCGTTGCTGGAGTTCGAGCCTGTGGAGCCGGAGCGGCCGGAGTAGCTGGATGTGTGCGCGACGCCGGGTGTTGCGAGGACAAGGGCATTAGCGCGCTGCACGACCTCGTCGGTTCGGGCGATCGAGGCGCCTTGGGGCAACTGCAGCGAGACGATGATGATGCCGCGGTCCATTTTGGGGATGAAGCCGGTGGCTGTGTGGAACAGCATCCATCCCGCGATGCCGATCAGTGTCGCATAGAGGACGAGCATGAACGCCGAAAGGGAGATGAGCTTGCGGATGAGGGCCGCATAACCGGCGGCGAGCAGATCGAAGCCGCGGTTGAACAGGCGGAAGGCGGCGTGGATGGGCCGCATCAGCAGGCTGTCTTTGGTGTGGTCTTCATGCGGCTTCAACAGGATGGCGCACAGCGCCGGACTCAAGGTGAGCGAGTTGAAGGCGGAGATGATGGTCGCGGTCGCCACGGTAACGGCGAACTGGCGGTAGAACTGCCCGGTGATGCCGCCGATGAAGGCCGTCGGAACGAACACCGCGGTCAACACCAGAGCGATGGCAATGAGCGCCGCGCCAACCTCGTTCATGGTGACGTGCGAGGCTTCGAGTGGCGAAAGTCCCTCCGCCAGTTTGCGCTCCACGTTCTCGACCACGACGATGGCGTCATCGACGACAATGCCGACCGCGAGGACGAGGCCGAACAGGGTCAGCATGTTTATGGAAAAGCCGAGCCCTTGCATCACGGCGAAGGTGCCGATCAGCGAAACCGGAATCGCGACGAGAGGAATGATCGTAGCGCGCCAAGTTTGCAGGAAGATGAGCACCACGATGATGACCAGGGCCACGGCCTCGGCAATGGTCAGGTACAGCTCCGAGATCGATTCCTCGATGAACTCGGTGGGATTATAGACGATGCGGTACTCGAGCCCTTTGGGGAAGCGCTCTGAGAGGCGCTTCATCTCCGCCTTGATGGCGTTGGTGGTGTCGATGGCGTTCGAGCCGGGCTGCTGCGTGACGATGAGGACGGTTGCGGGATACTCGTCCTGGTAGCCATACGTCGTGTAGCTCAGCGCACCGAGTTCGACGCGGCCGACATCCTTGACGCGCACGACGCGGCCGTCGGCACCGGTCTTGAGGACGATGTCCTCGAACTCGGTGGGCTGTAAGAGACGGCCCTTCAGCTGCAGCGAAAGCTGGAAGGCACCCATGTTCTGCTGGGGCGGCTGTCCAAGGGCGCCGCCAGCAACCTGGACGTTCTGGGCGCGCAGGGCGGCGAGCACTTCGTCGGCGGTCATGCCGCGCAGGGCGATGCGCTCGGGGTCGAGCCAGATGCGCATGGAATATTCGCGAGATCCGAACAGCGTGACGTCGCCCACGCCTTTGATGCGTGCCAGTTCGTCGCGAATATTGAGCAGGGCGTAGTTGGAGATGTAGACCGAGTCATAGGTGTTGTCGGGCGATATGAGGTGAACGACGAGCAATAGATCGGGTGAGCGCTTGTTGACGGTCACACCGTTGCGGCGCACCTCCTCGGGTAGACGCGGTTCGGCGGCCGAGACGCGGTTCTGGACGAGGACCTGCGCTTTATCGATGTCGGTGCCGATCTCGAAAGTGACGCTGAGCGACAGGGCGCCGTCGTCGGTCGACTGCGAGTACATGTAAATCATGTCCTCGACGCCGTTGATCTCCTGCTCGAGGACGGTGGCGACGGTGTCGGCGACGGTTATGGCGTTGGCGCCAGGATAGTTGGCGTTGACCGAGACGGTGGGTGGTACGATCTCGGGGAACTGCGCCACGGGAAGGGCGACGTAGGCGATCGAGCCGACGATCAGGATGATGAGCGAGACGACGGACGCGAAGATCGGGCGGTCGATGAAGAAATGCGAAAAGCGCATGATGGTGTCCGCCGCCTCAGCGCTTGGTTGCCTTGTCGATGTCTCCGGTCGCGTCGGATACCGCAAGCGGCGTGCGACGCGGTACGATTTTCTGACCTGGGCGGACGCGCTGCTGGCCGCGCAGGACCACCCAGTCGTCAGGCTTTAGCCCGTCGCGGATGATGCGCATGCCGCCGTCGAGCGGGCCGAGCTCAACGGGGCGGCGGACGGGGATATCGTCATCGCCCACGACGTAGACGAATCTGGTCGCCTGGTCGGTGGCGATAGCTTCGTCAGGCAAGAGCAGCGCTGAATATTGCGGTGAGCCCTGCAGGCGCACGCGCGCAAACATGCCGGGCGAGAAGAGGTAGTCGGCGTTTGCGAGGACGGCCCGCGCGCGCAATGTGCCTGTGCCCTGATCCAGGCGGTTTTCGAGGAAGTCGAGCTTGGCCTCGTGCGGGAAGCCTTCCTCGTCGGGAAGGCCGACGCCGACCTGAGCGCCGATCATGCCGGTTGCGCCTTTGCCTGCCGCCTGCGACATGCGCTGATACTTGAGGGCGTTGTTTTCGCTGACGTCGAAGTAAATGTAGATGGGGTCCTGGCTCACGATCGTCGTCAGCACCGTGGAGGCGTTGTTCGATCCACCGCCGCTGACGAAATTTCCGGGCGTCACAAGCGTGCGGCTGATGCGTCCGGAGATCGGTGCGGTGACGCGGCAGAAGCTCAAATCCAGCTCGGCGCTCTTCACGCGTGCTTCGGCGATTATGACGAGCGCCTGCGCGTCGCGCAGCAGGTTCTCGCGGTCATCGAAGGCTTTGCGGGAAATGTAGTCGCTCTTCAGCAGCGGGCGGCCACGCTCGACGTCGAGCTTGGCGTTGCTGACGCTTACCTTGGCCTGGTTGAGCTGGGCCTGGGCCTGCTCGAGCGCGCGTTCGTAAGGGCGCGGGTCGATCATGAAGAGCAAGTCGCCGGCCTTTACGGTTTCGCCGTCGGTGAATTTCACCTCGGTGAGATAGCCGGAGACTCGCGCGCGGATTTCGACTGCTTCCACTGCGTCGAAGCGCCCGGTGTACTCGTCCCATTCGATGACGTCCCGCTTGACGGGCTGGCTGACGGTCAATTCGGGAGGCTTGGGCGCCTGCGGCGCTTTCGGGGGAGCGTCTCCGCCGAAGCGTGCGAGAGTCGACGTCATTGCTTCGCGTGCGTCGTCGAGGCCGGCTTCGATACTGCGTCCGCGCATCGGTCCGAGGGCTGCCACGGCCAGTGCCGCGCAGAGCGCTACGAACAGAACGATGTAACTCGGACGCATTGGATACTCGAACACCTTTGGGGTGGAGTTGCACCCCCGGATCGCCAAACTTACGCGTGGCAATCCGGCAGCTTAGCCGGACAATGGTAAACCCTGCCTCTTCCAGAGGCAGGGAAGTGCCGTTTGCGACAGGCTATCGGACGCTTCGAGACGTCCGTTAGTGAGATATTGAGCCACTACTTTGCTGCGCGCGCGCCATCGAGGCTGAAAGCGCCGGGGCCAGCAGCAACGAGGTAAAGGAAAAGGAAACAGAAGAGGATCGCGGCGTCGCCGCCGTTGAGCGCGGGATAGACGCTTTGCGGGGCGTGGGCCATCCAGTAGGCGACCGCCATCTGACCAGAGAGGATGAAAGCAACCGGCCGGGTGAAAAGTCCGATGAGCAGGAGGAAACCGCCGAAGACCTCGAGTACGCCGGCGAACCAGAAGAGCGTGAAGGCTTCGGGCATTCCGTGCGCTGGTGTCGGGACGCCAAACAGCTTCTGCGTTCCGTGCTCCATGAAAAGAATCGCGGCGACGATGCGCAGGAGGCCCAGCAGTCGCGGGGCCCATACTGTTTCTAGCTCGGTGCGGTCCATGTGATTTCCCCTAGGTTGCGCGTTGTTGTTCTAACAACGGCGAGCGTAGCTCGAACCTGTCGGGGGTCAATTGGAAAGCCCTCACCAGCGCAGCAGTCGAGCCCCGAGGATTGCGCCGATGCCAGCGACGATTGCGGTTGCAATCAGGTACCAGGCGGCGAGAAAGAGCGGACTGTCGTTCTGGCAATGGGTGGCATAGAAGGTTGCCGCAATGCCAACGGCAATGACGCCTGCCACAGCACCGGCAGCCGCAGGCCGCGCGGGTGCACCGCGGCGCAGCGCGACGATCATCAATGCGAGCGGCAATCCGGACAGCAGCGGCACGTATACGAGGCAGGCGATAGGGGCAGTGCCGATCATGGTCGGCATCCAGTCGGCGGCTGGAAGCGAGATCATCTCGGCGACGACGCCGATGCCGAGAATCGCCGGCCCAATCAGCAGGAGAAGCAGCTTCGAGCTCGGTGCCCACTGCGGGCGGGCGAGGCTGATCGCCATCGCAATTCCGGTCAGCAGCAAACTGAGACTGAACGCCCACTTCATCAGGAAATGCCAATCGCCCATGGCAGCGCTCATGTCGCCGCGTACGGGGAGCATGGTCCAGAACAACAGTCCGGTCGCGAGAATGCCGATGCCGGCCGCGAACAAAACCGTCGTGCTGATCGGGATGCTCGGTGCTTTGGCATCCGCGGCAATGGCGTTGATGAGCTCGTTCGTCTTCATTCGTCCTGGTCTCTCTGGTGCTGGGCGCCGAGGGTTTTCAGGCCTCGATGCAAAGCGACGCGCACAGCCACCTCCTTCATGTTCAACCGCTCGGCCACCTCTCGGATCGATTGGCCCTCGAGGCTTATGGCCCGCACGACATCGCGCTGGCGGCCAGCGAGGCCGTCAACCAGACGTTCGGCGTCCTGGCGGTCGACGCCGGAGTTGTCCTCCTGAACCGACAGCGTATCGAGGACGCTATCGATCGGAATTTGGACGCGGCGGCCGCGCCGACGCAGAGCGTCGATCAGCTTGTGCCGTGCGATGGCACGTACCCAGGGGCCCAGAGGCTGGGACGGATCCCACGTGTTGCGCTTCAGGTGCAGCGCCAGGAGAGTCTCCTGGACGACATCCTCCACATCGCCTAGCGGTGCTCCGGCTTGGGCGAACCCCCGGCGCACGCTCGGTCGCAACACATTGGACAACGATTGAAGCAACGTTTGGTAGGCGGCGCTGTCGCCGCCTATGGCTGCGCGCATGAGTGTCGCCCACTCCTCCTCGTTCTGTCCTTGAGCCACAAAGCTCCTCGTAAGTCTGTACGCGGCGGGGTCGGGGTTCGTTACATGGCGATTGTCGCAGCCGGATTTGGGCAATCGACAGAACTCAACAGCCGTTTTGCGTACCAGGACCGGGCCCGCACGGCAATCAGGGCGGGCTAAGGGCTTGGAGAGGCTTGGACCTCGGCGGGGGGCGCCGGGTCGCCGTCGGCATCCTGATTGCGCCGGGCGCCGCCGAGGCGCCGATGCAATTTGTCGAGCATCAGATAGATGACCGGCGTCGTGTAAAGCGTCAGCATCTGCGAGACGATGAGACCGCCGATGATGGTGATGCCGAGCGGTCGGCGGATCTCCGATCCGGGGCCTATGGCAATGGCCAGGGGGATGGCGCCGAGCAGCGCAGCCAGGGTCGTCATCAGAATGGGACGGAAGCGGGCAAGGCACGCTTCATAGATGGCGGTTGCGGGCTTGAGGCCGCGCTCGCGCTCACCATCGAGGGCGAAGTCGACCATCATGATGCCGTTCTTCTTGACGATGCCGATCAGCAGGATCACGCCGATGAGTGCGGTCATCGACAGCTCCAGGCCGGAAACGTAAAGGGCAAGCAGGGCGCCGAGCCCGGCCGATGGCAGCGTCGAGATGATCGTCAGCGGATGGGCCAGACTCTCGTAGAGCACACCGAGCACGATATAGACGGCGATGAGCGCGGCGAGAATCAAGAGTGGCTGCTGGGACGATTGCTCGGCGAAGGCGCGGGCGTCGCCGGCCATCTCACCGCGCAGGCCGGCAGGTGTCTGGATTTCGGCCATCGCCTTGTCGATGTCTTGCAGGGCCCGATCCAGCGTCGTTCCGGCCGCGAGATTGTAGCTGATGGTCACGGCAGGGAACGGGCCCTGGTGATTGACAACCAGCGGTGTGGTGCCCTTCTGGATGCGGATGACGCTGGTGAGCGGCACCTGCTGACCCTGGGTGCTCGGAACGTAGATGTTGTTGAGGTCGGAAGGTTCGCGCTGCAGGCGCGGGTCGATCTCGAGGATGACGCGATACTGATTGCGCTGGGCGTAGATGGTCGAGACTTGGCGTTGCGCGAAGGCGTTGTTGAGAGCGGAATCGATATCGGCAATGCGCACGCCCAGGCGCGAGGCGGCGTCGCGATCGATCTTGATGTCGAGTTGCAGTCCGCCCGCCTGACGGTCGTTGGCGACGTCGACGAGGCCCGGAATCTGCTTCATGCGATCCAGGACCTTCGGCGCCCATTCGTACAGCTCGTCGATATCGGGATCCCAGAGTGTGTACTGGAATTGCGATGGGCCCTGGCGGGCGCCGACGCGGATGTCGCGCGAGGCGAACATGCGTACCTGCAACCCGTCGATGCGGGATAGCTTGCCGCGCATGCGGTTGATGACGCGGGTGGTCGGCTCGTTGTTGCGTTCGGCCAGTGGCTTCAGGTTGATGAACATGCGGCCCTGATTGCTGCCGCCGGGACCTGGCCCCGATCCGCCGAGAGAGGAGCCCACGTGGGCGACCGCGGGATCGCTCAAGACGACATCCAGTGCCTGGTTCTGCAGCTTCAGCATCGCCTCGAAGGAGACATCCGCGGAAGCTTCGGTGGAGCCGATGATGAGGCCGGTATCGTCCTCGGGGAACATGCCCTTGGGAATTTGCATGTAGAGATGGGCGGTGAGCACGATGACGCAAAGCAGCGAGAACAGCGTGACCACCTGATGGCGCAAAGCCATCCGCAGTGTGCGGGCATACGCCGACACCATCCAGCCGATGACGCCTTCAACGACGCGATCGAACCGCGTCGGCTTCTTGTCGCGCTCGTCCTTGAGGAAGTGGGCGCAGATCATCGGCGTGACAGACAAGGAGACGACGACCGAGACGGCGATGGCGACGACGAGCGTAACCGAGAACTCACGCAACATGCGGCCCATGACGCCGCCCATGAACAGCACGGGGATGAATGCGGCGATGAGCGAGACGCTGATCGAGATGACGGTGAAGCCGATTTGCCCGGAGCCGACGAGGGCGGCCTGCATCGGGCCCATGCCCTTCTCGATATTGCGATAGACGTTCTCGAGCATGACGATGGCGTCATCGACAACGAAGCCGACAGCGATGGCAAAGGCCATCAGCGTCAGGTTGTTGATCGAGTAGCCGAGCGCCCACATGACGGCGCAGGTGCCGGCCAGAGAAAGCGGTACGGTGATGCCGGCCGCGATGGTCGGTGTCGAGCGACGCAGGAAGACGAAGACGACCACCATGACGAGTGCGATGGCGAGGATCAGCGTGAACTGCATGTCGTGCACGCTGGCGCGGATGGTCTCGGTGCGGTCGGTGAGGACGGAGATGTCGATCCCTGCGGGAATCCAGCGCGCCAGGTCGGGCAGCAGCTCTTTGACGCCGTCGACGGTCTCGAGGACGTTGGCATCGGGCTGTTTGCGGATGATCAGCAGCACACCCGGCTGGCGGTCGACCATGGCGACCGAGCGGTTGTTGCGTGTGCCGTGCTCGACGGTGGCGACGCTCGACAGGCGGACAACGTTACCGTCACGCGTCTTGAGGACGATGGCGCCGTAGTCCTTGGGGTCGCGCAGCTGGGTGTTGGTGTCAATGGTGATGGCCTGCTTGTCGCCATCGACGGCGCCGACGGGAGCGACTGCGTTAGCTTCGGATATGGCGGTGCGTACCTCCTCCATGCTGAGGCCCATGGAGGCGAGTAACGTCGGGTTCACGCGGACGCGAATGGCCGGCTGCTCGGCGCCGCTGACTTCGACCTGGGCGACGCCCGGCACCTGAGAGATGCGCTGGGCCACGACAGTATCGGCGGCATCGTAGATGGCGCTCGGCGTCATGCTCTTTGACGTCATCGCCAGGATGAGCACGGGCGAGGCGGAGGGATTGTATTTGCGGAACGTGGGGACGTCCGGCAGGTCGCCGGGGAGGTCGGCGGTTGCGGCGTTGAGGGCAGCCTGGACGTCGCGGGCGGCGCCGTCGATATCGCGCGAGAGGTCGAACTGCACCGAGATGCCGACGGAGCCCTCCTTACTGGTGGACGTGAGCTCGGTGACGCCGGCGATCTCGCCGAGGCGCTTTTCGATGGGCGCGGCGATCGTGGAGGCCATCGTCTCGGGATCGGCGCCCGGGCGGCTCGCCTGGACGCGCAACGTCGGGAAGTCGACGGCGGGCAGGCTGGCGACGGGCAGCTCGTAGTACGCCGTGGCGCCGAGCAGGAAGAGGCCGATGGCGAGGAGTGTGGTGCCGATTGGGCGTTTGATGAAGGGAGCCGAGAAGTTCATGGGCGCTACTCGGCTGGGGCGCTGGCGCCGGTGGCGGCGTCATGCTGCGGCGTCGGCGCCGATGAGATACGCGCGCGCAGGCGCTCCATGGCGAGGTAGATGACCGGCGTGGTGTAGAGCGTCAGCAGCTGGCTGAGCAGCAGGCCGCCGACGATAGTGATGCCAAGAGGATTGCGAAGCTCGGAGCCGACGCCGCTCTCGAGCGCGAGCGGCAGGGCGCCGAACAGGGCGGCGAGCGTCGTCATCATGATGGGGCGGAAGCGAAGCAAGGCGGCTTCGACGATCGAGTCACGCGGGGACAGTCCGCGCTCGCGCTCGGCGTCGAGTGCGAAGTCGATCATCATGATGGCGTTCTTCTTGACGATGCCCATCAACAGCACGATGCCGATCAGCGCGACGAGCGAGAGGTCGAGCCCGGCGTACATCAGTGCCAGCAGTGCTCCGATGCCGGCAGATGGAAGCGTCGTCAGGATGGTGAAGGGGTGGACGAAGCTCTCGTAGAGCACGCCCAGCACGATGTAGATCGTGACGATGGCGGCGAGGATCAGCCAGGGCTGGCTCTTGAGCGAGGAAGCGAACTCGCTGGCATCACCGAAGAAGCTGCCGGTGACCGAGGACGGCATGTCGATCTCGGCTTCGGCGGCGCTGATGATGTCCACGGCATCGCTCAATGCTGCGCCCGGCTTCAGGTTGAAGCTTATGGTCTCGGCGGGGAACTGATCCTGATGGCTCACCGCGAGCGGCGCGGTGGTGTAAGTGATCTTGGCAATCGCCGTAAGCGGCACCTGTGCGCCGCTGGATGAGGGAATATAGAGACGGTTTAACTGCGAGGGATCGCTGCGGTACTGTGGCATCGCTTCCAGCACGACGCGATACTGGTTGGCCTGCGCATAGATGGTGGAAACCTGGCGCTGGCCGAAGGCGTCGTTGAGGGCATCGCTGACCGCCTGCACGGTGATGCCGAGGCGGCCGGCGACATCGCGATCGACATCGACACGCGTCCTGAGGCCGGTGTCCATCGTCTCGAGGTTGACCTCGCTCAGCATCGGCGACTGCGAAAGCGCGGCGGCGAGCTTCCTCGTCCACTCGCGCACTTCGTCGGCGTCGGTGCTGACGAGCGTATATTGGTACTGTGCGCGGCTGGAGCGGGTGGCGATCTGGACGTCCTGCACCGCCTGGAAATAGACGACGATGCCGGGAATGGAAGCAACGGCCTGTTGCAGCCGATCGATGATGGCGGGTGCCAATGCGCTGCGGTTGTTGCGCGGCTTCAAGGTGATCTTCAGATGCGAAACGTTTGGTGTCGGGTTCAGCTGCCCGACGCCGACGACAGAAACGACGCCCTGAACGTCGGGATCCTTGCGCACGACAGCAGTGACTTCGGCCTGCAAGCGGCTCAGTTCAGTGAAGGACACCTGCGGCTCGGCTTCGAGGGCGGCGGTGATGAGGCCGGTGTCCTGGGGCGGCAGGAAGCCCTTGGGGATGATGATGTAGAGCCAGATGGTGATCGCCAGCGTTCCCACGGTGGCGAACAGCGTCAGCGTCTGGTGGCGCAGCACCAGCTCGAGTGTGCGGCGGTAGCCCTCGATCACCATGTCCATCGACCAGTTGAAGGCGCGGCCGAGCCAGTTGCCGCGCCCCTCGGGCTGATGCTTCAGCAGCTTGGCGGCCATCATCGGCGTCAGCGTCAGCGAGACGATGGCCGAGACGACGACGGCGATGGTGAGCGTCAGGGCGAACTCGCGGAACATGCGGCCGACGAGGCCGGTCATGAACAGCAGCGGGATGAACACGGCGACGAGCGATAGCGTCAGCGAGATCACGGTGAAGCCGATCTCGCGTGCACCATCGAGGGCGGCGCGCAGCGGCTTCTGGCCCTTCTCGATGTGGCGGACGATGTTCTCGATCATGACGATGGCGTCGTCGACGACGAAGCCGGTGCCGATGGTCAAGGCCATCAGCGACAGGTTGTCGAGCGAGAAGCCACAGAAGTACATAACGGCGAAGGTGGCGATCAGCGACACGGGGAGCGCGACGCCGGCGATGATGGTGGCGCGGCCGGAGCGCAGGAAGACCAGCACCACCATGACGATGAGTGCGACGCTGAGCACGAGCGTGAATTGCACGTCGTGGATCGAGGCTCGGATGGTCTCGGTGCGGTCGTGCACCAGCGTTAGCTTCACGCTGGTGGGCAGGGCGCGTTCGAGGCGCGGCAGCTCGGCCTTGAGGCGGTCGACGGTGTCGATGACGTTGGCGCCGGGCTGGCGCTGGACGTCGATGATGACCGCGGGCGTGCCCTGATACCAGCCGCCGACGCGGGAGTTTTCTAGGCCCTCGGAGACTTCAGCGACGTCATTGAGGCGGACGGGTGCGTTGTTGCGGAAGGCGACGACGATGTCGCGATACGCCTCGGCGGAGGAGATCTGGTCGTTGGCCGAGATGGTGTAGCTCTGGTGCGTACCGTCGAGCGAGCCCTTGGGGCCGGCGACGTTGGCCGTGGTGATCGCGGTGTTGAGATCGGAGATCGACAGGCCGTAGGCGGCGAGGCGGCCGATGTCGGCCTGGATACGGACGGCGGGGCGCACGCCACCTTCGACCGAGACGTGGCCTACTCCGGTCACCGTGGAGAGCCGCTGGGCGATGAGCGTGTCGGCGAGGTCGGACAGCTCGCGCATGGGCACGATGTCGGAGGTGATGGCGAGCGTCACCACGGGTGCGTCGGCCGGGTTCACCTTCGAATAGGTCGGCGGATAGGGCAGGTTGCGCGGCAGCGTGGACCCGGCGGCGTTGATCGCTGACTGCACGTCCTGCGAGGCAGCGTCGATGTCACGGCCGAGGTTGAACTGCAGCGTGATGAGGCTGAGCCCGTAAGAGCTGGTCGAGGTCATGGTCGACAGGGCAGGGATCTTGCCGAACTCGCGTTCGAGCGAGGCGGTAACCAGCGTTGACATGGTCTGCGGGTTGGCGCCGGGAAGCTGGGTCGAGACCTGGATGGTCGGGAAGTCGACCTGCGGAAGCGAGGAGACCGGGAGCCAGAAGTAGCCGAGGGCGCCGCCCAGGATGGTGGCGAAGGCGAGCAGCGAGGTCGCTATCGGCCGCGTGATGAAGGGGGCCGAGACGCTCATGGCGTGGTGCCGGAAGGATTGCCGGCTTCCCTCCGTGGTCCGCGTTTGCCGTCGCCGCGCTTGCCGTCCTTGTTACGACCTTCGCCACGCTTCTTGCCCTGACGGAACTCGCCACGCAGGTCGCCCTGCATGTTGGCAGGCGTCGCCGTCATGATCGAAGATGTCTCACCGCCGGTCGCATCGCTGGCTTGCGGCTTGTCGCCGTTGGCCGGGGGGGCCGTTCCAGCAGGTGGGGCGATGGTGACGTCGGCGCCGTCTTTCAGTCGAGCAAAGCCGGTGGTGACGACGGGTTCGGCCGCGGCGAGGCCCTTGGTGATGACGGCGATCTTTTCGTCCTGCAGGCCGAGGGCGACACTGCGCACGGCTGCTTTGCCGTCCTTGATGACGTAGACGAAGGTCCCATCCGGGCCGCGCTGCACTGCGGACGTCGGCACGACGACGACCTGCTGCAGCGTATCGAGCAGCAAGCGCACGTTGACGAACTGGCCTGGCCAGAGCTGCAAGTCCTTGTTGGGGAAGTCGGCCTTGAGGCGAATGGTGCCGGTGGTCTGGTCGACCTGATTGTCGATGACCTCAAGCTCGCCAGTGTCGAGCACGCTCTTGGAGTCGGTTTCGAGGGCTTCGACTTTCAGCTTGCGCTGAGCGACCGCCTTGTTGATCTCGGGGAGGTCCTGCTGTGGCAAGGTGAACAGCACGGAGATCGGTTGCACCTCGGTAATGACGACGATGCCGGCGTCGGAAGCGCGGACCAGGTTGCCGACATCGATCAGACGCATGCCGGTACGACCGCTTATCGGCGCCACGACAGTGGCGTAGCCGAGAATGGCGCGGGTATTCTCTATGGCCGCATCGTCGGATTTAATCTGGGCTTCGAGCTGAGCGACGAGCGCGCGCTGGGTATCGATCGTCTTGGCGGCGATCACATTGGAGGACAGCTGGTCGTAGCGTTCGAGGTCGCGCTTGGCGTTGGCGAGCTGGCTCTCGTCGAGAGCCTTCTTGGCGATCGCCTGGTCGAGCTGGGCCTGAAAGGTGACGGGATCAATCTGTGCGAGCAGATCGCCGGCTTTGACGTCCTGGCCTTCCTTGAAGTTGATCGAGAGGATCTTGCCGTCGACCTGGGGGCGCACGGTGACTGTGTTGCGCGCCTTGGCGGTGCCGACACCCTCGAGCCACACAGGGACGTTCTCAAGCCGGGAGTCGGTGGTGACGACAGGCACCGGGCCGTCCATGCGGCCGAAGCGGCCCTGGCGCTGGTTCTGAACGGTTCCGGAGGAGTAGTGAACGGCAGCGGCCGTAAGCCCTCCAATGACGAGGATCGCAAATAATGATTTGAAGAACTTAAGCACTTTGGCGACCCTGTCCCGTGAGCCCGACCAGACCAGGCGCCGCAAAGAGGCAACAGTGCGGCGTCTGAACCTAAAAACGAGCGGTACGGCTAAAAACCGTCGCGACCGTTCACCTCGATTGTGACAGGCCTCCGCTGTCCTGGCTGCTCAGAGCGCGAAAAAGTCCGTTGAGCCAAGCAGGTGCGTGATGGCCGCTGCTTGAAAGCAACCGGATTTTGCTGCGTTCGCGACGACTAGCGGGGCTGTCCGAGGGACCGGCGTGTGGTGATGCTGCAACTATATTTCGGTAGATTGTCCCGCCCCGGCAGGGGCCGGGGCTCAAAGCAGTGCGAAGCGGAGCACGAAGATGGCCGCGAGTACCAAGACGGCGGCCGGGAGTTCGCTCCAGCGCCCGGCGAGCAGCTTGATACCGGCATAAGCGATGAAGCCGAAGCCGATGCCGTCGGCGATCGAGAAGGTAAGCGGCATGGCGATGATCGTGATCGCCGCGGGCACGAACTCGGTAGCGTCGTCGAAGTCGATGTCCCTGGCGCCCGTGGTCATCAAACAGCCGACGAAGATGAGGGCCGGGGCAGTGGCAAAGGCGGGGATCGAGCCAGCAAGAGGCGCGAACACGAGCGTCACCAGGAATAGTGCGGCGACGGTGATGGCGACCAGTCCGGTGCGGCCGCCAGCGTTCACACCGGCTGCGCTCTCGATATAGCTGGTCGTCGTGGAGGTGCCTAAGGCGGCGCCGGCCATGGTCGAGGCGGAATCGACGACGAGCGCGCGCTCGAGCCCAGGGAAGGAGCCATCAGGGCGCGTCAGGCCCGCAGCACGCGCTACTCCGATGAGGGTGCCGGTGTTGTCGAACAGAACGATGAACAGGAACGTAAGCACGATAGGAAGCATCGCGAGGTTCCACAGCGCGGCCAAGTCGAGCTTCAAGAAGACTGGAGCAATCGACGGCGGTGCGGAAGCGATGGCCGACACAGGTGTGAGACCGAAAAGCAGGGCAGCGAGATAAGCGAAGATGATGCCGATGAGGATGGCGCCGGGCACGCGGCGGGCATCGAGCGCGGCCATCAGAATGAATGCTGTCGCGGCGATGGCAATGCCGGGCGATTTCAGGTTGCCGAGCTGAACCAGCGTCGCTGGATCGGCGGCGATGAAGCCTGCGCCCTGCAAGCCGATGATGATGAGAAAGAAGCCGATGCCGACGGAGATCGCGAGCTTCTGAGATTTGGAAATGCTGTCGATGATCCAGCGGCGCAGCGGCGTCACGCTGACGATGAGGAACAACACGCCGGAAGCGAAGACCGCCGCGAGTGCAGCTTCCCACGGGATAGCCTCGCCCTTCACGACGGTGTAGGTGAAGTAGGCGTTGAGGCCCATGCCGGGCGCAAGGGCGATGGGGAGGTTGGCGTAGAGTCCCATCAGCGCGGAGCCGAAGGCGGCGGCGAGGCAGGTGGCGACGAATACAGCACCGTGGTCCATGCCGGCGTCAGCGAGAATCGCCGGGTTGACGAAGGCGATGTAGACCATCGTCATGTATGTCGTCAGGCCGGCGAGCAGCTCTGTGCGGACGTTGGTGCCGTGCTCCTTCAGCTTGAACATTGCCCCACATCCCCCTCTGCGAGGCACCGCGCTGAAGGTGCCCGGTGCGCTATTGTTGCGGTGGCGTCGTGCCGCTGTAGAAATCACGCGGCATGCCGATGGGACCAGCACCCTGCGTTTGCGCCGCTCCCTGTTTCTGCTTTTGCATCTGCATCTGCATAGCCCGCTTGCGGGCGGCGGCCTGAGCCTCCTGCACGGCCTTGCGCTCTGATGAATCTGGCTTGCGCTTGACGCAATAGAAGATGGCATCCTTCATGGACGCCTTCTTGCGCAGTTTCTGTGCTTCCTGCTCGCACATGGCGACAGTAGGGAACTTCTGCGTCGTCATCCGCTTGGGACCCGAGGCCAGGCTCATGACGGCGTAGAGTGTCGCGGCATCCATCTCTGTTTTCCCTCGCGTATCGCCGTGTGGCGATGCTGGTGCGCTCGCGGGCGCTTGTTCGTGCGCCATGGCGGTCGCACTCGACGGAGAAGCCGCAGTACCTACCTTACGGGAATGCTGTTTTTCAAGTCGTCAGGACGCTGGAGGGCTGAAAGGTCGCTATGCCGCGTCGACGGAGCCGCGGTAGCGGCGCGTGCGCATGGGGTTGGCGGCCTCGGAGCGATCATCGAACCATCTTGGCGTGGTTGTCTCGACACTCCAGCCATCGAATTGGGTGGGATCGGATGGCGTGACGGACTGCACCCGGTTACGTCCCGCCAGCTTGGCCGCATAGAGGGCGCCGTCCGCGCGGTGGAACAGGCTGCCGATGTCGCATAGGGCGTCATCGGACGCGGCGACGCCGATGCTCACCGTGCCTGACACCTGGTGGCCTTCTACGACCGTTGCAGCGGCGGCGAATGCAAGACGAACGTCTTCTGCCGCCTCGGTGCCAGCGCGCAGACCGGCGCCCGGGAGAATTGCGGCGAACTCCTCGCCCCCCAGGCGACCGACGATGCAGTCCTCGTCCAGTGTGTCGAGCAGGGTCTCGGAAAAGAGCTTCAGCACCTGATCCCCTAGACGATGGCCGTAGGTGTCGTTGATCTTCTTGAAGTGATCGAGGTCGAAGACAAGGACGGAGATGGGTTCGCTGTTGGAAAATCTCTGCTCTTCGGTGAGCGCGTCGGCAGCATCGAACAGGGCCCGGCGATTGGGCAGGCCGGTCAGGGAATCGGTCAGCGCGAACATGCGCTGGCGGACTTCCTCACGCTCCTTGACGATAGCGAGAACGACAAATGCCAGAGCAATACGACCGAGGAGGGCAACGAGAATGACGGCGGGCATCCAGGCGCTGGCGTAAACGAGACCGGCTTCGCGCACGGGCATGGTCAACGTTAGTGGCATCCAAGCGAGGTAGCCCAGGCCGAGCACGGTCAACAGCACGATCGCCGGCCAGCGGGCGACGAGGCGGTCGTTGTGCTGGCGTGTGAACTCGGCGGCTGCGAGAAGATAGAGGATGCCGAGCAGCGTGCTGGCAAGGATCAAGCGCTGATCGAACGAGACTGCAATGGTCGCGCAGAGAATGATGAAGGCGCTGGGCCAAATCGCGACCAGAAGCGGGTTTAGCGTGCGTCCCGCGAATTCGCGTACGGCCATCCATGAGATGGCTGCCGAAAGCACCATCAGGGACTGCCCGAAGGCAGACAAAGGCTCGTCGTTAACGAAGGAGGAGGCGGCAGCGAACGCGATGCCGGCGGCCATCAACAGTTGGCCCACACCCCACCAGCCGATGAGAGGATTGCTACGTTCGCGCCACCAGACGAAGCACAGCAGCAAGCCGACGAGCGTCGTTGCCGACAGGGACACGAGCGAAATGGTCGGCATATCGAGAATCATTGGCGGCCCAAACGGACGATCCGGTGTCGGATCATTGCGATCGGGGCATAATCACAGAGGGCCGTTGCTGGGGTTTGTAGAAATTCGGTGAAATTGTACGCAATTAGCGCTGGCGCAGCAGGCCCAGCACGAACAGCAGGATTACGGCGCCGAGCGTCGCGGCGATAAAATTAGCGCCTGTCGATTCCGGCACGATGCCAAGCTTGGGGAGAATGAGCCCGCCGACGCATGCGCCGAGAATGCCGATCACGATGTTGCCGACGAAGCCATAGCCATAGCCGACGACGATTTTGCCGGCGAGCCAGCCGGCCAGGGCGCCGATGATCAGCCAGCCCAGAAAAGACATCGGTGCAAGTTCCATGGTGCTAAGTCCCGCTCAGAGGATCGAATTCCCTGCACGATAGCATAACCTTCGCTCGGCTCACTGCCGGATGAGATTGGCGCGCGGGATGTCGGCGACGGTAGCGCATCCGGTCAGCGCCATGGCAATGGCGAACTCGTCGCGGAGTAGACGCAACACGTGTGCAACGCCGAGCGGACCGGCGACGGCGAGCCCATAGACGATAGGACGGCCGACGAGGATGGCGGTGGCGCCGAGGGCCATCGCCTTCAGGACGTCGGTGCCGCGGCGGATGCCACCGTCCATCAGCACGGGGATGCGCCCTTCGATCTGGCTGACGACCGCGGGCAGGAGGTCGAGGGTCGGCGGGACGGTGTCCAGGGTGCGGCCGCCGTGGTTGGAGACGATGATGCCGGCCGCGCCGCTGGCAACGGCAAGCTCGGCATCGTCAGGATGGAGGATGCCCTTCAGGACCACGGGAAGGGTGGTCTCGCCAATGAGCCACTCGACGTCCTCCCAGGTCGGGGCGAGCGCCATGAGTTGCTCGAGGGCGCCCCCGGAGGGGAACTGCGCGTAGCGAGCGAGGTTGGCGGCGGTGATGCCGTTCGGGAGAGCAAAGCCGGCGCGACGCTCACGATCACGCACGCCGTTGATCGGGGCGTCGACAGTGAGGACCAGCGCCTCGTAGCCGGCGGCCTCGGCGCGGCGAACAAGGTCGAGCGTGTCCGCGCGCTGGGGCTGCAGATAAAGCTGCAGCCAGCGGCGCGGTCCGGCCACTGCGGCCACGTCCTCCAAGGTCTCCGAGGAGAGCGTGCTGAGCACGAGGCCGGCTTCCTGCGCGGCCGCAGCGGTGGCGGTGGCCAGCTCTCCGTGCGGGTGTGCGAGCCGATGGTAGGCGACCGGGGCGAGCAGGATCGGATGGGAAAAGGCGCGGCCGAACATTTCCAGCCGGGAATCGGCGCTGGCGGCTCCGCGCAGCACACGCGGCAGAAGCTGGAGCCGGTCGAACGCCTCGCGGTTCCAGCGCACGGTGATTTCATCGCCGGCGCCACCGGAGAGAAATGCCCAGGCCTTGGGATGGAGACGCTCCGATGCGAGGCGCTCGTAGTCCGCCAGGCTGACGGCTCCGGCAGGGATTTCGTTGTGAGATTGATCAGTCACGGCCGCCCCTGCACGCCCTACGCCTGTGCTTCAAGGAGGCAGAAGACAGTTTTGCGTCGCATTCGCAAGCTCTGTCACAAATAGGCGTTAAGCACATAGGTATTGTACTCGGGGTGCGGCTGCACTAATTCCCTCGCCTCGGAGCGGCATGGGCGTGCTCCAGGCTTCTATCCTTGTCAGCGGGAGATGCGAATTGGAAGGTGTCCTCATCATCGGCGCCGGCGCGGCGGGTTCTGTTACCGCACAGAAGTGCGCGATGAACCGCGACGTGTTCAAGCGGGTGCATCTGGCCTCGCGCCGGATCGCCAGCTGCGAGGCGGTGGCGAAGCGCTGTGTCACGCCGATCGAGATCAGCCAGGTCGATGCCGATAACGTCGCCGAGACAGTGGCGCTGATCAACAAGGTCAAGCCCGACCTCGTGATCAACATGGCGCTGCCCTATCAGGACCTGCCGATCATGGATGCGTGCCTGGAAGCGGGCGTGCACTACATGGACACCGCCAACTACGAGCCGCGCGACGTCGCGAAGTTCGAGTACTCGTGGCAGTGGAAGTATCAGGACCGCTTCAAGGACAAGGGGATCATGGCGATCCTCGGCTGCGGGTTCGATCCCGGGCAGTCGAACATCTATTGCGCCTACGCGCAGGAATTCCTGTTCGACACCATCGAGACGATCGACATCATTGACTGCAACGATGGCAGCCACGGCAAGGCGTTCGCCACCAACTTCAATCCGGAGATCAATCTCCGCGAGGTGACGCAGCGCGGCAAATATTGGAAAGACGGCAACTGGATCGACATCGATCCGCTGTCGATCTCGGCGATGATCGACTATCCGGAGGTCGGTCCGCGCAAGAGCTATCTCATCTATCACGAGGAAGAAGAGAGCCTCGTCGAGAACATCCGCGGGCTGAAGCAGATCCGCTTCTGGATGACGTTCTCGGACAACTACATCAAGCACCTCGAAGTGCTGCAAAACGTGGGCATGACGCGCATCGACCCGGTCATGTACAAGGGCAATCCCGTCATTCCGATGGAGTTCCTGAAGGAGCTGCTGCCGCCGCCGTCGTCGCTGGGCGAGGGCTACACCGGGCGCACGTCGATCGGCTGCATCTTCACCGGCACGAAGGACGGCAAGCCGAAGCGCGCGATGATCTACAACGTCTGCCATCACGAGCAGGCGTTTAAGGAGACGGGCGCGCAGGCGGTGTCGTACACCACGGGCGTGCCGCCGGTCGTCGGCGCGATGATGTTGTTCAACGGCTCGTGGAAGAAGCCGGGCGGCGTCTACAACGTCGAGCAGCTTCCGCCCAAGCCGTTCATGGACGAGATCGGCAAGCAGGGACTCCCCTGGCACGTGCGCGAGCTGGATACGGCCGAGCAGGCCGAGCTGTTCGCTGTGAATACCTAATCCCCGCTTTTCCGAGCAGCGGGTTGCAAGGAAAGGGTGGCGTATGCCACCCTTTTTTGTTGTCATATTTCGTCCGGCATCGTGGGGGAAACGATGCCGAGCGACCGCGTACCGGGGGAGGATCATGTCTCAAGCCAGCGAGCCGTCGGAGGCTGCCGAGCTGCCGAGCGCCACCGTCGCACGCCACGTCGTGGTCACGGTTCACGGCACAAACAGTCAGCACGATGACGATGCCGGTGAGCGCTGGTGGCAGAAGGGATCGGAGTTCGCCAACCAGCTGACAGAAGCCCTGTCGAAACGCGGTGTCAGCGAAGTAGAGATCCTGCCGGTGCATTGGACGGGCAGGAATTCGGATTTCGACCGGCTGCTAGGTTCGGTCAATCTGGCGCGCACGCTCGCCAAGCTGGAGAAGTCCGGCGCATCCTATTCGATCATCGCGCACAGCCACGGAGGCAACGTGACGGCCGAGGCGCTGGCGTTGTTGCCGCCGTCGCCGCTGCGGGGCGGGGTGGTGACGTTCGGCACGCCGTTTTTTAAGCGGCGCCTTAAGACGGTGCCGTGGTTGATCGCGCTGTTCCAGGCGGTGATGGGGCTCGTGATCGCGCCGATCATGGTCTGGTATCTGGTGACGATCCTCGGGGCTGGCACCAACAAGATCATCGAGACGATCGTGTTCTTCGGCGGACTGCTGGCGCTTTCTCTCTGGAGCGCGTGGCGCGGGCTGCGCACGCTGCTGTGGCGACTGTGTAATCGCGCGCGGTGCAGCCGCGGCATCCGCGACGAGCAGTGGCTGGTCATCCACAGTCCGCGCGATGAGGCGATGCGGCTTCTGGAAACGGCGGCGGCGATCTCGCCTCAATACGTCACTGTCGCAAGCGCGCGGCGCTCGCTGACGGCATTTGCACGGCTCGCCGGCGTGGTCGGCACCGTCGTCTTCTTTGCGGCGACCGCGGGCTACTTCTTCACGCCACTGATCGAGAAGTTTCGCGCGGGCCAGTTCGGCCTAGGTGCCGCGGCCGACCTGACCTTTCTACTGCTGGTTCCGCTGGTTTATGCCGCCATTTTCGGGGTGGTGGTGCTGTTCGCGCGGCTCGGCGGTGCTTGGCTGTGGGCGAAGACGCTTACGGGGGCGATCCATGGTGGCGTGGTGGGCGCTGCCTACGGCGGGGATGGCGCCTACGTGCTGACGGGCGTTGGCCACCTGCCGCCCTACGTGAAAGTGGTGCGCGAGGCGCGGCTCGAGGTCGTCAATCTCGGCGGCATCGACGACGAGGCGATCTTCGTTGCCGCGCACAAGCTCTATTCATCGGTGGTTGCCGCCGATGGGCCGGAGGGCGGCCTCGCCGACCCGGACACGATGTGGAAGCACCTGAGCGATGCGCTCTACCACAACGCCTACATGCGCGATGAGCGGGTGATCGAGACCGTCAGCAATCATCTGGCTGACATGCGCGGGCGTTAGGGCCTTTCCGCTACGCGCTGTCACTTTCAACTGGCGCGCGGCAATGCCATATAGCGGCGGCCCGGAAGGATGGTCTGCCGGCACCTTGGGATTATCTGCCATGACCTTGAAGCTGCCTGCCGCGATGGCGACGCCCGCCTATGTGCTGGATGTTGCCGCGCTGAAGCGCAATCTCGAGACCGTCGCCCGCATTCGCCGCGAGGCCGGAGCCAAGATCCTGCTCGCCACCAAGGCGTGGGCGATGCCGGCGGCTTTCCCGCTGATGCGCGATGTGCTGGACGGCTCGACGGCGAGCGGTGAGTTCGAGGCGCGCATGGGGGCGGAGGAGTTCGGCAAGGAGGTGCACGTCTACGCGCCGGCCTATTCGCCGGGCGAGGTGGAGCGGCTTTCGAGCATCGCCAACCACATCTATTTCAACTCGCCGGAGCAGATGGCGCGGTTCGGCGGTATCGCCAAAGCTGCCGGTGCGAAGATCGGCGTGCGCATCAACCCGGGCTATTCCAACGCGACGCTGGGCGGGGCGCTGTACGACCCGTGCGCGCCGTGCTCGCGCTTTGGCACGACCCGCGAACAGATCGACGAATTGCCGTGGGGCGAGATCGACATCTTCCATGCGCACGCGCTGTGCGAGAGCATGGCCGATGGCTCGGTTGGGCTGATCGAGCGCGTTGCCCGTGATTTCGCGCCCTACATCCGTCAGGTGAAGGCGGTGAACTTCGGTGGCGGACACTTCATCAATAAGCCGGGCTATGACGTCGACAAGCTGATCGCGGCGATCAGGGCGTTCCGTGCTGAGTTCGGCGTTGAGGTCATTTTAGAGCCGGGCGGGGGGATCGTGGTCGATACCGGTTATCTGGTCGCGTCGGTCATCGGGCTGCACCGCAACGCGAAGGACATCGCCATTCTCGACACGTCGGCGAGCTGCCACATGCCGGACGTGCTGGAGGTGCCGTACACGCCGCAGGTGATCGGCGCGGACAAGCCGGGCGTTTATGCGCACGACTACATCCTCGGCGGCAAGACGTGCATGACCGGCGACATCATCGGCGAATATTCGTTCCCCGAGCCGTTGCAGGTCGGCAGCCGGATCGTGTTCACGGATATGATGCAGTACTCGTTCGTGAAGAACACCACCTTTAACGGCACGCCGCGGCCGGACCTTGCCATCCTCGACGAGGACGGCGGCTATCGCGTGGTCGGCACGTTCGGTTATGACGATTTTCGCCACACGCTCGGCGCCAAGGCGGCGGAGAACGTTTAGTCGCGTGGACGGCGCTGCTTGGCGAGGTGACGGCGGAAGGCTTCGAGCGTCGTCTTGCTGACGTGATGCTCGATGCCTTCGGCGTCCGCCTCGGCGGTTTCGGGGTCGATGCCCAGCGAGATCAGCAGGTCGCGCACGATCAGGTGGCGCTCGCGTGAGGCGGCGGCCAGCTTGCGTCCCTTGTCGGTGAGGAAGATGGCCCGGTAGGGCTCGCTGGTGACGAAACCGTCGCGCTGCAGGCGCTGGATGGTGTTGTTCACGGTCGCCTTGGTAACACCGAAGCACTCGGCGAGATCGACGAGGCGCGCCTCGCCCTTCTCGCCGATGAGTTCGGCGATGATCTCGACATAATCCTCGGCGGTTTCCGACTGATGCGCGTCGCGCACGCGGCGAAAGCGCTCGGCGTGGTCGGCCGGCGCGCGCGGCTGGGCAGTCGAGGTTCTTTTGCGTGACGAATCCATGCCTTGCATTTTAGCGCACTCTCAGCTTGACAACAAAAGTTAGTATAAACTAACTCAGCTAATGCTAACTGAGTTCTTGTGGCCGACTGATGGTCGTCGGCCGGGCGATGAGTGCATCAACACCCCGAAGTGCTGCGGTGGGGTTTGCTTTGGCGTTGGCGGGTGGTGCCAATGCGGGCGAGAAAGCGCAGCACAACCTTTTCAATCCGACGCCGCGCGCGCTGATGCGCGAGATGACGACCGGTCGCCCTGATAGCACCGAGGTACCGCTTACGGTCGATGCGGGTCATATTTGCGATGCGGGAGAAGCGCAAGGAAGGCCGCCTCGGCGCGGCTGATGTGGCGCTCGCGATGGCGCAGCACCTGAAACGTGCGCTCCGACAGCGGCTCCTTCGGCGTCGCGAGCTCGCCGAGGCGCAATCCGGCGTCAGCGACGAGTGCGGACACGACGGTGCCGCCCGCACCTGCGGCGACGGCCGCGAGCACGGCCTCGTTCGAGGGCAGCTCCAGTGCGATGTCGAGGTCGGTGGGCGCAATGCCGAGGCGCTGCAGGGCGAGCTTGAATTCGGCGCGCGTGCCAGAGCCCGGCTCGCGTAGCACCCAGCGGGTTTTCTTCAGATCGGCAATCGACAGCTTCGATTTGCGGGCGAGCGGATCGGCCTTGGCGAACACCGCGATCATTTCGTCGGTGGCGACCACTTCGCTCGTGAGTTGGGGATCGTCGATTGCGCCCTCGACGAAGCCGAGATCGGCGAGGCCTTCGCGTGTAGCAGCGGCGACCTGCTGCGTGTTCCCGGCGACAACGTTCAAGGTGATGCCCGGATAGAGCGCACGGAAGCGGGCGATGAACTGCGGCAGCCAGTAATTGGTGATCGTCTGGCTGGCGTAAAGAGTGAGCGCGCCGCGCTTGACGCCGGCAAGGTCGGCCAGCGTTCGTTCCGCTGCTGTTGCGCGCGCCAGCACCGCGCGTGCTTCGGGGAGAAATTCCTCGCCCGCCTTGGTCAGCGCGATGCGGCGGCCGATGCGGTCGAACAAAGCGACGCCGTAACGGCCTTCGAGCGCGGCAATGGCGGCGCTGGCCGCAGACTGGGTGATGTTGATTGCCTCGGCCGCGCGCGTCACGTGCTGACGCTCGGCAACGGCAACGAAGATGCGCAGTTGCTCGAGCGTCATGGCGTTAAGCTCCGGGAATGTATCAGCCCGCGAGCAGAATGAGCGTCAGGCTGAAGGCGGCGATGAACAGCGAGGCGGTGGCGCCGAGGATCAGCGGCCGGGCGCCCTTGGCGCGCAGCTTGGTGAGATCGGTTTCGAGGCCCATGGCGGCGAGCGACATCGACAGAAGGAACGTCGTGGTGCCGGCGGTCCACGCTTTGGCGTCGGCGGGAATGGCGATGAGGCTGTTGAGGCCGATCAGCGCGATGAAGCCGAGCACGAACCAGGGGATGGGCGGGCGACCGGCGCTGCGCTCCGTTGCTGCGCTGGCGCCGAGCCTGCTCGCCGCCTGGCGTGCGGCGATGAGGCCAAGGGTGATCACCACGGGCGCGAGCAGCATGACGCGGCTGAGCTTGGCGATGGTTCCGAACTCGCCCGATGCGGTGCCGCCCTGGAAGGCCGCGGCAACGACCTGCGCCACCTCGTGAATGGAGGCACCTGCCCACAGGCCGAAGGCGTGCGGGTTCAGCTGCATCATTGAGGACAGCAGCGGATAGCTGAGCATGGCCATGGAGCCGAAGATCGTCACGCAGGCGATGGCGTAGGCGACGTCCTCGTCCTCGCCCTGGGTCACGGTGTTGGTCGCGATCACGGCGGAGGCGCCGCAGATCGATGTGCCGGCTGCGATGAGCTGCGTCAGCTTGCGGTCGACGCCCATCATGTGGCCGAGCCACGTGGTGAAGGCGAACGTGACGATCAGGCTGGCGGTGATGATGAGGAGACCGCTGGGGCCGACCTCCACCACCTGTCTCGCCGTGAGTTGCAAGCCGAGCAGGATCACGCCGAGGCGCAGAACGCGGCGCAGCGAGACCTTCACGCCCGGCTTCGCCCATGCGGGCGTGCCGATGATGTTGTGCAGGGCGGCGCCGATGACGATGGCGAGGATCAGCGGGCTCAGGGCGGAGATGCCGGGAACCTGATGGGCGAGGAACGCCGCGCCAGCGATGGCGACTGTCAATCCGATGCCGGGCAGCGCCTGCGTGAAAGCGTGGAACGGCGACTGGGCCGTCGCCTGTGATGGCGTTGAGGGCTGGCAAAGCGCGGGGCGGCCTTCGGTTGCGGCGGCGGTGGGCATCGGGGTTCTCCTTCGATGCGCACCCTCCAATAAAGCGAATGATCGATCCAACGCATTATAGCGATGGAATCAATCGAATTTGTTTATGAATAGACGTTGGAGCGGGGTCAGTACGGCGGCGCCTTGGCGGCGCGCTGGGCTTTGGCGGCCGCGGTCCACCAGGCGAGATCGTCGGCAAAGCGCGGGAAGCTGTCGGCCAGCGCCTTGCCGCCCTCGCCGGTCGGCGCGCCGCTGCTGTCCAGCGCGGCGCCAATGGGGCCGACCGTGAGGGTGCTGGAGATGACCGCCATGCCCATCTCCGACAGCGTGCCGTGCCAGAGGAAGTTGGAGCGCGCGCCGGCGAGGCGGCCGGCCGAGTAGCTGGCGATGGCGGCGGGGCGCCAGAACCATTCCTCGAGGAAATGGTCGGTGAGGTTCTTGAGGCCGGGCTGGTAGCCCCAATTGTATTCGCCGACGACGAAGAGGAACGCGTCGGCCGCTTTGATCTTTTGCGCCAGCGTTTCCATCGCGGGCGGCGCGGTGCCCGGATCGTATTCCTTATACATGCGGTCGAGCATCGGCAGGCCGACCGCCTTCGCGTCGATCAACTCAGCGTCATCGCCGCGTGCCTTCAGTTGCGCGACGAGATAGTCGGCGAGGCGGATGCCCATGCGGTCGCGGCGGTAGGAGCCGTAGAAGACAAGGATCTTGTTCGGCATGGGGGTGGTCCTCGCGTTCTGCGTTGGCTCTGGCAGTGTGTGGCGGGCAGGTTCAACAATCCGTAAGGCGGCGGAAAGTTGCGGTGGGGCAGGGGGATTCTTAGCTGGAGGATATGCAGCGCGGGCGGCGCGGACCTGTCCGCCGTCGCAGGTGCCGCGCTGCTGGGCACGGTGGGGTGAGCCCCCGCCGCCCTTCCTCTCTCGCAGGAGGCTGACAATGAAATCATCTGCAAAGTTTGCTCGCATGCTGCCGGTCGTCGGGATGGTGCTCGCCATGGCGACGGTGGCGCACGCAGACAACATTCTTCCGTCCGTCACCGCGCTCAATCAGAAGCCGAAGAACGATGCCGTCTCGATTACGTACGCCTACCTGCCGCAGAACGGCAGGCTGGTGATCCTGTCAGGTGACCCGGCCGAAAAGTCGTCGGCCTCGTTGATCGGGGCAACAGACCTCAACGCGGGCGATCACCGCAATATCAAGGTGAAGCTGACCAGCGAGCCGAAGCCGGGTGCCCGCGTGTGGGCCGCGGTCGAGGAGGCGAAGGCGAACAAGCTGTTCCCTGGCAGCGATGAGCGCGCCGAGCAGAGGTTCATGATCATGTGAGGCAAGAGCGCGTGAGGCCGGAGAGCTTACGGCCTCATGCGTCGACGAGAAGGAGCGCGCGCGCGGGCTTGCGGCGTGCCGTTGCCCTCGCCGGGCGCAGGGCTGTCGCCAGCAGGTTGCGAATGGCGAGCCACTCCATCTCCTGTTCGAACAGCCGGTCGAGGTGCTTTGCGAGGATGTCATCGGCGACGACATCCTTGCTGGCTCCGACGGTCATGGCGCGCCGCTCGTTGAGGATTTCTGCCAGTGCGCGGGTTGAATCCTTGCTGAGCTTATCGATGGCGATGACGCCGGCCGCAAACTGATCGTGCGGGTGTGCGACGTCGATGATGGACTGCTGCTGCGCGTGCTTGCGCAGCGCGTCCCAGATGATTTTGTGTGCGGCGAGCCTGATGGGGACGCGCTCGATGATCGTATAGCGCGGCGTCGATGCCAGTTCGGACTTGGCACCTTTGGCTTTGCGCTTTGCGGGCGGGTCGTGCTGGGCGAGGCAGAGCAGCTTGGGCATCGGTCATTCCCTCCCCGGCCCAAGGGCAAGCGTGACGCGGACCGGATCACCGGCGCGGTTCTTGAGGGATGCGCGGTTGTCGTTGTAGTCGGCAACAGCAGTTTGCGCTGTCTTAGCCGCGCTGGTCGCCCGGATGATGACCTCGCGCACGTCGGCGCGGGTGTGGATGGCAGCACCGGCGATCTGCTGAACCATCGGGCGCGTGACGTGCCCGCTTTTGAACTCGATAGCAATCTCGTAACTCGGCATGACACTACTCGTACTGTTGGACACTATTCGTATTGCTGGTTGACGATCATCTTTCGAATGCGGCCGGCGACGATGCGGGCGCCGTGCTCGGTTGGGGTGATGATGCGCACGACGACGTCGATCCCTCCGTCGGCGCTCTTGGGGAGGTCGTCGACGGATTCGATGGGGAGGCCGTGCGTGGTGATGAACTCGACGGTCGGCCAGCGCTCGAGGGCGTCGAAGAGGCGGGTGAACTCGTCGCGATGGAAGCGGACGCCGCGTTCGCGCGGGGTCAGGGCATTGGCGGCTTCGTCTTGGCGTTGCAGGAAGCGGAGGATTGCAGAGGCGTCGCGGACGACGGGGACATCAACGGCAATTGCGGACGATCGCGTGGCGCCTGCCAGCCAATCGACAACGAACCGCAACATTGCGTACCCCATGCAACAGTTACCACATGGTTAACGTAAGTGCCGCCACAACTCGCGCAAGTGCTTGTTTTTAGAGGCATATGCATCGTTTTGGGGTGCAGAGTCGTTTTTGTTTGAAAATTATGGCCTTAGCTTTCGCGAAAAAGTTCGATTGGAAATGAAAAAGGCCGCGCGAAAAGCTTTCGCGCGGCCCGAATTGCCCAGAAATTGCCGTGATCAGGCGAGGCGTCGCTCCAATGCGTCGAGTTCGTCGGCGAGCTGGCGCGGCAGCTTGGCGCCGAAGGTCGCGAAGTGCTCGCGAATGGAAGGGATCTCCGACTTCCAGCCTTCCTTGTCGACGCTCATGAGATCCTTGAGGTCGTTCGGATCGACTTTGCAGCCTTTGGTGTCGAGCGAGTTTTCGGTCGGCAGGCGGCCGATTGGTGTTTCGACGGCTTCCGCCTTGCCGTCGCAGCGGTCGAAGATCCACTTCAGCACGCGGCTGTTGTCGGAGTAGCCCGGCCACATGAACTTGCCATTGGCGTTCTTGCGGAACCAGTTGACGTAGAAGATCTTCGGCATGTTGGCGCCGCCCTTCTCGCCCATCTTCAGCCAGTGGGCGAAGTAATCGCCCATGTGATAGCCGCAGAAGGGCAGCATCGCCATCGGGTCGCGGCGCAATTCGCCGACCTGTCCGGCGGCGGCAGCGGTTTTCTCGGACGCCATGATGGAGCCGAGGAAGGTGCCGTGCGCCCAGCTCAGCGCTTCCATCACGAGAGGGACAGTCGAGGCGCGGCGACCGCCGAAGAGGATGGCATCGATCGGCACGCCGTTCGGGTCCTCCCACTCGGGCGCGATAACCGGGCACTGGCCGGCAGGTGCGGTGAAGCGGGCGTTGGCGTGCGCGGCAGTGCGGCCGCATCCCGGCTTCCAGGAGCGGCGCATCCAGTCGACGAGATGCTCGGGCGCCTTGGCTGTCGCGCCCTCCCACCAGGCGTCGCCGTCGTCGGTGAGCGCGACGTTGGAGAAGATGATGTTGCCGGTGAGCGTCATCATGGCGTTAAAGTTGGAGTCGTTGCCCGTGCCGGGGGCAACGCCGAAGAAGCCGGTTTCCGGGTTGATGGCGCGCAGTCGGCCGTCAGGGCCGAACTTCATCCAGCAGATGTCGTCGCCGATCGTCTCGGCCTTCCAGCCGGGAATGGTGGGCACGAGCATGGCGAGGTTGGTCTTGCCGCACGCGGACGGGAAAGCGGCGGCGACGTACTTCACCCGGCCCTGGGGATTGGTGAGCTTGAGGATGAGCATGTGCTCAGCCATCCAGCCTTCATCGCGCGCCTTGACGGTGGCGATGCGCAGGGCGTGGCACTTCTTGCCGAGCAGGGCGTTGCCGCCGTAGCCCGATCCGTAGGACCAGATCTCGCGCGTTTCGGGGAAGTGGGAGATGTACTTGGTCTTGTTGCACGGCCAGGGCACGTCAGCAGTGTTGGGGGACGAGAGCGGGGCGCCGACAGTGTGCATGCCGCGGACGAAATCATCGGAGTTGCCGAGTGCTTGCCAGACCTTGGAGCCGACGCGCGTCATGATGTGCATGTTGGCGACGGCGTAGGCGCTGTCGGTGACCATGACGCCGATGCCGGCGATGGGAGAGCCGATGGGACCCATCGAATAGGGGACGACGTACATGGTGCGTCCGGCCATGGCGCCGTCGAACAGCTGCGACAGCGTCGCCTTCATCTCGGCGGGGTCGCGCCAGTTGTTCGAGGGACCGGCATCGTCCTGGGATTTCGAGCAGATAAAGGTTTGGTCCTCGACGCGGGCAACGTCGGCCGGGTCGGAGCGGACGAGGATGGAGTTGGGTCGCAGCTCTTCGTTGAGGCGGATGGCAGTGCCACCGTCCACAAGCGTTTTAGCAAGCGCCTGATATTCCTCAGGAGATCCGTCACACCAGTAGACACTTTCAGGCTTGAAGAGGGCTTTTGCCTCTTCGACGAACGCCAGGACTTTCGGATTGGCGGTGGGAGCCTGACCGTGAGCAGTACCTGCACTGATCTGGGTCTGAACGTTCATCGGCGGGTTTTCCTCGAAGCTTGTTTTTTTGAGGCTAAGCTTTCGACCCCAGCGTTATCACTTAATACGAATGTCTTTCAAGCAATTGGACGCGAAACGCGGGTAAGTACCTGCGCTTGCCGCACCGCACCCAAAGGGGTGGATGACTGACTTAGGTCAGTGTTGGTGGCCAATGGGTAGTGTCACGGTGTGACGGAGAGCCGTGATCACGAGGCTAGATCGATGCTTTGGCTCGATTATCAACGATCCTTCCCGCTCTGTGCGGTCGGGTGTGGGTAGGTTTATGTGACTTTTTTATTACCCAAATGGGTAGGTTTATTTTTTGTCTCGTCGGTCGTGCGGTGCAGCATGTATTGGAGGCCGTATGCAACGGAAAGATGCCATTCGCCGCGACGGCAAATGGGGCTATTGAAATAATCAAATGTATTCGGCCAATTACTGCTCATTGTTGGAGTTCTAAATTCGCTTATTCGGCGCGCTCGGGCAGCGAATTGAAAGCGGCTTGGGAACGCCGCTTCCGTGCTGGTGCGGCGCTGAAGGTTTTTCCGGCATGCTCGCCCTGGTCCTTCCTCCCGCCGGGGCTTGACGCTGCTTCTGCAAAGACCCTTATTCCCATTGTCAGCTGGCCGGACGGCCGCTGCCGGATTGCGGGCGTCTATGGTCCATCAAGCAACGCCGGTGGAGGAAAGTCCGGGCTCCATGGAGACACGGTGGCGGCTAACGGCCGCCGGGGGCGACCCCAGGGAAAGTGCCACAGAAAGCAAACCGCCCGGCGAAGCTTCGGCGAAGCAGGGTAAGGGTGAAAGGGTGCGGTAAGAGCGCACCGCGCCGGCGGCAACGTCGGTGGCAGGGCAAACCCCACCGGGAGCAAAACCAAATAGGGGTGGCCGGGCGCGCCGAAAGGTGGCGCCAGGTTCGTCTTCAGACCCGCCGCCCGGGTTGGTTGCTCGAGGCACTCAGCAATGGGTGTCCCAGATGAATGGCCGTCGCGGAGCCTTTGGCCAACACTCGGCAAGCCGGTGTTGGGCTAGCTCCAGACAGAACCCGGCTTACAGGCCAGCTGACACTTTCCTATCGCAAATTAGCTGTTGTGCCGGCATCGCGAGAAGGCGCGCGCGGGTGTTGTCCCGCAATCGGCCAGGCGCCAACCTCGCTTTAATTCCTGGCGCTTTAGTGTTTGATTTTGCAGTCAAAATTTCAATCCGGCAGTAAGCAATCGAAGTTAGCTTCGCATGAGGGTTCAAGGAGGGTTTCATGCGTAAGCTGCTCATGTCATTGCTGTGCGCCGTCGCGGCTGTCACGGCGTTCGGCGTCACCGCCGACAACGCGGAGGCTCGCGCGTACCGCTGGTATCGCGACTACGCCCCGCTCTATCCGGAAGTCTATTACGGCCCGCCCGTCGTCTACGTCGTGCCGCCGTCCTATTCCTACTATCCGCGCAAGGTCTATTCGGGCTGCTGCGGCTACGTCGTGGGGCCGGCCTACACCTACTATCCGGCTCCGGTGTACGTGCCGCGTCAGCGCTACGTGCAGCCCTACGTGTACGCACCGCGTCAGCGCCGCTGCTGCCGGTAGGCGCCGCTCTTTATCTCGCGTTCCCTCCCGCGACGAGCCAGTTCGGATTGAACCATCGATCCGCTGGCCCGTCGTAGGGAAGGCGATTGATGTCCCAGTGATGGATGTATTTGGCATAGACGTCCCACACCGGGGGGCCGCCGCCGATGTAGACGACGCGGCCGGGGAATTTCGCCAGCGTCTCTTGCGGGTGCATGTGCGAACGCAGTTCGACGATCGTCATGTATTTGCGCTCGTGATCGGGGACGGCGCGCGCCGTGGTTGGCCCGGCGAGTAGAACATGGCCGCGGGTCTTGGCGAAAAAGTTTGCGACGTCCTCTTTGTATTCCGGTCCCGGGTTGCCCTCCCACGGGAGGTGGCCGTTGAGGCCCAGCTGGCCGGATAGACCAATCGCAATCATCGAGCGCACGTCGGGTATTCGCATCGTCTGAAATCCTGCAGTTGAGGCGGGAAACGCTTGTTGTCGTCCCTAGGTGCACCAGCAGGGAAGCGCAAGCTGCGTCCGTGAGCCCACAGCGGGCACTGCAACCCAAGTTTGCCCGGTGGAAATCCTTAACAAACCATTGACGCCCATTTCATCCCATGCGATCCCATGAATGCCCGACCGCACCGGGCAGGGTCCCGTGGCAGGGCGCCGGTCTCGAATGAGGGCTCGCAGACGCGAGCGACCGCCACGGCCCCCCGGCCGGTGCATCAGGTGAAGGGAGCTCAGGCTCCACCATGTGCGGTTGTTTTTGAGTGAAGTGCGCGAGGCTGCGAAAAGGGGATGGACCGCTTTGTCTCGACATTCACAAACAAGATCGATGCTAAGGGGCGCGTCTCCGTGCCAGCACCTTTCCGTGCCGTTCTCGATCGCGATGGCTATGCCTCAGGAGGCGCAGGCGGCATCTACTGCTACCCCGCGCTCGAGGCTCCTGCGCTCGATGCAGGCGGCGAGAGACTTGCAAAAAAGATCGATGGGCTTCTCGCAGGCCTGCCGGACTATTCGGACGAGCGGGACGAGCTCTCTGTCGCACTCTACGGCGACGTTCAGGTCCTCACGATCGATGGGGACGGCCGCATCAGCCTTCCTGAGAGTCTTCGCACCCATGCGGGGCTTTCATCCCAGGTCACTTTTGTCGGCCTTGGCGACAAGTTTCAAATGTGGAGCCCGGAGCGCTTCGCCGAGCGGCGTGAGCGCGCGCGGGCAAAAATCCACGAGACACGTAAGCTCTTCGGCGCGGGGAGCCGTTTATCCTCGGATGAGGATGACGGCAGCGAAGGAGCACGGGGATGACGGCGCGCCGCCGGTCAGGAAACTCAACTGACGCTGGTCGTGCGCGCCACATCCCCGTGCTGCTCGCCGAGGTGCTGGCGAGCCTGAAGCCCGCAAGCGGTGAAACGTATATCGACGGCACCTTCGGGGCGGGCGGCTATACGCGCGCCATCCTCGACGCGGCGGATTGCAACGTGCTGGCGCTCGACCGCGATCCATCGGCGATCATCGGCGGGCAGCCTCTGGAGCAGCAGCTCGGCGACCGGCTGACGCTGCTGGAATCACGCTTTTCCGAACTGGAGGATGCGGCGCGCGAGCAGGGCGTGGCGCCGGTCGACGGCGTGGTGCTCGATATCGGCGTCTCCTCAATGCAGATCGACGAGGCCGGGCGCGGATTCTCGTTCATGGCGGACGGGCCGCTCGACATGCGGATGTCGTCGGCGGGCACGTCGGCGGCCGATGTCGCCAATCGGGCCGAGGAAGAAGAACTGGCCGACATCATCTTTGCGCTCGGCGATGAGCGGCGCTCGCGCGGGATAGCCCGGGCGATCGTGCGTGCGCGGGGCGAATCACCCATCACCACGACGCGAGCGCTGGCGGAGATCGTCTCGCGCGCCGTGGGCGGGCGGCGTGGCGATGATCAGCATCCGGCGACGAAGACATTCCAGGCGCTACGCATCTACGTGAACGATGAACTGGGTGAACTGGCGCGGGCGCTGGGGGCGGCAGAGCGCTGCCTGAAGCCGGGCGGGCGGCTGGTCGTGGTGACCTTCCATTCGCTTGAGGACCGCATCGTGAAGCGGTTTTTGCAGCAGCGGGCCGGTAAGGAATCCCAGGGATCACGGCACCTGCCGCCGCAATCGGTAAAATTGAATCTACCCAGTTTTGAGATTGTTAACCCGCGTCCGTTAACTCCTTCGAAAGAAGAACTCGCGGTAAACTCCCGCGCCAGATCGGCACGGTTGCGGGCGGGACTGCGCACAGAAGCGCCGGCCTGGCCGCTGGATGAAGACTTGCCGGGGGTGCCGTCGTTGCGAGGCTAGGTGGGTAGCAGGGAGGCAAGCGATGCGGTTCGTCATTCTCGCTGCACTTTTGATCACCCTCGCCAGCGCGTTCGTCCTCTACTCCAGCAATTACGACACCCGCCAGCTCGAGGTACGCGTCTCGGAACAGGAGCGCACGATCGAGAAGGCGCGCGGCGACATTGCCGTTCTCAAAGCGGAGCGTGCACATCTGGCGCGACCGGAGCGCATCGAGCCGCTGGCGCGCGCAATGGGTCTTGCACCAGCCTCGGAGCAGCAGCTTGCCGTCAGTCCGGATGCGGCTCTGTCGCGCGTGATGGCGACCGGAAGCACCACCTCGCAGAAGAGGGGTGACTGAGTTGGAGCGGGGCGCCGGCAACAGAAACGTTGAGCATGATGCGGCCGGCGAGGTTGTAGCGGAGCCGCGCTCGGCCAATGGGCCGCTGCGCACGCTGATCGCAACGGTCGGCGTTGCGCTGTTCTTCATGGCGATCGGGGCGCAGCTCGTGCGCCTCGCGCTGATGGGGCTGGGCGATAGCTCGATCTCGATGAGCGAGACGGTGGCGCAAAGCTTCGCGCGGCCGGATATCGTCGACCGCAATGGGCGGCTGCTGGCAACCGACGTCGAAGCTTATTCGCTGTTCGCCGATCCGGCACGCGTGATCGATCGCGACGAGGTGATCGAAAAGCTCGCGCTCGTGTTCAACGATCTCGATCGCGCCTCGCTGCGTAAAGACCTTTCGGATCGCACCCGCCGTTTCGTCTGGGTGCGCCGTGGCCTGTCTCCGCGTGTCGCGCAGACGGTGCACGATCTAGGGCTACCTGGGCTCGACTTCCGCCGCGAGCTGCGCCGCGCGTATCCGGGCGGAAAGCTGGCCGGGCATCTGATCGGCTACGTCAACATCGACAACAAGGGCGTCTCCGGGATCGAGCGTTATGTTGACGACGTCGTCGGCGTCGAATCGGTGCAAGGGGCGACGCTCGCCGAGCGGGCGCCCGTGCGCCTTTCGATCGACATCGGCGTGCAGCATGCCGTTGAGGCCGAGCTGCAAGAGGCGATGAAGCTCTACGAGGCCAAGGGCGCGGCCGCCATCGTGATGGATGTGAACAGCGGCGAGGTGCTGGCGTCGGCATCTTTCCCCGGGGTCGATCCGGCCTTTCCCAACACCAGCCAGGAGCCGGCCAATCTCGACAAGGTGGCAGGCTCGACGTTCGAATTGGGATCCGTTTTCAAGACACTGACAATCGCCATGGCCCTCGATGCGGCGTTGGCGACGCCGGAGACGATCGTCGATGTGCGCAAGGAGCTGTCGGCCGGGGGCTTCACGATCAAGGACCTGCACCCGCTGCGCCGGCCGCTGACAGTCGCGGAAATTTTCCTGCATTCTTCGAACGTGGGCGCGGCGATGCTGGCGATGCAGGCAGGGCCGCAGCGCTTCCGGGACTTCCTGCGCCAGATGCAATTGCTGGACCCGATGCGCACGGAGGCGGGGCCGATTGCGCCGCCGCAGCTCCCGCAGCGCTGGGGTGACATCGAGACGATGACGATTGCCTATGGTCACGGTATCGCGGTGGCGCCGCTACAATTTGCGGCGGCGGCGGCGAGCGTGGTCAACGGCGGTCGCAAGGTCACGCCGACGTTCGTCAAGCGCCCAGCCGACTCGGGCGTGGCGGTAATTCCGCTGATCGATACGGCGACGAGCGCGAAAATGCGCGATCTGATGCGCCGGAACGTTGCCGAACGCGTCGGGACGGGAAAGCGCGCGGAGGTTGCAGGCTACCAAGTGGGCGGCAAGACCGGCACGGCTGAGATGCCGGGCGTGGGCGGCTACCGCGAGAAGTCGGTGATTTCGTCGTTTCTGGCGGCGTTTCCGATGGATAGCCCGCGCTACCTGGTCTTCGTGATGATCTTCGAGCCGCAGGGAACGAAGGCGTCGTCGGGGGAAGTGCTGGCTTCGCTCAATGCCGCGCCGACGGCGGGCCGGGTGATCGGGCGCGTTGGTCCGCTTCTGGGTATATTGCCGACGCAAGCCGCAGCGGCGGGTGCTCCAAGCGTAGCGTTTGACGCTCGTTCCGGCGCAAAATATGAAACGCGGTGAGGATCTGCTCACCGGCACGTCTGTCGATGCGTTGCGTTCCATAGCACTAGTGTGATGATCGTATAGTCCGCCACATCATCCGCGGCAGGGTCGCGGTCAGGACACTAGGAGAACCATGCTTCTGTCCTCACTCATCGGGGCCGATGCCATCGCGCCGGCGGGCGCTGGAAATGTCGAGGTTGCCGGCCTCACATCTGACAGCCGCACCGTGCGTCCCGGTTTCGTGTTCGCGGCCATCGCCGGATCGAAAGCGGACGGGGCGCGCTTCATTGCCGACGCGGTTGGCAAGGGAGCGGTGGCGATCCTTGCAGGGCAAGACGCCGAAGCTACGGAGGCCGGCGATGTGCCGGTCGTGCGGGCGGTGGAGCCGCGGCGCGCTCTGGCGCTGATGGCGTCACGCTTCTACGGACTGCAGCAGCCCGAAACGACCGTGGCCGTGACCGGCACCAGCGGGAAAACGTCGGTTGCGGATTTCACGCGGCAAATCTATGCGGCGCTGGGACACAAGGCGGCGTCGCTGGGGACCATCGGCGTCGTCAAACCGGATGGCGCGGTCTACGGCTCGCTGACGACGCCCGATCCGGTATCGCTGCACAAGACGCTGGCAGAACTCGCGGCGGAAGGCATCACGCATCTGGCGTTCGAGGCATCCTCGCATGGGCTCGACCAGCATCGGCTCGACGGCGTGCGTATCAAGGCGGCCGCTTTCACAAATCTCGGCCGTGATCATCTCGATTATCATCCGACCGTCGAAGACTATCTGGCGGCAAAGCTGCGCCTGTTCACCGACCTGCTGCCGGAGGACGGCACGGCTGTCGTCAACACGGATGCCGAGGGCGGCGACCGTGCCGTTGCCGCTGCCGAGGATGCGGGCCGGCGCGTGTTCACGGTCGGACGTAAGGGCGAGGGCCTGAAGCTAGAGCGTCTCGTGCGCGAGGGCTTTGCGCAGCGCATGTCGGTGGCGCATGAAGGCCGGGTGTTCGATGTTCGACTGCCGCTGCTTGGCGACTATCAGGCGGCCAATGCGCTGGTTGCAGCAGGTCTCGCTATTGCCACCGGCGAAGTTGCCGGGCACGTGCTGCCGGCGCTGCAGGGCCTGAAGGGCGTCAAAGGGCGCCTGGAGATCGTCGGTGAGGCGCGTGGCGGGATGGCTGTCGTCGATTACGCGCACAAGCCGGAGGCGCTGGCTGCGGTGCTCGACGCGCTACGACCGTTCGCGACCGGCAAGCTCATTTGCGTGATGGGCTGCGGCGGCGACCGCGACAAGGGCAAGCGGCCGATCATGGGCTCGATCGCGGTGGAGAAGTCGGACGTCGTCATCGTGACGGACGACAACCCGCGCACCGAAAAGCCCGAGGCGATCCGCGCGGAAATTCTGATTGCAGCTCCAGGTGCGCAGGAGATCGGCGACCGCGCCGAGGCGATTGCCCGGGGCGTTGCCATGCTGGGGGCTGGCGATGTTCTCGTTGTCGCCGGCAAGGGCCATGAAACCGGGCAGATCGTCGGCGACAGGATATTGCCGTTCTCGGACCACGATGAGGTTCGCAAGGCGCTGGAGCGCGATTGAGAGATGAGCGGATCCTTGTGGACGTGGGACAATCTCGTGCCGGCGGCCATCGGCGTGGCCGATGGGACGCCGAATGTGCCGATCACCGGCTTTTCGCTCGACACGCGCAGCTTGCAGCCGGGCGAGGTGTTCGTGGCGCTGCGCGACGTGCGCGACGGGCATGACTTCGTGCTGCAGGCTTTCGGGCAGGGCGCGGCGGCGGCGCTGGTGTCGACGAGCTACAAGCGGCGCGATGGCGATGGGGCGCTGCTGCGCGTCGCCGATACGCTGCATGGCCTGCGCGACATCGCCGCGGCGGCACGGCGGAGGACGGACGCGCGCATCGTGGCGGTGACGGGCAGTGTCGGCAAGACCGGCACCAAGGAGGCGCTGCGCGCATGCCTGTCCCGGCTCGGGGCCACGCATGCGGCGGAGAAATCCTTCAACAATCACTGGGGCGTGCCGCTGACGCTCGCCCGCATGCCGGCCGATGTGCGTTTCGGCGTGTTCGAGATCGGCATGAACCACGCGGGTGAGATCATTCCGCTGACGGCGCTGGTGCGCCCGCACGTCGCCATCGTGACGACCGTCGAGCCGGTGCATCTGGAATTTTTCGGCACGACGGAGAAGATCGCCGAGGCGAAGGCGGAGATTTTCTCGGGGCTGGAGCCGGGCGGGGTGGCCATTCTCAACCGCGACAACGAGCATTTCGAGCTGCTGGCGCGGCGCGCCCGCGAGCATGGGGCGCGCGTTGTCTCGTTCGGCCGCCATGAAAACGCCGACGTCCGGCCCGAAGTGTTCTCGCTCGAAGCCGATGGATCGGAGATCGTCGTCAGCATTGGCGGGCGGCGGATCGCCTATCGCGTCGGCGCTCCGGGGGCCCACATTGCACAGAACTCTCTCGCCGTCGTCGCTGCGCTGGACGCGCTGGGTGTCGACGTCGAACGGGCGATTTCGGCCCTCGGCGACGTCAAGGCCCCGAAAGGGCGCGGGGAGCGTCGCGAGGTGAGCGTGCCGGGCGGGTCAATTCTTGTCATCGATGAGAGCTACAACGCCAATCCGGCCTCGATGCGCTCGGCGCTGGCTGCCATGGCGACGGTGCCGCGGACGCGCTTTCCGCGGCGGATCGCGGTGCTCGGCGACATGCTGGAACTGGGCGAAAATGCCGGAGATCTGCACGCTGCGCTCAACGAGCCCGTTGACGCCGCCGAGGTCGATCTGGTCTTTGCTAGTGGAGACAACATGCGGCGGCTCTACGAGGCGCTGCCGGGAAGGCGCCGCGGGGCATGGGCGCCGACATCGGAGGGAATTGCCGCCGCGCTCGGTCAGGCCGTGCAGGCGGGCGATGTTGTGATGATCAAAGGTTCACTTGGCTCGCGCATGGCGTTGCTCGTCGACGCGCTGCTGGCACAGGGCGATCAACAGGTTACGGCCTCGGCCAGCCGCTGAGAGGGCGCCGAGCCATTCGGAGAGTGGAATGCTTTATGAGCTTGTGAACTTCAGCGACCAGATCGGCGTGCTGAACGTCTTCAAATACATCACGTTTCGCACGGGGGGAGCGATCTTCACGGCGCTGCTGTTCGTTATGCTGTTCGGGCCGGGCATCATCGACCTGTTGCGCGTGAAGCAGGGCAAGGGCCAGCCGATACGCGACGATGGCCCCAAGACGCACCTTGCCAAGGTCGGCACGCCGACCATGGGCGGGCTCATGATCCTTGCGGGCGTCACGGTGGCGACGCTGCTGTGGGCCAACCTCGCCAACCCATACATTTGGATCGTGCTGGGCGTGACGCTCGGCTATGGCGCGATCGGCTTTTACGACGACTACCTGAAGGTGACGAGACGCACATCGTCGGGCTTCTCGAGCCGCATGCGTCTGGGCTTGGAGCTGCTCATTGCTGCGATTGCGACCGGGCTTGTGATGTATCTGGGGCCGCCTGAAATCAGCCAGGTGCTGACGCTGCCGTTCTTCAAGAACCTGGTACTGGAGATGGGGCCGTTCTTCATCCTGATCGGCGTGTTCGTCATTGCGGGCGCTGGCAACGCGGTGAACCTCACGGACGGTCTCGATGGTCTCGCCATCGTGCCGGTGATGATCGCGGCGGCCACGTTCGGTCTCATCGCGTACCTGATCGGTAACGCCAAGTTCGCTCAGTACCTGCAGATCCACTACGTCGCCGGCACGGGCGAATTGTCGGTGATCTGCGGTGCGCTGATCGGCGCTGGCCTCGGATTCCTGTGGTTCAACGCGCCGCCGGCCATGATTTTCATGGGCGATACCGGCTCGCTGGCGCTGGGCGGCGCGCTTGGCGCCATCGCCGTGGCGACGAAGCACGAGATCGTACTCGCCATCGTCGGCGGTCTGTTCGTCTTGGAGACGCTGTCGGTGATCATTCAGGTGGCCTCATACAAGACGACCGGAAAACGCGTGTTCCGAATGGCGCCGTTGCATCACCATTACGAGCAGCAGGGCTGGCAGGAATCGACGGTCGTTGTGCGCTTCTGGATCATTTCCGTGATCTTAGCGCTCGTTGGCCTCGCCACCTTGAAGCTGCGCTGACGGGCAAAGCCGCAGCGCCATTCCGGCTCCAGTTGCGTTAGTTTAGCGGCCATGATTCGCATCACATCGTTTGCCGACAGGCGGGTTGCCGTGTTCGGGCTGGGGGCATCGGGCATTGCCACCGCAAAGGCGCTTGTCCAAGGCGGTGCTGACGTCGTCGCCAGCGACGACAGCGTCCAGGGCATGAAGGCAGCGGCCGAAGCCGGGCTAAAGACCGCCGACCTCAAAGAGGCCAACTGGGCCGTGTTCTCGGCGCTGGTGGTGGCGCCGGGCGTGCCGTTGACGCATCCCGAGCCGCACTGGGCGGTGCGGGCGGCGAAGCTGGCGGGCGTCGAGGTGATCGGCGACCTGGAGCTGTTCTGCCGCGAACGGCGCAGGCAGGACTTCGACGTGCCGCTCGTCTGCATCACGGGGACGAATGGCAAGTCGACGACCACGGCGCTGACGGCGCATCTGTTGAAGGCGGCAGGCCGCGACATCCAGGTGGGCGGCAACATCGGCACGGCGATGCTGCTTCTGGAGCCGTTCGCGCCCGGGCGGCACTACGTGATCGAGTGCTCGTCCTATCAGATCGACTTGGCACCGAGCGTCGATGCGTCAGTTGCCGTGCTGCTCAACGTGACGCCGGATCATCTCGACCGGCACGGCACGATCGAGAACTATGCGGCAGTGAAGGCGGGCTTGGTCTACGGCGCGCAGAAGGGTGTCGTCGGCGTCGACGATAAATACTGCCGCGCCATTGCAGACAAGCTGATCTCCGCCAAGGGCAAGGAGAACGTCACACGCATTTCGGCGCGGCCTGATGCGGATTGCGACGTCGGTGTCGCGGGAAGCAACGTGGTGCGCCGCAAGGGCGGTAGCGCCACGGTGATCGCCGACCTTGCCGGGATCGGTTCGCTACGCGGTTCGCACAACGCCGAGAACGCGTGCGCTGCGAGTGCGGCGCTGATGGCGCTGCCGCAACCTCTTAGCGCCAATGAGATTGCGAGAGGGCTCAAGTCGTTTCCTGGGCTGGCGCACCGTATGGAGGAACTGGGTCGCGCAGGGCGCACGCTGTTCGTCAACGATTCCAAGGCGACGAATGCCGATTCCACGGAAAAGGCGCTGGTCTCGTTTCCCGGCAACATTTTCTGGATCCTCGGCGGCAAGCCGAAGGCTGGCGGCATCAGCGCTTTGACTGCGTATTTCGACCGGGTGGCGAAGGCCTATCTGATCGGTGAGGCGAGCGAGGAGTTCGCGGCGACGCTCGACGGCAAGGTTGTCTTCGAGCGCTGCGGAACGCTGGATGCGGCAACGGCCGCCGCGGCGCGCGATGCCGCTGCCAGCGCGGATGCCTCCGAGCCGGTGGTGCTGCTGTCGCCCGCGTGCGCCTCGTTCGATCAGTTCCGCAATTTCGAGGTGCGCGGCGATCATTTCCGAGCACTGGTGAAGGCGCTGCCCGGTATCGAGATGAAGCGGGGCGATGCATGAGGCTGTCGCGCGCTGACAGGAGCCGTGTGGCCGACTGGTGGTTCACCGTCGATCACGTGCTCGTCGGCGCCATTCTGGCCTTGATCGTTGCCGGTCTCGTTTTCTCGCTCGCGGCCAGTCCGGCGGTTGCCCTGCGCAAAGGGTTGCCGACCTACTATTTCGTCGAGCGGCACTTTTTCTTCTCGGCAGTGGGCGTCGTCGTCATGCTGGCGGTGTCGCTATTGTCGCCGCGCGGTGTGCGGCGGCTGGCGCTTGGTCTCTTCGCGGTTTCCGTCGCGGGCATGATCGCGGTGCACTTCATCGGGCCGGAGATCAACGGCGCGCGGCGGTGGCTGTCGATCGGCGGGCATTCGATCCAGCCGTCTGAATTTGCCAAGCCGGCGTTCATCGTGCTTTCGGCGTGGCTGTTCGCGGAGAGCCAGCAGCGGCAGGACATGCCGGCGCTGCCGCTCGCGATCCTGCTCGGGCTGTGCTTCACCGGGCTTCTCATTTCCGAGCCGGATATCGGCCAGACGCTGCTGGTCAGCATCGTGTGGGCGGGGCTCTATTTCCTGTCCGGGCAGGCGCTCCTTGGTGCGGGCATCATCGGCATGGTCGGCGCGATGGGGTTGGCGTTCGCCTATTCGAGCTTTGCGCACGTGCGCTTTCGCATCGACAAGTTCCTGGCGCCGACACCGGGCGATTATTCGCAGGTCGACCGAGCGATGAAGTCGTTCTCTGAGGGAGGCTTCCTCGGGCGCGGGCCGGGTGAGGGCACGATCAAAAACGCGCTGCCGGACGCGCATACCGACTTCATCTTCGCGGTCGTTGCCGAGGAATACGGTGTCATCGCCTGTCTCGTGCTGCTGGGGCTATTTGCGTTCATCGTGATGCGGGTGCTCATTGCCGCCGCGCAGGAGAAGACGGCGGCGACGCGACTTTCGATCCAGGGCTTGGCTCTGCTGTTCGGGCTGCAGGCGCTGATCAACATGGGCGTCAACGTCGGGCTACTACCGGCCAAGGGCATGACGCTACCGTTCATTTCGTCGGGCGGATCGTCGATGCTGGCGGTATCGATTACGCTCGGGATGTTGTTGGCGCTGACGCGGCATCGTCCGCACGTGGCGCGAGTGAAGCGGCCGCCGGTGCTCAACGACGTCGTTGGAATGCCGACTACCAGTCAGGTGCAGAAGTGACGAAACAAACGAAATCGGTGTTGCTGGCGGCGGGTGGCACGGGCGGGCATCTGTTCCCGGCGCAGGCACTGGCGGAGGAGCTTGGCCGGCGCGGGGTGCCGGTCGATCTGGCTACCGACATGCGCGGCGACCGCTACGGCATGGGGTTCCCGGCGCGCAGCGTGCACCGGCTGCCGTCGGCGACGCTGGGTTCGAAGTCGCCGGTCGCCATTGCACGCACGGGCTGGCTGCTGACGCGCGGGCTCATCGCTGCGCTCGGACTCGTCGGCAAGCTGAAGCCGGGGATCGTCATCGGTTTCGGCGGCTATCCGACGTTCGCGCCCATCAAGGCGGGCCAGCTTCGCGGCGTGCCGACGTTGCTGCATGAGCAAAACGCGGTGCTGGGGCGAGCCAACAAGATGCTGGCGCCAGGCGTCACCGGCATTGCCACCTCGTTCGCGTCGACGAAGTACCTGTCGCCGGAGCTTGCCTCGAAGGCGCGGCTGACGGGCAATCCGGTACGCACGGCGGTGATCGAGGCGGCGCGGCGGCCCTATTGGCGCCCGCAGCCGGAAGGGCGGTTATCGCTGCTGGTATTCGGCGGCAGCCAGGGCGCGCGCTTCTTCTCCGAGGCCGTGCCGCCGGCTTTAGCGTTGCTGCCGATGGAGCTGAGGCACAGATTGGACATCGTACAGCAGGCTCGCGAGGAGGATGCCGAGGGCGTATCGGCGGCCTACCGGCGGCTGGGGATCAACGCCGAGGTGTCGCACTTTTTCACGGATCTGCCCGAAAGGATGGCGCGCTCGCATTTGGTTATCGCGCGCTCGGGTGCATCGACCGTGGCAGAGCTGACCGTGATCGGACGCCCGTCGATCCTGGTTCCGCTGCCGCACGCGCTTGACAATGACCAGCTGCAGAACGCCACGAGACTTGCCGAATCAGGTGCGGCTTGGTGTATCGAACAGAAGGATTTATCTGCCGAGCGCCTTGCGAACGATATCGGAACATTGTTGGGTGATGCTGAGGCGTTGGTGAAAGCTGCCGATGCCGCGAAAATGCTTGGGCGGCCGGATGCGGTGGGGCGTCTGGCGGACATGGCCCAGGAATTGATGCGTTGAGGTGCGACAGTCGTTGTGTAGCCGGGGGGCAGCCGTCGCCATAAGCGGGCCACGAAGGTGGCGGCATTGGTCGACGGTATAGGACGAGGGACCAAACCATGCAGATGCCCCGCGAAATCGGGACCTTCCACATCATCGGTATCGGCGGCATCGGCATGAGCGCCATCGCCGAAATCCTGATGGCGAAGGGCTATCCGGTACAAGGCAGCGACCAGAAGGACAGCGCCAACGTGCGCCGGCTGCGCGCCAAGGGCGTGCGCGTGTTCATCGGGCATGATGCGGTCAATCTCGTCGGGGCACGCTCGGTGGTGATCTCCAGCGCGGTGAAGGCAGGCAATCCCGAACTCGAGGCGGCACGCGCCAAGGGCATTCCCGTCATCCGCCGGGCCGAGATGCTGGCCGAGCTGATGCGGCTCTATTCGACCGTGTCGGTGAGCGGCACCCACGGCAAGACGACGACGACATCGCTGATCGCGCACATCTTCACGTCTGCGGGCGTCGATCCGACCGTGATCTCGGGCGGCATCATCCAGGACTGGGGCACGAACGCGCGCCTTGGCAAGAGCGAATGGATGATCGTCGAAGCGGACGAGTCCGACGGCACGTTCGTCAGGCTGCCGACGCAGATCGGCATCGTCACCAACATCGACCCGGAGCATCTAGACCACTTCAAGACGGTCGAGAACATGCACCGCGAGTACGAGACCTTCTTCCGCAACATTCCGTTCTACGGCCTCGCCGTCACGTGCATCGATCATCCGGTGGCGCGTGACATGATCGGCCGGCTGGAATTGCGCCGCGACGGGCGGCGGCTGCTCACTTACGGCACCACGCCGGGGGCAGATCTGACGCTGGCGGGTCTAGCGCAGGAGCGCGATGGCATCGTCATCGACGCCGACCTGTCGGCACGTGTGCGCGGCGGGGAGCGGCAACTGCGCGGCTGGACCATTCCGGTTGCGGGCCAGCACAACGCGCTCAATGCCCTGGCGGCGATCGCCGTGGCGAGCGAGGCTGGCATTCCCGACAACGCCATTCGCGCCGCGCTGGCGACTTTCACCGGTGTGAAGCGCCGCTTCGAGCTGACGGGCACGTGGAACGGGGCATCCGTCTACGACGACTATGGGCATCATCCTGCGGAGATCGCTGCCGTGCTGGCAGCGGCTCGCGGGCGCTCGCGCGGGCGCATCGTGGCCGTGTTCGAACCGCATCGCTATTCGCGCGTCAACGACCTGTTCGGTGATTTCTGCTCCTCGTTCCGCGATGCCGACAGCGTCATCGTCGGGCCGCTCTATTCGGCGGGCGAGGCTCCGATCAAAGGCATCGACCAGCACACGCTCGCAGAAGGCATTCGCGCTACCGGCCATCCTTCCGCGATGTCGATCGAGGCGGTGCGCGATCTTGCACCGTTGTTGCGTCATCACGTCGGTCCAGGCGACATGGTGATCTGCCTGGGAGCGGGCACCTCCACCGAGTGGGCGCACGGCTTGCCGCAATGGCTGGCAGCCGACGAGCCGCGTCGCGCCAACGCGTGAGCTTCTACATCAAGAACCAATAAACCGGAGGCGCCAGCGTGACGTTTCCCGATCTCAGCGCTGATCTTGCAGCGAAGCTGCCGGAGCTGCGTGGCCGTCTCGCGTCCGGCACCAACCTCGCCGATATCACGTGGTTTCGCGTTGGCGGGCCGGCGCAAGCGCTGTTCTCGCCGGCCGACGAGGCCGATCTTGCATATTTCCTCGCGAACATCCCTGCCGATCTGCCGGTGACGGTGGTGGGGCTCGGCTCGAACCTTCTGGTGCGCGACGGCGGTGTCGAAGGTGTCGTCATTCGCCTCGGCAAGGGATTCGCCAGCGTTACGGCAGAGCCGGATGCGCGCGTTCGCGCGGGCACGGCAGTGCCGGACGTGAAGGTTGCGCGGGCGGCGGCGGATGCCGGCATTGCCGGCCTTGCCTTCTATCGCGGCATTCCAGGCTCCATCGGCGGGGCGCTGCGCATGAACGCGGGTGCACACGGGCGCGAGACTAAAGATGTGCTGATCAGCGCGCGCGCTGTCGATCGTGCGGGCCAGATCCACGAGATGTCGCTGGCCGACATGGGTTTCACCTACCGGCACAGCGAAGTGCCGGCCGATTGGATTTTGACCGAAGCGCTGTTTCAGGGGGCTCCCGGCGATCCGGCGGCGATCCTGAAGGAGATGGAAGAGGTCGCCGACTATCGCGAGAAGAACCAGCCGACGCGCGAGCGCACGGGTGGTTCGACGTTCAAGAATCCGCCCGGTATGAGCGCGTGGAAGCTGATCGATGAAGCGGGCTGTCGCGGTTTGCGCGTCGGTGGCGCGAAGGTGTCGGAGAAGCACTGCAACTTCCTGATCAACGATGCCGGCGCCACCGCGGAAGACATCGAGCGGCTGGGTGAGACCGTGCGCGCGCGGGTGAAGGCGCGCTCGGGCATCACGCTGCATTGGGAGATCATCCGGATGGGGCTGCCGCTGCCCGGCTGTCCAACCGGAGAGGCGCTGGCAGAGGCGGAAGCGATACAACCTTAGGCGCGCGGGGTGCGCGCCTCTGATCGCGCAACGAATTCCCACCCAAGGCAGGGAGGGGAACTGCATTGAAGTCGGGGGAGGGAAGTTCCGTGAGTTCGATCGGGAAGGCGCCGGAGCGCACGCATAACCACGTCGCCGTGCTGATGGGCGGCTTGTCGGCAGAGCGCGAGGTGAGCCTGCGCTCGGGCGCGGCTTGCGCGCGGGCGCTCGAGGGTGAAGGCTATCGGGTGACGCAGATCGACGTCGATCGCGACCTGGCGCAGAAGCTGAAGGAAGTCTCGCCCGACGTTTGCTTCAACGCGCTGCACGGCCGCTACGGCGAGGACGGCTGCGTGCAGGGGGTGCTGGAGTGCCTCGGGATTCCCTATACGCATTCGGGCGTGCTGGCGTCGGCGCTGGCGATGCACAAGGAGCGCGCCAAGGATGTGATGAGACCGGCCGGCGTGCCGGTAGCAGATGCCGAGGTGGTCACTCGGGCGGAGGCGATGAGCCGCCACGTTCTGGCCCCGCCCTATGTCGTGAAGCCGGTGGCTGAAGGCTCTAGCGTCGGCGTGATCATCGTCGATCGCGGTGCCAATGCGCCGCCGCAGAAGCTGGGCGAGCTGGGCGGTCCGGAAGATATCGTGATGGTGGAACGCTACATCCCGGGGCGCGAGCTGACTTGTGCGGTGCTCGGCGACTTCGTCACCGACGTTATCGAGATAATGCCGCTCAAGGGCCTGGAATTCTACGATTACGAGGCGAAATACGCTCCCGGAGGCTCCCAGCACGTGCTTCCGGCCGATGTTTCACCAGATGTTTACCAGTTGGTCCGGAAATACACATTGGCGGCGTATCGCGCATTGGGATGCCGGGGCGCTGCGCGGGCTGATTTTCGCTACGACGATACGACCGACGGGGTGGGGGAGTTGATCTGCCTCGAGGTCAATACGCAGCCGGGGATGACCGAGACTTCACTGGTACCCGAGCTGGCGCAATATGCGGGCTGGTCCTTTGGCCAGCTCGTGCGGTGGTTGGTCGAGGACGCGAGTTGCAACAGGTAGGGGGAGCGTCTGAAATCGAGCAGCGGGTGCCGCAGGCACACCCGCTCGATCCGAATGCGACCCTTCACTCGGCACTGAAATCTTTTCCCGCTACCGACTCCCAGCCTCCAATCACGTCCGCGATGCAGCCGCGTCGGCGCGCTTCGGCGCGCCATGCGAGCGTCGGGCGCAAGCTCGGCCTCACGCTGTTCATGGGATTGTCGGGCGCGCTCGCCTATTCGCTGCTGACGAACGGCGGCAAGCATACGACGGCGTTCGCTAGTCTGCTGCCGGAGATGGATCAGGTCGCCTACTGGACAGGATTGAGGATCGAGCAGGTTGCTCTGACTGGACAGCGCTTCACCAGCGACTCCGACGTGTTCAACGCAATCGATCTGCCGCATTCAGGCTCACTGCTGACGTTCGATGCGGCCGCTGCCCGTGCGCGCATCGAGCAGCTGGCTTGGGTCAAATCGGTGCGTATCAGCCGGATTTATCCGTCGTCGCTGGAGGTGCGCATCGTCGAGCGGCGCCCCGTCGCGGTGTGGGCGAGCGATGGCCGCGACTATCTCGTCGACGGTTCGGGGCGTGTGCTTTCGGCTTTGAAATCGGGGACGAATGTGCGGCTGCCACGCCTCAGCGGCGTTGGCGCGCCCGATCGCGCAAAAGCACTGCTGGAGCTGATCGTCCGATTTCCGAAGATCGCGGAGCGCTTCCAGATGGCGGAGCGAGTCGGAGACCGTCGGTGGACGCTACATCTCAAGGATGGCGTCACCGTGCATCTGGGGGCCGATCGTGAGGCGCAGGCGCTGGCCGCGCTCTCGGCGCCCGATGAGCTCGGCAAGTTTCTCACCGCTCAGAACGTAATCGTCGATCTGCGTGTTGCCGGCCGCATAGCCGTGCGACCGGCCCCGCAGGAGACACCGCAAATGCAATCGCAGAGTTAGTCGAGGATAGCTGCCATGCTGAGCCGCGACAGGACAGATACCCGGAATTCGGAAATCGTTGGCCTGCTCGATATCGGTACCACCAAGGTCGTGTGTGTGATCGCCGCGCTTGATGCGCCAGAGCACTCGGGCGCCGCTCGGCGCGTGCGGGTGCTGGGTATCGGTCATCAGCGTTCGCGCGGGCTGAAGGCCGGGGTCATCACCGATCTTTCCGAGGCGGAGGCCACCGTTCGCTCCGCGATCGCGCAGGCCGAGCGCCAGGCGCACGTGACGATCGAGGAAGTGTTTCTCGCGGTTTCGTGCGGGCGGCTGCATTCGTCAAACTTCGCGGCGAGTGTCGATGTGCAGGGCGGGGTCATTCGTTCGGACGATATCGACCGGCTGATGGCGGGTGCGCACGCCTATGCCGAGCGTGACGGGCGCATGCTTGTACATCTCAACCGCGTCGGCTTCCGCGTCGACGGCGCGCCGGGCGGGCACGACCCGCGCGGCATGGCGGCCGCGAAACTCGCCGCCGACCTGCACACGGTTGCTGCCGACGAAGCACCGGTGCGCAACCTGATGGTTGTGGTCGAGCGCTGCTACCTCTCGGTGCGCGCGCTCATCGCGACGCCGTATGCCAGTGCGCTCGCCGCCACTACGGAGGAAGAGCGCAGCCTGGGCGTCGTTTCGATAGACATCGGTGGCGGAACAGCCACGGCGGCTGCGTTCGTCGATGGACACTTCGTGCATGCTGCAACTGTGCCGGTCGGCGGGCACCACATCACCATGGATATCGCGCAAGCCTTGCAGACACCACTTGCGGAGGCTGAGCGAATCAAGACGCTATACGGGACGACCATCGTCGCACAGTCCGACGAGCACGAGAGCTTTCCCTATGCCCTTGCAGGCGCAGAGGAAGGTGCTCGCGGCGAGGCGACGAAAGCGCAGCTTGCCGGGATCATCCGTCCGCGCGTGGCGGGTATTCTTGGACTGGTGCGCGAGCGCCTCGATAAGGCGGGGATCATGGATCTCGCTGGCGGGCGCGTGGTTCTGACGGGGGGCGCAAGCTCGCTCGTCGGGCTCGGCGAATTTGCGGCCAATATACTTGGCCGCCCGGTTCGAGTATCGCGGCCGCAGCCTTTCGAAGGCTTGCCGCAGAGTGTGTGTGGTCCGGCGTTCTCGACGGTTGCAGGGCTTCTGGCTGTTGCCGCGTCGGGAAGTGGGGACGTTCCGGCGGTGCGGGGCCGCGAGACGCTCGGTGGGGGATACCTCGAGCGTGTGGGTGAATGGCTGAGGACTGGCTTCGCGTAATTCGGCCCATGGCCGCAACGAGAATGCCGGGAGCCAAGGCTTGAACGGCGCATAGGGGAGCGCGGACGCGATGAGCATTAAGCTGCAGCTTCCAAAGCTAACCGATCTGAAGCCGCGAATAACCGTCATCGGTGTCGGCGGGGCCGGCTGCAACGCCATCAACAACATGATCGGCTCGGGGCTGACGGGTGTCGACTTCGTCGTCGCCAACACCGATGCGCAGGCGCTTGCTGCATCGAGTGCCGAGCACCGCCTGCAGCTCGGCGTCAATCTCACAGAAGGACTGGGCGCTGGCTCGAAGCCGGAAATCGGCGAGGCGGCGGCCGAAGAGGCGATCGAAGACATCCGCACGCAAATCGTCGGATCGCATATGGTTTTCATTGCTGCCGGCATGGGCGGCGGCACGGGTACGGGCGCTGCCGCGGTAATCGCGCGCGCTGCCAAGGACCTCGGCATTCTCACGGTCGGCATCGTGACGAAGCCGTTCCACTTCGAGGGTGCGCGGCGCATGCGCATCGCCGAGGGTGGCATCGCGGAGATACGCAAGTACGTCGATACGCTGATCGTCATCCCGAATCAGAACCTGTTCCGGGTGGCGAACGAGAAGACGACGTTTGCCGAAGCCTTCGTGCTGGCCGACCAGGTGCTCTACTCGGGTGTTGCCTGCATCGTCGACCTGATCATCAAGGAAGGCCTGATCAACCTCGACTTCGCCGACGTGCGCACCGTGATGAGCGGCATGGGCTCGGCGGTCATGGGCACGGGCGAGGCCTCGGGCGAGCGGCGTGCATCGGTCGCTGCCGAAGAGGCCATCGCCAATCCGCTGCTCGACGATGTTTCACTCAAGGGGGCGCGCGGTCTGCTGCTCTCTATCACCGGCGGACCCGGCCTCACCCTTTACGAAGTGGACGAGGCTGCGAGCCGGGTGCGGCAAGAGGTCGATCCGGAAGCAAACATCATCGTTGGCGCAACATTCGACGAGACGCTGGGCGACAAAGTGCGCGTGTCGATCGTCGCATCCGGGATGGGGCATCCGGTCGATCTGATGCCGATGCCGCCGCCTGTCGATCACCGCGGAGCACCACGGGGGAGAGCTACGCCTCCGATGCCGCCGCCTCCGCCGCAGGCACCCCACCGGGCCGAATCCCAGTCCTACCCGCCGCAGCGTGACGATGACGTGCAACGCCGCCTGAGCGAAGCGATCGGCGGACGGGGCGAGGCTCCTCAGTCGCGCGAAGCCGGTAACGGCTCACGCGAGACGTGGCGCGCGCCCGGAAACGTCGTCATAGAGGAAGGCTTCTCGCATCTGGCGTGGCCGCCTCAGTCGAATGCGAAGTTACCGGCGTCTGAGCCAGGCAGCCGCTCTTCGGAGTCGTTCGTGCCGGCGCCGCCGGTCGATGCGCGCCGGTCGGGTCGACGCATGCCGGAGGTGGAAGATTTTCCGCCGGTCGCGCAGCGCGAATATCGTGCGAAGGCTGGCTATGCAACGGAAGCGCCGCCGATTCCGCAGGGGGCGGCCGGTGGTGCCGATGAGCAACCGCGCCGGGGCATCCTGCAACGGATCATGGGCCGCTCGCGGCGCGATGAGTTCGAGGATGCGCCGACCAGCAATGCGGCTCCCGACCCACGCCGCATTGATGATTCCTCGCCCGAAGATTGGTGGGCGGGCGATTCGCAAACAAATGGCGAATCCAGCCATCCAGGGCCGCTGCCGGAGTTCTTCAATCGTCAGCGCAAATAGCTCTCCGTTCGCCAAAAAGTGCAAAAAGTAAGGCAAAACGGGCCCTGTACCATCGCGGTAACACAAAGTAAGAAACCGTGATTTGGCGCTGCGGCGGGCCTGAGCGTATCTTTCCAATTGTTAACGACAAGCGTTCGCTAAGTCCCTGCACTACCAAGGGCGCAGACCGAAACGACGCCCCGGCAAGTTAACGGTTATCGCGGTTTGGGACGCGGACAATTGTTGGGGGTGGTGACTATCAGGGCACACTGATAGTTGCTGAAAAGTCATCGAGGGACGGGCGCATATGTCGAATCGATTTATCGGTGCGCGGCAAACCACGATCGCGCGCGAGATCGAAGTGACAGGGACGGGGGTCCACAGCGGAGCGCCAGTTTCGGTCATTCTGCATCCGGCAGCAGCCGACACTGGCCTCCGTTTTCTTGTCACTAAACGCGGCCGCGTGGTCGCTGAAATTCCTGCCAGCGTCGAGCACGTCAAGAATTTGACGCTGTGCACCGTCATCGGGAACGATGCCGGGATTACGGTTGGAACCGTAGAGCACCTCCTGGCCGCGCTGCGCGGTCTCTCTGTCGACAACTGCATCATTGAGATCGACAGCAAAGAAGTTCCGATCATGGACGGGAGCGCGGCTCCCTTCGTCGAAGTGATCGATGATGTCGGCATCCGCGAATTGTCCGCGCCGCGCCGCTACATCAAGGTTCTCAAGCCGGTCCGCGTTCAGGAAGGCGAGTGCTGGGGCGAACTGACGCCGCACTCCGGTTTCCATCTCGATGTCGAGATCGACTTCCCGACCGACCTCATCGGCAAGCAGCGTCTTGCCGTAGAAATGACCCCGGGCGTGTTCCGCAACGAAATCTCCCGCGCTCGCACCTTCGGCTTCATGAGCGACGTGGAGCGTCTCTGGAAGGCGGGTCTCGCTCTCGGTGCCAATCTCACCAACACGATCGCCATTGGCGAAGGCAAGATCATGAACCGCGAAGGCCTGCGCTATCCGCAGGAGTTCGTGCGCCACAAGCTGCTGGACGCCGTGGGCGACCTGACGCTGGCTGGCAAGCCGCTGCTGGGTGCCTATCGGTCCGTGAAGGGTGGTCATCGCCTCAACTCGCTGGTGGTGCAGGCGCTGCTGGCAGACACCGACGCCTGGACAGTGGTGCAGGGGCCGCGCGTTCGCGAGGCCAAGCGGATCGACATGGGATTTGCGATCGCCGCCGGCGAGTGAGACGGCCAACTTCTGATTGCCACGCGCGCGGCCCGTTCCTGTCAAAGGTGGGCCGCGTTGGTGTTTAAGGGTTGTGATTGAATGGGTTGTGTGGCCGTAAAGGCGCGGGTCCGGTCCCACAACAACCATAATCCTCCCCTAGCCGAATGGGCGGTGCAGGAGCGGGTTGGCGTAGTATCGCGGCCTTTGCGAGATGTGCTAGGGGTTGGGGGACGCGGGCGCTATGCGCGGCGTCCAATGAAAGCAGGCAGATGCCGCAGGTGGGGAAGGTCAGAACTGTCGTGAGTGTTCGTCAGCTCCTGCAGGGGATGACCCTCGCTGCTGCCACTGCGCTCGTCGCGGGCTGTGCGTCGTCTGGCGATGCCGCGCGCATGCTGAACCCGGATCCGCCGTCGAAAATGTTTGCCGATGCAGATGTCCTGCAGTCGAAGGGCAAATTCGAGGATGCGGCGAAGAAATTCGAAGACGTCGACCGCGAGCATCCCTATTCGCCTGAGGCGCGCCGCTCGATCGTGATGGCGGCCTACGCCTATTACAAGGCGGGCAAGCTGCCGGAAGCCATTGCCGCTGCCGAGCGCTACACGACGATGCACCCGGGCACCAAGGAAGCACCGCTCGCGCATCACATCATCGCTCAGTCCTACTTCGAGCAGATGAAGCAGCCGAACCGCGATCAGGATGCGACGCGCAAGGCGCTGGCTCAGCTCAAGACGCTGAAGACGCGCTATCCCGACAGCACCTATGCGCAGAAGGCGGACAACCAGATCCGCCTGTGCGAGGACACGCTCGCCGCGCAGGAGATGGAAGTCGGCCGCTACTACCTGAAGAGCGGCAACCACGTTGCGGCGATCAATCGATTCAAGGCGGTTGTCAGCGAGTACCAGACGACCGCGCACGTCGAGGAGGCGCTGTACCGCCTGACGGCGTCGTATCTTTCGCTGGGCATCGCGCCTGAAGCGCAGAACGCCGCGGCGGTGCTGGGCTATAACTTCCCGAACTCGTCCTGGTACAAAGATTCCTATGCGCTGCTGCAGAAGCAGGGTCTGATGCCGCAGGTCAGCCAGGGTTCTTGGATGACGGACGTGCTGAAGGCGCCGAAGAATCCGGCTCCGCCGCCGGCATCTGCTCCGGCTCCGGCCGCGCCGGCGCCGCCTGCCACCTCGACGCCGGACTGGGGCACGACCACAAATCCGCCTCCTCCGTCGACGCTGGGCGGTCCGCGCCCGTCGTCCTGATCCTCGCGGTTGGCGCCGCTACGGTGCCTCCCGTCGCAAGCGGAAGGTCCGTCGCCTGCGATTGCAGTTGTGGGCGGCGTTGCCGGGCTGTTTGCGGCGCCTGTCGCATCCGATATTGCTGACGCATGAGCGAGAAAGACTTCAGCACCGTTGCTGTCGATGAGCTGACGCGAACGCAGGCCGAGGCCGAGCTACGGCGGCTGGCGGCGCTGATCCGCCATCACGACGAGCTGTATTATCGTCAGGATGCGCCGGAGATTTCCGATGCCGACTACGATGCGCTGAGGCGTCGTAACGACGAGGTCGAAGCGCGGTTTCCCAAACTCATCCGTCCGGACAGTCCGTCGAAGCGGATCGGTGCGCCGGCGGTCGATGGCTTCGGCAAGATCCGTCACCGGGTGCCGATGCTGTCGCTCGGCAATGCCTTCGAGGCAGCGGACGTCGAAGACTTCGTCGAGCGCGTACATCGCTTCTTGAAGCTGCCGGATGACGCGCCGCTGGCGTTCATGGCGGAGCCGAAGATCGACGGTCTTTCCATCTCGCTGCGCTATGTCGATGGCGACCTGATCGAGGCGGCGACGCGTGGCGATGGCATGGAAGGCGAGAACGTCACGCGCAACGTGATGACGATCAAGGAGATCCCGCACCATCTGCATGGCCGCGACGTGCCCGAGATCATCGATGTGCGCGGCGAGATATACATGACGCGCGAGGAGTTTGCGCAGCTGAACGAGAAGCAGGCCGAGGCGGGCGGCAAGGTGTTCGCCAATCCGCGCAACGCGGCGGCCGGGTCTCTGCGCCAGCTCGATGCGTCGATCACCGCGTCGCGGCCGTTGCGCTTCTTCGCCTACGCGTGGGGTGAGGCTTCGAAACTGCCGGCCGATACGCAATCGGGTGTCGATGCGGCGTTCGCCAAGTGGGGACTGCCGGTCAACAAGCGCGCGCGTGTGTGCGAGGGCGCCGCCGAGCTGCTGGCGTACTACGAGGGCCTCGCTGAAGAGCGTGCCGAGCTGCCTTACGACATCGATGGTGTCGTCTACAAGGTGAACCGGCTCGATTTGCAGGAGCGGCTGGGGTTCGTGTCGCGCTCGCCGCGGTGGGCAATCGCGCACAAGTTCCCGGCGCAGCAGGCGATGACGGTGCTCAGCGGGATCGACATCCAGGTGGGGCGCACGGGCGCGCTGACGCCGGTTGCGCGGCTGGAACCGGTGACGGTGGGTGGCGTGGTCGTCACCAACGCGACGCTGCACAACGAGGACGAGATAAAGCGGCGCGATGTGCGCATTGGCGACACAGTGATCGTGCAGCGGGCGGGAGATGTCATCCCGCAGATTCTGGGCTATGTGCCCGGCAAGCGTCCGAAGGGCGCAAAGGAGTATATCTTTCCCGATCGCTGCCCCGCGTGCGGCAGCCATGCGGTGCGCGAGACGAATGAGAAGACCGGACGCGTCGACGTCGTGCGCCGTTGCACGGGCGGCCTCATCTGTCCGGCACAGCGCGTGGAACGGCTGAAGCACTTCGTGTCGCGCAACGCGTTCGATATCGAGGGGCTGGGCGAGAAGAACATCCAGGCGTTCTACGATGACGGCTTAATTCAGTCTCCGGAAGATATCTTTACGCTGGCGGTGCGCGATGCGCGCTCGCCGACAAAATTGGAAGACCGCGAGGGCTGGGGGCCGCAGTCGGCGACGAAGCTGTTCAACGCGATTGCGGCGCGGCGCAACATCGCGCTCGACCGATTCATCTACGCGCTCGGCATCCGCCACGTCGGCGAGACCACGGCGAAGCTGCTCGCACGCTTTTATGGCTCGATCGAGAATTTCCGCGCGGCGATGATCGAAGCTGCCAAAGGAAAAGACACCGAAGCTTTTAAAGAACTCGACAATATCGAAGGGATTGGCGAGGTGGTGGCAGAAGCTATCGCCGATTTCTTCGGCGAGCCGCACAATATTCGTGTGGTCGACGAGCTGCTGAAGGAAGTCTCTCCGCAGCCGTTGGAAGCTGTCGACAATACTTCGCCGGTCGCCGGCAAGACGGTCGTGTTTACCGGAACATTGACGCTGCTGACGCGTGGCGAAGCCAAGGCCCAGGCTGAGAGGCTGGGTGCGAAAGTCGCAGGCTCGGTATCCAAGAAGACGGATTACGTGGTCGCAGGGGCGGATGCGGGTTCAAAACTCGCCAAGGCGCGTGAGTTAGGTGTCACGGTATTGGATGAGGAGGAGTGGCTGCGGTTGACCGGTGCGACCGATCGCGGCTAGTTGCGGGGTAGACATACAACGTTGATTCTCCCACATACGCGGGGGAAGAAACGCCAACAACTGGAAAGAGCGAATGCTGGGCAGTCGCCGTCTATCATCCGGGGTGCAACTCGGACCTCCCTTGCCGCTCCGTCTGCTCAACACGCTCGGCCCGATGGTGAGGGCGCTCGGTCTGTGGCCGAGCATCGACGTCGAAAAGCAGATGCGCGCGACTGAGAAGAAGTACGGGCGCAGCAACTGGACGCCGGAACTGAAGCGCGCTTTGCCGCCGCGCGCGAAGGCGTTCAACGAGGATGCCGATCTTTCGCTATTCGGCGCGCTGGTGATCCGCGGGCAGTTCCTCAAGAGCATGGACAATGCGATGGCGCTCGAAGCGCTCATTGCCGAGCATCCGGAAATTCTCGAAGAGAAGATCGAGCGGCCGCTGTTCGTGCTGGGCCTTGCGCGCACGGGCACGACGCTGTTGCAGCGCTTGCTGTCGCTGCATGAAGGCGCGCGCTACCTGCCGTTCTGGGAAGGCTATTCCCCTTATCCGCGCAAACTCGGGAATCACGAGGGCGGCAAGGATGGGCGCTGGCGCGAAGCGTATGGCCGCTTGAAGCTGCTGAACTTCGTCGGGCCTGAGTTCAACAAGATCCATCCGATCGAAGTCGACGATCCGGAGGAGTGCTATCATCTTTTCCGTAATCACTTCCTGGTGTCGCCCGGCTTCGATTTCGCCTACGTGCCGAGCTTCTGGAAGTGGTGGGACGAGAGGGCGTACCGCGACCTATATCGCATGCATAAGCGCCAGCTGCAGGCGCTGCAGTGGCTCAATCCCAAGCAGCACTGGGTGCTGAAGTGCCCGAACCATCTTGCGGGATTGAAGTATCTGCTGGAAACGTATCCTGACGCGCGCATCGTCTATACGCATCGCAGCCCGGACAAGACGGTGCCGTCGCTGTGCTCGCTGGCGGCGGTGACGTGGTGCATGACGTCGGACACGGTCGACCTGACGAAGGTCGGCGACTTTGTACTCGATCTTGCCGAGCAGTGCGAAGCGGCGGGACAGGCAGCGATGCATCTGGTGCCGCCGGGCCAGATCGTGCGCTCCGAATACGATGACCTGGTGCGCGATCCGGCGGCGATGGCGGCGTCGATCTATGATCGGCTGGGCTATCCGACTGATCCCGGGTTCAAGGCGCGCGCGCAGAAATGGCTTGCCGAGCATCCGAGCGACAAGCACGGCAAGCACAAGTACGCGCTGGAGGACTTCGGCCTGACGCCGGAGATCATTCGCAAGCGCCTCGAAGTGCCGTCGGTGCTGTCCGCCGCGGGCGAGTGATCGTCGCTGCTGGAATATGCCGCTTCCTCAATCCGTCATGGCCACGAAGGTGGCCATCCACGCCACTATCGGCTCGCCCGGCGTGCATTGGGAAAGAGCTGCATTCCTGCGTCTGTCTTTGAGCTGTCGCTGCGTCGAGTACGCTGATGCTGGCGTCGACGGCCGCCTGCGCGGCCGTGACGAAATTGGCCGCGCAGCCTCCGGGTGAGGGGCTGCGAATGTCAGAGCGGGGCGGTGGCGGCTTTGAGCCAGGCGCGCGTATCGTTATCGAGGTCCGCTGAGATCGTCGCCGCGACGCGCGCGTGATAATCGTTGATCCAATCGATTTCAGCGGGCGTCAGAAGCGCCTTGTCGATGAGGCGGCGATCGATCGGCGCGAGCGTCAGCGTCTCGAAGCCCATGGTCTCGCGGTCGCCGTTCGGCAGCTTCTCCAGCGGCGTGACGAGAACGAGGTTCTCGATGCGGATGCCATAAGCGCCCTCTTTATAGTAGCCGGGCTCGTTGGAAATGATCATGCCCGGCTCCAGCACGGCCATGCCGGCGCGCGAGATCGAAGCTGGTCCCTCGTGCACGGAGAGATAGCTGCCGACGCCGTGGCCGGTGCCATGGTCGTAATCGAGCCCAGCCTCCCACAATGCGCGGCGCGCGAATGGATCGAGGTCGATGCCGCGCGTGCCTTTAGGGAAGCGCGCGGAGGCGATGGCGATATGGCCCTTCAGCACGCGCGTGAAGCGGTCGCGCATCTCCGGCGACGGCTTGCCGATAGCGACGGTGCGGGTGATGTCGGTGGTGCCGTCGAGGTACTGCGCGCCGCTGTCGATGAGGAATAACTCGCCGGGGCGCAGCTTGCGGTTGGTCGCCTCCGACACGCGATAGTGCACGATGGCGCCGTTGGGTCCGCTGCCGGAGATGGTGTCAAAGGAGATCTCACGCAACTGGTTGGTGGCGCGGCGGAAGCCTTCGAGCTGACGCACGGCTTCGATCTCGTCGACGGAGCCCGACGTGGTCGCGTCGTCGAGCCACGCGAGGAAGCGGGTGACGGCAGCGCCGTCGCGCACGTGGGCGGCGCGTGAGCCTTTGATCTCGGCGGTGTTCTTGATGGCCTTGAGGCCGATGGTCGGGTCGGCGCCGCGTGCGATCTTCTTGGTGCCGCCGAGTGCGCGCGCAAAGGCGAAGCTCGCGTTGTTGGGATCGAGGCGCACGCGCTTGCCCGCTGTGCGCAGAGCCTTGAGGCGTTCATCGAGCGCTTTGGGCGGCAAGATCTTGGCGAAGGCTTCGAGGTGTGTGCGCACGGCCGGCCCGAGCTTTTCGGCCGAGATGAAGAACTCCGGCTTACCGCTGACGGGCACGATGGCGAACGCGAGCGCGACTGGTGTGTGCGGGATGTCTGAGCCGCGGATGTTGAAGGCCCAGGCGACGCTGTCGCTCAGCGTCAGCACGACAGCGTCCTGCTTGTCGGCTTTGAGGCGCTTCTGGATGTCGGCGATCTTATCGGGTGCGGAGCGGCCTGCGTACTTCTGCGGGTGAGCCCAGATCGGGTCTTGCGGCGGCGCTGGGCGCTCTTTGCCCCACACACGATCGACGAGGTTGCGCGACACCGGCACGAGCTTGATGCCGTGCGGCTCGAGCACGGTTTCGAGACGCTCCACCTCGGCAATGGTGTGCAGGCGCGGATCGAAGCCGACGCGCGCGCCGCGGTTAAGATGCTCGGCGAGCCAGGTGCCGATGTTGCCGCGCGGGATGAGCGACACCTCGATGAGGCCGGGCTCGACCTCGGCGCGGGCCTGCACGGGGTAGCGGCCATCGACGAACAGCGTCGCCGATCGCTTCAGGATGATGGCGAGGCCGGCCGAGCCGGAAAAGCCGGTGATGAAGTTCAGGCGTGCGGCCGAGGGTGGCACGTATTCGCCCTGGTGCTCGTCAGCACGCGGGACGAGATAGGCGTCGAGCTTTGCTGCGGCCATCAGGCGGCGAAGTTCTTTGATGCGGTCGACTGTGGCGCCGCGCTCGGACTGGTTTTCGAAGGTCTGGAACATGGATGACTGTTTAAGCCTCCCGGGGTGGAACGGCAATTCGCATCAATGCCGGCCGATGGCGATTCAGTGTCGGCGGCGCAGCGTCAACGTCGTCCATTCGCCGATGCGGCGGTGTTGGATGAGGGTGAAACCGTGGGCGAGATAGGTGGCGATAACCGCGGGCGCTTCCGGGTTGAGGATGCCGGACAGCACGATGAAGCCACCCGGGCGGAGCGCTGACGCCAGGCTGCCCGACAGCGCGCGCAGGGGACCGGCGAGAATGTTGGCGATGATCAGATCGTAGGGCGCGGCATGGCGAAGGGTCTGGTGGTCGAGCCCCATGGCGCAAGCAAACGTAATGCGCTTTGCGCCATTGGCGGCGGCGTTGGCGCGGGCAACGTCAACGGCGATGGGGTCGTTGTCGGAGGCGAACACGCGTGCCGAGGGCAGGGCGCGGGCCGCGGCGATGGCCAGCACGCCCGAGCCGCAGCCGAGGTCGAGCACGCGCTTGAAGCGGCCGCGGCGCGTGATGCGGTCTATGGCGAGGAGGCAGCCGAGCGTCGTGCCGTGGTGGGCGGTGCCGAAGGCTTCGCCGGCATCGACGAGGATGGCGCGCGGTCCATAGGGGATGCGGTCCCTGTCGTGGCTGCCGTGTACGATGAAGCGGCCAGCGTGCACGGGCGGAAGGGCGGCCTGCGAGATCGCCACCCAGTTGAGGTCGGGTAGCTCTTCGATGATCGCGGGGGCGCCGAGGCCGGCTGCGGCGGATTCGGCTTCCTCGCGGCCCTGGGCGTAGGCTTCGACGATCCAGGCTGTGGGGCCGTCCTCGAACAGGGTCACGGCGTCGAGCGGGGGATCATGCTCGGCGAGGGCGGCCTCGAAGGCTTGCGCGGCGCCCAGATCGCTCGTGCGCACGGAAAGTTTGGTGCTGGCCATGACCTGTTGCTGCGCCTCGCCTGAAAAAGAGGCGCAAGCTCTGCCTCAAGCGGCGGGCGCTGACAAGGGCAGGTCGTCGGCGTTGAATTCCATGCCTTCGGCACTGACAAGCTCGGGCAGCTCGTCGAGGAAGCGGTCCCACTTCTCGTCGATGTGCAGGGCTGCCTCTTTCGGGGGCATGGTGCGCAGGGTGCCATCCGCCTCTTCGATGACGAGACCATCGGCGATAAGCCGGTCGAGGGCGTCGGTGATGTCGAAATCGACGCTGACGCCGAAACTGGCGGCGAGGTACTGCTCGATGGCGACGTCGATCTCGGGAATGTCCTGGCGGCGCGCAACGGCTTTGGCGAGCACGGCGTAAAGGAGCATTTCCTCCTTGATGTCTTCCTCGGCGGCGCGGGCGGCCAGTTTCAGCATGACGCCGCGGTTGTCGGCCATAGCGTGGAAATAGAGGTTCTGTGCCATCACGACCATGTAGCGCTGCTTCTGGTTCATGAAGGCGAGTGCCTGACGGAAGGCGATGCCGCCAAGACCGACTAGCGCGCCAGCGGCGGCGAGCGGATTGGTGGCGAGCAGGGCGATCTTGCCGGCGGCGCTGACGGTGCCGAGCGTGAGGCCGCCGCCCGCGGTCGCGCCGAGGCGGAGCTTGTCGTAGAAGCGGAAGCGGACGCGCGTGTTCGGGAACACCATCTCGAGATCGCTTCTCGGGATGTTCTTGAACAGCTTCATGTAAATGCAGCTGTCCTTGACCTCGGAGGGGATGCTCTCGCGCTGGCGCTTGACGATTTTTTCGGCGTTGCGGCGTGGGATGCCCTTCTTTTCCATTACCTCGCGCACATGCTTCTCAACCGGCTTCAGCTTGAACAGCAGGAAGAGGCGCTGAAAGATGGGAACGTCGAACTGCTCGCGCAGATAAAATTTGTTCCAGCGGCGGCGCTGATCGCGCTTGGTGGATGCGCCGCGGTAAAACAGCAGCACTTCTTCGAACACGTCGAGGTCGACGTGCAGATCGAGCCCGTAAGCTGAATCGCGCGTCAGGATCTGCTCGACGTCGTTGTGGTTGATCTGCACATAGTTCGCCTGCGTGAGGATGCGTTCCATCCCCCTGATGACGCGGCGCTGCAAGACGGCAGATTCGGCTGGCGTGAACGCGCGGGTCAGCAACAGGTCGCTATCGGGGCTGAACGGCTCGTAGGATTCTTCCAGCTCGTGCAGCTCGGCATTGTACTGCTGGCGGCGCCAGTGATCGAGGTAGCGGAAGAACCGGCGTGCGTGGCGCGCCTCTTCGGCCGCCGGCCAGGCGGCGGGCGAGGTCAGGCGGTCGAGCAGAGCAAAGCGGGTGACGGGGATGAAGCGCTCGCGGCCACGGTCTTCCTCCGGCTTCACGGCATCGAAGGCGGAAACCTTTTCAGGCGCTTCGGCCGTGGCCGCGGGACTGGCGCTGCTGGCGGTCGAATAGAGAGGCTTTGTTGCGGCCGGCGGCGCAAATTGCACGTCGGTCGATGACATGGTGGCCCTCCCCTCAATACGCAGCGCAGTCAATGTCGGTCGTGTGCGTGCTCAAAAAAACTGCACACGCAACCCAGCTTTTCTAGGGTCGATCTGCTTTCATTGTCGAGACATGGCGCCAGCTGCTGGCGATTTTTTGACCATCGCCGGAAACATGCAGCGTGACGGCCACAGCAGGCGCTGCCGGCAGGACCTAAGGGTCACATGCAACAGATACTTTGCGTTGATAAACCGCCTAATCGCCACAGTCGCGCCCTTGTTCACCATAAGAACAAAACCATGCGTACCAACATGAGAGGGCATAGCGGTGCGTCGCATTTCCCGCCTTTCCTGGTTTCTAAGCTTCGCTCTATTGCCGGTTTTGCCTGCCGAGGCGCGTGAGCGGCTGGTGATGCCGCATGACTGCCGGATTGAGGGGGGCGAGGTCCGGCTCAGTCCCGCAGGCGATACCAGCTATTCCATCGTTGGCGGTCGCCGCGATGAGCAGACCGTCACCACCTGCCTGCCGAACAGCTCAGCCGCCTGCCGGACGGTGATGGTGCATCGCTTCGATATCGTTTGCGCGGGCACCGCCGTTCCTTGGACGGAGGTGGTGGCGACGATCGGCAGCGCTGGGGCCAATCGGGTGTGGCTGGAGGACGGCCATCTCAATCTGGTGATGCCGGCGCGCAGTGCGTCGTTGGCAGCCGCCGGGTGCGGGGGCGCTGACGGAGTCGAGATGCAGCGCAAGGTCGTGTTGAGCGGCGACTGTCTGCCCTGGCCGAGCAAGGCCGCGTTCGAGCATCTCGTTCTGCCGGAAGGATATGCGCCCGTTGGCGAACTGGGCGCGCGGCTGATGATCGGCGCTGGCGCGGACGAGGCTGAGAGCACCGCCGGTGAGGGTGCTCTCGCGGTTACTCAGGTTGCTGCCAACTACGAAGAAATCGATATCGCGAAGGCGGATCCGAGCGCGACGCTGGAGCCGGCCGGACGGACGCAGTCGTTCGAGACGGCGCTGGAGCCGGATCTGGCCAATGATGACTGGATCACGGTGGTGCATAGCGGCGAAGACTTGCCAGTTGTCGCTGCCGCCCCGGTGGAGGCTGGCTCGCAGCTGTGGACATGGGTGGCGGTGATCGGCTCAGCTGTTGTCATCGCCTTGCTGCTCACGTTCCGCTACGCACCGGCGCTGCGTCGGCGGGCCATTGGCAGTAGTGCTTTCCGCTCCGCGCATCGCGACCTGAAGCTTGCCAACGCATCTGGTGCGGTAGCGGCACTGCTCGAACAGACCGAGGCGGCCGCGCGCGGGCTGAAATCTGCCGGTCCGCTGCGCGAGGTGCTGCTGATCGAACTCGACAGCGTGCGCGAGCGACTTGCGAACGTCGATAGGCAGGCGGCCAAGGGCGAAATCTCGACGGAGAAATCGTCGCTGCAATTCCGCGCGATGGTGCGGGAAATGGAGCGCATCCGCCGCATCGTCGACAGCGCGCTCGCCAGCATCTCGGATACGCGCCATGCGACGGCGCTGCCGCGTACGACAAGCGAGGCTTACGAGGTGCTGGGCGTCAATGCCGAGGTGAGCGACGGTGTCTTGAAGAAGATCGTCGATGCCCTGCGCATGAGCTGGCACCCGGATCATGCGCGCGATGAGAGCGACCGCGTGGAGCGTGAAATCCGCATCCGGCAGATCAACATCGCCTGGGATCTGATCAACGGAAAGCGAGAGGCCGCCTGAGGGGAGCTTCGACCGGCTCCCCTTCAACCGCGTGGCATGCTCTATCGAGCATTTCGCGGCACCTTGGCCTCATACTCCGTCATGGCCACGAAGGTGGCCATCCACGCCACGTTAAGCTCGTGCGCCGCTTATCGGACAGTTCCAGCCGGCGTCTTTGCCGTCGGGAATCATGAAGCTGGCGTAGACGGCCGCCTGCGCGGCCGTGACGAAATTGGGTGTGGTGCAAAGAGCCGGGGCTGGGTCAGCCGTAGGCGCGGTGCATCTGCTGCGTTTCGAGTTGAGGTGCGACTTCGGCAGCATTGGCGACTTTGCGCGAGCGGCCATCGAAGCTGGCGCCCTGCTCGATCGTCAAAGATTGCGAGTGGATGTCGCCGTCGACGCGGGCGCTCGGATGCAGGGTGACATTGGCGCCGAGGATGGCGCCGTGCACGGCACCAAAGACGCGAACCTGATCGGCGGCGACCGATCCGGTGATGATGGCTTCCTCGCCGACCACCAGCTCATTGCAATGAAGGTCGGCGGTGATGACGCCGTTGACGCGCAAGGTGCCCTTGCAGCGGACGGTGATCGACTGACCTTCGATGGACATGTCCTTGCCGATGACCGATGCGGCATCGTTCTCATCGCCCGGCGGCAATGCAGCAACCTCGGCTGGAACGACGGTGAGTGTCTTCGGCTCGTGCCTGCGCTGAAACACCATGACTAACTCCCACGACGATTGATCCATCGTCAGGAAGCCGGGCTGGCGTGGTGGAATTATGGTGAATCAGCAGATTCGTCCGCGCGAATATGGGGTTTTTCAAGATGCGCGGCGAGGGACGTGCGCGAGACGGGCGGCTATTGCCACGTCCACGTGAGATCGGTCTGCTTGTAATCGAAGGCGCGCTCGGGCGCTCTCTCATCGCTCATGTCGATCTCCGCACCCTGCTGGTCGTAGAGGCGGAGGGTGCCATCGACGTTGAGCTTCTTGTTGCCGATCTCGCACTCGTAGGGGATCGAGCGCGCACCGCCGAGTTCGACCCAGTGGCCGCCGAAGCGTGCGCCGACGCAGATGACGTCCTCCGCGGAGAGGTTCTGTGCCTTGAGCTCGGCGTTGATCTCGGCAACGAGCTTCTCGGTGTCCTTCAACTGATCCAACACGTCGCTGAGCGTGATGCTGCCGGGAGCCCATGCGGCGGTCGCGCCAATCAGCATGAACACCACGGTGCTAAAGGCGATGCGAAGCGTGCGCGAGATCTGGAGCATCGAATCGATCCGGAATCGGAAGTTGACTGCATCGAAGCTATCAGATCGTGTGGATGGCTGCCGCAAGTGAAAAAGGGCCCCGCCGCGGAGGCGAGGCCCTTTTCGAGTTCGCTCTATTCGTCGCCGATCAGGCGACGGAGGAATTGATCCAGTCCTCGAGCTTCTTCTTCTGCACGAGGGCACCGGTGTGCTGGGCGGCGGGCTTGCCGTCCTTGAACATGATCAGCGTCGGCATGGCGCGGATGCCGTACTTGCCGGTGACAGCCGGGTTCTGGTCAACGTCGAGTTTCACGACCTTGATCTTGCCCTGCATTTCCTTGGCGACCTGGTCGAGTGCCGGGGCCATGGCCTTGCAGGGGCCGCACCACTCCGCAAAGAAGTCCACGAGAACCGGCTCGGAGGATTTCAGGACCTCCTGCTCGAAGGTGCTGTCGGACACTGCATCTGCCATAAGTTTTCTCCTGTTGAGGCAGGCATCTGAGCGCTGCGGCTCGCTGCCTCTTCGTGGGCGAAGTTAGGAATGGGGCCGGCCAGCGTCAAGGTTCGTGACGTCGAGTTCCCATAGCCGGCCGGCGTAGTCGTCGAGCAGCCCATCGGGCACCGGCATGATGCGGGGGCCGTCGGTCCAAAGAAGCGCGGTCTTGATTGTTTTTCCTGCATAAATTTCGCGCAGGGCGAGCCGGTATGCAGCGAGCTGGAATAGGTAGGCTCCTGCAACCTGCTCCACTTTCAACGGCGGTGGGCGGTTGGTCTTATAGTCAACAATCAGGATCTCGCCGCCGAGGTCTAGGAGGCGGTCGATCTGGCCCATCAGCTTGAGCGGCGGCCCCTTCCCCTTGGGGTTGGGCAGCAGGGCGACGATGGGCACCTCGGCGCGGCTCTGTGGGCCGAACAGGGGGGCGAACTCTGGCGCGGTGAGGATCGCCAGTGTCTCCTTGGCAATGCTGGCGCGGACCTTGGCCGAGAGGGCACTGCCGCGCGCTTCAAGAAAGCCCGATGCAGCGTTCTTCCATCCATCGGACGGCAGGGTCGGCAGATGCTGCAGCAGGGCGTGCGTCAGGGTGCCGCGAAGGAAGCGGTTGTCGGCCGATTGGGCAGCGGGCGGCAGGGCGGCTGGCTCCTCGGCGGGAGAGCGCGGCTGCGGCTTGTGCTCGATGATCGGCTCGCCTTCGGAATCGGGTGCGTAGGCTTCGAGACGCGATGGGGCAAGAGGGATCGACAGTGTAGCCTCGCGCGGCGCGTGGACCTTGGCCCATTCGGGCAAGGTGACGCCGGCCGCTTCCTGCTTATGGGCAGAATCGCGCGGCTTGGCCGGTATGGCCTGCTGCGCTGTACGACGGCGCACGGTGACGCCGAGCCCGTCGTCGGCTTCCTCGAAGCTCGGCAAGAGCGCAGTGCTGATCAGCTCATACCAGCAGCCGCGGGCGGGGCCGTTGCGACCTTCGAAGCCGGCGATGTAGAGGCGATCGCGGGCGCGGGTCATGGCGACGTAGAGCAGGCGGTTGCGTTCTTCCATTTCGCGCTGGGTGCGCAATGAGCGTGCGGCGGCGATGATCGGGTGCGCGCTCGTTCCCTTGACGCTCCACACGAAAGGCGTTCCCTCCGCACCCTCCGGCGCATCTAGATCCTCGATGCCGAACAGCGAATTGATCGGTCCGCCCGATGCGGTGGCGCAGGTATCGGGCAGAAACACGATGGGCGCTTCGAGGCCCTTTGCGCCGTGGACGGTCATTACGCGCACCTCGTCGCGGCCATGCTCCATGTCGCGCTTCACCTCGCGGTCGGCCTCGCGCAGGTAATTGAGGAAGCCGGTAAGGGAGGGCGCCTCGGCATCGTCGTAGCTGAGAGCTAGATTGAGGAACTCGTCGATCGGATCGGCAGCTTCGGCACCGAGACGCGAGAGCAGCTTCATGCGGCAGCCTTCGCGATCGAGGATCGAGGCGAAGAACTCGAACGGCGGGATGAAGTCCGCGCGCGAGCGCCAGCGCTTCAAAGTTTCGGCGGCGGCGGTGAAGTGTTCATTGTCGCGGGCATGATCGATGAGCGACTTCCACAGCGTGCCCTTGCGGCCGGCCGCGAGCGTCAACAGGTCATCGTCGTCGAAGCCGATGAGCGGGCTCTTCAGAACTTCGGCGAGGGCCAGATCGTCCTCGGGCAGGGTAAGGAAATCGCCGAGCGACATGAGATCTGCAACGGCGATCTGCTCGGAGAGACGCAAGCGGTCGGCACCGGCCACAGGAATTCCGCGTGCTTTCAGTGCGGCGACCATGGGGCCGGCGAATGGCCGGCGCTTGCGCACCAGAATGATGATGTCGCCCGCGCGCACGGGGCGGCCTTCGGATGCGAGTATCTCGCCGGTATCGAGCCAGCGGCGGATGGTCGAAGCAATGCGTTCGGCGAGGCGCTCGGCGGGTGCGCGGCCGGAAGCTTCTTCAAGCGGTGCCCAGGGATCGCCGTTGCTGACGTCCTCGGGCGCTTCGGTGGGCCATATCTCCACGATGCCGCCATGGCCGAGGCGGTGCACTGCGTGGCGGACGACGGCGTCCTCGGTGGAAAGGCCGGGCGTGCGGCGATGATCGGAGAACACGCCGTCGACGGCTTCGAGCACCGGCGCCACGGTTCGGAACGACAGGTTGAGTGGAATGCGGCGCCAGGTTTCGTTGCTGCACAGGGCGGCGAAGCGCGCGCCCATCTCGGCGAACTTGTGCGGCGCGGCGCCCTGGAACGAATAGATCGACTGCTTTTCATCGCCGACGGCGAACAGCGTGCGGATGACGTCGGACTGGCCGGTGCCGGTGAAGAACTCGCGAGCCAGCGCCTCGACAATCTGCCACTGGTCGGGACTGGTGTCCTGCGCCTCGTCGACGAGAATGTGATGGATGCCGCGGTCGAGCTTGAACATCACCCAGCCGGCGAGGTCCTGCCCGCTGAGCAGGAAGACGCTGCGGGCAATGAGGTCGTCATAATCGAGAGCGGCGCGCCGGCGTTTGGCGAGCGTATAGCGTTGCAGCACGGCGCCGGCGAGACGATGCAGGGCCATGGTGGCTGTGATCGCGCGCACGCCGCGGCGCTGCTCCATCAGGGCCACGAAGCGGCGCTGTGCGGTGTCCATGCCGTCGCGCAGATCGGGGAATGCGTCGGCGATGGCTTTTGTCATCAGCTTGGCGCGGGGATCGCCATCGGCGCGGCAGAAGAACTTCTCCAGAGCTGCGGCGCGGATTGGGCTTGCTTCAGCCTGGAGCGCCGCAATGACATGCGCCACCGATTTCTGGTCGGTCACAGTGCCGCCACTGAGGGCATCGCGCAGGCGCTGCAACTCCGCATCACTGACGACATCGGCCATGTCGCTTTCGATGTCTTCGAGTTTTGTTTCCTCGGGGACATTGAAATGCCGGCGGTAGAGACGTTCGAGGCCAACGAGTGCATCGTCCTCGTTGTCGCCGAAGTCGATGCGCAGCGCGCTGTCGAGCCACCGGCGCTGGCTTAGCGCTGCGCGCAGCACGTCGTCGAAACGCTCTTCAGCGGCGAAGGGAATGATGATGCCGAGCGCATCCGCCTGCTTGGCCGACGAGCCATCAGTTGCTTCGAGAAGCGTTGCGTCAATGGCTTCGCGCAGCAGGGCCGTCGACGTCGTGTCGTCGAGAACGGTGAAGCCCGGGGCGACGCCGGCCTCGAGCGGGAAGCGCTGCAGCAGGCGTTCGCAGAACGAGTGGATGGTCTGCACCTTGAGCCCGCCCGGCGTCTCGATGGCGATGGCGAACAGCGTACGCGCAAGCTCGGTCTCGCCTTCGAGTGGGGGGCGGTCGCACAGTTCGGTGAGCTGGCGGGAGAGGTCGGCCTCGGGCATCGTCACCCACTTGGCCAGCGTGTCGAAGACGCGCTTCGACATCTCGGCGGCGGCGGCCTTGGTGTAGGTGAGGCAGAGGATGCGCTCGGGCTTGGTGCCCGACAGCATAAGCCGCAGCACGCGCTGCGTGAGGACGTGCGTCTTGCCGGTGCCGGCGTTGGCACTGACCCACACGGAGGCGTGCGGATCAGCGGCGTCGCGCTGACGGCGCTTGGTCTGCTCGAAATCGTTGTTGGGAAGGCCTGAGGTCATGCGGCGCTCGCCTCTTCCTCGCTCGGCACGGACCATTCGGCCACGCGCGCCAGGTGTGCGTAGTCGTCGTACTCGTAGGAGAAGCGCGCGCGGCGCAGCGCCTTGTAGGGCGTCGCCTCGTCGTCGAAATGCGAGATCAGCTTCGTCAGGTTTACGAGCGCGGCGGTGGCCAGGGCGTCGATGCTGCCGTTGCCGACGATTCGATCTTCGCCGGGCGGCTCGGCGCCGGTGGCGCGGATGTAGCGCATGCCGATGACGGGACCGCGTGGCGTGTCGGGGAAGCCAGCCTCACCCATGGCAATGGCGGCTTCGAGCGGCAGCTGGGGCTTCATGCCATCGGCTATCTGTTTGTCGGTCGGCAGCGTGCCGGTCTTGTAGTCGGTGATGACGATGCCGCGCGGTGTGACATCGATGCGGTCGGCGCGAGCGGTGAGCGTGAAGGGGCCGCCATCTGCGTCGATGACGAGTCGGCCGCTCACCTCAGCGATGATGCGCTCGACGTCGTTGCGGCGCGCGGGCTCGCTGTCGGCGAACCATTCGGCGAAGCGCGCGAATCGCGGCAGCCAGAACGCAGCGATGCGCGGGTTTTCGACGTAGTCGATCAATACGGCGCGGGCGATGCTCATGAGTTCAGCGTGCGCGTTCGGTGGCAGATCGCCGGGGTGCGTCACTGCAAAGCGGCTCATGATCTCGTGCACGACGTTGCCGCGCAGCGCCGCATTCGGATCGGTGCCAAGCTCGGGCAACTTGTCGAGCTTCAGGATGTCGCGCGCGAAGATCGCATAAGGATTGGCGAGCCAGGTTTCGATGCGCGTGACGGAGAGCTTGCGCGGGCGCAGGGCGAGCGGTGGGCGCGGCTCGGGCGCGCTGATGCGCTCGCGCACCGGTGCGTGATCGCGCGCGCGGGCCCAACCGAGCCAGGGCTGATCGGGCTCCAGTGCATCAGCGATGCCGAAGCCGGCGAGTAATGCCTGCAAACGCATGAGCCAGCGCGAGGGCACTGTCGGCACGCCGTCGATCTTCTCGGCGCGGGTGAGATAGACGCGGCTGGCGCCGAGCAGCGAGGTGAAGTCGTGCGCGGCGTGGCCGATCGTTGCCTCGGGCGAGGGCAGGCCGAGCTCGGCGCGCATCGGCCGGTTGAGCCACGGACCGGGATCGGCGGCCTCGGGCCAGGTGCCATCATTTAGGGAGCCGAGAACGATCACGTCGGGCTGCTGCAAACGCGCCTCGAACGGGCCCCAGATAGAGAGGCGCGGATGCACGGCAACGCGTGGACGCACGTTCTCGCCGACGATCAGGCTGCGGTAAAGATCGGGGTAGTCGCCTGCGGTGATGGCAAGGGCGGGCAGTTCCTCGTTGATCAGGCCGGCGAAGAAACTCGACGCCGCGGCGCCGGCTTCGCCCTGCCAGAGTGGGGAGCTGTCGTCGTCTTTCGCGCGCTCGGCTTCAGGGAGCTGGCAGAGCGCTTCTGCGGCGGCGATATGCGCAGCGGCGATCGATTGCATCGATTGCGTGCCGCGCTCGGCGAATGCGTTGATGAGCGGTTCGTACGCCTCGCGCAAACGGGTGACGAGATCGTGCGCGCCGGCCCAGTCGGCATCCCACAGGCGCTGCACTGCGCGGTGCCGCCGCTGCTTGCTTTCATCGGCACGTTCCAGGGCGTCAGCAACGCCGTCGATGCCGCGGCCGAGATAGACGTCGCGGAACACGGCGATTTCGAGAGCGCGGGCGGCGCGGCGCACGGCGAAGGCATCAAGGCCGAGGCGCGTCAGCGGATGCTTTAACAGTGCCATCGTCGCGGCAGGAGAGAAATCCTCGGCAACTGCGGCGACGACGAGGTCGAGGAAGGTACCGGGCGGTGTCTTGGCGAACGGGCGGCCGGCCGAGTCGTCAACGCGGATGCCCCAGGCTTCGAGGCGCACGGCGACGCGGCGCGCGAGCAACCGGTCGGGCGAGACGAGCGCCGCGGTACGCCCCGGTGTTTCGGCAGCCTCGCGCAGAATGAGGGCGATGACTTCGGCTTCGTCCTGTGCGGAGGGTGCCTCGATGAGACTGACGTTGCCGAGTGCGTGGCGCACGTCGGCGGGATCGGTGCTTCTGATGTAGCGCTGCCAAAGTCCGGTCTTGCCGGACGGGCGCATGGTTTCCGAGACGAGCACGGCACGGGCCGCCTGATCGGGGGCCGGTGTCTCACCCGGTAGCATCTCAACATCGCTGCGCGAGACGCCGAGGTCGGCGAGCAGCTTGTGAAAACCGAACTGGGGATGCTCGGGATGATCCTTGATCGCGCGCCAGCTTTCCTCGTCGAGGTAGAGGTCGAGGCCGGGCAGCACGAGCGCGCCTTGCGGTAGAGAAGCCACCGCGCGCATCAGCTCGACGGTTGCGGGTACGGAGCCGGTGACGCCGGCGACGATGACAGGCCCTGAAGGCGGTGACTTCGTCAGGCGCTCGGCTTCGGCGAGGATTGCGCGGTTGCGGCGCTCGGCGGGCGAGAGAAGTTTCTTTTCGTCGAGATAGGCCGGCCAGAAGGCGGTGATAATTTCGAGGAACTTGAGCGTGTCCTGCCAGTGCGCGGAATATTCGTCGGGCACGAGCTTGGCTAGGCCGGAGAGCGCAACGTTCTCCGTTTCCACCATGTCCATCAGGCGCGCCAACTCGGCGGAAAGATGCACGGCCTGCGCAGGCGTGTTGGCGCCGGCTGCAACGGCTGTCTCGCCCAAATGGCTCGACGCGCTGTCGTCCTTGCGGATCGTTTCGGACCAGCGCTGCACCAGCATGGTGAGTGTGAGGCGGCGTTCGATCTCGCTGACAGCGGGCGGCAGCTCCAGCGCATCGGTGCCGAGCGTGCCTGGGCTCGCGAGGCCGGCGAGCAGAGTGAGATCCTCCTCGCCAGCGGAGATGGGACGGATCTGCGGCAGCGTCATCGCGCGGCCGCCGGCGACGGTGAGGAAAGCTTCCTGCATGACGCGTGTTGCGCGGCGTGTCGGCAGCAGGATGGTCATGTCGGGAAGGGCGAGCGGGTCGGGCGCGGTGCCGCCTGGGGCAGGGAGATCGCCGCTCAAGATTGCCCGCGTTACGGAAGCGAGAAAGGGAAGGCCGGTCGGTACCGTGAAGACGCGCGCACTGCCGCTCTGGCCTGAGGCCAGGGCGTCCGTGTCGTTGTCAGGCGACATCCTCACTCTCGATCCACCTCTCTGCCTCGACCAAGGCCTCTGGCGTTCCTACGTGCATCCAAAGGCCGTCGAGGCGAATGCCGAAGAGCCGTCTGTTGTCGATGGCCCTGTCCCAGAGCCGATTCATCGAGAACGCACCATCGGGCGCGCCCTCGAAGATGCGAGGATGGGCGATTGAAACGCCGGTGAAGACGAACGGGACCATTTGCCGTTCACCGCGCCGGCTGAGGCGCCCGTCCTTGTCCATGGCGAAATCGCCCGAACCTTCGTAGCCGAGGCTGGTGGCCGCGGAGGCGAGCAGCATCAGGCTGTCCATGGTGTCGGGATCCCAGACGGAGAACATCCGCTCGAGGTTGGAGCCGACGCCTTCGATCCAGACCGAGTCGGAGTTGTGAATCAAGAACGGGTCCGGCCCGAGCAGGGGCAGCGCCTTGGCGACGCCGCCTCCGGTATCCAGAAGCTGTTGGCGTTCATCGGAAATTGCGATTTTGGGGTGTGCGCGCTTCTCAACATGAGCTTGCAGCTTGTCGGCGCAGTAATGCACGTTGACGACCGCCCGGGGGACGCCAGCGGCAGCGAGGCGATCGAGCACATGATCGATCAGCGGCCGGCCTTTCAGCACCACCATCGGCTTGGGGATGTCTTTGGTGAGCGGCATCATCCGCTTGCCGTAGCCGCCGCCGAGCACCATCGCTGCGGCAGGACGCCAGCTCGATGAGGCAGTCATGGATGAGCTCCGTTGTCAGACGACGGGAATGGCGGCCGGAATGGCGCGGGCGTCGGCAGGGAAGTGGGCGTCGTACCAGCGCTTGAGGGGCGCGAGGCGCGGGTGGGCGAGATCGCGGTCGAGGTAGCGCCATAGGCGCGGAATGTGGTGCAGGTACTGCGGCTTGCCATCGCGCTTGGCGAGACGGGCGAAGATGCCGACGATCTTGGTGTTGCGCTGGGCGCCGAGCGCTGCATAGGCGAAGGCGAATGCATCGCGATCGAAGCCGGGGTTGGCGGCAACGCCAGCGCAGTAGCGCTCGAACAGTTCTGCTTCGAGTTCGGGTGCCACATCAACGCGTGCATCCTGCAGCAGAGAGACAAGGTCGTAAGCGGCGGGGCCGCGCATGGCATCCTGAAAGTCGATCACCCCGACGCGCGCAATGCCTTCCCGCTCGGGTAGCCAGAGAAGATTGGGCGAGTGGTAGTCGCGCAACACCCAGGCGGCGGGCATTTTGGCCAGATCGGTGAAGATGTCCGACCAGAGAGCGCTGAACGTCATGCGGTCGTCGGCGGGGAGCTGATCGCCGCGCAGGGCCGGCCAGTACCAATCGGTGATCAGCTCGGCCTCGATGGCCATGGCGCCGACGTCGTAGGCGGAGACGCGATGCTCGCCGCCTCCAGCTACGGGCAGCGTTTGGGGAGCCGGCGCGCGGGACAGGGCGACAAGCGCATCGGTTGCGGCCTGCCAGAGCGTTGCCTGATTGGTGCCATCGACGATTTCGCGGCCGAAGACGCGGTCGCCGAGGTCATCGAGAAGCAGGAAGCCGTTGTCGAGATCGCGCGCGCGGATACGAGGCACGGTGAGGCCGGCGGCGGCGAGCGCATCGGCGACGGCAACGAACGGGCGAACATCTTCGGCCAGATGCGCGAGGCGGCTGTAGGGGAGACCGTTGCGAATCGGCGGGCCATCCGGCTGGCGCGGCCAGTCCATGAGGATCGCATCCGGGGTGCCGTGGCGCAGCAGGCGGCCGTAGCGCCGCACCGAGGCATCGCCCTGGAGGTAGCGCAGCTCGCAGTCGCCACCGTTGCCCGAGCCGTTCGCGCCACCGCCGCCGCCGATGAGATTGCGCATCGCCATGAAGCGATCGAGGCGGGCGGCCCAGTCGCCGTGGCCGGTCAGCGTCAGGCGGCGGGTGGCGCCGGATGAGCCATCGTCGTCGATGCGGATTTCGAGGCGGTCGCCCGGCAGCAGGTCGCCGACGCGTTCGGGCCATTCAATAAGTGCGATGCCGTTCTTGAGGGCGAGGTCGAGGCCAAGCTCCTCCAGCTCGGCGGCGGCGCCGAGGCGGTACAAATCGAAGTGCGCCACCTGCATGCGCGGCGTTGCGTAGGTCTGGACCAGGGTAAACGTCGGGCTGGGGATTTCCTCATCCTTGTCGCCCGAGAGGGCGCGGATGACGGCGCGCGCCAGCGTCGTCTTGCCGGCGCCAAGCTCGCCGCTGAGAGCGAAAAGGTCGCCGCGGCGGGCTATGAAGGCCAGCGCCTCGCCCAGGCGCAGGAGCTGGCTCTCGGTTACGGCTTCGATGACGTGGGTGGCGGGCATCTAAGGTTCACTTCAGGCTCGGCTGCCCCCGGCCGATAGCGAACCCTCGGGGCCTTCTTGGGGCAGACTACTCGGCTGCAATAGCAGGTCGGCCCCGGGCGGGAAGGCGCACAGTGACGCTGGTGCCGTGGCCGGGCTCCGATTCCAGCCAGACGGTGCCTCCGTGCAGCTCCACGAGGCTCTTGACGATGGAAAGGCCGAGGCCGGCGCCGCGGTGGCCGGCGCCCAGGCTGCGGCTCTCGAAGCGCTCGAACACCCGCGCCTGGTCGTCCTTGGGGATGCCCACGCCCTCGTCGGTGACGGTGAACACGATCATGTCGGCGTCGCGCCGCGAGGTGATGGTGATCTTGTCGCCGGGCTTGGAGAAGCTGACGGCGTTGGAAAGAATGTTGAACAGGATTTGGCGCACGCGCGCTTCGTCGGCGATGAAATGGGTGGCGTCGTCGGCGACGGCAATGTGCAGCGAAAGGCGGGCACGCTGGGCGGCCTCGCGCACGCCGAGGATGGCGGCATCGATGACGGCGGGAACGTCGACGTTCGTCTGTTTGAGCTCCATGGTGCCGGCGTCCATGGTGGCGAGGGTCAAGATGTCGTCGATGATGGCGAGCAGCGTCTTCGATGAGGTGGAGATGTCGCCGAGGTATTCCTGCTGCTTCTCATTGAGCGTGCCGATGTGCGGGTTGCCCAGCAGATCGCTGAAACCGATGATGTTGGTGAGCGGCGTGCGCAGCTCGTAGGACACGTGACTGATGAAGGCGTTCTTCATGCGGTCGGCGGCGACGAGCGCCTCGTTGCGCTCGGCGAGCAGGCGCTCGTTGCGCTTGCTGTCGGTGACATCGGCGAAGGTGACGAGCGTGGCGCCGTCGGGAAGTGGCATCACCACGTAGTCGATGAAGGTTCCATCCGGGCGCACCATCTGACCGCCAAGCTCCTCGCGCTGTTCGGAGAACGATGTGACGGCGCGGCTGAGGCGGCTCCAAGTGACAGGTTCATCGCAGAACTCGCGTGCGTGCGCGATGAATTCATCGATGTGGGGCTCTTCGGCAAGCTGACGCGGCGGCAGCTGCCAAATGCTGGCGAGTGCTGAATTGAAAAGCTTGAGACGGCCGTCGGTGCCGAACACGGCGACAGCCTCTTTGAGGCTGTCGAGCGTTTCCCGCTGCACGCCGATGAGGGCATTGTAATCGCGCTCGAGAGCGAGGCGGTCGGACTCGTCGACGAAGAGGTAAGTGACGCCACCGTCGGAGCGCTTCTCGGTGAGCACCTGCAAAGTGCGGCCATCGGGGAGCAGCCAGGTGTCATCTTCAGGGGTGCCTTCGCCGTAAGCAGAAAGGATCCTGCTCCGCCACTCGGCATAGTTGACCACTTGGGGCAGGCGGCCCAATTCGCGTAGGCGATCGAGAACCGCGCCTTCGGTCGGGCGCGATTTCAGCCAATCCTCGTCGAGCTGCCAGAGCTTGCGATAAGTCTCGTTGAAGAACACGAGCTGTTGCTGCGCGTTGAAGATGGCAACGGCGGTGGCGACACGATCGAGGGTGCGATCGTAGGCAAGCGCGGGGCGCTCCTCGCCTTGCTTTTCGGCGGCCATGACATCGATGGCGGCGGCTGCGACAGCATCCTCGAACGGGATGACTGTCACATCGTGTTGCCGGCGCTCGCCGCCGACGATGAGAGGAATGCGACTGCGGTAGCTTTCGCCGCGCGCCAGCACGCGGGCGGCAGCGCGCCGCTGACGCTGCTCCAGCAACTCGATCTGACGCTCCTGCACCTCGGTGCGACTGCGCGCCTCGACAGCGCGGACGTAGGCGCTGTTGACCCAGGTGATGCGTCCGTCCTTGGCGCGGAGCCAGACCGGTATCGGCAACGCGTCGAGCAGTGCGCGGCTGGCGCGCACTTCGCGGGACAGACGCTGATGTTGGGCGAGGATGCGGGCGACTTCGGCGCGGTGACCGGCGACGTCGCGAAAGCGCAGCACCGCGCGGCCACCGGCGGTGCGGCCCTCGGCCTCGACGTGTCCGCCAGCGATCGTGCGCACGACGATGCTGAACGGGTGGCCCTGCGTGAAGAGTGCATCGATTGCCGGCTTGAGTGTGGTGGCGGACGCGGGCTCCAGCCATTGGCCGAAGCGCAGGAACGCTTCAGGCGTGGTGGGCAGACCGGGAATGCCGCTCAAGGAGAAGGCTGCGACGCGCAAAGGACTATCTTGCTCCCAGAACAGCAGGACCTGGGGCTCGGCGCGGATGATCGAATCGGTGGCTGCGAGGCTGCGCTTCAGCTCCCCGGCTTCTGCGAGCGCCCGCTTTTCCTCTCGCTTGGCCCGCACGACGGTCAGCGACAGAAGAGCGGCGATGAAGAGGATAGCGCCGATGATGAAGCCAATCGCAGCGAGAGGCCTCATTTCACCGAAAGATAGCGTCGGCATGCCGCCCGAGATTACCCCCGCGCCGACGACAAGGACGCAGGCGAGGCTCGCGAGGCCTAGCGCCAGCAGCTCGCGCGGACGAATTTCGTTTCTTCTTCTGTGGGCAGTGGACTGCATCGGGGTCCATGAAAAAAGTGGGGAACCCGAGGCCAAAGACGCAACGAGCAAAGGACAAAGGCCCGGCGGTTATCGCCCCTGCGAGGGGGCGAATCGTTTTTGATTATGCGGAGCCGGGGGGAGGGTTGCCAGCGTCGCAGGGGGCGCGAGGGACCTAGCGGAGCAATTGGTGGAAGGGTGCTGCCTGTAAGACGCAGAAGTGGCTTGCGGTCTAGGGTGCCGTTAGACGCAAAAGGCGCCCTCCCGGGCTCGGGAAGGCGCCAATCTGAAGCGTCAGTCAGTCGGCGATCAGTAGCGGTAGTGGTCCGACTTGAAGGGGCCTTCCTGCTGGACGCCGATATAAGCGGCCTGCTCGGGTGAAAGCTTCGTCAGCTGCACGCCGATCTTCTCGAGGTGCAGGCGAGCAACCTTCTCGTCGAGGTGCTTGGGCAACGTATAGACCTTCTTCTCGTACTTGCCGGCGTTGGCCCACAGCTCGATCTGCGCCAGGGTCTGGTTGGTGAACGAGGCCGACATGACGAAGGACGGGTGACCCATGGCGTTGCCGAGGTTCACGAGGCGGCCTTCGGAGAGAAGGATGATGCGCTTGCCGTCGGGGAACTGGATCTCGTCGACCTGCGGCTTGATGTTGTTCCACTTCAAGTTCTTGAGGCCGGCAACCTCGATCTCGTTGTCGAAGTGGCCGATGTTGGCGACGATGGCGCGATCCTTCATCGCGCGCATGTGCTCGGTCTTGATGACGTCCTTATTGCCGGTGGCCGTAACGAAGATGTCGGCGCGCGGGGCCGCATCTTCCATGGTGACGACCTCGTAGCCTTCCATCGCCGCCTGCAGGGCGCAAATCGGATCGATCTCGGAGACGAGAACGCGGCAGCCAGCGTTGCGCAGCGAAGCAGCCGAGCCCTTGCCGACGTCGCCGAAGCCGGCAACCATCGCGACCTTGCCAGCCATCATCACGTCGGTGCCGCGGCGGATGCCGTCGACGAGCGATTCACGGCAGCCGTAGAGGTTGTCGAACTTCGACTTGGTGACCGAGTCGTTGACGTTGATGGCGGGGAACAGAAGCGTTCCGGCCTTCTGCATGTCGTAGAGGCGATGCACGCCGGTGGTCGTCTCTTCCGAGACACCGCGGATGTTGGCGGCGATGTTCGAGAACCAGCCCTTCGGCTTTTCGTTCAGCATGCGCTTGATGAGCGCAAAGAAGATCTCTTCTTCCTCGCTGTTGTGCTGGTCGAGGAACATGGTGTCGCCGTTCTCAGCGCGAACACCCTGATGCACGAACATCGTCGCGTCGCCGCCGTCGTCGAGGATCATGTTCGGCACGCCGCCGTCGCCCCACTCGAACAGCTTGGCGGTGAAGTCCCAGTACTCCTTGAGGCTCTCGCCCTTGTAGGCGAACACCGGGATGCCGGCGGCAGCGATGGCGGCCGCGGCGTGGTCCTGGGTCGAGTAGATGTTGCAGGAGACCCAGCGGATGTCGGCGCCGAGGGCTGCCAGGGTCTCGATCAGCACGGCGGTCTGGATGGTCATGTGCAGCGAGCCGGCGATGCGCGCGCCCTTCAAGGGCTTGGCGTTTCCGAACTCCTCGCGCGTCGCCATCAGGCCGGGCATCTCGGTCTCGGCGATGGAGATTTCCTTGCGGCCCCAATCGGCGAGGTTGATGTCTTTGACGACGTAGTCGGTTGGCTTGCCCATGGGCTCTGCTCCTTGCGGCTGGGCGCCCAATGGCGCCTTAGGGGAGGCGGGCGGCCGGTAATAGAAATGCCTCGGCCACCTCGGCATGCGCCCTTCTAACGGCCGGCGACGGCTCGCGCAACAAAGATATAAACAAGTCCTTATATGTTTGCCGGGGATCGCCGTGGGCATGGGTCCGGCGGCTCGCTACGTGGAGCGCACGCGTCTGGCTTCGCAAAGACGTAGCAAGATAAACCCAAGAATAACTTCTGATTAAGCAATACTAATAAATTTTAGCGCTTTTAAGAACTTTCAAGATTTGCCCGCCGCATAGTCCTCGCAAACGACAAAAGAGTACTCGCAGGAGTGGCGAAGATGAAGTGGTGGTTGGGTCGTCAGAAGCGGCTCCGGGAAAGCCTGCGTCGGTTTCGCGACGACGAGGGCGGCAACGTAGCGATCATCATGGGGCTTACGATCGTCGTGCTGATGCTCTCGATCGGCGCGGCTGTTGACGTCGGCCGCTGGCTGCATGCGCGCAATCAGACGCTGTCGGCCATCGACGCTGCCGTTCTTGCGGGCGGACGGACTTTGCAGCTGACCGGCGACAAGGACGCGGCGGTCGACGCGGCGACGAACTACTACAACGAGAACGTCAAATCACGTCTGCCGGTGATGAACGATACCATTGCGTTCACGGTGGCTGACAATGGGCTGGGACTGAGCGCGTCCGGCAATGCGTACATCGACACGCCGTTCCTGCAGTTTGCGACAGTCGACAAGCTGCCGCTGATCAGCTTAGCGCAGACGAAGTTCGGCTCGCAGCTCGGCATGAAGGCCGGGCAGACCGAGATTTCGATGATGCTCGACGTTACCGGCTCCATGTGCATGCCGTGCACGAAGCTCGCCGATCTGAAGACGTCGGCACAGAAGCTGGTGGATATTGTCACGCAGGCCAACCAGAACCAGGAAGACAAAACCACGATCGCCATCGTGCCGTTCTCGGAGGACATCCGCTTGCCTTCGTCGAGCGTCTATGCAGCGGCCACCGGCAACCCGCCGAAAGTTCTGATGGTGAAGAGCGGATCGACCCAAACGCTCTATAACCGCGCCGAATCATGCGTCGTCGAGCGAATGACCAGCGACCGCTACACCGATACAGAGCCGAGTGCCGACAACTACGTCATGCCGCACCGCGAGGAGGTGGCAGCCATTTCCACCTCGGACGGCACGGTGGTCATTGACGGCAAGAGCAGCGCCAGAACCGGCGAGGTGGTGACGATCAGCTGGAAGAGAAACACCAAGCTTTCCACTTCGCAGAAGAACGCGCTGCTGGCAGCCGCGAACAGCTATGCCGATTGCACGGTGCCTTCGAGCGGCACGGTGCAGCCGTTGACGAGCGACACGACGGTGCTATCGAACAAAATCTCGAACCTGACTGCGACTGGCGGTACGGCCGGCCACCTTGGAACAGCATGGGCGTGGTACACGCTGTCTCCGGAGTGGAACACGTTGTGGGAGAGCGAAAACCAGGCGCGCGACTACTCGTCGGGGACAGGGAAGAATTCGGTGAAGAAGGTGGCCATCCTGATGACGGATGGCGACTACAACACGCAGTATGACGACAATGGTGTGCTGGCGAACTATGGCTACACGTCCTCGTGCCCCCAGGCAGCCAACGGCTGCTCGGCCAAGCAGGCGCTGGAGCTGTGCGAAAACATGAAGGCGAAGGGTGTCGAGGTGTGGACGGTGGGCTTCGACGTCAGCAAGTCGTCGCTCGCGGCACAAACCCTCAAGGCGTGCGCCACCGACGAGACAAAGTACTACAACGCAGAGGATGGCCTGCAGCTACAGAGCGCGTTCACCGACATCGCGGTCAAGCTGACGACGGTCTATCTGTCGAAGTAGCTTGCTTGAGAGCCCGAAAGAGCAAGGGGAGCACCGATGGTGCTCCCTTTTTTCATGCGTCGTCGATGCAGTCTTCGCCGAAGCCATCCTCAACGAGGGTGACGAGCGCCTGCAGGGCTTCGGGGCCTTGGGGACCGGTTGCCGTCATATGCAAGGTCGAGCCGGGTCCGGCTGCGAGCATCATCAGGCCCATGATCGACGTGCCGCCGACAGCGTGGCCGTCGCGCGTCACCGTGACGATGGCGTCGTAGCTTTCAGCGCACTTGACGAACTTGGCGGATGCGCGCGCGTGCAGACCCTTGCGGTTGCGGATGGTCACGATCGCTTCCGGGCGGGAGCTGTCCTTAATCTCAGGCATTGATGTTAGACCGAACCCTCGCCAGAAAGCTCCTGGCTTGCCACCTTGATGTACTTGCGGCCGGCCTCCCGGGCGCTGGCGACAGCCTCGGCGAGGGGCATCTCGCTGCGTACACTGGCGAGCTTGACGAGGATGGGCAAGTTGATGCCGGCGATCACCTCGACGTTCGCTTCATCCATGGCGGAAATCGCGAGGTTCGACGGGGTGCCCCCGAACATGTCGGTCAGGACGATCACACCCTCGCCGGTGTCGGTGCGATGGATGGCGTCGACGATCTGTCCGCGGCGGACCCCGGCATCGTCGTCAGGACCGATAGAGACGGTTTCGAGCTGCGTCTGGGGTCCCACCACGTGCTCCAGCGCGGAACGAAACTCAAGCGCCAGCCCGCAATGCGTGACGATGACAAGTCCGATCATGAATTAGAGCCGATCTCGTCTAATGCCGGGTCCGTGGTGGAGCCATAGCTTGAGCATGGGGATCGTCGACTGTGCCGTTCCCCGTACCGCGGGGAGCAAATGGCAGCGCGGCCGAATTTACAAGTGTTCGGCGGTGGCGCAAGAGGAATTGCTGTCATGTTTCCTGCTGGTTGGCCAAGCCTTGCATAACCTGCATGAGCGCAAGCATGAGCTTGACAGGGGCGGAGGCCTCGAACGGAGCAAGCCGCAAAAGGGGGATGCTGACCCCCTGGAAATGCCACATGGGGGCGGGGTCGGGCAGTCTTTCCACCGTCTCCGGAGGGACCAGCTCGACTGCGAGGACCAGGTCGGCGGCGAGACGGTGCGGGACGGCAATGATCCCCAACCCGCGAACCTCGATCTGGCCGATGATGCTGGCGGGTGCTTTGACGCGAAGGCGATCCCCCGCGCGTTCAATGAAGACGCGGTCATCGGCAATGAGGACGGGGGGCTGGGGCAGCAGCGGGGTGGGGGCGAGGGCCAGACAACGCAGGGCCAGATCCGACTTTCCCGATCCCGATGGCCCGAGGATCAGGGCGGCGGCGGCGCCGAGAGCAACCGCCGTTCCGTGGAGCGTGTCAGTTGCGTCGCCCAACGGGCGTACCTCCTCGCTGCCCCGAGGCGGCCATGGGCAGCCGAACGGTGAAGCGGGCGCCGCAAGGCTGCGATCCGGGACCCGCGTCTGCGGCGTAGCGGTTCTCGGCAAAGATCTGGCCACCGTGAGACAACACGATCTCACGCGAGATGGAAAGCCCGAGGCCTGAGTTCTTGCCGCGGCTCGTGTCGGTCGCGGGGCGGTCGGAATAGAAGCGGTCGAAGATGATATCGAGGCGATCCTCGGGAATGCCGGGGCCCTCGTCCTCGACCACGATCTCCACGAAGGGGGCCGCGGTGCGCGCCTTCACGGTGACGGTGCCGTGCGGCGGCAGGAACGAGATGGCATTGTCGATCAGGTTGGTCATGACCTGACCGAGGCGTCCTTCATCGCCTTTGACAAAGAAGGCGCCGGGGAAGGATTCATTGCCCACTTCCAGCGCGAGAGACTGGGTGTCGTCGCCGATAATGTCGCGGAAGATGTTTACAACGTTCCGCAGCATGGTGATGACGTCGATGGGGCGCATTTCTTTGCGCGCGAGTTCGGCGTCGAGGCGCGAAGCGTTGGAGACGTCGGTGATGAGCCGGTTGAGGCGCTTCAGCTCGCCCTGAATCTGCGACACGAGGTGCGTGCGCTCTTCCTCGGTCTTTGCGTAACCGAGCGATTCAGCCGTCGAGCGGGCAGCGGTGAGCGGGTTTTTCAGCTCGTGCGCGACGTCTGCGGCGAACTTCTCGCTCGCCTCGATGCGGCGGCACAAAGCGCCCGTCATGGCCTGGAATGCGGCGGCCATCTGCGCAACCTCGTCGGTGCGGCCAGCGTATTGCGGAAGCTCAGTGCGCGCGTCGATGTTCTCGCTGACGCGTTCTGCGGCCGCGGAGAGACGCTGGATGGGGCCGGCTACCGTGCGGGCCAGCAGGAGAGAGGTGACAACCGAGGCCAGCAGCGCGATCGCTGCCAGGATGAGGATGACGGTCCGCTCCTCTTTCAGAATCTTGTCGATCTGGCCGGGGCGCGTCGAGAGCAGCAGCACACCCTGCACTTCCCCGAAGCGGCGGATGGGCAATGCGAACGAGACGATCTGCTCACCCTTGCGGTTGAGCAGCAGCATGTTTTTTTCCTCGCCGGTCAACGCAGCCTGGATTTCCTTGTAGGCCATGCCGTTGCCGGTGCCGATCTCCTGATAGACGGGGATCGGCTCGCGGAACAAATAGCGGGTGATGCGGGTCCAGATGTTCTGGGTCGGCGGGGCCTCGCGGTCGCTGACGCGCGGCTCGTTGCGCCAGGTCGCCCAGCGGGCAAGCGTCTGCGAAGTGTCGACGATGAGCGTTCCGTCACGGGCATAGATGCGTGCGCGCGTGTTGGTCGGCTGGATCAGCTTGCGCAGTATCGGCGTCACTTCCTCGGGGTGGATCGACAGCTCGAACTCGGCGAGGCCGTCGAACGGGAAGTTGTTCGAATTGCTGTTGCTCGGGGCGTTGTTCTGGCTATCGGGAATGGCGTTGGGGTCGATGATGATACGCTCGCGCACGACCTTGGCGTTGGCAGCGATGGCATCGGCAATGATCTTGCCCTGCGTTTTCAAAGCGTCGAGCTTGGCGTCGATGAGCCAAGTGTGGAACCAGCCGAGATAGAGAATACCACCGACGAGGATGAAGAACCCCATCAGGTTGGAGATGAGAATGCGGCGCAGAAGGCTGGCAGAGAAGAAGCGCACGATCGCCTGACGCGCGAACCAGTCACGCACGGGGGCGAATGCACGCGGCGTATCTGCGCCGACAGGATCGACGCGGGCGGCAGCATTCTGCGCGCCAAGCGCGATGGCGGCGCCGGTGCGGCGCGTGGCGTCGACAGCCCGCCAGAAGGTGGACGTCGTTGCACCGATCGCCGTCAGTGTTGCTGAGCGCGAAGTCTGCGCAGCGCGTGAAGCTGCTACGCCAGTCCTCTGCGTCAGGCGCTTGGCGAATCCGGCAGCAGCCGAGCAAATGTCATTCGCAAAGCCCTTTATGCCTGCGGTGCCATTCGAGAGCTGCTGCTGCGCGGCTCGCTCGGTTCCGAGCGCCATGCCCCCTCCGCGCCTCAAGCTTCCTTGAAGCGATAGCCTACACCGTAGAGAGTCTCGATCACATCGAAGTTGTCGTCGACCTGCTTGAACTTCTTGCGCAGGCGTTTGATGTGGCTGTCGATGGTGCGATCGTCGACGTAGACCTGATCGTCGTAGGCGGCATCCATCAACGCGTCGCGCGTCTTTACAACGCCGGGGCGCTGGGCAAGCGCCTGCAGGATAAGAAACTCGGTGACAGTGAGCGTCACCGGTTTGTTGTCCCAATGGCAGTTGTGGCGCTCGGGATCGAGCTTCAGCTTGCCGCGTTCAAGAACATGGGCAGCTTCCATTTCAGGAGCGGCACCGGGCTCCTTGGGCTGAAAGCGCCGCAGCACAGCTTTGACACGCTCAACGACGAGGCGCTGGGAGAAGGGCTTTGCGACGTAATCGTCGGCACCCATTTTGAGGCCGAACAATTCGTCGATCTCCTCGTCCTTGGAGGTGAGGAAGATCACCGGCATGTCGGAGCGCTGACGCACGCGGCGCAGCAGTTCCATGCCGTCCATGCGCGGCATCTTGATATCGAAGATGCCAAGATCGGCGGGATCCTCAGTCAGTGCTTCGAGTGCCGATACGCCGTCATTGTAGGTACGCACCTTGTAGCCTTCAGCCTCGAGCGCCATGCGCAGCGAGGTGAGAATGTTGCGCTCATCATCGACCAGCGCGATCGTGCTTTTTTCTTTCATCATGTCCCGACCTGCGGCAGAGAACCACCCAGCCGCGCTTTATGGCTCCAAGGTGTATCAATTGTGGCGAAGCCAATTTCGTGATTTCTGTCTGAACGTTATCTGAATAGGATAGATCGAGGAAGCGGGGAGGTCCGCATGTCTGTTGAAGAGACTAAGAAACAGCCCGGAAATTCGCCTGTTAAGGAAACCGCGGCTCTGGCACGGACCATGATTCGCGCCGCTCAGAAGGGTGCGCTCGGTACGGTGCTGCAGCCCACTGGGCATCCATATGCCTCGCTGCTGCTCATTGCAACCGAGCCTGACGGCACGCCTCTTTTGCTAATTTCTAAACTGGCACTGCATACGAAGAATTTGACCGCCGACCAGCGCGCTACGCTGCTTATCGACGCAACAGGGCTCGATGCCGACCCGCTTTCCGGGGCGCGCATCACGCTGATCGGCGAAGCGCGGCCGACAACGAGTGCGACGGCTCGCCGCCGGTATCTTGAGCGGCATCCCTCGGCGGCGGGGTTCGTCGATTTCCCCGATTTTTCATTTTACGCGTTCGATATCGCCACCGCGCACTATATCGGCGGGTTTGGTCGCATCATCGATATTCCGGGCGGTGATCTGCTGACAGACGTTGCGGGTGCTGATGCTTTGATCGAAGCGGAGCCGGGCATTGTCGAGCACATGAACGCCGATCACGCCGATGCCATCGGGCTCTATGCGACGAAGCTGCTGGGCGGAGCGCCGGGCGAGTGGCGCATGACGGGTGTCGATCCGGAGGGTTGCGATCTGGTGCTCGGCGCGCGGGCGCTGCGGTTGCCGTTCGCGGGGCGCGTCACCAATGGTGAAGAGGCGCGCAAAGAACTAGTGCGGCTCGTTGGTGTTGCGCGGAGCCAGGCTGCCTGACGCGACTCTGCTGTCGGCGATTTCTGCGACTGAGGTAAAGGCGCCGGCTTGCTGCCGGCGCCCTCCCACAACTTCGAGGTATCACGGGGCCGGCGGTGGCGTGGTGGTCGGCGCGGGTGGCGGCGTGGCCGGCTCCATCGCCGCTGGAGGTGCCGCTGCGGGTGTCGTGACTGTCGCCGGTGGGGGCTGCATCGAGTACCAAATGAGGCCCAGCACGACAACGACGACAAGGGCAATAACGAGCATTCGTTGATCCATGAATTTCTCCTCCGCTAGGGTTGCTTTCTGAATTTCCCTATGCGGACAATTCTACACGGAAATCAGCGCGCGCGCTGCGTGTTCCATCAGCGGCGAGAAAACCCATTAAAACACGTGGTTTGCTTGGTTGGGGGGATTACTTGAAGTCCTCGAGGGTGAGGATAGGCGTCAGGGTGAGGCCGGCGGCGGCGAAGGCTTCGCCGGCGCCTTCCTGGCGGTCGACGACGGTGACGACACCGACGACCTCGGCGCCCTCTGCGCGCACCAGCTCGGCGGCTTTGATCGCGGATCCGCCGGTCGTCGTCACGTCCTCGACGATGACGACGCGCTTGCCCTTCAGGCTGTCGCCTTCGGGCAGGCCTTCGATGAGGCTCTTGGTGCCGTGCTCTTTCGCCTGCTTGCGCACGAAGAAGGCATTGACCGGCGCATTGACGGCGTGGCTAACCGCGGAGACGGCGGAGGCGATCGGCACGGCGCCCATTTCGAGGCCGCCGACCAAGTCGATGTTCTTATCGGCGATAACGCTGAGGATAAGCGAGGCGATGAGGTGGGCGCCTTCGGCGTCGAGCATCGTCGGCTTCATGTTGAAATAGTAAGTAGACGTGCGGCCCGAGGCGAGCTTCACTTCGCGCCCTGAACGGAAGGAGCGCTGCTTGATGATGTCGATGAGACGCGCCTTCTTGGCCGCCTCGGTGCTGTCCGCCGACATTCCGTTGCCCTCCGCTGGGATCCTTTTGCTGGCTTGCGCAATCGCTTAAGTGCGCTATCAGTGTCAAGCCCGCGGGGCCCCGCAGCGGCGATTATCCCTCGGCCCTCAATTGTCCCTCGGCCTTAAGGGCTTGCCAAACGCGCATGACTTCTCTGCCCTCGACCATGGACCGCCTGGAGCGCGACAGTGGCGCGCTATTGAACCGGCTTGCGGCGCAGCCCCGGCTCGCTGCCGCTGCACTACTGCTGTTGGCGCTGGTGACGTACCTGCCGGGGGCGCTGCTACTGCCGCCGGTCGACCGCACCGAGATCGTCTATGCGCAGTCCTCCCGCGATATGCTGAAGCGCGGCGACTATCTCGATGCCACGTTCGAGGGGGAGCGCTTCCAGTTCCGGCCGATCGGCATCTACTGGCTGCAGATCGGTGCGGGGAAGGTTCTCGGTCATAAAGCGCAGCATTGGATCACCACGTATCGGTTGCCGTCGCTGGTCGCGGGCATTCTCGCGGTGCTGGCAATGTGGGCACTGACGCGGCCCCTCCTGGGCGAGCGGCGTGCGATCATCGCGGCGGGGCTGTTCGCGGTGACGCCGATCGTCGCGCTGCAGGCGAGCCTGTCGATCCCGGAAGGGCCGCTGCTGCTTGCCATCGTTGTCGCGCAGTGCGCGCTGTTGCGGCTCTATTGCGCGCTGCCGGGTGACAAGCGCAACGGGGCGTGGCTGGCGGCGCTGTTCTGGGCGGCGCAGGGATTCGGCATTCTGCTCAATGCTCTGGCGGTGCCGATCCTGTCTTTGTCGACGATCGTAGCGCTCTATGCGTTCGACCGGCGCCTCGACTGGCTGAAGCGGCTCAGACCACTGTGGGGTGTGCCGCTGATGGCGGCGATAGCGGCGCCGTGGATCATCGTGCGCGCACACTTCGACGGCGTGCCGTTCTCGGGGCTGTCGTTCGGCGAGCTAATCCGCGCGCTGGGCGGCGCGCAGGACATGAAGTGGAAGGCTGCGCCGCTGACGTTCACGCTGGCGATGCTGCTCGGGTTCATGCCGGGCGCACTCGTCATCGTGCCGGCTCTGCAGGGGATATGGCGGAACCGTGAGCAGGCGCTGGCGCGGTTCCTGTTCTGCTGGATCGTAGGCTACTGGCTGTACCTGGAGCTGATCGCGTCGAAGCCGGCGCTCTACACTGTGCAGGCGATGTTTCCTGCGATGGCTGCTGCGGCCGCGCTGGCGCTGGATCGCGATGGGCGGCTTTCCATCCCCCCGCTAAGCCTGAGGGTGCCGTGGTGGCTGGTGCTGCCGGGAACAATTGCGATCTTCGCCGTGGTGCTCGGCGTGTCGGCCACGATGCCGAGTGCTGCCGTTGTCATGGGCGCGGCGCTGATCACGCTGCTGTTTACGGTTGCGGCGCTGGCGATGGGAACGGGGCGCGCCAACGCGTGGGTGATGACGAGCATTGCGGGGTTCGCGCTATTCGTGTCGTTCACGTTCGGCGTGCTCATGCCGCACATTCAGATGGCCTGGCCGGCGCCGCGCATCGCGGAGGCGATTGCCCCTCTGCGCCGCTGCGTGACTGGGCCCGTGGGCGTCGCCGGATTCCGCGAGCCGTCGACGACATTTGTGCTCGGACACAACGCGGATACCAACGTCGAGACGCTGTCGGGCTGGATGGCAGGCGGCGATGATGCCATCGCCGTGGTCGAGGACCGCTGGCAGCCGAACCTCGCCAAGGCGCTGGAGGCGCGGTTGGCCAAGGCTCCAGCGCGGCTCGGATGCGTCGAAGCATTCAACGTGATGCGCGGGTGCAAGCTGAGCTTCTCGATCTACGCCACCGGGTCGGCGCCGCTCGACGCTAACTGCAAGATCGATGAGCGCTTCGCCTGCCATCATCCGGTGCCGGCCTCGACGGACGAAAGCTCCCGCTGCCGCTAAGCGCCATCGCCGCTAGTCGCTTGGGCGATCGGAGCGGTAGCGCCGGGGCGGCCTTTTGCCCAGGCTGCCGGCCTCTTGCTGCGGCACAGGTCGCCTCTGGGCGTCGTGTCGCTTGAGGGCGCCCATCTAAAGCGCTATGCCGCTTCTCAAGCCAAACCACGCCCAGACATTTACCCCTAGAAAGGTCGCCTCATGGCCGAGACCCAGTTCAATCCCGAGCAGCCGCCCGAGCTCATCGCGTCGCAGTGGTTCAACTCCGAGCCGAAGTCGCTGAAGGAGCTGAAGGGCAAGGTCGTCGTGCTGGTCGCCTTCCAAATGCTGTGCCCGGGCTCGCTGCGCCATTCGCTGCCGCAGGCGGGACGCATCGCACGCGCGTTCTCGCGCGATGAGGTGGAGGTCATCGGCCTGCACATGGTGTTCGAGAACCACAAGGACATGACACCATCGCTGCTGGAGCCATTCCTCAAGGACGAGCACATCGAAATTCCGGTGGCGGTCGATACGGTCGATGCGTCCGGCCTGCCGAAGACGATGGAAGCCTACGGCATGCAGGGCACGCCGACGCTGCTGGTGTTCGATCGTCAGGGACGTCTGCGCCGGCATTATCTGGGCGCGGTGGACGATGTGCGGCTCGGCGCTGAGATCATGGCGCTTTGCATTGAGGACAAGAAAGCGCCGCGCGAAGCTTCGATCGCCATCGAGCAGAAGCTGCACGCCGCGCTGGTCGATCCGAACGAGCATCATCACCACGATCATGCGGGGTGCGGATGCGGGCATGATCACGGTCATGACCACGATCACGATCACGGGCATCACCACCACGCGCACGATCACGACCACGAGGGCGGTTGCTGCGGCGGTCAGGGGAAGCACGAGCACGCGCACGAGCACGGCGAAGGCTGCGGCTGCAAGCACTGACGAGATTTCCCTCTCCCCGCAGGCGGGGAGAGGGGGCTACGCGCGCCTTCAATCCGCCCCCCGAATCGCTGCATGGTCGCGCATGCAAGTCGAGGCGGAGCATCAGCGATGAGCGAGCGCGTGGCGGACGAGGATGTCGTGGCGGAAGCCGCGCCCGAGGCGAAGGCGCCCGAGGTCCACAAGACCAAGGCGACGTTCGACAAGAAAACCATTGCGCTCGTCTATGATTTCGACGGCACGCTGTCGCCGCGGCCGATGCAGGACTACGCGTTCCTGCCGCAGATCGGCATCGACCCCGATGCATTCTGGGCGGAATCGAACGCCATCGCGCGGCGCGAGGGTGCGGACGGCCTCATCTCGTACATGCGCCTCATGTATCAGAAAGCGAAGGCTGCCGGCGTGCGCATCGACCGCGCGGACCTCGTCGCGCAGGGCAAGCACGTGGAGCTGTTTCCCGGCGTCGAGGAATGGTTTGACGAGATCGACGGCTATGTGAAGCTGCGCTCGGAGACGCACGGCATCTCGCTGCGGCACTACATCGTGTCCGCGGGTCTCACCGAGATTATCGAGGGCACGCGCATCTACAAGCGGTTCCACAACGTGTTCGCGTCGGAATACTGGTTCGACGCCTACGACCTGCCGTACCCGAAGCGCGTCATCACCGACACCGGCAAGACGCAATACCTGTTCCGCATCAACAAGGGCATCGAGGACCTCGGCCAGGGCATCAACGAGCACATGGACGAGGGCAAGCGGCCGATCCCGTTCGGCAACATGATCTATTTCGGCGACGGCGATACCGACGTGCCGTCGATGGCGGTGATGCGCAAGAACGGCGGGCACGCGGTGGCGGTGCATACGCCGGGCAAGTCGCGGAAGAAGTGCGTGGAGCTGTTCAAGGCGGGGCGGTGCGATTTCTTCGCGCCGGCGGATTACCGGCGCGGGTCGGATTTGTTCAAGCGCACGTGCCTGTTGCTCGACCGCGTGCTGGCCGACATCCGCGTGCAGGAAGAAGCCTGGCGCCTGGGCCGGGAAGTGAAGTAGGGCGGCGAAAAGATGTCTGGTCTTAGTGAGTCGCTTAGGGCGCAGCGTGCTGTCTCTTTAATTAGGCTTCAAGAGCGAGCTATTGGGATTGTTGCTCGAAGCCTGGATCTGCCAGAACTTTCGCATGACGGACATCCAGGGTTACGGTTTCGTAGCCCCGGCTGGAAGCACTTTTGCCTCCTTAAAGCTATGCGGGCCGTCAGTGGTCTCAATGCGTGTTATCTTCTTTATGATGGTGGTTTCTGCCAGGAACTCCCTGTCATTCTAAGGACTGTCGGTGAATGCACTTCTCAAATCGATTTTGTAATCGCTGGCATTAGAGAGGACGGGTCGCTCGTCGATCGACAGATGAGGCTGGTGGCCGCATATTTTGCGGATTCAGTTCGAGACTCTTCCGGAAGCTCGAAGAAGTTGCCGCTTAGGCAGCATGAGTTCCACGACGGGGCGGGATCGCATACCGAAGAGTTGCTACGGGCTGTCCAAGGGTTCGACCCACCGAAAGTTGGCGAGGCAGCGAGAGCGCTTTCCACCGTCTACAAGATCAACTCCAACTTCGTTCACAGTCGTTATCCGGAAGTGATGGAGATGATAGATGGCAGCCCCCTGAGGATTCATCTTCGCGGGATGAGAGGATCTACAAAGGACCAGGAAAATTTGGATATCCTCGAGGGCTTCGTTTCCACTGTTACAAACGCCCTCCGCTTCATGCTCTTTTATATGCGCCTCTTAGACGAGGTTGAAAAAGATCCCGACCTTCGCACTTGGTACCAGCTTCGGGCGGCTTAACCGCTATTCCAAATCCTATCCCCGGCCGTCACGTCTGCACGTGTCCCTGCCGCATCCCGCCCCTTAGGGGGACAGGCCTGAACAATGACGCGGCGCCTTTAGGGCGCGCTTCCCCTGCTCATTGACATGCCTCGGGGTGATCAGCTTGCGAGCCCGCTAAACTATACAGTGATCAATTGCATCGGCGCTGTGGATTGGGCCGGCGGGGCCCACTTGCCGCGCGCCATTTCGGCTAGGCTCATGCAAGCGATTCTGCGTACCCGCAATGATCTGTGCGGCTGATGCCGCAAGCGCCCTTGTCCTGTCTCTCGTTCCGTTTTGCACCGGCGCCGCCAAGAACGCACCTCGGGAGGCCAATAGAATGTCGAAGCCCGTCCTTGTCGCCCTTATCGCGGCTCTTGCCGTGCCATGCTACGTCGCGCCGGTGTCGGCGAGTGACTACTGGGATTGGAGCATGGGGTCGGGCTCGCCGACGACGCGCACCAAGAAGGCCCGCGTGAGGCACGCCAAGCGCTACAAGAAGGAAGATCCCACGCGCGTCATGGGCTACGTGAAGCGCGAAGACGAAATGAAGACTGCGCGGCCGGAAGTGCAGTGCACCGAGAAAGTGCGCGGGCTCGGCACGCAGTGGATCGGCACCGAAGGCGCAATGGACGCGGCCAAGAAGGATTGGATGGAGCGCGTGCGCTACGACTATGGCGAGTCGTTCCTCGATCTGTCGCACGCAAAGGATTTTGTCTCACGCTGCGGTCGGACCTCGATCGGTGAGACGATGGGGCAGGTGATGTATCGCTGTGAGATCGTCGCGCGCCCGTGCAAGGGTGTGATGAGCGAGACGACTGCGGCGGTGAAGTAATTCTATCTCAGCTGACGAAGACTTCGGGCGGTGTGGGGCAACTCCTCATGCCGCTCTTTTTTTTGTCGATGACGTCTCGATGCACGCTGTTCGATTGATCGCGCGCAAAGCCTGCCGCCTGCGGGGGCCTCTAGGGTTCGCGCAGACATAGATCAGGGAGGCGACGATGACCAAGGTGGGGCCGCACCAAAAGGTGATGTTCGCCGTGCTTGCCACTTGCACGGTTGCCGCGGGGGTGGCGCATGCCGACGTGATCACGGACTGCAAGGCGGCAAAGTCGGGCGAGGTGCGCATTACCGCGTGCAGTCAGATCATCGCGTCGAAGACGGTCGATCGGGCAGTGCGGGCAGAAGCGCTGCGGCGGCGGGCGGATGCCTACGCCGAGCGCGCCGCGCACCGCGAGGCGATCGCAGATTTCTCGGAGGCGCTGGGCATCGAACCAGGCTCCGCAAGTGCTCTGGCGGGGAGAGCGCAGTCGCGGCTGGCCGTCGGCGAGACCGACAACGCGATTTCCGATCTCACAGACGCGATGCGTATTGGCGGGCAATCGGCAGGGCTCTTGATGGCGCGCGGCTATGCGCATCTGCTGAAGGAGAACAGCGACGCTGCGGTGGCCGACTTCACCGCGGTGATTGGTTTGTCGCCGAAGAATGCCAGCGCCTACAACAACCGCGCGCTCGCCTATCGCAAGAAGGGCGATGCCACCAGGGCGCTCGGTGACTACGCAAAGGCGATCGACCTCAACCCGGCGTTTGCGCAGGCTTATGCAAACCGCGGCTATCTCTACGAGGCGCGGGGCGACAAGCTGGCGGCGGTGGCCGATCTTGCCCGCGCGCTGCAGCTCGATCCAGCGCTGACGGGTGCGGCAGCTGGGCTGAAGCGGCTGGGACAACCGGCGGATGTGACATCGGGGAGCGAGCGGCTGATCGCGCGCGGGCGGGAGCTGGCGCAGAAGAATTGCGCGTGGTGCCATGCCATCGGCAAGAAGGGCGAGAGCCCCAATGCGCTTGCCCCGCGGTGGCGGGATTTGTCGGGCCGACATCCGGTGCTGGCATTGCGTGAGCCGCTGTCGCGGGGCATTGCGCGTCCGCACGACGAGATGCCGAAGTTCGAGCTGTCGGACGCGGAGGTCGATACGATCATCGCCTACATCAACAGCCTTTCGCCCTAAAATTCGGGGTCGGAAACTTATAGCCGCTTTGAGCGTTTCCCGGTTAGAATCGCGGGAACGCTTGAAGGAGAGCCTGAATGTCGATCGATGATCCTATGCGGCAGCCGCTGATGCGCGTGCGCCAGGGCAAGTTGATCGGTGGCGTTTGCGGGGGCATCGCCAAGTGGCTGGGGTGGGACCCGACGCTGGTGCGCCTCGGCTATGTGATCCTGTCGGTGCTGTCGGTCGGCTTTCCGGGCGTCATCATCTACATCCTGCTGTGGATCCTGATGCCGCTGGAGCCGGCCTAGGCTTTGGTGAAGCGGGCGATGATGATCTGCGTGTCGCCATAGGTGCGGTGGTCGATCCTGGCAAAGCCGGGCGGCAGCGAGATCAGCGCCCCGGCGCGCTCCTCCAGCACGATCACGGCATCAGGCATCAGCCAATCGCCTTCCGTCAGGGAGATCAGCGCCTTCTCGCCGAGGCCCTTGTCGTAGGGCGGGTCGAGGAAGGCGAGGTTGAAGGGTATCATCGCGCCGATGGGGCCGAGGTCGTCGGCGTCGCGGCGGAAGATGCGCGAGACGCCCGTCAGCCCGAACGCCTCGATGCTGGTGCGGATGAGGGCGCGGGCTTCGGGATCATTGTCGACGAACAGGGCGAAGGCGGCGCCACGCGAGATCGCTTCCAGGCCGAGAGCGCCGGTACCAGCGAAAAGGTCGATGACGCGTGCGCCTTCCAGCGCGAAGCCGTCAACGCCGTGTGCGAGGATGTTGAACAGGCTTTCGCGTACGCGGTCAGCGGTGGGACGGAGGCCTTCGTGTTGCGGCGAGGCGATCGGGCGCCCGCGTAGAGTGCCGCCAACAATTCTCATTCGTCGTCGTCCTTCTCAGGCTTGTGCGGCTTTCGCTTGTTGCGCGGCTGTTCCTCGTCGGCCGCGTACAGGTTAAGCTCTTCGGCAAGGCGTGCGCCGAGCTGGTCGGCCAGCACGCGGCGCTTGATCAACTCGGCTTCCCCGGGCTTCAAATCGAGCAGCTGGAAGGGCCCATAGGAGATACGGATCAGGCGGTTCACCTCGAGACCGAGATGGGCGAGGATGCGGCGCACCTCGCGGTTCTTGCCTTCGCGCAGAGCCATGGTGAGCCACGAGTTGGCGCCCTGCACAGTGTCGACCGTCGCTTCGATGGGGCCGTAGCGTACGCCTTCGATCTCGACGCCATCTTTAAGCGCTTCGAGCTGCTCCTGGCCGACGCGGCCGTGCGCACGGACCCGGTAACGACGCAGCCAGCCGGTTGAAGGCAGCTCCATGTGGCGGGCTAGCGCGCCGTCGTTGGTGAGCAGCAGAAGGCCTTCGCTGTTGAAATCGAGGCGGCCGACGGAGATGACGCGCGGCATGCCTTCGGGCAGCGATTCGAAGACGGTGGGGCGGCCTTGCGGGTCGTTGTGGGTGGTAACGAGGCCGCGGGGCTTATAGTAGCGCCACAGGCGCGGTGGCTCGGCGGTCGGCAGCGGCTTGCCGTCGACCAGCACCTTGTCCTTCGGACTTACCTCGAAGGCCGGCGTGGTGAGGACGCGGCCGTTGACGTTGACGCGGCCTTGCTCGATCCAGCGCTCAGCCTCGCGGCGCGAGCACAGGCCGGCGCGCGCCATCGCCTTGGCGATGCGCAACGGCTCGTCGGGGCCGGCGGCAGCCTTGGGCTGCGGCCGACGGGGCTTGCCCGTTCCCGCGACGCCCTTGTTGACCGGCTTGCTGTGCGGCTTCTGGGCGGGCTTTGGCCCTGGCTTGCGGTTGCTCCCGCGGCTGGGCTTGCGGTTATCGTGCTTTGCTGGTTTGTCGGCGGACATGGAGCTTTCGAAGCAGTTGAGTTGGCCCTTATGACACCAGAGCGCGATCAGAGCCACATGCTGCGTGCGCTGGCGGAGGCCGAGGCGGCAGCGGCACGTGGAGAAGTACCCGTCGGGGCCGTGGTGGCGGGGCCGGACGGGGCAATTCTGGCCGCTGCGGGCAACCGGACTCGGGAGCTCGCCGATCCTACCGCACATGCAGAGCTGCTGGCGATCCGGGCGGCGTGCGCGATGCTGGGCATGGAGCGCCTGACCGGCTGCGATCTCTACGTGACGCTGGAGCCGTGCCCGATGTGTGCGGCGGCCATCTCGTTCGCCCGCATCCGGCGGCTCTATTACGGCGCTTCGGACCCCAAGGGCGGGGGCGTGGAGAACGGGCCACGCATCTTCAGCCAGACAACCTGCCATCACGCGCCGGAAGTGTATCCCGGGATCGGCGAGGCGGAAGCAAGCCTCGTGCTGAAGAATTTCTTTCTGGCACGGCGCTGAAGCGGGTCAAGCCTTGGGCGTGCGGCGCTTCAGAATCGTTCGCCGCTGGCGCACGTGCTGGTGCGCGGGCGGATGGGCCGGTTGATGCTCGATGGCTTCGGGAAGCGTTTCGGCCTCGAGCAGGCGCGAGAGTTGCGCTTTGACGCGCTCCTTCGCGGGCTCGGCAGCGGCGAGGATTTCATCGAGCTTGAGGAAGTCGAGGATCTGGAAGCGGCTGGTGCCGGCGTCGATGTAGAGATCGGGCTGACGGCTGCGCAGCTTTTCGCGGATGATGGTGCGCTCGAAGATGAAGTTTGCCGCGAACAGTGTCTCCCATGCCTTGGGTACCTCCTGATCGGGGCGACGAACGGGGGCGCCCGATGCGTCGACAGCGACGGTGAGGTCGGCTTCATCGGCGATGATGTCGAAGGGGAGCGGATTGACGAGGCCTCCGTCGATGAGCACGCGTCCATCGATCACCATGGGCTGGAAGATGACGGGCAGCGCCATGCTGGCGGCGACGGCCTGACGAAGCGGGCCCGACGTGAAGACAACCGCCTCCTGCGCATAGAAGTCGGACGCGACGACCTTGAGCGGCGTCGTCAGATGGGCGAAGTCTCGCGAGACACGTGGCGGCAGGATGATGTCGAGGAGTTTTTCGGCCGACAGAAACGCCGGGCGTGGGGCGAGGGCGTTGAGGAAACCGCGGGAGGCGCGCACCCGTGCAGAGTAAAGATCGCGCACGAGATCGAGGCGCTTCTTCAGCACCTCGTAAGTGTGTTCGCGGATCTGCCTGCCGCTGAGACCGGAGGCGTAGGCCGCCGCGAAGATGGCGCCGATCGACGTTCCGGCGATGACCTTGGGGCGAACGCCCAGCTCATCAAAGGCTTCCAGAATGGGGATGTGCGCAAGGCCGCGGGCGCCGCCGCCGCCGAGGGCGAGCGCGATGCTCGGCCCGCGCGAGGCGGTTGCCGGAACGGAGGCCTTCGTGGCGAGCGGAGTATCGGTCATTCGAAAGGTTATGCCTCAGGTGGCGACGTCAGTTCGCATGGTGGTGGCACTGGTTCGTGGCGCGGCATCGGCCGGACAGTAGCGCGAATTGATGCAGCCTTGCACGCTGCTGCCAGCCGCATCGATCATGATGCCAACTCAGACGCCTTCCTTCTCGCGGGCTATGGCGCGCCAGCCAATGTCGTGGCGATAGAAGCCGCCCGGCCAGTCGATGTGGCTGATGGCGTCGTAGGCGCGCGCTTGCGCCTCGCCGACAGTTTTGCCGCGTGCGGTGACGTTGAGGACGCGGCCGCCGTGCGCCAAGAGACGATCGCCATCTTTGCGCGTGCCGGCATGGAAGATCTGGACGCCTTCCACGGCGGACGCAGCGTCGAGGCCTTTGATCTCGGTTCCGACTTCGGGCGATGCAGGATAGCCGTTGGCTGCCATGACAACCGTCAAGGCGGCGTCGTCGTGCCAGCGCAGATCGAAGTTGGCGAGAACGCCGTCGGCGGCGGCAAGCAGCGCGGGAAGCAGATCGGACTTGAGGCGTAGCATCAGCACCTGCGTTTCGGGATCGCCGAAGCGCACGTTGTATTCAATGAGCTTGGGACCGTCGGCTGTGATCATGAGGCCGGCGAACAGCACGCCCTTGAATGGCATGCCGCGCTTCTGCATGGCGGCGACGGTCGGCTCGATGATCTCGCGCATGGTGCGGGTGATCATTTCGTCGGTCATGACGGGGGCAGGCGAATAGGCGCCCATGCCGCCGGTATTGGGACCGGTGTCGCCGTCGCCAACGCGCTTGTGATCCTGCGCGGCGGCAAGCGCCAGCGCGTGCTTGCCGTCGACGAGTGCGAAGAAGCTCGCTTCCTCGCCTTCGAGGAACTCCTCGACCACAACCTCGCTGCCGGCCTTGCCGAAGACACCGGCGAAGCAGTCATCAATGGCGGCTTCGGCTTCGGCGAGCGTTTGCGCGATGGTCACGCCCTTGCCAGCAGCGAGGCCATCAGCCTTGATCACGATGGGCAGCTTCTGGCCGGCGAGATAGGCTTTGGCACTCGCGGCGTCGGTGAAGCGGCCATAGGCCGCGGTGGGGATATCGAATTCGCGGCACAAGTCCTTGGTGAAGCCCTTGGAGCCTTCGAGCGCTGCGGCGGCCTGTATGGGGCCGAAGCACTTGATCCCTGCGGTTGTGAGATCATCTACGATACCAGCGACGAGCGGCGCCTCGGGACCGACGACGACGAGATCGATGGCGTTGTCCTTACAGAAGCGGATGACGGCTGTGTGATCGGCAACGGCGAGCGGCACGCATTCGGCCACGTCCGCAATTCCGCCGTTCCCGGGCGCACAATAGAGCTTCGTTAACAGTGGGCTCGCTGCCAGCTTCCAAGCGAGGGCATGCTCGCGGCCGCCGGAGCCGAGGAGGAGTACGTTCATCCTGCTGCTTCTCTCGAAAGATCGGGGACTTCTGCCAGGGCAGGCCTTGCCTGAGCGCGGACTGATGTATCATCGAATCGGAATGCCACAAACGCCGAGCGAACATTGAGCCAGACAACGATCCAGGGGCAGAGCGGCGGCAATGTCGCCGAGTACACGGTTTCGGAGCTTTCCGGCGCGATCAAACGGTCGCTGGAGGAGAGCTTCGGGTTCGTGCGGCTGCGCGGCGAGATCTCCGGGTTCCGCGGCGCTCACGCCTCCGGCCACTGCTATTTCGCGCTGAAGGACGACAAGTCGAAGATCGAGGCGGTCATCTGGAAGGCGATCTATTCGCGTCTCAAGGTGAAGCCCGAGGAGGGGATGGAGGTCATCGCGCAGGGGCGGGTGACGAGCTATCCGGGATCGTCGAAGTATCAGATCGTCATCGACAGCCTGGAGCCCGCGGGGCTCGGCGCGCTGATGGCGCTGTTGGAAGAACGCAAGCGCCGCTTTGCGGCGGAAGGGCTGTTTGCCGAAGAGCGCAAGCGGGCGCTGCCGTATCTGCCGTATCTCGTCGGCATCGTGACGTCGCCCACCGGTGCTGTCATTCGCGACATGCTGCACGGCTTCACCGAGCGCTTTCCGACGCGCGTGATGGTGTGGCCGGTGCGCGTGCAGGGCGAGACGTGTGCGATGGAAGTTGCGGCGGCGATCACGGGCTTCAATGCGTTCCGGATCGATGGACCGATGCGGCGGCCGGATGTGCTGATTGTGGCGCGTGGCGGCGGCAGCCTCGAAGACCTTTGGGGCTTCAACGAAGAGATCGTCGTGCGCGCGGTGGCGGCGAGCGCGATCCCGATCATCTCGGCGGTCGGTCATGAAACGGATTGGACGCTGATCGATCTGGTTGCGGACGCACGCGCGCCGACACCGACGAAAGCTGCCGAATGGGCCGTGCCGAAGTTTTCCGATCTGGCGCAGAGCACGGACAGCTTTGGCGCGCGGCTCAGCATGGCGGCTCGGCGTGCGCTACAACATTCGCGCACGCATCTGAAAGCTGCTTCGCGCGGGTTGCCGCGGCTCGAAGATCTCCTGGCGATGCCGCGCCAGAGGTTCGATGCGTGCGAGAAGCGTCTTGGGCGCGCGCTGCTCGCCAATACGCGTTCGCACCACACGCGCTACGTGCGCGTCGCCGGGCGCTTCAGTGCGCGGCCGATCATGCAGCGCATCTCGCTGTGCCATGAGCGTGCCGCGGTGCTGCAATCGCGTGCGGCGCAAGCACTCCGCAACGGGGTTGGCAACCGTCGGCGGCAGCTCTCAAGCTTCGATAAGCTGCTCACCACGTTGAGCTATCAGAGCGTGCTGCAACGCGGATTTGCACTGGTGCGGGATGGGGCAGGGCGACCGCTTCGCGGTGCGGCATCTGTGGCGGCAGGTGAGCGCCTGGAGCTTGAGTTCCACGATGGACGGATCGAGGCAGAAGCGCTCGGCGAGGTGGTGTCGGACAAAAAGGGAGCCTCCGCGGCACCTTCGCAAGCGCGACCTAGCCCGGGATTGCGCAAACCGCGCAACCGCGGCGGCAGCGATCAAGGCTCACTCTTTTGAACGAATTCCTGTTGCAATGCTTGACGCGACCGTCGCGATTGGCATTGTGGACGGCTGACATCGGCTAGAGATACGCATGAACAGGATCGACAGGTTCTTCGGCCTCCGCGGAGAGGCGAAGGTGAAGTTCCTTAATGGAGAGTTCCAGGTTCTCTCTCCGGGGGACTTCGTGCGCTGCGCCGTGACAGGCGAGCCGATCATGCTGCCCGATCTGCGCTACTGGAGCGTCGACCTGCAGGAAGCGTATTCGACACCTGAAGCCTCCATGCAGCGCTTTTTAGAACTGCGCGACAAAAAGGCGACCGAAGGGCTTTAAGCCGGCGTCGCTGGCGGTGGTCGATGACGGCGCGATGAGCCCTTCAGGGCTGCCTCGATCAGCGAGTCCAAGCGGCCCAATTCCTTTTCACTGATCTTGACCTCGATCGGCAGCACGCGCGTTTGCGCGGCCAGTTCGGACAGGGCTGTGCTTCCTGACAGTCGTGCGAAATCCTTCTCGGTCGTGACGAGTTGAGCGCCGGACTTGCGTGCCGTCGCGAGGAGTTTCGTGGCATCGGCAGCGGTGAACTGATGATGATCGGCGAAGGAGACGACGTCGGCCAGCGTGCCGCCCAGCTTCTCGAGCAGGCGATAGAAGCGGCGCGGATTGGCGATGCCGGAGAAGGCCAGCAGCGGCGTCTTTGCGATCCACGCGGTGTCACCGGCGGGCACAATGTGTGCGGTAAGGACCGGACCGGGAAAGCCTTGGCGCAGGATGCCGAGCACACTGTTATCGCTGCCGGAGTCGGGCGGATCGCGCACGATGATGGCGTCGACGATACCAAGCTGGAAATCGATCGGTGCGCGCAACGGGCCGGCGGGTATCACCTCGCCGTTGCCGATGCCGCGCTTGCCGTCAACGAGCGCGATGGAGAGATCCTTGGCGAGCGATGCGTTCTGCAGGCCGTCGTCCATGATGACGACGCTCGGCGCTTCGCTGTGGTGTTCGATGGCGATGATGCCGGCGCGGCGGTCCCGAGAGACGAGTGTCGGGGCGACGGCCGAGAGCAGCAGCGGCTCGTCGCCGAATTTGCGCGCAGCGGCGGGGCCATTCTGGACCCACACGGGGCCAGTTTCGCGTCCGCCATACCCGCGCGTCAGGAACACGGGGCGCTCGCCTCGGGCTATGAGATGGCGGGCGATGAAGAGCGACAGCGGTGTCTTGCCGGTGCCGCCGGCGGTGAAGTTGCCGACGCAGATGACAGGCAGGCGTGAGCGATATGGTGTGTGGCGAAGATATCGGCGCTCAGCGAGCCAGCCGTATATGCGGCTCAGCGGCAATAGTGCGCGCTGGCGCATGTCGTCAGCGCCGCCGTACCACCAGGACGGCTCGTCAAGACGCACGCTTCAATCTCTCGTCTGGGAGGTAGCGCAGCAGGGCTTCGACGGTTTTGTCGAGGGCGCCGGACAGCGTGTCGAGCGCGCGAGTTGCGCCATCGCGCATGCTCTGCAGCTCGACGGGGTTGTCGAGCAGCTTCAAGACGGCGGCGGCGATGTCGGCCGACGACTTCACCTCGATGGTGCCTCCGTGACGCAAGAGCGCGCGATAAGCATCGCGGAAATTCTGCCAGTGGGGGCCGGTGAGGACGGCGGCGCCGTGGCGTACGGCTTCGATTGGGTTCTGCCCTCCGCGTTCAACAAGCGAACCGCCGATGAAAGCGATGGGCGCCAGCGCGTAAAGTGTGCCGAGTTCGCCGATGGTGTCGGCGATGTAGATTTCGGTGCGCGGTCCTGGCACGGCTCCGGTGGAGCGCTGGGCAACGGTGAAGCCGAGATTCTTGAGCATTTCCGCGAGCGCGGTGCCGCGCTCGGGGTGGCGCGGCGCGATGATGGTGCACAGCCCTTCGAAGCTGCGTGCGAGCGCGCGATGGGCGACGGCGATGCTTTCTTCTTCGCCTTCGTGCGTGCTGGCGGCCGCGAACACCGGACGGTCGCCGAGCACTGCTTTCAATCGTTCAAGTTCGTTGAGGTCGATCGGGGGCGGCGGGGCGTCAATCTTCAGGTTGCCGACCGAGACGACGTTGCGTGCGCCGAGGGCGGAAAAGCCGAGCGCCATGCGGTCGTTTTGAGCCAGGATGATGTTGAAGCGGCTGAACAGCGGTACGGCCATCGACTTGTTGCGCTGCCAGCGGCGGCGGCTGCGATGCGATAGACGCGCGTTGACGAGAGCTATGGGGATCTCGCGGCGAGACGTTTCGAGAATGAGCGACGGCCAAATCTCGGATTCGGTGAACACGGCAAGGTCGGGTCGCCAATGTTCGAGGAAGCGCGCGGCGTACTCGGGAGCGTCGAGCGGTACGTACTGATGCACGGCGTTGGGGCCGAGGCGGCGCTCGGCCAAGCCGGCGGACGTGACGGTCCCGGTCGTGAGCAAGAAGTGGAGGTCGGGGCGTGCGGCACTCAGCGTTTCGATGAGGGGGAGCACGGCATTGGTTTCGCCAACGCTGGCGGCGTGCACCCAGCACAGCACGCCGGTGGGGCGCGCGATGCTCGCATATCCGAGGCGCTCGCCGCGGCGGCGCGGATCTTCTTTGCCGCTGCGTTCGCGCACTTTGAGGATCAGCGGCGCAAAGGGGCGCAGCATGCTCATGGTGGTGCGGTACGCCTTGAGGCGGAAGTCCGGATCGGCCGGCGGTGCGTCGGGATCGGTCAGGCTCAGCGGCGTTGCGCGGCGAATGTCGGCGCCGACGATCTGATAAGCACGCTTGGTGACAGCGTGGAGAGACCGCTCCACCTGCTGGCGGGCGAACTCGAGCTCGGTTTCGCCAGCGTCGGCGGAGACCCAGATGGGGTCGCCCGCGACGTACGCGATCTTGGAGCCGGGCAGGTTGATCGTCAGGCGGCTCCAGGTGTCGAGCGACCGGAAGCGGGAGCTGGCGACGGCACACGGGACGATCGGGCGGCCCGACAGGCGAGCGATGGTGACGATGCCCTCGCCGGCGCGGCGGGCGGGGCCGGGCGGGACGTCCGCGGTCATGACGAGGGAATAGCCGTCCTTCAGCGAGCGGACAGCTTGCCGCAGGGCATGGACGCCGCCGCGGTCTTTGCGACGGCCACCGGCGCCGGCACCGCGAATCAGTTCCACACCGAGGCGTTCCATGGCGGCGCCGATCAGCTCGGCATCGCCATGGCGGGCGACCATGGCTGCGACCTTGACGTCTGGCCCTGGGCGGAAGCCGGACGTCAGCATGAATTGGCCGTGCCAGACGGCGACGATCAGCGGGTGGTCGACAGCGAGCTTCTGGAGCGCGTTTTCAGGCTCGTAGACGATCTTCGAGGTCCGGCGGACCAGCGAAATCATGCCGGCCAAAGCGCGGCCGGCGAGTTGATTCAGTCTGCGCGTGGTGTCAGGCGAACGTGCCATCCTCTAGGGTGCCTCGGCGCCAGATCGCCTCGTCAATCAAGCGGTTCTCCGCGAACCACTTGCAGGTGGTTCCTATAGCGAATATTTAGCGATGGCAAACTGGGACGTTCGGGCACACACCGACAATTTTGGTGGTTGCCCAGTTACGTGCGGCCCGCGCCCCTAACTTTTTTCAGCGGACGTTAATGGCCGGATTGGTGAAGCGGGCGAAACGCTCCTGGCGGCGCGTTGGACGGGGGGCTCGCCAGCGGTTTGTGCGCGCCATGCCGTCGTGGCTGCGGCACCGGGCGCTGGCGCCTGCGTCCTACATCGATATGCTGTTCGTGGATCACGGAATATTCCGGATGGTCTACCTGAACAGCCATCGGATGTCAGCCAACGCCTGGCGCTCGGCCCAGCCGGCGCCGCATCAAATCGGCCGCTTTGCGCGCGCGGGCGTGCGCACAGTGATCAACCTCAGGGGGCCGCGCGAGTGCGGCGGCTACTGGCTGGAGCGGCGCGCGTGCAAGCGGCACGGGCTGAAGCTGATCAACTATCAGATGCGTTCGCGCGCTGCGCCGACCAGGGAAGAGCTGTGGGGAGCCAAGCGGCTCTTCGAGGAGGTCGAGTATCCGGTGCTGATGCACTGCAAGTCAGGCGCCGATCGGGCCGGCATCATGAGCGTGCTGTATCGCCACATTCACGAGGGCGTGCCGATGGAAGAGGCCAAGCGCGAGCTCTCGCTGAAGTACGGCCATATCCGACAGGCGCACACTGGTATCCTCGACTATTTCTTCGAGCGATATCTGGCGGACAACGCCGTGCGGCCGATGCCGTTCTTCGAATGGGTCGATACCGTTTACGATCCCGATGAGCTGCGCAACACGTTCCGCTCCAAGGGCTGGGCGAACCGGATCGTCGACAGCATCTTGGTGCGTGAGTAGCAGCGCTTCGCTACGTCAATTCGGCTACGGGGAGTGGGCCGGTAAGCGCCTGTGAACGCACGAGGCGCGCGTAATAGCCGTCTGCAGCCAGAAGCTCGCGGTGGGTGCCCGTCTCGACGATGGTGCCTTCGTCCATAACGCAGATCAGATCGGCGTTCTGCACCGTCGAGAGGCGATGGGCGATGACGAGGGTCGTCCGGTTCTTGGTGAAGCGCGCCAGGGCTTCCTGCACGAGACGCTCCGACTCGGTATCGAGTGCGCTCGTCGCCTCGTCGAGCAGAAGGATCGGTGCGTCCTTGAGGATCGCGCGTGCGAGGGCCAGACGCTGTCGCTGGCCGCCCGAAAGGCGCTGGCCGCGGTCGCCGATCTCGGTGGCGTAGCCCTGGGGCTGGGCGAGAATGAACTCATGCGCGGCGGCAGCTTGGGAAGCGGCGATGATGGCATCCTGCGGCGCGCCGAGACGGCCGAGCGCGATGTTGGCGCCGATGGTGTCGTCGAACAGGGTGACGTCCTGAGAGACGATAGAGATGGCGTCGCGCAGCGATGCCAGCGTGACGTCGCGGATGTCCTGGCCATCGATGGTGATGCGGCCGCTGCCGACGTCGAACAGGCGCGGCACGAGGTTAAGCACGGTCGACTTGCCCGCGCCGGAGCGGCCGACCAGCGCAACCGTCTTGCCCCCAGGCACGGTAATCGAGAAATCGGAGATGGCCTGGATATCGCCCGCGTCGTAGGCGAACGAAATGTGGTCGAAGCGGATGGCCGCCTTGTCGATGGCAAGGGGTTTGGCGTCCGGCTTGTCGACGATGGCGGGCTTTTCGTCGATGAGGTCGTAATAGCTCTCGGCTGCGGCCAAACCCTCGTTGATGCGGCCGGACAGGTTACCGAGCGCGCGGATGGGCTGGGAAGCCATCAGAAGCGCGGTGATGAAGCCCATGAAGTCGCCGACGGTCGAGATGCCGCTGGCGATGCGCCAATAGGCGAAGGCGATGACGCCGGCGACGGCGATGCCACCGAGAGCCTCGAGCAGGGGATCTATGCGGGCGCGGTTGCGCACGGCCTTCATGCGCAGGTCGTAAACGTCCTCAAAGTTCTTGTTCAGTTGCTCGGTCGCGTAATCTTCGAGGCGGAACGATTTGATGAGGCGAGCGCCGGACAGCTTCTCGGTGAGCTGGGAGGTCATGCCGCCGAGCTCGTTCTGGGTCCGTTTGGCGACGCGGCGCAGACGTTGCGAAAGATGCGCGACGGGAAGCGCGGCGATGGGATAGATGCCAAGGACGATCAGCGACATCACGGGATCGAGATAGATCATCGAAGCGACGAGGGCCACGATGGTCAGCGAATCTCGGATTGCCGTGTTCAGCGCGGCCTGGGCTGCGGTCTGGATGAAGCTGATGTCGTTGGTCAGCTTGGAGACGAGGCGCCCGGGGGTTTCGCGGGCGAGGCGCCCGAAGTCGGAGGTCATCAGGTGCGCGAAGGCCTGCCGCTGCATGTCGGTGGTGAGGCGCATGACAATGCGGCTGGTTTCGACGGTCTGCGCGTAGAGCAGGATACTGCGCAGCATCGTGGCCCCGACGATGGCGCCCAGCACGTAGATCAACATGCCGGACTGGTCCTTCATCAACATGTCGAAGGACGCTTTGATAATCATCGGGTAAGCGCCGGTGATGGCTGCCAGCAGTGCGGTGAGGACCATGGCAGCCGCCAGCTCACGCCAGCGTGGATAGATCCACTCTTTGAGGAAGCGCAGCAGCAGCCCGCGGTTGTGCGCGTCGAGGCCGAGCGCGCCGGAGCTGCCTTTGCCTGGCGTGGCTGGGCGCGGCTTCACGAGGACGCCTTCACGATTGCGTCGTCCGGTTCTAGCAGGCGATGAATGTGCACGACGAAGTAACGCATCATCGCGTTGTCGACCGTGCGCTGCGCGGCTGCTTTCCAGGCGGCGTGCGCTTCGGCGTAGTTGGGGTAGACGCCGACGATGTCGAGATCCTTGAGGTCGCGGAACTCGACGCTATCGAGCGATGTCAGCTCGCCGCCGAACACGAGGTGCAGCAGTTGTTTCGGCGTCTTGTCAGTCATGAAGCGGTATCCCCCGTGCAAAGCTTTGATGATGAGTTACTAACATCGGCCGGAACAGGCCGCGAAGTTACGGCGAATTTACGCTATCTTTTAAGGCGGCAGGAAGCCGGATGTGTCATTCTGCCTTCACGGTCGCACAAGACGGCTGGCTCTGAAGACAACGGCGAGGCTTCCCATTTCGGCTTGAACCCGCGGCACGGGTTCAAGCCGAAATTGCTTAACGTTTGCGACATGCTTAACTGAGGCCCGCCATCCACGACAGGATCGTGTCGGCGGCCAGGCCGATGAAAATGACGACACCCACGTCGCGGTTGGAGCGGAAGCGGCGCAGGCAATTGTCGCCATCGTTGATGTTGAGCGTCGTTACCTGCCAGGCCATCTGCAGAGAGGCCAGAACCACAGCGGTAAAGAAAATCAGGTGCGTGCCGGCCATGTAGCCGGCCGCCAGCCAAAGCACGACCGCGGCGGCATAGAAGCCGCCGACCCAGGTCATGGTGTTGTCGCCGAAGCGGATGGCAGTGGAGCGCAGGCCGAGAAGAAGATCGTCCTCGCGGTCTTGATGGGCATATATCGTGTCGTAGCCGATCGTCCACATGACCGAGCCCGCGTATAGCAACAGCGCGGGGAGGCCGAGCGAGCCCGTGACGGCCGTCCAGCCGACCAGCGCGCCCCAGTTGAAGGCCAGGCCGAGGATGAACTGCGGCCAGTGGGTGAAGCGCTTCATGAACGGATAGAGCGCAACCAGGAACAACGATGCCGCCCCCAGCTTGATGGTGAACGCGTTGAACTGGACCAGAACCAGCATGCCGGCGAAGGCGCAGAGCGTGGCGAAGGCCAAGGCCTCGGCGGGCGTGACCTGCCCCGAAGGGATGGGGCGACCGGCTGTGCGCGGAAGCTGTGCGTCGTAGTTGCGGTCGACGTAGTCGTTATAGGCGCAGCCGGAAGCGCGCATGGCGAGGGCGCCGAGGGCGAACAGGGTCAGCAGCCATGGGTCCGGGTAGGGCTGGTTGAGGCTGACGCCCGCGAGGCAGACCGACCACCAGCACGGCAGCAGCAGCAGCCAGAAGCCGATCGGGCGGTCGAGGCGCGCGAGGCGCAAATAAGGGCGCATCGCCCTGGGGGCGTAAAGGTCCACCCAGTTGTTATGCGGGGCATCCGCAACTCGGGTGCCTTGCTGCACTGTGGTCGTATCGGCCTGCATGTCCCACGTGTCCATCGCTGCCCGGCAGACCCTAGCTGCCGCCAGAGATGGGAGCAAATGTGGCGGTGCGGGGCCTAGTTCCGGATCGGGGGGCCGACGCTTCTACCCGGTGTGGCGGGCCAGGATTTTGCGCACTTCGGTAATAAGGTCGGTGGCGGGCACGGTGACCTGGGCGGGCCGCTGCTCCTTCCACTCCTTGTTGTCCTTGATGGCCGCGGCGGCCTTGGCGCCCTCGACGAGATCCTTCAGCGTCACCTGTCCAGCGGCGTATTCGTCGGAGCCCTGGATGACGACGCAGGGAGAGTTACGCTTGTCGGCGTATTCGAGCTGCTTGCCGAACTTCTTGGGGTTGCCGAGGTAGAGTTCGGCGCGGATGCCGGCGCCGCGCAGATCCTGAACCATCCTCTGGTAGTCGGGGAGGCGCTCCTTCTCCATCACGGTGACGATGACGGGGCCGTCGGGTGCGGCTTCCTTGTCCTTGTGGAGGGCGAGGAGAGCGGCCTGGAGGCGTGAGACGCCGATGGAAAAGCCGGTGGCCGGCACCTTCTGGCCCGTGAAGCGAGAGACAAGGTCGTCGTAGCGGCCGCCACCGCCGACGGAGCCGAAGCGGACAGGGTTGCCCTTTTCGTCTTTCACCTCGAACGTCAGCTCGGCCTCGAATACGGGGCCCGTGTAATACTCGAGGCCGCGGACGACGGATGGATCGAAAATTACCCGGCCGTCATCGTACCCTGCGGCGTCAAGGATAGAGCCTATTCCCTCGATTTCCTGAAGTCCTGCTTCGAGAACTGCAATTTCGCGAAGATCGCGATGTTGCACCTTCTCCACGTGGTGGCGGAGTGCGGATGCGATAGTTGACGTGAGCGTCCTCTCGACCAGAGCATCGTGCGCTCCGGTACTCAGGAGAGGATTGAATTTGGCTGCCGGGCCGGCCTGCTGAAAATTAGCGTGGCCGCGAAGCGTCAACAATTGGCCCAGGCGCAGTATCGAAGCATCATCGAGTTCGGCACCCGGAGTGAAATCGCCACTCTCATCTTTGCGACCCTTTCCAAGTAGCAACTCGACACCTTCTCGTCCCAACCGGTCGAATTTGTCTAATGCGCGCATGACAATGAGCCAACGTGCATCGTTGTGGTGGCCGTCTAGGCCGACAGCCTCGCGATAGCCATCTAATATCTTTCGATTATTGACTTTAATGACGTAGTTGCCCTTCAGGCCCAGGGCTTCGAGCGTGTCGGCGGCGAGCATCAGCATTTCGGCGTCGGCGGCGACGCTTTCAGCGCCGACGGTATCGGCATCGAACTGGGTGAACTGGCGGAAGCGTCCGGGGCCGGGCTTTTCGTTGCGGAAGACGCTGCCGACCGCGTAACGGCGGAAGGGCTTCGGCAGAAACTGGAAGTGCTGGGCGACGTAGCGGGCGAGCGGCGCGGTGAGATCGTAGCGCAGGCTCATCCATTGCTCGTCCTCGTCCTGGAGCGAGAACACGCCGGCGTTGGGGCGGTCCTGGTCGGGGAGGAATTTGCCGAGAGCGTCGGTGTATTCAAAGACCGGCGTCTCGAGCGGTTCGAAGCCGTAGCGCTCATACACCTCGCGGATCTTCGACAGCATCGCCTGCTGCTGGCGCAGCTCGGTGGCCTCGATGTCGCGCAGACCGCGCGGGAGGCGCGGCGTCGGCCGCTGATCTTTCTTTTGCTTGCTCATTGTGTGCTTGCTCGGCGCCGGTGTGCGCGGGTTTTGCGCGTTATAGCGGCTTAAGACTGTTACGCAATCGGATCAGCACTCAGAGGGCTTAGCGGGGCGTGCCGGCGGGTGGCCGAAGGGGCGCCTTAACTCGGCATACGTGCCGAGGGCGGGCACGGAGACGATCTGGCGCTCGGGCCAGCGCAGGGCCGTCAGCTTGCCGCCGAAGACGCAGCCGGTATCGATGCACAAGGTGTTGTTCAGCCATTGCGCCTCGGCGACCGGCGTGTGGCCATAGACTATGGCGGTGTCGCCTCGGTAGTCGGCTGCCCAGTTGAAGCGCTCGGCGAGCCCATCGGGGCCGACGCGGCCCGAGGTGTCGCCGAACAGCCCGAACTCGTGTGCGCGCGGATAGGTGCGCCCGAGCATGCTTTCTTTGATGCCGGCGTGGGCGATGGCGAGACGACCCGCGTCAAGCCAGGCGTGGCTGGGCAAGCGGTTGAGAAATTCGAGCGTGCGTGCCTTGAAGGCATCGGGTTCGCCTTCGAGCTGGGCGATGGTGCGTTCGAGGCCACTACTGACCTTGACCTTGTTGCCCTTGAGCCAGCGCAGGAACTTGTGGTCGTGATTTCCGGCGACGGTGTGCGCATGGCCCGCGGCCGCCATGTCCATGACGAGGCGCAGCACGTCGGGGGAATTGGGGCCGCGGTCGACGAGATCGCCGACAAACAGAACGCGGCGGCCGGGGGGTGCGCTGGTTACCGTGCGGCGGTCGTTGCCTGTACCCGTGAAGCGTACGCCGTATCCGAGCTGTTGCAGCAGTGTTGTCAGTTCGTCGATGCAACCGTGCACGTCGCCGATGATGTCGAACGGGCCGGACTGGTGGCGGGAATCTACTTTGATGATGGGTGATTCTTGATTTTGCATTTCAGACAGACGGTATCAGCCCCGCGAAGCACGGCCGCAGATAAGAGGCAGGCCGCCTCAGGCGTGGATGAAGTCCTCGGCGCGCCGTTGCTTTGGCTCGGGGACATTGGAGACGAAGCGCGCCAGCGGCTCCAGACCGCGCGGCACGGGCCCGCCGTAAGCCCAATCCAACAGCTCCACCGTATGCACCACGGGGACGTCGACCTGACCGGCGAGCTGCGAGATGCAGCCGATGTTCCCGGCCGCGACGAGGTCTGGCTTGATGCGCTTGATGTTCTTGGCCTTGCGGTCACGCAGGGCGCCGGCGATCTCCGGCTGCATGATGTTGTAGGTTCCGGCCGAGCCGCAGCAGATGTGCGATTCCGGAATGTCGACGACGCTGTAGCCGGCCTTGGACAGCAGATCGCGCGGCTGCTCTTTGATGCGTTGTCCATGCTGGAGCGAGCAGGCTGGATGATAGGCGATGCGCAGGGAAGACCAACGCTTGGGGGGACCGAGCTCGTAGGCGCCGAGGAATTCGGACACATCGCGGGCGAGCCCGGAAATGCGCGCGGCGCGGGCGGCATATTCGGGCTCACGCTTCAATAGGTGCCCATAGTCCTTGATCATCGTGCCGCAGCCGGAAGCATTGGAGATGATGGCGTCGACAGGGCCTTTGGCGAGCTCCTTAGACCAGGCATCGACATTGCGCTTGGCGAACTCGATGGCGCCGGCTTCATCGCCGAGGTGGTGGGTGAGCGCGCCGCAACAGTTGGAGCCGGAGGCAACGACGACGTCGACGCCGCGGCGGGCCAGCAAGCGAATGGTGGAATCGTTGATGCCCGGCCGCAGCACCTGTTGAGCGCAGCCGGCGAGCATGATGACGCGTGCGCGGCGCTCGTCCTCGGTTGCGGCGGTGCCGGGGCCCTCGAACTTCGGCGATGGCGGTAGGACAGCCGGTGCCAAGTCAATCATGGCGGCGAGCTGCTCGAAGCCGAAGCGGCGCAGCATCTTGGTCCACGGGCGACCGAGCGGAGCGAGGCGGATGGCGAAGCGGAAGCGCTCGGGGTAGGGCAGGATGCCGGCCAAGAGGCGTCGGACGAGACGTTCCTTGAACGGGCGCGAAGCTGTCTGCTCGACATAGCCTCGGGCGAGATCAATCAGGTGCATGTAGTCGACGCCGCTGGGGCAGGTCGACATGCAGGAGAGGCATGAGAGACAGCGATCGAGGTGATGCTGCACTTCCTTGCTGGCGGGCGCGTTGTCCTCCAGCATGTCCTTGATGAGGTAGATGCGCCCGCGCGGGCTATCGCGCTCGTCCCCCAGGAGGACGTAGGTGGGGCACGTCGCGGTGCACAGGCCGCAATGCACGCAACGCCGCAGAATGGACTCGGCTTCCGCGATGCGCGCGTTGCTCAGTTGATCAGGCGTGAAGTTCGTCTGCATGCGCGGGGCGTGCCTTCACAAGTTGGCGTACATGCGGCCGGGGTTGAGAATGCCAGCCGGATCGAAAGCGGCTTTGAGACCACGGGTAAGGCGTTCGAGCGGCGGGCTCAAGGGCTGGAATACTTCCACCGCGGCGCGCACGGCGGGCTCGGCGCGAATAAGCATGGCGTGGCCCCCGTGAATAGCCGTGACGCGGCGGATTTCGGCGGTGCCGGCGTCGGCGGCTGCAGGTACCTCGAGCCAGATGAGAGAGCCGCCCCAGTCGTAATAGGCTTCGGCAGGCATGTAGCGCTTGATGGCGGAGACGAGCTTGGGGGCTGTCGTCGCCTTGGTGGAAATGCGCCACAGGAGCGTCTGGCGATTGTGCGGCATGACCGACAGGCGCCGCAACTCGTTCCAGAACTCCAGCGTTTCGCGGTGCTCAAGCTCGAGCGCCTTGCCGTAGACCTTCAATGTCTCCTTGACGCGCTGCTTGCGGCCGGAGACGGCGGCGGCGAAGTTTTCCAGCCGCAGGGCGGTGATGGACTTGTTGAGGGTCTTGAGGCCCGGGTGGTTGAGACGCGCGGCGACCGGGGCGGGGAGGTGCACGGCGCCCGAGACTTCAACGGGCATCATCATCGCGGCTGACAGCAGCTCGATCGCCAGATTGTCCGGCAGGCCGAGGTAGATGATGGTTGCGGACGTCTCGGGCCAGGGAATGACCTTGAAGGTCACCTCGGTGAGCGCGGCGAGCGTGCCCCAACTTCCGGTGAGACCGCGGGTGACGTCGTAGCCGGTCACGTTCTTCATCACGCGGCCACCGGCCTGGAACAGCTCGGCGCGGCCGTTGACGCCTCTGACGCCGAGAAGGTGATCGCGCGCGGCTCCGTAGAGGACGCGGCGAGCGCCGGACATGTTGGTCGCAAACACGGCGCCGATGGTCTGCGCGCCTTGCGGGCCACCGGTAGTGGGGCCGAGGTCAATGGGCTCGAAAGGCAGCATTTGCCCGCGTGCGGCCAGCTCTGCCTCGATCTGCGACAGCGGCGTGCCGGCGCGCGCCGACATCACCAGCTCGTTGGGCTCATACAACGAGATGCCGCGCAGCGAAGCGGTGGTGATGGTGACGACGCCGTCGACAGGGCGTCCGATCGCGCGTTTGCTGCCGGAGCCGACAATCTCGATCGGCAGGCGCTTTTCCACGCAGCCAGCGATGACAAACTGAAGCTCCCAGTCGGCGCCGGGGCGTTGCACGTCGCTCAATTCTCTCTCCTCAGGCTGCCTGATCTGCAGCCGGACGCTCGCCGCTGGCTTCGAGCACGCTGAGCGGGAAGACTTTACCCGGGTTCAAGAGCCAGCCCGGATCGAAAACGCTTTTGATGCGCATCTGAACGGCGAGATCGGATGGGGAAAACTGCACTTCCATCAGATCGCGCTTCTCGATGCCGACGCCATGTTCGCCCGTAAGGCAGCCGCCGACTGCTACGCACAGTCTCAGGATTTCGGCGCCGGCCAACTCGGCTCGGTTCGACTCGTCCTGATCGTTGGCATTGTAGAGGATCAGCGGATGCAGGTTGCCGTCGCCGGCGTGGAAAACGTTGGCGACCTTGAGGCGATGCTCGGCGCAGATCTGGGCGATGCGGCTCAGCACCTCCGGCAGACGCGCGAGGGGAATGGTGCCGTCCATGCAGTAATAATCGGAGATGCGGCCCATGGCGCCGAAGGCGGCTTTGCGGCCCTTCCAGATCCTGGCGCTGTGCTCGGCAGAGGTGCTGGCCTCAATGACCTGCGGATCGAATGTCCGGGCGATGTCGACGATGTCGCGCAGCAGGCGTGTCGTCTCTTCCTCGTAGCCCTCGACCTCGACGATGAGCAGGGCTTCGACGTCGAGCGGGTAGCCGGCTTTTGCGTAGGCCTCGCAGACGGCGATGGCTGGCCGGTCCATGTATTCGATTGCGACGGGGATAATGCCGGAGCCGATGATGGCGGCGACGCACTGGCCGGCTGCTTCGCACGAGGAGAAGCCAAGCATGACTGGGCGCGCGGATTCTGGTTTGGGCACGATCTTCAGCGTGGCCTCGGTGACGATGCCGAACTGGCCTTCCGAGCCGACGACAAGGGCGAGGAAGTCATAGCCTTCGGAGTCTGGGTAGGCGCCGCCAATCTCTACGACCTCGCCATCGACGAGGACCATCTTGAGGCCGAGCACGTTGTTGGTCGTCACGCCGTACTTGAGGCAGTGGGCGCCGCCCGAGTTCATGGCGAGGTTGCCGCCGACCGTGCAGGCGAGCTGGCTCGATGGGTCGGGCGCGTAGAAGAAGCCTTCGGCGGAGACCGCGTCGGTGATGGCGAGATTGGTGATGCCGCACTCCACGGTGATGGTACGGTTGATAAAATCGGTCTCGATCACGCGGTTCATGCGCGAGGTGCCGATGACGATCGAGTCGGCGGTAGGCAGGGCGCCGCCGCAGAGCGAGGTGCCGGCGCCGCGCGGCACGACGCGCATGCCATTCTGATGGCAGTACCTCAGGATCTTGGAGACGTCCTCGGTGGAGCGCGGCAATGCGACGGCGAGCGGAGCCTGGCGGTAGGCGGTCAGCGCATCGGCTTCGAACGCACGACGGCCCTCCTCCTCGGAAATGACCCCATCGACACCGATGAGCGCCTCGAGGTCCTTGACGATCGAGTCTCTCCGGTCGAGCACAGCCCGGTCTGGTTCCGGCATCCTCGACAGCGTCATGCGTTTCTCCGGCGTGACAGTTCCAGTAGCGGCGATAGGCATACACGTATGTGACTTACGCGTACCGCGGTTTGGCGGCCACAGGCTTTCAGCGGTGGCCTTTGGGCTTTGAGCGAACTTGGGCCGACACTACAGCTTTTCGCCCGATGAGCCGATACCTTATCACTAGCGTCCAATGATAACCCAATTCGTTTGCTACCCAATAGCTTGCTCTTTCCCTGCCGGCTGGACTGGCGCTGATGGCCGCCTGCAGGGCGTCAAATGGCCTTGATCGCAGGCCGGGCATTTGCTGATCTGCGAGGAACGGGAGGACGGCATGATGTGCAGGGGACTATTTGCAGCGGTGGCTTTGCTTCTCGCTGGCTTGCCCGCTGCAGCGCAAGACGCCTCCAAGGGCGAAGCGGTGTTCAAGCGGTGCCGCGCGTGTCACGCCATTGGGCCGGGCGCAAAGAACAAGGCTGGTCCTGCGCTGACCGGCGTGGTCGGGCGCAAGGCCGGGGCTGCACCGGGCTTCAATTATTCAGATGCCATGAAGGAAGCGGGCAGCAAGGGCATCATCTGGACAGAAGATAATCTGTCCAAGTATCTCGAAACCCCGGATACTTTCGTGCCCAACAATGTGATGGCGTTCCCCGGCATCAAGAACGAAGCCGAGCGCAAAGATCTCATCGCGTTCCTGAAGCTCCACAAATAGCGCCGCGGAATTGCGCGGCCCCAAAGACGAAGGTCGCGCGGACGAAGACGCCAGGGGCCTCACGCGTCGGCGATATCGGAGGCAAGATCGTGATGGGCGCGCACGGACCGCGGCGGCTGGTCGTGGTGCCGATGTGTGTGGATTTGTCTAAGCGGGCTATTTGCGGATGCAAGCCTGCATGCAGCGGGTGAAGGCGACCTCGCAGCTCGGCGAGCCCTTGGTCGAGATTCGGCACTGATTGTATTGGTTCTTGCAGTTCGCGCCGCACTGGCCCGCCGCCACGTGATCGCTAGAGCCGACGCCAATGGCGATAAGGGTGGCGAGGGCCACCAATATGGTCATTAGCGCCCAGTTCAACTTGCGTCCGAGCACGTTAGTTCTCCCGCCGCTTGCCCGCTTCGGCCCGTCAGAACGGATGCCTCAGAGAATGCCCCATAGTGCCCTGTCGACGAGTAAACGTTGCCTAGGATGAACACAACCTGAACCAGGGCGCCAGTGGCTCAGAATGCATATTCCTCAAAGACATGATCGATCTTGCGGTGCCAGGGGCCCTCGAAGCGCTCGATGAGGCGATCGGCGAGGGTACGGCCCGAGTGGGCCACTTCGTCGAGAAGGTCGAGATAGACCGATTCATCCTGACTCGCCGCGTTGATGCGACGGCGCGCGCGCAGGCCGCGTCGGGCGATGCGGAGCACTTCGCGGGAGATCTGCTGAACGGTGGTGTCGCGGAATTTGGTGGTGAGGGCGGTTCTGGGGACGGCGTTGCGTAGTGCCTCGCGCTCCTCTGCGGTCCAGTCTTTGACGAGATTCCAGGCGGCATCGAGGGCCTGCTCGTCGTAGAGGAGGCCGACCCAGAAGGCGGGGAGCGCGCAAATGCGCTGCCATGGACCGCTGTCGGCACCGCGCATTTCCAGGAAGCGCTTCAGACGGACTTCGGGGAACAGGGTGGTGAGGTGATCGGACCAGTCGTCGATGGTCGGGCGCTCGCCCGGGAGCTGCGGCAGCTTACCGTCGAGGAAGTCCTGGAAGGAGGCACCGGACGCGTCAATATAGCGGCCGCCGCGGTAGACGAAATACATCGGCACCGACAGCGCGTAGTCGACGTAGCGCTCATAGCCCATGCCTTCCTCGAATACGAAGGGGAGCATGCCGGTGCGGCGCCTGTCGGTGTCGCGCCAGACCTCGCTTCGCATCGATTCGAAGCCGTTCAGCTTGCCCTCCGTGAAAGGAGAGGCGGCGAAGAGGGCCGTCGCGATCGGCTGCAGTGCGAGGGAGACGCGCAGCTTCTTGACCATATCGGCTTCGCTGGCGAAATCGAGGTTCACCTGGATGGTCGCCGTCCGGTACATCATGTCGAGGCCGCGGGAGCCAACGGTCGGCATGTAGCGCGTCATGATGTTGTAACGCTGCTTGGGCATGTGCGGGGTTTCCGCCAATGTCCACTTGGGTGAGAAGCCGAGCCCGATGAAGCCGATGCCGAGCTGCTCGCCAACGCACAAGACCTCGCGTAGGTGGGCACGGGTCTCGACGGCGGTCTCGTGCAGTGTCTCAAGGGCGCCGCCGGACAGCTCGAACTGGCCGCCGGGCTCCAGGCTGATGTTGCCACAGATCTCACAGCCTTCCCGCTTCAGGGCGATGATCTTGTCGCCCTCCACGATGGGGTCCCAGCCGAAGCGCGTTATCAGTGCTTTGAGCAGGGCGGAGATGCTGCGGGCGCCTTCGTAGGGCACGGGCGTGAGGGTGTCGGTGTGGAAGACGAACTTTTCGTGCTCAGTGCCGATGCGCCACGCAGCCTTGGGCTTTTCGCCGGCGGCGATCCAACCCACGAGATCATCGCGCGAGCGGACGAGCGGGCTTGGCGCGCCATCTTCACGGGTGGACATTCAGCAGGCCTTCAAAAGGTTCGACTGTCTCTTGGGATCCGTGGGTTGACGGCCTACAGGACCTTCCGACTGTATTCTAGCGTGGGCGGGTTGCTGCATTCGGAACGGAGCCTCTAAGGCCTCGGCCCCGCGAGTGCAACCCGGAGGGCCCCCTCGGGAGGGGTCAATGCAGCTACCACAAAAAAACACTATTGCACGCCAGGAATCGTGTGCCGGATTGTCCTGCTGGGCCGACGGCTTTGTCCGCTCGCCGACGTTCTCAGTTTCGGATATGCACTGATGGGTCGAGGACCGCTCATGCAAGTCGCCGCTAAGCTTCAAATTTGCTCACAACCCTATGGGAGAACACAATGAATAAGTACTTGGCCGCCTGCGCCCTCTGCGGCCTTCTTGCCTCACCGGTGCTCGCCGCCAATGCGGCAGTGGACTCTGCCGTCAAGACCTTCGAGGCCGTGGGCAACGATGCAGCAAAGCTGAAAGTCTACTGCGAGATGAGCAAGGTCATGTCCTCGGCGGACGCCGAAGACGACAGCAAGGCGGAAGAGCTCGACAAGCAGATGGACGGCTTCATGAAGCAGCTGGGCCCCGAGTTCCAGACCGCATTCGAAGCGGGTGCAGATCTCGATCCGGAGTCTGAGGACGGCAAGGCCTATGATGCCGCCATGGACAAGCTCGACGGCAAGTGCGGCGGCTAACATAGCCGATCACCGTCAGCGCGATCGGGAGGCCACCGGCTTGGTGGCCTCTTTTGTTGGCGCATCTGTTTAGTCAGCGCCAGTCGCCGAGCGCGGCGTTGACAAGGGCTAGGGCTGCGACTGCTGCGGTGTCGGCGCGCATGATGCGGGGCCCGAGCGATATCGCAAGAGTGAATGGCTTCTCGCGGAGCAGTGCGCGCTCGGACGGATCGAACCCCCCTTCGGGTCCGATGAGAACGGCCAGCGGACCGGGTGGCACCGCCGACAGCACGTCGAGCGGGCTCGCGATGTCGGCAGTCTCGTCACAAAAGACCAAGCGCCTCGCCGGATCCCATTGCGCCAGTATCTGTTCGAGCTTTGCCGGCTCGACGACGTCGGGGACACGCAGGACGCCGCACTGCTCGGCCGCCTCGATAGCGTTTGCACGCATGCGCTCAAGGTTGACGCGGGCGGCAATGGTGCGGCGGGTCAGGACCGGCTGCAGGCGTGCCACGCCCAGCTCGGTCGCCTTCTGCACCATGTAGTCGAGGCGAGCGTGCTTGAGCGGCGCGAAGACATAGTCGACGTCCGGGCCATCGAGTTGAGGACGCGTCTGGCCAGTACACTCAAGCGAGCAGCGGCGCTTCGCGGTGTCTGTGATCCTCGCCCGCCACTCCCCATCGCGTCCGTTGAACACGAGGATATCGGTGCCGACAGCGAGGCGCAGCACGTTGACGAGGTAGTTGGCTTGATCGGTCGTGCAGGAGATCGAGGCGCCCGCGGCAAGCGGTGCATCGACGAACAGCCTCACTCCGGGCAGCGAATGCGGATCCATGGCGCTATTAGCGGGGAATGCGCTCGTTGTGCAATCCTGGCGTCAGGATCAAAGCTGGACGGGGGCCTTGGGCTTGGCCTTATAGTCAGGCTCGACGTGGATGATGACGTCTGTGTTGGCGAGTTCCTGCTCCAGAGCGTACTCGATGCGGTCGCAAATTCCGTGGGCCGTCAGCACCGTCATGTCGCCGGGGACGACGAGGTGAAACTCGATGAATGTCTGCGGGCCGGCGGTGCGAGTGCGGATATCGTGCGCCTGCAGTGCGCCCTCGCCGTTGGCGCGGATTGCAGCGAGAATGCGCGCCTGGATTTCGGGTGAGGCTGCCTGGTCGAGGAGCTGGCTCATCGATTCGACGGCGAGATTGTAGCCGATGCGCAGAATGTTGAATGCGACGATGGCGGCAAGGAGGGGATCGAGGACGTTCCAGCCGGTAATTGTCGCCAGGACAAGGCCGATCAGCACGCCGACCGAGGTGATAACGTCGGACAGAAGGTGTCGCCCATCGCCGGCCATGGCGGGCGAGTTCCAGATGCGGCCTCGGCTCATGAGGACCCAGGCCCAGGCTGCATTGATTGCTGTGGCGAAGGCGTTGACCATCAAGCCGGCGACAGGCTGATCGAGGCTGCGCGGCTCGTAGAAGGCGAAATACGCCTCGCGGAAGATCATAAAGGCCGCGACGATGATGAGCGCGCCTTCGAGCACGGCGGCGAAGTATTCGGCCTTATGGTGGCCGAACGGATGCGAACGGTCGGGCGGCTGTGCGCCGATGCGAATGGCAACGAGCGCAGCGATGGCCGTCAGTACGTTGACGATGCTCTCGAGTGCATCTGAGAACAGCGCGACGCTGCCGGTCATCAGATAGGCAATGTACTTGATCCCCATCACAGCCAGCGCAACCGCAATGCTGCTGGCTGCGATGAGCTGATGCTGGCTGCGCTTATTGTCGGCGATCGGCGATTTCATGCGCGCCATTAAGCGGCTATGCGGCGGGAGGGCAAGAGGCTCGAGACGACTGAGGCCGCGGTATGTTTTCCACATGCGGCATGGGCTGCCTCCCTCCCGCTGGCGCCGAGAATCTGATGGGGAGTTGTGTTTGCCGGCTCGCGGGCCGCGCTGGGAGAGGTGGAGGCACAATCCATGGCAAACTTCCCTACGCATATCGTCGTTGGAACGATCGTTGCCGGTTCGCTGGCCACGCTCACACTTGCGGCCGACGTTATTGCGCCGGAGAACCTCGTCGCGGTGACCTTGGCTGGTTCGCTCGGCTCGGTACTGCCGGACATCGACCTGAAGGACTCGCGTCCCAGCCGTGCGCTGTTTGCGGGGCTTGCCGTGTTCTTCTCATTTGCGCTGCTGTTCCACTTCGCACCGCATCTGTCGATCGCCGAGATGTGGATCTTGTGGCTCGGCTCACTGCTATTCGTGAGGTACGGCCTGCACACGACGTTCCATCGACTGACGAACCATCGAGGCGTTTGGCATTCCTGGATCGCCGGACTGGCATCGGCCTTCGCGACCGTCATCATCTTCTACTACGTGTTTGATCGGCCAGACGGGGTGGCCTGGCTTGCAGGCGGCTTCCTACTGATCGGCTTTCTGACGCACTTGATCCTGGACGAGATCTATTCGGTCGACGTTCTAGGAAACTACATCAAAAAGTCGTTCGGCACGGCGTTCAAGCCATACGACAAGCGGAACCTTACTGGCTCGGCGCTGATGGCAGCCGCGGCGGTAGGGCTGCTATTCCTGACGCCTTCGTTCGGCACGTTCTATGACGGGATCACGTCGCGTCCGATGTGGACGGCGCTCAATGCACGGTTGCTGCCGACCGATGGCTGGTTTGGCGTGGTCAGGGATCGCAGCCTGATTGCACGGCGCCAGTCAAACGATCCGGGCGCACCGGTAACAGGCTCGTTGCCCGCCGCCTCTGCGGCGGCGCCGGCTACCGGTTCGGCCACGGAGCCGCCTCCTTCGGACGTCCCCGCGCCCTGAGGGCGGGCTTGCGATCAGGAATGCGCGGATCGCGCGGGGGTGCGGTTCTCCAGGCCTGCGAGGTAAGTCTGCACGAGGTCGTCGACCAATGAGCGGCCGATGTGCGCCGTCACATGGGATAGCTTATCGGCGGTGGAGATTGAGGTCATGCCGTGTACGCTCGCCCAGAGTGTGCGTGCGTGCTGGCGGCGCGTACCGGGATCGCGGTCGAGCAACAGCGGGGTCATGGCTTCATCGAGCGGTGCGAGGAGCTTGTCGAGCTTCGCTTGGTACCATTCGGGAACGGCGCGGCCAGCGGGCATACGATGCTCGTTGAGCAGGTTCCAGAGTTTTGGACGCTCCTGGGTAAAAGCGAAGTACGCACCGACGAGACGACGGATCCGTTCCGACGGGGAGCCGGAGGTGTCAGTGCCTTCGAGGCGGAGGGCCAGTTCATCCAACAGACGAGCTTCGATGATCAGCAGCAAGTCATCGAGGTTCTCGAAGACATTGTAGAGCGTGCCGGGGGAATAGCCGATGCGTTTGGCAATCTCGCGCGCGGAAAGTCCTTCGAGGCCTTCCTGCTCGACGATGGTCGTGGTGGCGTCGATGATCAGCTCCCGCAATTCCTCGGGAGTGTGTATGGAACGTCGTCCCATGTTTTTTTGACTCGCGCGCTAAGTCGTTTGAAGACTGACGATCCGCTTAGAATAGGCCTGCCGCGGGCGGGAGCAAGCTATTTAGGCTGCGTACGCATCAAAATGCCGGTGGAAGGGCCGTCTGGTCTCGCCGCAGTGGGCATTGTCAGCATTTGCTGATGCAATTGTCGCCTTCGACCAGATCTACGCAGGAATTCCGCGGGCTGTAGTAGGATTTTTCCGTCCATTCCATGCTGGGGCTCATGCCCGGAACATAGCTGCCGAACAGAGAGCTAAATGTATAGGCGGCATCCACCACTATGACGCTTCCGCCGGCCGAGACGATATCGTCAGGGAGCGTGTAGTCAGAACATTGAGCTGGAGCTTCCATGCCGTTGTAGGAGTAGGACCATTCCACTTTCGCCTTTTTCGCGTCGCTGTCGGATGCTTTGACGGAGAAGACTGCGAGCTTAAGCTTGCCGGCGTCGTACGGGGCGAGCATGTGCTTTGTCGAGAGCATGATCCCTTCGAGGTTCGATTCAGCCTCGCTGGCGGATGTCCCGAGATATTCCTCGCGCGAAACGAGGTCGCCTGCTGTCGTGACCGCGGCGATGAAATGGCGATCGTTGGCGATTGCGCGGCCCAGTTCTATGGTGCCGAGAAGCATCAGCATCAATAGCGGTGCAAGCAAACCGAACTCGATCGCAACGCCGCCGTGCGTATCGGCGCGAAGGTTCCGCAGCGAAGCTCTGTACAGGTTGGTGCGCATCGTTGCCTTGTCCATCAGCTATAGGGCTCGCTCTTGAAGGCCAAGGCGGCCTGCATAATGGCAGGGCCGGTTCCATCCGCGCCGCTGCCGAGCTTCAAGAAGCTCATCGTGTTTGCGAGATCCCACTTGTAGCAAACCGTCACCAGAACGACCTGGCTGGCGTCGCCGGCATACTGAGAAAGCAGATCTCCGCTTTCTCCTGACGATTCGGCCATGTTGCCTTCTCCGTCGATGCACGATTGCGGGGTGAGACTACTCCAATCGGTCGCGTGCTGGACCATGACGCTCAGCTTGCTGCAATCAATAACGGGCTCGGAGGCGTCGCACACCAGCTTGCGAAACTCACCGACGGTCATCGGGTTGCCGTCGGCGCCTGCCGATCGCAACTCGCCAGTGAGGATTTTGCGCGAGGCGGTTTTTACGCCGTGCTCGAGGTAGGATGAGTTCAGAAAGTAGAGGCCAAATCCGATGATGCCGAAGATGAAAAGCAGAAAGGGCAGGCCGACGAGCGCGAACTCGATCGCGGCAGCGCCGTCCTCGTTCGTGGCGAGGCGGTGCGTGGTGCTGGAGGTCGGCTTTGGAGTTGGAAAGCGAGCCAAGCGCATGGGGTCCTCGGTGTAGGTTACCGGGACCGTAAGTTCTCGCTTCTAAAGTAGATGTTACTTCGTCTGCAATTTGCGGCACCTGCGTTGATGCCGAGTTAATGCGTGTGCCGGATTGGGCTATTCGCCAGCGGGCTGCTGCTTGGCAGACGCGGATGCGGCGCCGCTCTTCGTGTTGGCTGCTTTGGCGACCGTGTCGAAGTACTCGGGATCATCGCCAATGATCAGCATAGGCGAGCATGTCGGCGCGCAGGTGTAGGTCTGGCGCAGCGGGCCGCGGAACAAAGCCACGGTGCGGCGGTCGTCGCGATCAACCACGACGCGCTGGTCCTGGATGACATTCCGGTCGGCATCGAGCGCGATGATATTGGTGACGCCGAACGACTTGCCGGTGACGACGAGTAGATTGCCACCTTGCACGGCGACGTCGGCGATCGACGGATTGCCGATAATGACCTCGGAAACCGGGCGCGGTAGGCGCAGGAGCTGTGACTGGTCGTAGGCGACGACGAGGTCGGCGGCGGGTGACGCCGAGATGCTGAGAATGAGCGCCACGGCGGCGATAGCTGAACGACTTAGGGTGTTGATCGGCATGTCCTCGAGGTCCGGCGGATGCAGCCTCTACAATTTGAGAGGCATTACCTCAGCAATTGGTGAAGAAACTGGAAACCCTGGTTTTGAAACTCAGCGGTAAGTCAGTCAGAGGAGGTCTTGCCTCCAGCTTGGCGTGGCCGGCGAATTGGCGTTTTTCAGTATTCGAGCTGATCTCGGTCTTTCGTTCTGGAATATTTTTCTGTCGGCTGAACTTATGCTGCGGCGCTTTGGTCATGGCGGAGACAACCGCCGTCGGCCGACCTCGTGCCTAATCTCCAATATTGCTTCATGTCTACTTTAATTATTCTATCTCATATTGAAAAACATCAATCCTTAGCGAATATTTTAACAGGTCGTTAGGAGGTATTTATGAGCAAATTAGTTCGTTTTACTTAGGTTTAAGAGATGGGGTTCCATAACCGGATCAGTCCCGCGGCAATGTCTGACGGGCTCCGGCTCATGCGGGGCATGGGCCGATCCAAAAAATGGGAGTTGCTGTCAAATGAAGACGTTCCTTTCTCGTTTCGCCCAGGATGAGTCCGGTGCAACCGCTATCGAGTACGGCCTGATTGCCGCCCTCATCGGCGTTGCCATCGTGACCGGTGCCGGTCTCGTCGGCACGAAGCTGAACACCATGCTCACTGACATCTCGGCCAAGCTGAAGATCTAGTTCGGTTCTGCGCTCTTGTTCGCCCAGGCCTGCGCCGTTTATCGGCGCAGGCCGATCTTGTGGAGTTGTGTGGAATGGGGCATCAACTCGGGCTCCTCTTTCCCCTCATAATGATTTTCGCGGCAGTGCTCGATGTGCTGACGATGCGCATCGCGAATTGGGTGTCGCTCGCGCTCATTGGCGCGTTCGTCGGCGCGGCGCTGATCGCTGGAATGCCGATGCAGGTGATGCTGCTCCATTTCGGCGTCGGGCTAGCGGTTGTGCTGGCGACGATGGTGCTGTTTCAACTCAGGCTCTTCGGTGGCGGCGATGCCAAGTTGCTCGCGGCTGCATCCGTTTGGGTTGGGTATCAGCAACTATTTCCGTTTCTCATTTGGGTCACCGTATTCGGTGGTGCGCTCGCCGTTGTGATGCTCGCTTATAGAAGCGTGCCTGCGGGAGCTTTTCCGCTGCCCGATTGGGCTCTGCGTCTGCATAAGCGCGAAGAGGGGATCCCATACGGCGTTGCGATCTCAGCCGGCGCGCTTGTGGTCTACCCGATGACCACCATTCCCTTGCTGCTCGGCCATTGATCGGGTGGACCGAGGACACGCCCAGCCTCAATTCGTTACGGCAGTTAACTTTGCGTTGACGATTGTTCGGCAGTGTCGGGAGCGTACGGTTTTGCACCGCGGATAAGGACGCGTCGGCAGTGAAGCGAGGACAATTGATCGGCATTGCGATTGCGGGCGGAGCTGGGCTCCTCGCCTTCATTCTCATGCGTTCGATCGTCAACGAGCCGAGCGCGCCGAAACAGGTGGCTGTGCAAGTCGATGCAACCGAAGTGCTCGTTGCACGGCATGACATTCCGCTTGGTCAGGTGACCAAGGCGACCGACTTCCGTTGGCAGACATGGCCGAAAGAGGCCGTGACGCCGTCGTTCATCACCGAGGGCAGCGGTGGCGGCATGAAGGTGGTCGAGGGTGCTATTGCCCGGGCGCCATTGCTCGAAGGCGAGCCGGTGACCAGCCAGAAGCTCATCAAGCCGGGGCAGGGCGGCGTGCTAGCCGCGATCTTGCCGAGCGGCATGCGCGCGATCTCGACGAAGATCAAGGAAGAGACGGCGGCGGGCCGTCTCATTCTTCCGAACGACCGGGTCGATGTGATCCTGACGCGCCGCGAGCGCAGTCCGACGGGGCAAGACGAGGCCGTGTCGGACACTCTGTTCCAGAACGTTCGGGTGCTGGCCATCGGGCAAAGCATCGGCACGAAGGAAGGTACGAAACTGTCCGAGGGCAATGCCAGTACGGCAACCTTGGAACTCAATCCACGGCAGGCTGAGTTGTTGGCGCGCGCCAACTCCACCGGGGAAATCAGCCTTGCCCTGCGTAGCGTTGTCGACGGCGATCTCAAGGGTAAGGGACCGACCGCGGCCATGAACGATCAACGCGGCAGCACCGTGCGGGTACTCCGCTACGGCGTTCCCTCGCGTGCGTACGGCGTAAACTGAGTTGGCGTCATCAGTTTTCGGCTGTTCGAAAAAGGTACATCTAACATGCGATCGACCCTAAAGTGGGCGCGCGCCAGCATGGCTGCAGTTTTCTTCGTCGTCAGCAGCTTCGGCAACGTTCACGCGGCGGATTTCAGTGGAAGGCCTGCTGCGCGGGGGCAGACGGGGGGGGATTCCGTTCTGCGCATTCCTGCGAATGCCGCGTTTCCGCTGACCAAGCGCCTCGATCTGGGAATCGGCCGTTCGGTAGTCGTGCAGTTTCCCGTGCCGCTGAAGGACGTGCTCGTCTCCGATCCGAAGGTGCTCGATGCGGTCGTGCAATCGTCGGACCGCGTGTTCCTGATTGCCAAGGGGACCGGGCAGACGAACGCTTTCTTCTTCGATGAGTACGGCCAGCAGATCCTGACGCTCGATGTCGCCATCGGTGCGGACTTGTCGGCGCTCGACCAATTGCTGGGGCGCCTTATTCCCGGCTCCAACGTGCACAGCGAGATCGCGGGACGCGCGATCGTGCTGACGGGCACGGTGCGCACGCCGATAGATTCGGACCGCGCAGCGCAGATTGCGGCGCAGTTTGCGCAGGCGAATGCCCAGGTAGGCAGCATCATCAATTCGAGTGCGCCAAGCGCGTCGACCAGTTCGACGACCACGAGCAACACGACCATCGGCGGCAGCTATCAGTCGGCCACGACGGATGCAGGCGGCGGCTCGAACTCCGATGCGGCCGACGTCTACGGCTCCAAACCGATCATCAATCTCATCTCCGTCGAGGCGGAAGAGCAGGTGATGCTGCGCGTCAGCGTGGCGGAGGTGCAGCGCACGATCCTGAAGCAGTTCGGCATCAACGTTGGCGCGTTGGTCAACTCGGGCAACTTCACCACCGCCGTGCTGTCGGCCAATGGGTTGCCCCTGACAGCAGCCACGCTCGGTACGTTGCCGACGGCAGGCATCGGCTCGGAGGGAGCACTTGCCGGTGCGATGAGCTTTTTCAACAGTGGCCCTTCGTACGGCAGCGACCTGACTGCCTTCGGCAACTCTGGCGTCGCCACCATGTGGCAGTCCGGCAATCAGGCAGTCGGCGGTGCGCTGCGCGCGCTGGAGCGCGACGGCCTCGTCAAGACGCTGGCCGAGCCGAACCTCACTGCCGTATCTGGCGAACCGGCGAAGTTCCTCGCTGGCGGCGAATATCCTGTGCCGGTTGTCGACAGCCTTGGACAGGTGAGTGTTTCCTATAAGGAATACGGCATCGGCCTGGCCTTCACGCCTGTGGTGCTGTCGGAAGGGCGCATCAGCTTGAAGATCGAGAGCGAGGTCAGCGAACTGACGCTGCAGGGCGCGGTTGTGCTCTCGAACATTCAGATTCCAGCATTGAAAAAGCGAAGCGCGAAATCGACGGTCGAGCTGCCGTCGGGTGGCTCGATCGCCATTGCCGGTCTTCTGTCGGAGGACACGCGGCAGAACATCGACGGCTTTCCCGGCCTCAAGGATCTGCCGATCCTCGGCACGCTGTTTCGTAGCCGTGATTACCAGCGAGACGAAACAGAACTCGTCGTGATCGTGACGCCCTACTTGGTGCGTCCGGTTGCGCGGCAGGAGCTGGCGCGTCCGCTCGATGGTCTTGCCGATCCGACCGACCGGAAGGCGAACTTCCTTGGGCATATCAATCGCATCTATGGCGCCGGCCGGCCTGCTCCCGTCGGCGACCTCAAGGGCGATTACGGTTTCATCGTGGAATAGGACGGAAGGTGTCATGACCATGAAGCATGCGATGCGCCTTTCCGGATTACGAAGCAGCCGGCTCCGCGCGGCGAAGCTGCTGGCGATCTCTCTGGCGAGCCTCGGCATGGTGGGCTGCAAGACGACGGACGATCCGACCCGCGTTGCGGGCTGGACGCTCATCGATTCTTCGCAGCGGCATCCGATCCTGGTGTCACAGGAGCCGACGACGCACCTCATTCGCGTGGCCCGAGGGGCGCATGGTCTGACATCGTCGCAGCGGGCGCAGCTCATGAACTTTGTCGATCACTTCCGCGCAACAGATTCTGGCAACAGCCGCCTGGTCGTGACCGTGCCGAGCGGCGGCACGAACGAAGTCGGCGCGATGTACGCGGTGCAAGAGATCCGCAACATCCTTAGCGACCAGGGTTTCGGCAAGTCGGACATCTCGGTCGAGGCCTATAACGCCGAGGGCGCGGGTGATCCGCCGATCCGGGTGTCGTATTTGCGCTACGTGGCCGAGCCGCCGCAGTGCGGAGATTGGTCGACCAACCTCGCTTATGAGCCGACGAACCTGCCGTATCCCAATCTCGGGTGCGCGCAGCAACGCAATCTGGCGGTGATGGTCGCCAATCCGGCCGATCTTCTCGGGCCGCGCAGCGAGACGGCGCGTTCGGGCGAGCGTCGCGATCAGGTTTGGGGCAAGTACGTCACCGGTCAGCCGACCGGCGCGCGCAAGAGTGTCGATGAGCGCGTGAACAAAGACACCAGTAACTAAAGTGAGCAAGGTCGACTTCGTCATGTCAAATCAAGCCAAGCCCTTTGGTGGCGAGCCGGAAGAGATGGCCGGTGTCGGTGCGCCGCTGGCTGAGCTCGATGAGCCGGCGGTGCCAGCGCCGTCGACACGTGCGCGGCCGATTCCGCGCATTTCCATCCAGGCTTTCTGTGAGAACGGCGCGACCGCTGAGATCATCCGGATCGCTGCCGAGGATCGGCGACTGGCGAAGGCGCACGTCAACGTGCACATGGGCGGCATCGAGGCGGCTGTCGTCCACTATCAGCAGAACCCGACGCCGAACCTCATCGTGCTCGAGAGCAGCTTGCCGCGAGATCATTTGCTGGCAGAACTGGACCGGCTGGCGGAGAACTGCGATCCGGGCACGAAGGTGCTGATCATCGGCCAGGTCAACGACGTGATGCTCTACCGCGAGCTTCTCCGCCGCGGGGTCAGCGAATACCTGGTCGATCCGGTCGAGCCGCTGCAGCTGATGGAGGCCATCTCCCAGCTCTACAACAATCCCGATACCGAGCCCGTTGGACACGTCTACGCGTTTGTCGGCGCCAAGGGGGGCGTTGGGTCCTCGACGGTGTGCCACAACACTGCGTGGGCGTTGTCGGAGGCGCTGAAGGCGGACGTCGTCATCGCGGATCTCGATCTGGCGTTCGGTACGACGGGCCTGGACTTCAATCAGGACCCCATGCAGGGGATTGCCGATGCGCTATCGACGCCGGAACGGCTGGACGAGGTGCTGCTCGACCGCCTGCTGACGAAGTGCTCGGAGCACCTGTCGATCTTTGCGGCCCCGGTGGCGCTCGATCGGGACTACGACATTTCCGTCGAGGGGTGCGACCAGGTCATCGACGTGGTGCGCCAGAATGTACCCTACGTGGCGGTAGACCTGCCGCACGTGTGGACGCCGTGGGCGAAGGGCGTATTGCTGCAGGCCGACGAGGTGGTGATTACGGCCGTTCCCGATCTCGCCAACCTGCGCAATGCGAAGAACATGATCGATCTTCTGCAACAGGTCCGGCGCAACGATTCCAAGCCGCGGCTGGTCATGAACATGGTCAATATGCCGAAGCGGCCAGAGATCAGCGTGAAGGAATTCGAGGCTGCGGTCGGGCTCAAGGCGATCGCCGTCATCGATTTCGACAGCGAGGTGTTCGGCCAGGCGGCCAACAACGGGCAGATGATCGAGGAGCTGAATGCGAAAGCGCGTTCGGCAAGCGGGTTCCGAGACATCGCGCTGGCAATCAGCAACCGGCGTGATGCCCAAGCGACCAAGAAGGCCTCAGGGTTTGCGCCGTTCCTCGAGAAGTTGAAGCTCAAGCGTTAGGGACTGTAGATGTTCGGTAAGCGTAGCAACGACACTCCCGCTCACCGCGTTCAGCAGCCGCTTCTGCCGACGGCGCAGCCGGCGGTAGCGGAGCCGCGCCAGACGCCAGCGAAGGCCGCGCCGCCGAAAGTTCCGCCGGCACCCGCAAGCTCGAGCGATCAGCGGCGGCATTCGGAAGAGTACTACGACGTCAAAACGACGGTCTTTAATGCGCTGATCGATACGATCGATCTGACGCAGCTCGCCAAGCTCGAGCCAGCATCGGCGCGTGAAGAAATCCGCGACATCGTCTCAGAGATCATCCAGATCAAGAATGTCGTCATGTCTATTGCCGAGCAGGAAGAGCTGCTCGAGGACATATGCAACGACGTGCTCGGCTACGGACCGCTGGAGCCTTTGCTTGCGCGCGACGAAATTGCCGACATCATGGTCAATGGTGCGGATACCACTTACATTGAAGTCGCGGGCAAGGTGCAGCGTACGAGCGTGCGGTTTGCCGACAACCTGCAACTCATGAACATCTGCCAGCGCATCGTCAGCCAGGTTGGCCGCCGTGTCGATGAGTCGAGCCCGATATGCGACGCGCGCTTACCCGATGGCTCGCGCGTCAACGTCATTGCGCCGCCGCTCGCCATCGACGGCCCGGTGCTCACCATCCGAAAATTCAAGCGCGACCGGCTCAATCTGGAGCAGCTCGCGAGGATGGGATCGATCTCTGCAGAGGCGAGGACCATCCTCGACGTCATCGGCCGTGTCCGCTGCAACGTGCTGATCTCTGGCGGTACCGGTTCGGGCAAGACGACGCTCCTCAATTGCTTGACGGGCTCGATCGAGGACGATGAGCGCATCATCACCTGCGAAGACTCGGCGGAGCTTCAGCTGCAGCAGCCGCATGTCGTGCGGCTCGAAACGCGGCCGCCGAACCTGGAGGGCGAAGGCGAGATCAAGATGCGTGATCTCGTCAGGAACTGCCTGCGTATGCGTCCGGAGCGGATCATCGTGGGCGAGGTGCGCGGTCCGGAAGCGTTCGACCTGTTGCAGGCTATGAACACTGGCCACGATGGTTCCATGGGTACATTGCACTCCAACAGCCCACGCGAAGCCATCAGCCGTCTTGAATCCATGATTATGATGGGCGGCTTCCAGCTGCCCTCGCGCACGATCCGCGAAATGATCACCGGGTCGATCGACATCATCGTACAGGCGGCACGTCTGCGCGATGGCTCGCGCAAGGTGACGCACATTACCGAAGTCGTCGGCATGGAAGGCGATGTCGTGACCCTGCAGAATCTCATCGTCTACGAGATCACGGGCGAAGATGCGAACGGGCGCATCCTTGGACGGCACCGGTCCACGGGCATTGCGCGGCCACGGTTCTGGGAGCGCGCGGTCTATTACGGGCAGGAGGGACGTCTCGCCGATGCGCTGGCTACGGCCGAGGTGCTTGATGAGAACGGCAATCCGCTGGGAGATGTGAATGTCTGATCCCGGCCTGCTTTCGTTCGGCGCCGCGCTGCTGGCTGCATTGGCATTCGGTGGCCTCGCCTACGCACTGCTCTATCCGTACTTTTCGGCGGACAAGGAGCAGAGCTCGCGCGTCAAGAGTGTTGTCGATTCCAAGCGGACGGCGCTTACACCGCTGGAGCAGGCGGCTGCGCGCCGCAAGCCGGTCGCAGAGACCTTGAAGGAGATCGAGGAGCGGCAGAAGGCGGCGCAGAAGGTTTCGCTGCGTTTGCGGCTACACCGGGCAGGGCTCAAAATAACGACGCGAGTGTTCTGGCTGGCGAGCTTCGTCTGTGGTGGCGTGCTTGCAGCCCTCGTCAGCTTGTCGCTTCCTCCAAGCTCAACTCGCATGTTTCTTGTGGTTGTCATCGGGTTGATTGGTGTGTTCGGCGTGCCGCGGTGGGTCGTGAACCGGATCACATCGCGCAGGCAGCAGAAGTTCACGCTGGAGCTGCCGAATGCGATCGACATTGTCGTGCGCGGTATGAAATCGGGCCTGCCGCTCAACGAGTGCCTCGCTATCGTCGCGCGCGAGAGCGCCGAGCCATTGGCGAGCGAGTTCCGCGAGGTGATGGACCAGCAGCGTGTCGGCGTGCCGCTTGGTGAGGCGCTGGAAAAGCTGACGGGGCGCATGCCGCTGCCGGAGGTCAAGTTTCTATCGATCGTCATCGCCATTCAGCAGCAGTCGGGCGGTAACCTGTCAGAAGCGCTGGGCAATCTTTCGGGTGTGCTGCGCGACCGCGTGCGTCTGCAGATGAAGATCAAGGCGTTGAGCGCGGAAGCCAAAGCATCGGCCATCGTGCTCGCTGCGCTGCCGCCAACGGTGATGTTCCTCCTCTACCTATCGTCGCCTGACTATATCAGGCCGCTGTTCGCAACGCGTGTGGGCAACCTTGCGCTCCTGGGATGCGGCCTATGGATGATGACGGGTGTGTTGGTGATGAAGAAGATGATCAACTTCAAGTTCTAACGATAGCGGGCAGCGCGCGCGTTCGAGGTATACGGCCATGGATCTGATCCAGCTTTTCACCGACCCGACGTTCCTCGTCACCATTCTGGTGGCGATCTGCGCATTTGCGACGGTGCTGACAATCGCCATGCCGATCCTTGCTGAGGATCGCATGAACCAGCGCATGCGCGCGATGGCCGTCGAGCGCGACAAGATGCGGGCAGAGCGCATGGCCGAAATGGCGGCGCGCGACAAGCAGGGACGGCTGCGGCGCACGCCGACCGGCTACATGCAGCAGATCGTCGATAGCCTCAACCTGCGCAAGATGCTTGATACCGAGGACTTGCGCGATCGTTTGAAGCGTGCGGGCTTGCGTGGGCAGGCGCCACTGGTGGCGTTCATGTTTTTCCGCGTCGCTGCCCCTACCGTCTTCTTCCTCTTGGCGGCGTTCTACCTATTCGTGCTTGGCGTGGTCAATTATCCGGCGACAGTCAAGCTGATGATGTGTATCGCAGCGGCGTTTCTCGGCTCATATGCGCCGAGTATCTTTATCGAGAACCTCATTCAGAAGCGCCAGCAGTCGATCCGGCTGTCATTTCCCGATGCGCTGGACATGCTGCTGATCTGCGTGCAGTCGGGCATGTCGGTTGAGGCAGCATTCGGCAAGGTGTCGAAGGAAGTTGCGAACCAGTCGCTTGAGCTCGCGGAAGAACTGAGCCTGACCACCGCCGAGCTGTCATACCTGCAGGACCGCCGACAGGCGTTCGACAATCTAGGCAAGCGCACGGGGCTGCCGGGCGTGAGGGCGGTAACGACAGCGCTGGTGCAGGCGGAGCGCTACGGCACGCCAGTCGGGCAGGCGCTGCGCGTGATGGCGAAGGAAAATCGCGAGATCCGTCAGTCGGAGGCGGAGAAGAAGGCTGCTGCGCTGCCGCCGAAGCTGACCGTGCCGATGATCCTGTTCTTCCTGCCGGTGCTGTTCGTGATCATCCTGTTTCCGGCGGCGATCCGATATTTCCAGTGGCAGTGAGACGCGTGCACTGACCGGCCTCGCGGCCGATCGAGTGCCTATCTCTTGAACTGGGCGACCACGGAATTTCTGTGCTGGGGCTCCTTAGCCGGCGTGTCTGCAGTGACATCGTCCGCTACAGCAAATTGCGCGGCCATTTCCGAGACCGACAGAACCTTGGGATGAGCCGAGGATGGTGCCGCGGCGAGGGCTGCCGGCGTGGCCGGCTCAGACACTACCCAACCTTGGTCATTGGCGGCGGCGGGATCGCTCACGGGCGTGTTAGAGAGGCGAGCAACCTTCTCGACGGGTGCCGCGTCGACCGTCGGCAATTGGGCGATCATCTTGGATTCAGTGTTCCACTGCGCCGGTTCAGAGCTGGGCACCGACTTGGGATCGAGCTGCACGACCTGACGCAGATAGTCGGCGTTCTCGGTGGCATTGTTCATGGGCATGTCGCGTGCGGCGACGAGCTTGGCTTCGTCGTACTTGCCTCTCAGGCCGAGCACGAGGGCAAGGTTCTGGCGAATGCGCGGGGAAGTGTCGTCGGAGGCGGCGGCCTGACGCAACATCGATTCGGCTTTGCCGGCGTCGCCGTTCATTGCGTAGGCGAGCGCGAGGTTGCTCATGACCGACGGCTGATCCTGCGAGAGGACGCGGGCGCGCTCGAAGTATGGGATGGCGTCATCATATTTGCCTTCCTTGGCAAGGGCGGCGCCGCGGGCGGAGATGACGCGCCAGTCCGGGCGCGCCGGATCGTCGGCAACGGCGAGAAGCTGTTTGGCGACCGACACCTGACCAAGATCGAGGGCAAGGCGACCATATTCGCTGGCAAGCTCACGATCCTGTCCGTGATAGAGCGAGACCTGCTGCAGCACCACCAAGGCGCGGCGCTTCTCCCCCATGGCCTTTAGATTGCGGGCGTAGCTGAGAGCGGGCTGAAGGTCGCGCGGGTTTTTGGCGTAGATCTGCCCCCAATAATCGGTGGCCTTGAGAAGTTCAGTGCTGACGCCGCCCGAGGCTGTGGGGTCTTGCGCCTGGGGCGCGGGAGGGGACTTCTGGGGAAGAGCGGCCGTCTGGTCGCTATTGGCGACGGAAAACAATCCGGTCGAAGTCTTGAGCGTCTGGCCGCACGCGCCAAGCATCAGCGAGGCTGCGAGGGCGGCAATGGTTCCGCCCTGGCGGAGCCGGCGGGGCGAAGAGATCAGCATTTAAGTCTCCCTGACAGTCAAGCGAGACGGGTTCGCCCCGAATCTCTGTCCTTTGACGGTCAGGGTGTGAGACACTTCTCAATAAACGATTAAGCCTCGCTAAGAGTACGTTAAGGGATGGGATGGCTATGGCGCGGCGGCCACTTGGGCCTTGGCGCCGGCGATCCATTCGTACATTTCGGGCATTGCAAAAATGGCGTCGACGTAGGTCGCGGCGGTGCCATCGTCGCCGAAGCGTGCAAGGTCCGGGAGGTAGGTGCGGAAGCGCGAGGTGACTGGCGCATACATCGCATCGGCCGCGGTGAAGTTGCCGAACAGGAACGGCCCGCCGCTCCCGTAGTTCGACCGGCACTCGCGCCACAGCGCTACGATGCGCCGGACATCGGCTTCGACATCTTCGGGGACCGGGTCGAGGGGTGCCACGGCAAGGATATCCATGGAACAGGTGCGGCGTAGGGGCATGAAGCCGGAGTGCATCTCCGCCGCCGCGCAGCGGGCACGTGCGCGGGCTTCAATGTCGGCCGGCCAAAGCGCCTTCTCGGGGTGCCGATCCGCCAGGTATTCGAGGATGGCGAGGCTATCCCAGACTGGAAAATTACCGTCGAGAAGCAGCGGGACCATGCCGGCAGGGCTGAATTTCAGGATTTCGGCTTTGGAATCAGGTTGCCGGAGGCGAACGTTAATCTCCTCGAACGGCAGCCCCAACCGGCGCATGGCGAGCCAGGGCCTGAGGCTCCAGCTCGACCAGTTCTTGTTCCCGATGACCAAGCGGTAGCGTTGTCCGGCCATGCTCTTGCCTTGCCCTCTGTGATCTTGTCTTGTGCCCACGAGTCGATCGGGGTCCCCTATTAGATGCCCGATCAGGTCTTGGCTTGCCAGCAGCGAGCAGCAACAGATGAACGACGAAACATTGCCGCGCGAACTCGCCTCAGGCGAAGACATCTTCGTCGCGGATGGAGCGGGCGGAAAAGAGATCCCGATCTTCGCGGTTGGGCAGGACACGGTGCTCGATGACCTTCCGCTTTCGGCCGAACAGCGGAACTGGATCAAGGCCGTTGGCTTCAAAGGGGCAGCAAAGCAGCAGACGCTGGTGCCCGGTCCGGACGGGGGCATCGCGGCGGTTTTGCTGGGGCTTGGCGGCGGGGCCTGCGGGGAGCCATCGGGCACATCTGAGCTGCTGCTGGGTCTACTGCCGCAGTCTTTGCCGTCGGGCAGCTATCAGCTTTCGCTGCCGGCGCAGGATCCCACGCTCGCGGCTATCGCTTGGGGCCTCGGCAGCTACCGCTATGGCCGATACAAGACAAAGAGCGGGGGCTCGCGTTGCGTCAGCCTGCGCCTGCCGGAAGGCGCCGATCGCTCGCTGGCGCTCGGAACCATCGAGGCGGTGCGCCTCGGCCGCGATCTGATCAACACACCGGCTTCCGATCTCGCACCAGCGGACATCGAGGCGGCAGCGCGGGAGCTGGCGCTGAGGCACGGCGCGCAGATCGACGTGACGGTGGGCGAGGATCTGCTCGCTCAGAATTTTCCGATGATCCATGCGGTGGGCCGGGCAAGCCCGCGGGCGCCGCGGCTGATCGACATGCGGTGGGGGCGCGAGGGCGCGCGCACGGTTACGCTGGTCGGCAAGGGAATCACGTTCGACACCGGCGGTCTCGATATCAAGCCGCCGAGCGGCATGCTGCTGATGAAAAAAGACATGGGCGGCGCGGCGACGGTGCTGACGCTGGCGCACATGATCATGTCGCAGAAGCTCGATGTGCGATTGCGGGTGCTGATACCGACGGCGGAGAACAGCATCTCGGGCGATGCGTTCCGTCCGAGCGACGTTTTGAATTCGCGTGCGGGGATCACGGTCGAGGTCGGCAACACGGATGCAGAGGGGCGTCTGGTGCTGGCCGACGCGATCGCTCTGGCCGACGAGGAGGCACCACAGTCGCTTTACGTGTTCGCGACGCTGACCGGTGCAGCGCGCAGCGCGCTCGGTCCCGACTTGCCGGCGATGTTCAGCAACGACGATGCGTTCGCTGCCGAGATGATGAGCGCGTCGGTTGCGATCGGCGATCCGGTGTGGCGCCTGCCGCTGTGGCCGGGGTACGATGCGAAGCTTGAAAGCTCTGTGGCCGACATGAACAATGTGTGGGACACGCCGATGGCCGGGTCGATCACCGCCGCGCTGTTCCTCAAGCGCTTCGCGACGAAAGCGCAGCGCTTTGCGCACTTCGACATCTATGGCTGGCGCCCGGCAGCGGGGCCTCTGGGTCCTCGCGGAGGCGAGCCACAAGCAGCGCGCGCTCTTTATGCGATGCTGGCAAGGGAAGCTTGCCAATGAGCGATAGAGACGAGGACGTGAGCATTGAAAGCACGTCGGCGCCGACGCAACGGCTCGATCCGCGACGAAATCCGTTTCGTCCTGATCTCGCGGCTGAAAGCCTCTACGGCAAGGTGAGCGTGCCGCGTTACGTGGAAGGATTTCCAGGGCAGGTGATGCGCGCCTCAGTGCCGCTGCGCAGCCGCCCGACTCCGACGTTCGGGTTCGAGACCGAGGCGCTGTTCGGCGAGCGCGTGACCGTATTCGACGAACGCGACGGCTGGGCGTGGGTGCAGCTCGATCGGGACAAGTACGTCGGCTATGTGCCGTCGGAGGCGTTGTCTCCGGAAATCGAGGAGCCGACGCACAAGGTGCGCTCGCTGGGTACGTTCGTGTACCCGGTGCCGGATATCAAATCGCCGCCGTTGATGCACCTAAGTCTCAACGCTGAATTGAGCGTCGTTGAGGGCGATGATCGCTTCGTGATGCTGAAGGGTGGCGGGTTTGTCGTCAGCCGACACGTTGGCGAGATCGGCAGGATAGAGCCGGACTTCGTGGAGATCGCCGAACGCTTCATTGGCACGCCGTACCTGTGGGGCGGGCGCACGCGGCTGGGCATCGATTGCTCGGGGTTGGTGCAGATGTCTTTGGCGGCAGCGGGCATTTTCGCGCCGCGCGATACAGACATGCAGCAGGCCGAAGTGGGCACGCTGGTGGAAATTCCGGACGTGCTTGAGGGGATGCAGCGCGGCGATCTCATCTATTGGAAGGGGCACGTCGGCATTATGGCCGATAGCGTCACGCTCGTTCACGCCAACGCACATCATATGCAGGTTGCGGCGGAGACGCTGCCGGAGGCTATCGAACGCATCGCCAAGCTTGGTGCGGAGATCGCTGCAGTGAAGCGCTTGCCGGGGTTGTCGGCAAAGTCAGCTGCTTAGCGGCGGTAGGGAAGGAAGCGCTTTTCGCGCAACTCGGTGCCATCATCGTCGAGCGTCGGTGCACGCAGGTCCCAGGCGCCGCGGGTTTCCTTCCAAATTCCGCCGCCTGGCAGCATGACGATGGTTTCTACGGCACGCTCGAGCCCGGTAAGCCGGCTGATCCAACGCCGCTGTACGATCGAACCGTCCGCTACCGCGTTGGCCAGAGGCACGATCCACTCGAAGGTTTCGACGGGTCGGCTCTCGTAGGTTTCGCCAGCGATCGAAAGATCATAGTTCTGGTCGGCGTGCAGGATCAGTTCGAACGGGCAAGCGCTGGCAACCATCGGGGCAACGTCGATGCGCCAGAAGTCGCTCGTCTCGGTTTCCTCTATGCGCGCGGCGTCCGCGACGGAGGGTGCCCAGTAGCGCAGGGCAGTGATCGTCGATTGAAGCCGTGAGCGGAAGACGTCGTCAGGTAGCATCGTTCCAGCGGGGCTGATCGCAGATGGCAGCTACGATGCCGCAATCCAAGACAGAGCGGAACCACTTTTACGTGTTTATCTGCTGCGCAATGGCTGCGTCGTAGGCGAGCTGCCGCTGCAACGCGGGGCGCTGCTTCAGCAGATCAACGTAAGCGACGAACTCAGGCAGATCGGGCAGCAGCTTGAATTGAATGCCCCAATGCAGCGTCGAGCCGATGACGACGTCGGCCGCGGTGAGGCGCTCGCCGAGCAAATACGGTGACGCCTTAGCTACGGCGTCGCGCAGCACGGAAATCACAGTGTCATAGTCGGCCCAGCCGGAGGTTGTGCGTGGCGCCGCGGCGCGGCCAAGCGCCTTATCGATCATGACAGGCTCGATGCAGCTCGGGGAATAGAACAGCCACTTGAGATACGGGCCGCGCAAAGGATCGTGCACGTCGGGTGCGAGCCCGGCGTTGGGATAAGCGTCAGCCAGGTAGCAGCAGATGGCGGAGACCTCGCTGACGATGGTGTCGCCATCCACCAGCGTCGGAACCTTCCCCATAGGGTTGATGGCAAGGTATTCCGGCTTGCGCTGCTCGCCCTTTTGCAGTGTCAGCAGTTCGATGGAGAACGGCTCGCCAAGCTCCTCAAGAATCCATAAAGCGGTGGACGAACGTGTGCGGGCGGCGTGGTAGAGCTTCAACTTAGCGTTCGCGACTTGGGGCATGGCGAGTTCCTTGGCGAAGCAAGCGATCCGGCTCAGCCGGCAAGCACGTTCGCGTGCTCGACGGAGATGTTGAACGCCGCGGCGAACAGGGCCTTAGTGTAGTCTTCCTTCGGGTCGGCGAAGACCTCGGCGGCCGGTCCTTCCTCGACGACCTTGCCGTTGCGCATGACAACAACATAGTTGCACAGCGCGCGGATCACTTTCAGGTCGTGGCTGATGAACAGGTAGGCGAGGTCGCGCTTCTTCTGCAGGTCGCGCAGTAGGTCGACGATCTGCGCCTGCACCGACATATCGAGTGCGCTGGTCGGCTCGTCGAGCATGATGAATTGGGGCTGCAGCACCATGGCGCGGGCGATGGCGATGCGCTGGCGCTGGCCACCGGAGAATTCGTGCGGATGGCGATCCTGGGCATCGGGGTCGAGGCCGACTTCCTTCAACGCGGTGCTGACGCGCGCGCGGCGCTCGGCGGCGCTCAACTCGGGCGCCTGGATGGTCAGGCCTTCTTCGATGATCTGGCCTACGGAGAGGCGCGGCGACAGCGATCCGTAAGGATCCTGGAAGACGATCTGCATGTCTTTGCGCAAGGGGCGCATGTCGCGGCTGCTCAAGCCGTCGATGCGGTTGCCCATGTAGACGATTTGCCCTTCGGAGGAGATCAGCCGCAGGATTGCAAGGCCAAGCGTGGTTTTGCCGGAGCCAGACTCTCCGACGACGCCGAGCGTCTGGCCTTTACGCAGCTTGAGTGAGAGACCGTCGACAGCCTTCACGTAGTCGACGGTTCGGCGCATCAGGCCGCGCTTGATGGGGAACCAGACCTTGAGGTTCTCAGTCTCGACGACGACGGGTGCGCTGTCGTTGGCAGGAGGCGGGTCACCCTTGGGCTCGGCGGCGAGAAGCTGCTTGGTGTAGGCGTGGCGCGGCGCGGTGAAGATTTCCTCCGTCTCGCCTTCCTCGACGATGTGGCCGCTCTTCATAATGTAAACGCGCTCGGCCATTTTGCGCACGATGCCGAGGTCATGGGTGATGAGCAGCATCGCCATGCCCATCTCGCGCTGCAGCTGCTTCAGCAGCTCGAGGATCTGCGCCTGGATGGTAACGTCGAGCGCTGTGGTCGGCTCGTCGGCGATGAGCAGGTCTGGCTCGTTGGCGAGGGCCATGGCGATCATCACGCGCTGACGCTGGCCGCCGGACAGCTGATGCGGATAAGCGTCGAGGCGCTGCTCGGGGTCACGGATGCCGACCTTGTGCAGCAACTCCAGCACGCGGGCGCGCACGGACTTCTCGTCCATGTGCTTATGGATGCGCAGCACCTCGCCGACCTGCCGTTCGATGGTGTGGAGCGGATTGAGCGAGGTCATCGGCTCCTGGAAGATCATCGAAATGCGATTGCCGCGTACGCGCTGCAGCTGCTTCTCGGAGAGCTTGAGCAGGTCGCGGCCCTCGAACCAGATCTCGCCGGCAGGGTGCGATGCGGATGGGTAGGGCAGCAGGCGCAGGATCGACAGGGCCGACACGGTCTTGCCGGAGCCGGACTCGCCGACGAGGGCGACGGTCTCGCCCTTGCCTATGCGGAAGGAGACGTCTTCAGCAGCGATGGCGGTGCCACGCGCGAACGCGACGGACAGATCGCGGACATCGAGGAGGGCGCGGTGATGGTTGTTCGCTGTCATCGCGGCCCCCTAGCGGAACGTCTTGCGCGGGTCGAGCGCATCGCGCACCGCCTCGCCGATAAAAATGAACAGCGACAGCATGATCGCGACGGAGAAGAAGCCGGTGAGGCCGAGCCAAGGCGCTTCGAGGTGGCGCTTGCCCTGCAGCAGCAGTTCACCCAGCGATGGCGATCCGGGCGGTAGGCCGAGGCCGAGGAAGTCGAGCGCGGTCAGCGCGGCGACGGCGCCGGATAGCTGGAACGGTAGGAAGGTGAGCGTCGCCACCATGGCGTTGGGAAGCATGTGCTTCCACATGATCTTGCTGTGCGACAGGCCGAGCGCACGAGCGGCTTTGACGTACTCGAAATTGCGCGCGCGCAGGAACTCGGCGCGCACGACACCGACGAGGTTCACCCATTCGAACAGCAACAGAATGCCGAGCAACGTCCAGAAGCCGGGGATCAGCACCGAGGAGATGATGATCAGCACGAACAGTGATGGCACGGACGACCAGATTTCCAGGAAGCGCTGGAATATGAGGTCGGTCTTGCCGCCGAAGTAGCCTTGCACGGCGCCGGCGGTCACGCCGATCATGCCGGAAAGGACGGCGAGCAGGAGGCCGAACAGCACCGAGATCCGGAAGCCATAAATTACGCGGGCGACGATATCGCGGCCCTGATCGTCGAGGCCGAGCCAGTTGGTATTGCCGAGCGTCTTGAAGCGGGCGAGCTGATCGGGCGGGGCATCGCACAGCGGCAAGCTGGAGGCCCACGGCGGGGGGGCGGGATAGCCAAGGCAAAGCCCGTCGGAGGATTTGCGCCCCGGGTAGTCCTTGTTGATCGTGTCGTACGAATAGCGGATCGGCGGCCAGATGGCCCAGCCGTTTGCGTTGATCTCGTCGAGGATCACCGGGTCTTTGTAGTCGGTCACCGCAAGAAAGCCGCCGAACTTCTCTTCCGGGTAATCGACGAGCACCGGAGACAGCCACTCGCCCTTGTAGCTGACGAGGAGCGGGCGATCGTTAGCGATAAACTCGGCGAACAGCGACAGCGTGAAAATGACAAGGAAGATGCACAGGCTGCGATAGCCGCGCCGGTTGGCCTTGAAGTTGGCGAAGCGGCGCTGGTTGAGCGGCGAGAGCTTGTCGGTGGAGGGCATCCGTCGGCGCAGCCATTCGGGCATCTGCGCGCGATGCTCTTCCTCGGGCGGGGGCTGTGATTGCGGCAGCGGCGTTTCGAGCGCTCTCAGATCGTCCATCGCTAGACCTCCCGGCTCTCGAAGTCGATGCGGGGATCAACGAGCGTGTAGACGAAGTCCGAGACGATGTTGAGCAAGAGGCCCATCAGCGAGAAGATCCAAAGCGTGGCGAAGACCACGGGATAGTCTCGCTTTTCGATCGACTCGAACGACAGGAGGCCGAGGCCATCGAGCGAGAAGATGGTCTCGATCAGCAGGGCGCCGGAGAAGAATGCCGAGATGAAGGCGCCGGGGAAGCCGGCGATGATGAGTAGCATGGCGTTGCGAAAAACGTGCCCATAGAGCACGCGGTTCTCAGTGAGGCCCTTGGCGCGCGCGGTGGTTACGTACTGCTTGCGGATCTCATCGAGGAACGAGTTCTTGGTGAGGAACGTCATGGTCGTGAACGCGGTCAACGACATGGCGATGATGGGCAGCGTCAGATGCCAGAAGTAATCGACGACTTTTCCGAACAGAGACAGTTGATCGAAGTTGTCGGAGGTCAAGCCGCGCGAGGGGAACCACTGGACGAAGGCGCTGCCGGCGAACAGGACCAGCAGCAGCACGGCGAAGAGGAAGCCGGGCACGGCGTAGGCGATGACCAGAATGGTGCTCGACCAGGTGTCGAAGGGCTCCCCGTCGTGCACGGCTTTGCGGATGCCGAGCGGGATCGAGATCATGTAGGAGAGCAGCATCATCCATAGGCCGAGCGATATGGAGACGGGCAGCTTTTCCTTGATGAGCTGCAGCACCGAGACGTCGCGGAAGTAGCTCTTGCCGAAGTTGAAGGTGAGGTAGTTCTTCATCATCAGGTAAAAGCGCTCGTAAGCGGGCTTGTCGAAGCCGAACTGCTTTTCGAGACTCTTGATGAATTCGGGGTCGAGGCCTTGGGCGCCGCGATATTTCGAGGTGATGGCATCGGCGCCGCCCTGGCCGAGGGCTGCCTGATTGCCGCCGGAAAGCGTTTCGCTGCCGCCGCCGCCGATGCGGGAGACCAGGGATGAGTCATTGCCACTGAGCTGCGCAATGATGCGATCGACAGGGCCGCCAGGTGCGAACTGAATGATGATGAAGCTGATCAGCATGATGCCGAATAGCGTCGGGATGATCAGCAGCAGGCGCTTGAGGAAGTAGGCGACCATGGTGCGGGGCTCAATTCTGCTTCAGCTTGGCGGCTTTGTCGGGATCGAACCACCAGGTGTCGATGACGCCCTCGTCGTATTTGGGCATGACGGCTGGACGCGAATATTTGTTCCAGTATGCAACGGTCTGCACGGGCTTATACCACTGCGGCACCCAGTAATTGCCGGCGCGCAGTACGCGATCCAAGGCGCGGGCGGCTATGGTCAGATCGGCGCGCGTTTTCGCTTCTATCATCTTTGTCATCAGAGCGTCGACAACGGGATCGGAAATGCCCGAAAGATTGAAGCTGCCATCCATCTTGGCCGCGTCCGATCCCCAGTAGGATTTGACTTCGACGCCGGGGGTGAGGCGCAGCGAGTAACGCTGGATCGCCATGTCGAAGTCGAAGCTCTTGATGCGGCGCTCATACTGCGCGGGGTCGATCATACGCAGGCTTGCGTTGATGCCGACGCGTTTCAGGTTGGCGATATAGGGCAGGATGATGCGCTCAAAGCCGGACTCGAAGCTGAGGATCTCGATGTCGAGCGGCTTGCCTCCGGCGCCGTAGCCCGCGGCGGCGAGAAGATCGTGAGCTTTCTTGAGGTTGTCGCGGTCGCGCCCTGAACCATCGGTGACGGGCGGGGTATAGGGTTCGCCGAATACTTCGGGTGGAAGCTGGTTGCGATAGGGCTCGAGCAGCACGAGTTCCTCGGCACTCGGCGGGCCGACGGCCTTCATTTCCGAATTCTCGAAGTAGCTCTGCGTGCGGGTGTAGAGCTCGAAGAACAAGTTCTTGTTCGACCATTCGAAGTCGAAGGCGAGATCGAGGGCTTTGCGGACGCGCGGGTCCTGGAATTTGTCGCGCCGCATGTTGATGAAGAAGCCCTGCGCGCCGGAGGGGCGGCCATCAGGGATCGTCTCGCGGACGAGGCGGCCCTCTTTGACCGAGGGGATGTTGTAGGCGGTCGCCCAGTCAATGGAGGTGAATTCCTCGCGATAGTCGAAGTTGCCGGCTTTAAGCCCTTCCAGCTCCAGCGTGCGGTCGCGATAGTACTCGTAGCGCAGCTCATCGAAATTGAAGCGACCACGGTTTACCGGGAGATCCTTGGCCCAATAGTCAGGGCGGCGCTTGTAGGTGACGTAGGTGCCGGGCTTGTAGTCGGCGATCGCGTAGGGGCCTGAGCCGAGCGGCTTTTCGAGTGAACTCTGATCGAACGGGTGCTTGGTATAAAAGGCCTTGGACAGCACCGGCAGCTCGGCGACGACGAGGGGCAGGTCGCGCACGAGATTCCCCTTGAAGGTGTAGCGCACGGTGTGCGGATCGACCGCCTCAGCCTTGTCGACGTCGCGCAGCGTGAGCCGATAGTTCGGGTGGCCCTTGGATTTCAGTGTCTCGAACGAGAAGACCGCGTCTTCGGCAGTGACGGGCGTGCCGTCGGCGAACTTCGCTTCAGGACGGAGCTGGAAGACGACCGACATTTTATCGGGTGCCAGGTCGGCACTTTCGGCGATGAGGCCGTAGACGGCATCGGGCTCATCGACGGCGCGGGCCATGAGACTGTCGAACAGGTATTCGAGGCCCTGGGCTGAGTCGCCCTTCAATATGAAGTTGTTGAAGCTGTCGAAGGTGGTGCGACCGGCGGTACCGATCATGGCCAGGCGGCCGCCCTTGGGGGCGTCAGGATTGACATATTCGAAGTGCTTGAAGTCGGCCGGGTACTTCAAATCACCGAACGCCGAGAGGCCATGGCGCGGTTCGGCCGTTGCCTTCGAGATGAGCGCCCCCGGGGCGATGACCCCGGAGGCGAGAGCGACTGCGACGAAGGCGAGTGTGGCGAAGCGGGTGAGCATTTCGGGCTGTCGCACCGGTCGTGCCTCCTGCTGGATCGCCATCACTGGCCCCGCTGTGCCGCTAGGGCCTTTTCCTTGTCGGCGTCGAACCACCACGTCTGTGTGAGGGCGGAGGTCTGAGACGGTGTCTTAGCCGGGCGTCCGAACACATCCCAATAGGCGATGCGCTCATAGGGGTAATGCCACTGCGGGACGACGTAGTAGTTCCACAGCAGCACGCGATCGAGCGCGCGCGTGGCGGCAACGAGATCTGCGCGGTCCTTGGCGAAGACGACCTTGTCGATCAGCTTGTCGATGGCCGGGTTCTTGATGCCGGCGGTGTTCTTGGTGCCGTCGCGATCGGCCGCCGCGGAGCCCCAGAAGTCGCGCTGCTCGTTGCCGGGTGATTCCGACTGCGGGAAGTTGTCGATGATGACGTCGTAGTCGTGCGAGTCCTCGCGGCGCTTGTACTGCGCGCTGTCGACGATGCGCACGGACGCATTGATGCCGAGCTTTTGCAGATCCTGAATGTAGGGGAGGACGATGCGTTCGAACTCGGGCTGAACAAGCAGGAATTCGGCGTTGAGTGTCTCGCCCTGCGCATTCTTCAGCTGCCTGCCGTCGAGCTTCCAGCCGGCTTCGTTGAGAAGCTTCGAAGCTTCGCGCATGTGCTTGCGGAAATCGTCGGGTGCGGTGTTGACGGGGTTCTTCCACTCGGTGGTGAACACCTCCGGCGGGACTTGATCTTTTACCTCGTTGAGGATTTCAAGCTCGCGCCCTTCGGGCAGGCCCTTGGCGGCCAGCTCGGAATTGTCGAAGTAGCTGCCGACGCGGACGTAAGAATTATAGAACAACTTCTTGTTCGCTTCCTCGAAGTTGAATGCGAGCGCGAAGGCCTTGCGTACACGCGGATCCTCGAATTGCTTGCGGCGCTGATTGAAGACGAACGACTGCATGGGGGCGACACGCTTGACGGGGATCGCTTCCTTCTTCACCCAGCCTTTTTCGATGGCGGGGAAGTTGTAGGCCGTGGCCCAGCGGTTGGCGACACTCTCTGCCCAGTAGTCGATCTTGCCCGACTTGAACTGCTCGAAGCCCGGCGTGCGATCGAGGAAGTAGGTGTAGTTCATCTCGTCGAAATTATACTGACCCTTCTGAACCGGCAGGTCCTTTGCCCAGTAGTTTTTGACGCGCTCGTAGGTGATGGAGCGGCCAGGGTCGAAGCTCTTGATGCGGTAGGCACCGGAGCCGAGCGGCACTTCGAGACTCGATTTGGTGATGTCTCGCGGCTGGCCGTCGGCGCCGTTCGTTTCCCACCACTTCTTCGGCAGCACGGTGAGCTGGCCGACGATCTGGGGAAGCTCACGGTTGTTCTTGGTGTCGAAGGTGAAGGTCACCTCGTTGGGGCCGGTCTTCTCGGCCTTGGTGACGTTCTTGTAGTAGAACGCCATGCGCGGGTGAGCTTTCTTCTGGGCATCGAGCGAGAAGATCACGTCCTCAGGCGTGATCGGGGAGCCGTCGTTGAAGCGCGCTTTCGGATTGAGGCCGAAGGTGACCGAGGAGAAGTCTGCGGGGTAGGACACCCACTCGCAGATGAGGCAGTACTCGGTCGATGGTTCATCGGGGCTGCCGGTCATCAGGGAATCGTAGATGAGGCCGAGGCCGGCGGCTGGGTCGCCCTTGACGCTGAAGGCGTTGAGACTGTCGAACGAGCCTTCGGCGAAGGCGCGTAGGGTGCCGCCCTTGGGGGCATCCGGGTTCACCCAGTCGAAATGGTCGAAGCCCGCCTCGAACTTGGGCTTATCGACGAGCGACAGAGCGTGATGGCGCGGGGGTGATGGCGGGGAGACCTGTGGATCCGCAGCGGGGGTAGAGGCCGGCTCCTGCGCGAAGGCGGGGCCGGCGGCGAAGCAGATCAGGGCTGCAAGGCATGCGGCGGGGACGTCGAGACGCAAGCGCATCAGGCGTTTTCCCTTTTATAGGTCTTGGGATTGAAGAAGGTGTGGCTCTGGGGCGAGTGGAGTTCGAACGGCATCGCGCTCCGCAAGTGACCTTCTAGACATGACAACGCCCCGAGCCTCGCAAAATACGGGCCGCGGGGCGAGTTAACTTGCTGTCATTTTGGCGCCGGATGGCCGGAGCGCTGTTATTTCAGGGTGTTTAGGTAAGCGAGCAGGTTGCTCAGGTCGCCAGTATCGGCAACTCCGGGGAACAGCATCTTGGTGCCGGGGACGAATTCTTTGGGCTTGTGGATGAAGTGCGCAAGGTCTTCGAGCGTCCAGTCGCCGCCCTTGGCTTTCATGGCGTCGGAATAGTTAAAGCCTTCGTGGCTGGCCTTGGCGCGGCCCACGACGCCCCACAGGTTGGGGCCTACCTTGTTGGGGCCGCCGTTGTCGCCCGAATGACAGGCGGCGCACTTGCTGAAGACCTTCTGGCCCGCGGCGGCATCGCCGGACGTGGCTGCGTCAGCTACGGCCTTGGCGTCGAACGCGGGAGCGGCTGGCTCGGCCGGGGCGGCTTCGCCCTTTGCAGGCGGTGCGGCAGCTTCAGGGAGCGGCAGGACGTAGCCGGGCTTTTCCGGCGCCTTGTCATGGGCGGCCATTTCGAGCGCCGTGCGGAAGCCAACTATTACCAGCAGGGAACACAGAATGGCCCCGGCAATCTTCGACAGCTCGAAGGAATCAAGCATTCCACGGCTCCGCACCTGTTGCGTCCGGCCTCCGCCGAACAATCGGGGCGACTATAGAAATTCCGCATCGGCTTGCAACCGAGCGCGGCGACGTTCTATGTGCGTGCGCCCGGGACCAATTGCCTCGGTTCCATCATTTCAAGGTGTCTCACGTGTCCAATGTCCTGATCGTAATTCCAGCCCGCATGCAGGCCACGCGGCTGCCGGGCAAACCGATGGTGGATATCGCCGGGGCGCCGATGATCGTGCAGGTGTGGCGGCGAGCGATGGCGTCCGATGCAGGCCGCGTGGTTGTTGCAACCGATTCTGAGGATGTGGTGGCGGCGGTAAGCGCAGCCGGCGGCGAAGCGGTGATGACGCGGGCCGACCATGCGTCGGGCTCGGACCGCATCTTCGAGGCGATCAACAGCGTCGATCCGGCCGGGACCGCCGAGGTGATCGTCAACCTGCAGGGCGATCTGCCGACCCTGGAGCCGCATCTCGTTGCGGCGTGCGCGGCGCCTTTGGTGGGACCGGGGCCGGACATCGCGACGCTTGCGGCGGAGATTGTGGTCGAGGAAGAGAAGACCAATCCCAACGTCGTCAAAGTGGTGGGCTCGCCGCTCGATGTGGCCGGGCGGATGCGCGCGCTCTACTTCACGCGGGCGACAGCGCCTCACGGGGATGGCCCACTCTATCATCACATCGGCATCTACGCTTATCGGCGTGCGGCGCTGGCGCGGTTCGTTTCGCTGCCGCCTTCGCCGCTGGAGAAGCGCGAGAAGCTGGAGCAGCTGCGCGCGCTTGAAGCGGGCATGCGCATCGACGTGACTGTCGTCGATACGGTGCCGCTGGGTGTCGATACTCCTCACGACCTCGAGCGTGCGCGGCAGTTGCTGGCGTAGATGCGTTCTGCGCAGCTGGCGACGGCGCGAGCTAGCCAATTGGCATCGCTGGTCGCGCCGTCTCCAATGACTGCCGCTGCTATCGCTCAGGCGACGGCCTCGGCATTCAAGTGCGCTTCTGCAATCTTCGTCAGCTTGGAATCAGCGCCGTACTCTTCCTTCAGCGTCTTCCCGAGCAGCTTCGAGGCGGGGCCGTATCCGAGCAAGTCGGCCCAGGCGACGAGGGTACCGTAGCGCGTGATCTCGTAGTGCTCGACGGCCTGAGCCGCGGCGATCATGGCCGCGTCCTTGGTGTCAGGATCCTTGATCTCACTCATCAATTCCTGGGCTTCTTCGAGGATGCCATCGATAGCCGGGCACTTGGCTGCCTTCGGCTTGTGGTCGAGCATGGAGAAGACTTCCTGAAGCCGCGTGACGTGCTCCTTGGTCTGCTCCAGATGATCGGTGAAGGCCTTGGCGAGCTGCTTTGAATCGGAGGCCTTGATCATCTTCGGCAAGGCTTTCACGATGTGGTTCTCGGCATAGTAGATGTCCTGCAGCGTGTGCAGGAAGAGATCGCTGAGTTTTTCGATTTTCATGGGGTCGTTTCCTGTCCGTTTAGGGTGGGGCGCCGCCACGCGATAGAAGGGCCGGTTTAAGATGCCGGCCCTCGTGCGCGTGCCGATCGTCAGCAAGCTGCTGGTTTAAAGATTGCGATTGATCTCATCGGCAGCTTTGTTGGCGCCGTCCTTGACGGCTTCCTTCACATCGCCGACTGCAACCTGCGCTTTGCCCTTGAGGTTCTGCACGGAACCTTTGACTTCCAGCTCTTCCGAGCCAGTGGCCTTGCCGACGCCCTGCTTGATGTTGCCGGCAACCTGATTAGCGTAACCTTTGATCTTATCGGTCGTGCTGCCCATGACAGTGCTCCTGTGACGAATTCCGCTGCGGGGTGCGAGTAATCATCAACGTGGCACTATCGTTCGAGTTCCACCCGACTTGAAAAATGGGCCTTGGAAGCGCTTCGCGTTTCGCTCTCGGCGATGGTTGCTTCCTGGAGATGTTTTGCATTCGAGTGCTCGCATCGTCAGCTGGCGATTGCGTTATCGGCGGAACGCTTCGAGGCGTTGGCGGGTGGTTTCGTCGGTGGGGTCGATGCGCAGGGCGTTGCGGTAGTCTGCAGCGGCGCGGAACTTGTCGCCTTCAGCCTCGTAGAGTTGGCCGCGGCGCGCATAGGCCGATGCCGTTTCCGGATCCTGGTCGATGGCCTTGGTGAGGTCAGCGATGGCGCCGTCGGAGTCGCCGGCGTCGGCGCGCGCCATGCCGCGCAAGTAGACGAATGAAGGGTCTGAAGGATCGATGCGCATCGCTTCGTCGAAGTCGGCAACGCAGCGCTTGATGTCGCCCGTGCGGCAATAGGCTTCGCCGCGCTGGGCAAATGCAATGGCGTTGGCGGGGGTGATGGTGGCGGCCTCGGTGCAGTCGGCAATGGCGCGATCGAACTTTTTGCTCTGGAGGTGCGCCAGGCAGCGGTTGGCGTAAGCGGTGGCAAGCTTGTCCTTGCCGAGCTTGCCGGAGCCGATCACCGCGGTGCAGCCGGAGATGGTTTCTGCGTCGGTGCGCTCCTGGTCGGAGAAGCACCAGTCCTCGTTCTGTCCGCTTTGCGCGGGGTTGGGATTGGCGGCGGATATGATTGCGATCAGGGCGGTGAGCGCCAGTGTGCGGGGGACGATCCAGCCTTTGTCCATCATCGTCGTGTCCTCGGCCTGGCCCTGCGCCGGCATCATGCCTAGTGGACTTTAGCACCAGTTGTCCGTCGGACATCGGATTGTCTTGCCAAGGCGGGAGGGGCTTTCGGATTTTGCAGTTGCACACGAGCTGGGCTTCGCAGGCTCGGGTCAGCGGTCGCGATGGGCAGCTTGCGGTCGGCCGTCTCTAGAGGCATAGAACGGCCTCCGGTCCACATGGGGCTTTCGATATCTAGAGCCCCCACTCTCAGGCAACACCCCGATGACCAATCCTGCAAGGCCCGCCGCTGAGCGTATCGTCTATCAGGGCGAGCCGGGTGCGAACTCGCACCTCGCTTGCCGTGAAGCGTTTCCGGACATGGAGGCGGTCGCGTGCCCGACGTTCGAGGATGCGCTGCAGGCGGTGAAGGCTGGCGAAGCACGGCTGGCAATGATCCCGATCGAGAACTCGGTGGCGGGGCGCGTTGCCGACATCCATCACCTGCTGCCGGACGCCGATCTCTACATCGTCGGGGAGCACTTCCTGCGCGTGCGACACCAGTTGCTGGCGGCGCCGGGGGCTTCGCTCGAGACGGTGAAGCGCGTGCTGAGCCACACTCAGGCGCTGGGCCAGTGCCGCCGCAAGCTGATCGAATTGGGATTGAAGCCGGTGCCGGAGGCGGACACGGCCGGGTCGGCGCGCATCGTTTCGGAGGCGAAGGATCCGGCACAGGCGGCGATCGCGTCGTCGCTGGCGGCGGAAATCTATGGCCTCGAGACGCTTGCAAGCGACATCGAGGACGAGGTGCACAACACGACGCGCTTCGTCGTGCTGTCCGCTGAAGCCGACGACGCTGAGCCGGAGGATGGGCCGGTGATCACCACCTTCATCTTCCGCGTACGCAACGTGCCGGCGGCGCTCTACAAGGCGCTGGGTGGGTTTGCGACCAATGGCGTCAACATGACGAAGCTCGAAAGCTACCAGCTCGAAGGCACGTTCAACGCGACGATGTTCTACGCCGATATCGAGGGGCATCCGGCAGACCGGATGGTGCGTCTGGCGCTGGAGGAGTTGTCGTTCTTCTCATCGGAGAAGCGCGTGCTCGGCACATACCCGGCGAGCCCCTATCGCGCCGAGGCCGCGCGGCTTGCGGCTGAAGGCTTGATACCGATCCGGCGGCGCTAAATAAGGAGGGCTGCATGCAGCTCGCGGGCAAGGTTGCGATCGTTACCGGTGCGGCTTCTGGGTTCGGGCGCGGGATCGCTGAGCGATTTGTGCTGGAAGGCGCACGCGTTATTGCGGCCGACATCAACGGCGAGGGTGTGCGGGCGCTGAGCGCCGGCTTCGGCGACAAGATGCACCCGGTGCAAGTGGACGTGTCGCAGAAGGCTGATGTCGACGCGATGGTGCGGGCGGCGACGGAGGCGTTCGGCGGACTCGACATTGTCGTCAACAATGCCGGGGTCACGCATCGCAATCAGCCGTTGATGGATGTGGGCGAAGCGGAGTTCGACCGCATCTATGCCGTCAACGTGAAGTCGATCTATCTGTCGACGATCGCTGCGGTTCCGAAGTTGGAGAAGCGCGGCGGTGGCTCGATCATCAATGTGGCGTCGACGGCGGGCGTGCGGCCGCGGCCGGGCCTTACCTGGTACAACGGGTCGAAGGGCGCGGTGATCACGCTGACGAAGTCGATGGCGGCGGAACTGGCGCCGAAGAACATTCGCGTCAATGCGATCAACCCGGTGATGGGCGAGACGGGGATGCTGACGCAGTTCATGGGCATGGAGGACACGCCGGAGAACAGGGCGAAGTTCCTGGCCACCATCCCGCTCGGACGGCTATCGCGCCCGCACGACATCGCCAACGCCGCGCTGTTTCTGGCGGCGCCGGACTCATCGTTCATCACCGGCGTGGCGATGGAAGTCGACGGCGGCCGCTGCGTTTAGCGCGTGGCGCCGGTTGCGGTCGGTGGGGTGGGCGAAGGCGCCGGTCCGGCCATCGGCTCGGATGGCTGCGGGGCAAACTTGGGTATCGTCGGCGGGGGTGTTTCAGCGCCGGCTGGCTTCACAGCGTCCTTGACCGCCTCCTTTGCCCCCTCGACAGCGTCCTTGGCCTCGGCGATCGGGCCTTCGGGGAGCGTCTCCCAATACTTCTTGTTGTTCATGCCGGCGTAAGGCGTCGCGCGGAAGACCTTGCCGTCGGGATCGCGCTTGCTGGGATCGCCGGAGGGCTTGCCGGTGATGACGGTCTGGATGTCGTTGAGGATGGTTTTGTCGTCGACATAGTCGGCGTGGGTGTACGTGAAGAACTTCCAGAAGTCGTACTCGGGTGGCGTCTTGTCGACGACGTAGACGTTGCTGGCGTTGACGTGCAGCGGATCGCCCCACGGGGTATGCCCGCCGGCGCGATCGTTGAAGCCGCGCAGGAACGACGACAGCCAGAGCACCCAGTCGCCGCCGGACGTGTAGATCGTCACGCGCTGGGCGAGCTTGGCCCAGGTAAGAATCTTGGTGTTGAAGACGGCGGCGGAGACGTCAGGAGCGGCGAACACCACCTGGCCCAAGCGCAGCATGCCTTCGTCGTGGCGGCGGCTGTCGAGAATTTCGCGGATCGAGCCCATAACACGCATGAGCTGCTGGGAGCCCATGGAGTGGGCGACGACGTCGAGGGTGCGGACGTTGTTGTCGCGCAGGATGGCCGCCAGGAACGCTTGCAATGCGCCTTCGGCCTCCTCGGCGTTGTCGGCGTCCTGCAGGTAGCGCAACGACATGCGTACGCTGGGCCAGCTGAACATGTAGACGCGGCCCTTGTAGTCGGCGCCGCCGGCGATACGAGCTGCGGCCTGCATCGCCTCCTGGAAGGAGTTGTTGTAGCCGTGGATGACAAGGAGGGCGTGCGTTGCGTCCTCCGAGGCCGAAGTGTCGATGATGCGGATATAATTCTCGTTGGTGCGGTCGATGGGGTCTTCAAGCAGCTTGATGCGTGCATTGGCAGCGCGGGCTGCTCCGCGCCAGGCGCCGCGGTAGGAGCTGTCACCGCGCGAGATGCGCGGGTTCACCTGCACACAGCCGAAGGTGATCTTGTCGCTCGGGGCGTTGCCGAACATGGTGCTCATGTCGCCCTCGCGGTCGACCATCGCCCGAGTGGTGGCAAAGACGATGCGAACGCCGCCGCGGCGGGCTCGACGGGCCGAGCCGAAGACGCAGTTTTGCGTGGTCAACTCGCGCCAGCCGTTCTGGTCGTAGAAGTCAGACGCAACAATGTTGAATACGGCGCGGGCAATGAGGGCCCAGGCGATCTCGTTCTCATTGGGCGGCGTGGCGCCGGCAACTCCACCGGTGAACAGCTTGGTGACCGCCTTCTTAGATTTTTCGAGGCGGGCGGCGGCGAGTATCTCCGGCGGCGGGATGAAGTTGGCCGGTGGGCGCATGTCGAAGCGCAGATAGATACCGCGCTGACCGCCCTGATACTCGAAGTTGAGGTTGTGGAAATAGTAGCGCGAGCCCCAGCGGTTACCGGCGCCCTCGGCGATCATCTCGGAACCCGAGTTGTGGACGAACGTCAGGGTCAGGGCGCCATAAGACTGGTAGCCGCGGGCGAACGAACTGTTGGAGGATTCCCGGCCCGAGACGCGAAACACGTCGATGCCGATGCGGCTTACGGCGGGGTTCTCGTATTCCTGCCAGCTCAAGTTAGAGGGTTTTGCCTCAGGTGGCAGAAGGCCGGCAGGGAAGGTCATCTTCAGGTTGTTGACTGGGTTGACCACCTGCTTGAAGCCGATGAACGCGTAGACGGCGTCGTTGTTGTGCTTGAGGGTGTCGCACTCGGCCTCGGTGAGGAGGTCCTGGTCGGTTCCGGGGAGGGCGTTCGCAGTACGGAAGTCGGCCACGGCGGTGCGCAGCATCTTTTCGTTGGCGCGGCCGATTTCGGCACCGAGGGCGCCCGACAGAATGAGGTGGCGCTGCAGCTCCTTGTCGCGAAGCTGGATATCGAGGTCATCGCCGGCCGGGCAGGCGGCCATTGCCGGCATTGCCGCGACGATTCCCGCCAGCGCGCATACGGATGCCAATAGCGACGCAAAATGCCTCATGTGCAATCGGTCCCCCCGGAATGAATGCGCAGCCAACCTATGGTTCGGGCCCGCGGAGTGTCAAATTCGCGCTAATTCGATGTGCGGCATCTTCTTGCCGGGAACCTAGAGCGGAAAGATGACAGGCCGTAAGAAGGGTGTGGGCTTTCAAAGGGTGTGGGCGCGGGGGAGGGTTGTAACGCGGGGCGTGAGCCATCATAATCAGACGGGGAGACTGGCGGCGGACGTATCCCTCGCCAACCGGGTCAGGTCCGGAAGGAAGCAGCCCTAACGATCAGGACGCGGGTCGTTCGTCAGTCTCCTCTTTATTTCGCTCATGGGCGCTGATCGCATCGCTCTGCGATGCGGCGCCCTCCGCGGGGGCGCGGCTCGCCGCGGGTCGCCTTGCTCCCTGGCCGTTCGGGCCATAGGTAGAGACATGGCCAAGAAAAACTCCGACAATCTGGAAACGACAGGTGCTGCCGGCGCCGCGGTGGCGCCGAAGCCGTACGTTGTGCTGGCGCGCAAGTATCGGCCGCAGAGCTTCGAGGACCTGATCGGCCAGGAGGCCATGGTCCGAACGCTGCGCAACGCGTTCTCGTCCGGGCGGATCGCGCAGGCCTATATGCTCACGGGCGTGCGTGGCGTCGGAAAGACGACGACTGCGCGCATCGTGGCGCGGGCGTTGAATTACGAGACCGATACGGCAAAGGCGCCGACGTTCGATATGCCCCAGCTCGGCCGGCATTGCGCCGAGATCATGGAGAGCCGGCATCCCGACGTGCTGGAAATGGACGCCGCGTCGAATACCGGCGTCGACAACATCCGCGAGTTGATCGAGAGCGCGCGCTACAAGCCGATCTCGGCGCGGTTCAAAGTGTTCATCATCGACGAAGTTCACATGCTGTCGAAGGGCGCGTTCAACGCGCTGTTGAAGACGCTGGAAGAGCCGCCAGAGCATGTGAAGTTCATTTTCGCGACGACGGAAATCCGCAAGGTGCCGGTAACGGTGCTGTCGCGCACGCAGCGCTTCGATCTGCGGCGCGTCGACGTGCCGGAGCTGTCGGCGCATTTTGCGCGGATCGTCGGCAAGGAAGGCGCCAAGGCAGCGGACGACGCATTGGCGCTGATCGCGCGCGCGGCGGAAGGGTCGGTACGCGATGGCCTGTCGCTGCTCGATCAGGCGATCGCGATGGGCGAGGGCGCGGTGCGTGTCGAGACGGTGCGCTCGATGCTGGGTCTTGCGGATCGCGGGCGCATTTTCGACCTGCTGGAGCACGTCTTCCGCGGTGACGTGAAGGCTGCGCTGACCTCGCTCGATGAACTGCATCGCGATGGTGCCGAGCCGGTTCAATTGCTGGCTGACCTTGCCGAGGCCGTGCATGCGGCAGCGCGCGTGAAGGCGGTGGGTGCCGACGCCGGCAGCGAAGCGCTGAGCGCGGAGGAGAAGCGGCGCGCATCGGCGATTGCTGCGCAGATTTCGGTGCCGCTGTTGTCGCGCGCTTGGCAGATGCTGCTGAAGGGCGGCGAGGAGACGGGCAAGGCAGCCAATCCGCGGGCGGCGGCCGAAATGGTGCTGATCCGGCTCGCTTATACGGCCGACCTGCCGGCGCCGGATGAGCTCATTCGCATGCTTGGCGGTGAAGGTGCGCTGGCGCGCAGTGGCAAACCCGCGCCGACCGAGACGAGCGCCAGCCGTAACGCACCGCTCAATGCAGCGCCAGAGAGCCAGCCAGCCTCGCAGATGTCGGCAGTGGCGAGCGCGGCGTCGATTCCGTTCGACAGCAACGCTTATTATACAGACGACGACGGGCTCGGCTTCGATGCCGATTATGAAGCGTCCCTCGATGATCTGGCCGGAGATGGCATCGGCTCTGCGCTTGCTGATCCGCGCTCATTCGATGATGTGATCGCGATTGCGAGTGAGCGGCGCGACATGATGCTGAAGGTGCATCTGGAGGATCGTGTCAGCCTGGTGAAGTTCGACGCAGCTGCCGGGTCTATCGATATGTTCCTGCTCCCGGGAGCGCCGCCGCATATTGCCAACGAGTTGCGCGAGAAGCTGAACAGATGGACCGGCCGCAATTGGGTGGTGGTGCTGTCGAAGGCTGCGGGCGAGCGCACGCGCGGTGAAGTACGGCGCGAACGCGAGGCGGCGGAGATGGAAGCGTTGAGGTCGCACCCGGCAGTCAAAGCGGTGCTCGATCAATTTCCCGATGCAAAGATCGCGGATATTCGGCCGCTCATCAGCGCGCCGCGCGATGAGACCGGCACGGGCTGAGGCAAGCATTGGAGACATGAGCGCATGAAAGACCTGATGGGCATGATGAAGCAGGTGGGTCAGATGCAGGCCCGCGTGCAGCAGATGCAGGAGGAGCTTGCCGCGCTGGAAATCGATGGCCAGTCGGGTGGCGGCCTCGTGAAGGTCACGCTCAGCGGCAAGGGCGACATGAAGAAGGTGCGGATCGATCCGAGCCTTGCGAAGGCCGAAGAGGTGGAGATCTTAGAGGATCTCATCGTCGCGGCTGCGAGCGACGCCAAGGCTAAGCTCGATGCGACGCTGCAGTCGAAGATGCAGGAGATGGCCGGCGGTCTGCCGCTGCCTCCGGGGATGAAGCTGTTCTAGGGTGCAGCCATGTCGATGAAGATCACATCGTCCGTATTCGAGGATGGCGGAGAAATTCCGGCCAAATACACGTGTCAGGGAGCGGATGTGTCGCCGCCGCTGACGTTCGCGGGCGTGCCCGAGGATGCGAAAAGCCTGGTGTTGATCGTCGATGATCCTGATGCGCCCGATCCCAAGGCGCCAAAGATGACCTACGTGCATTGGGTGCTCTACAACCTTCCACCCGACACCAAGGGATTTGCAGAGAGCGTCGCCGAGCTTCCGGATGGCACGGGCGATGGCCTCAACGACTGGAAGCGGCCGGGCTATGGCGGCCCATGTCCTCCGATCGGGCGGCACCGCTATTTCTTCAAGCTCTATGCGCTGGACACGAAGCTCGAAGGGCTTTCATCGCCGACGAAGCCGGAGGTGCTGGAGGCGATGAAGGGGCACGTGCTGGCCGAGGCGCAGATCATAGGCACGTACGAGAAAACCTGAATAGAGAGCACAGATCATGTGCCGCTTCATAGGCGCCGGTGCGGTGCTGCTTGTCAGCTTGGCGACTGCGCACGCCGGCGATCCCCCGCGCGGCTTTGTCGATGCGTCGACCGTCATTCCCGATCTCGTCGTCGAGATGCGCTATACGACGGCGCAGAATTTCGTTGGCCGGCCGATCCCTGGCTATAAGGCGCCGCGCTGTCTGCTGACGCGTCAGGCAGCGAAAGCGTTGCAATGTGCTGCAGACGACCTGCGGCCGCGCGGCTATGTGCTGAAGGTGTACGACTGTTATCGGCCGCAGCGCGCGGTGAATGCGTTCGTCGCCTGGGGCCGCAACCTGCGGGACGAGAAGATGAAGTCCCAGTTCTATCCCGAAGTCGAGAAGCGCAACCTTTTTCGCGACAGCTATATCGCCTCGCGGTCGGGGCACAGCCGCGGGAGCACGATCGATCTCACCATTGTCCCTATCAGGCAGAAAGAGGAAGCGTCTCGCCCTACTCCGGCAGATGTACGCGCGTGCGATTCAAAGGCTGGCGTGCGCAGCGACGATGGCAGCGCGGACATGGGCACCGGGTTTGATTGTTTCTCGCTGAAGTCACATACGCTGACGGGGAAGGTCAGTCCGGCGCAGCGGGAGAACAGGCAGCTGCTGCGCAGCGCCATGCGCGGGTGCGGCTTCTACAACAATCCGAGCGAGTGGTGGCATTATACCCTGCGAGGCGAGCCCTACCCTGAGCGGTATTTCGATTTCCCCGTGGAGTAGACGGTAACCAGTCCCCATATACGCTGAAGCCGGCAAGAACGCGGAAACAGGTGAGGAACGGCAATGGCATTCGATGATGTAAAGGCGGAGCTGGGCCTCCTGCTGACGCGTATGCAGAACGAGCCGACGGACAAGCACGAGCTTTATCTTCAGCTCATGGAAAAGCTGAACGAGCTTAAGGCCTTCGGCATGCCTTTGCCGCAGGATCTCGTGGCGATGGAAAAGGCGCTGGAGGCTGAGTTTGCGGCCGAGAAGCGCGAAGCTGACGACGAACGCAAGCCAGCGCGCAGCTAGGCTGCGCTGCGGGCGCTTTAGCTCAGCGGGGGACGTGCGGCTTTTGCCAGCGGCAGCTTGCGTCTGGCAAGCATCCGCTGGGGGCCGGTAAGGCATGCGCCGGTGACATTGGCGAGGAACAGCCGCGCGGCGTGCTCCCAGCTGTACTCGGCTGCCTTGACGCTAATGACCGTGCGATCGAGCGCTAGGGCCTTGAGTGCCGCCTGACGCAGATCGGCCGAGAGCACGCCCGTCACGCCGTCAGTGACGATGTCCTGTGGCCCGCAGACGGGTAGGGCCGCAACAGCGAGCCCCGACGCCATGGCTTCGAGAAGAACCATGCCGAAAGTGTCGGTGCGACTGGGGAAGACGAAGACATCGGCGGAAGCGTAGCACTCGGCGAGCGCCTCGCCGGTCCGCTTGCCGGTGAAAATCACTTCCGGGTAGCGCGCGCGTAGTTCTTCCAGCAGCGGGCCTGAGCCGACGACCACCTTGCGGCCGGGCAACTGCAGATCAAGGAAGGCCTCAATGTTCTTTTCGGCGGCGATCCGGCCGACATAAAGGAATACCGGGCCGTCGCCGAAGTGGCGGACGGATCTCGGATGGAACAATGTCGTGTCGATACCGCGGGTCCAAGGCAGTACGCGCTCGAAGCCCTGACTTTCGAGCTCGCGCCCCAAGGATGGCGTTGCCACCATCAAGCCTGCGCCAGCGTTATGGAAGCGGCGCAGCACGCTGACGGTCCACGCGGTGGGAATGGCGAAGCGCTGGCCGAGATATTCGGGAAAGCGCGTGTGGAAGCTGGTGGTGAAGCGAATGCCGCGCGCAAGGCAGTAGCGGCGCGCCATCCAGCCGATCGGGCCTTCCGTGGCGATATGCACGGCGTCGGGCTTCACTGTCTCGAAGCAGTGCGCGACGCGGCCGAGGCCGGGTAGAGCCAACCTGATCTCAGGATAGGTGGGGCAGGGGAGTGTGCGAAACTCGTGCGGGGCGAGCACGGTCATTTCGACACCGAGGGCAGCCAGTTCGACCGACAGCCGCTCGTAAGTGCGCACCACGCCGTTCACCTGGGGGTGCCAAGCGTCCGACGCGACGAGGATGCGCATCACGCAACCTGCAGCGTTTCGGCCAGCTTAGCGGCCGTCTTCCGCTCGCGCTCTCTGACGACGTCGAGCCAGCGGATCATCTCGAAAGAGCCATCGTGCCGCTCGCCGATTGCCGTGCAGCTTTCGACCCAGTCGCCGCAGTTGAGATAGTGCACACCATCCATGTCACGCGAAGCGGCGTGGTGGATGTGGCCGCAGATGACGCCGTCGACTTCGTGGCGGCGCGCCTCATCGGACAGAGACTTCTCGAACTCACCGATGAAGTTCACGGCCGTCTTGACGCGCAGCTTCAAGTGCGCGGACAGCGACCAGTAGCCGAGGCCGAAGCGGCGGCGAATGAAGTTGAGCGGATGGTTCATCCACAGTGCCAGCTCGTAGCCGCGGTCGCCGAGGAAGGCGAGCCAGCGGGCGTAGCGCACGACGACGTCGAACTCGTCACCGTGAATGACGAGGTAGCGCTTGCCGTCGGAAGTCGTGTGAACGGCCTGATGCTCCAGCTCGATGCCACCGAAGTGCTGACCGCAGTAGGGGCGCAGGCCTTCGTCGTGGTTGCCCGGAATGAAGACGATGCGCGTGCCTTTGCGCACCTTGCGCAGAAGCTTCTGCAGGACGTCGTTTTGCGCCTGGGGCCAGATGGCCCCGCGACGGATGCGCCAGAAGTCGATGATATCGCCGACGAGGTAGATCGTGTCTGCTTCGGTTTCTCTCAGGAAATCCAGAAGCTGGTCCGCCTGCGACGCCCGGGTTCCAAGATGAACGTCCGAGATGAAAAGCGTGCGGTAGTGTCCCATACCCATCCCTTTGAGCAGCAAAGGCTCTCAGAATTCGATGGGCTCCAATGACCGGATTCAGGTTGCAGTATTGTGACAGTTGCCGTGCTGATCATACCAATACTGGTTAATCGGTGGCGCTGCTGTGACTGTGAGGCCGGAAAAGTGCCCTTTTAATACACTTTGACCGGGAAATAGCGCTCCACGAGCTCATCGAGGCGACCATTTGCCCTAAGCCGCGCGAGCGCGCCGTTGAGCAGCATCTTGATCTGTGAGTCCGTTTTGGGGACTGCGATTGCGATGCCATCGCCGAAATATTTGGGCTCGAGGTAGGCGCCGCCTTTCAATTCGCAACACCGCTTCGATGCGGTTCCGTGCAGCCAGAAGATGAGTCCGATGCCGTCGTCGAAGATGTAGTCGACCTGGCCCTGAATGAGTGCATCGCGGGCGAGGTCCGGGCTCTCGTAAGTCTTGATGGCGCTGGAGCGGAAGAAGGTGCGCAGGAATGCCTCGTGCGGCGAATTCTTGGCGACGCCGATGCGCTTGCTTTCCAGCGTCTCGGGGGTGATCTCCGTCTGCTCGCCGCCTTTGCGCGCGGCGAAGCGGCCCGGCGTCTGGAAGTAGCGGTCAGTGAAGTCGACCTCGGCCAGCGCTTGCGGGGTCACGGCATGGGCAGCGATGACGGCGTCGGCTTCGCCGCGGCGAAGCGCCAAAAGAAGCTCGCCCCACGGGCGCACCTTGATATCGCACGCGGTGTTCAGCTCGTTGCAGATGGCGCGGGCAAGGTCGACATTGAGACCGACGAGGGTGCCGTCCTCGTCGTAGAAGTTGAAGGGTGGGAAGTCGGCTTCGGTAAGAAAGCGCACGACGACGCGCTTTGAGGGTTCTTCGGCGTCGGCCTGGGCGGCGGTCGGCACGTCCTCGTCGGCTGCTTGCGCGCGTACCATCGTCGGAACGCAGACGAGGACGCTCAGCAGGGTGAAGACGGCGAGCGCCAGCTGGCTGAGGCGGGACGCTGAACTCTGAATCACGAGGCTTAGGAGCCTTGGGCTCGGGATAGCAGGGATGTCAGGGTTCATCTGGTGCATGGAGCTGCCTGGGGGCCGGTCGAATCCGCGAAGCGGGTGAGCGAAACTCGCCACTATGGGCAAAGCCTACACTATGGCAAGATCAACGTCGGCCCACCGGGGGGAGGGCCTGCGTGAAGAGTACATCGGCAGTCAAAGCACGTGCGCAGGCGCGTGCATCGCATGATATCGGCGCCGCGCCGGCAGAAGTGAGGCGGCTTACAGTCGACAGGCGGCTGGACGAGGCCGTCGGTGGGCTGCGCGCGCGCAGTCCAGAGCTTTCGGCGGCGACGGGACTGTGGCCCTGGCAGCGGCGGGCGCTGATAGGCGGCGCCGCCGTTCTGATCGCAGGACTGGTGCTGGCGCCCGAAACAGCGCTGGTCGTGCTGCTGGCCATCCTTGCCGTGCCCTTCCTGTGCGTGGTGCTGCTGCGGGTAATCGCGCTTTGGCAGCTGCGAGCACCGGCGGCCGGTCGGTCCTCGGTCGTCGGTGGGGCTGGCGATGAGGAGCAGCTCCCGGTCTACAGCGTGCTGGTGCCGCTCTACCGGGAGGCCGCCGTCGTTCCGGGCCTGCTCGCGGCTTTGCGCGCGCTCGACTACCCGAAGGACCGGCTGGACGTGATGCTGATCGTCGAGGCGGTCGATGCGGAGACGATAGCTGCCTTGCGCGGGGCAGAGATCGATGCCCACATGCGCATCCTCGAGGTTCCCGATGGGGCGCCGCGCACAAAGCCGCGGGCGATCCAGTATGCGTTGCAAATCGCGCGCGGCGATTATGTCGTCGTCTATGATGCGGAGGACGAGCCTGAGCCCGATCAGTTGCGACGCGCTTTGACAGCGTTGCGCGCGGGCGGTGACAGCATTGGTTGCCTGCAGGCGCAGCTCAACATCTACAACTCGGATGCGAGCTGGTTCACGCGGCAGTTTACCGTCGAATACACGGTGTTGTTCGATTGCATCCTGCCGGCGCTGGAGCGGCTGCGGCTGCCGGTGCCTTTAGGTGGAACGTCGAACCACTTTCCGCGGAAGGTGCTGGACGCCGTGGGCGGCTGGGACCCTTACAACGTGACAGAGGATGCCGACCTCGGCATCCGTCTGGCGCGCCAGGGATGGCATGTCGGCGTGCTGCCTTCGACGACATGGGAGGAGGCGCCGCTTACGTTCCGCAACTGGAAGGGACAGCGGACGCGCTGGCTGAAAGGGTGGATGCAGACGTACCTCGTGCACATGCGCCGTCCGCGGCTGCTGTGGCGGGAGCTCGGCGCGCGGCGATTCATCGGCTTTCAAGTGCTGATGGCGGGGATGATCTTGTCATCGCTGGTGCACCCCTGGTTCTACGTGCTGATCGCAGCAGACCTCTGGCACGGGCGGCTGCTGGCGGTGCCTGATGGCGTGTTCGGGCAATGGTTGCTCGGTATCGGCATCGTCAATCTGGTGCTGGGCTACATCAGCGCGATTGCGCTGGGGACCGTGGCGGCGGCGCGGCGTGGCAGGCTGCGGCTTGCAGCGCATGCGCTGATGATGCCGGTCTATTGGCTGGGTATCTCGTTTGCCGCCTATCGGGCGCTATGGCAGCTCGTCACGGCGCCGTTCCATTGGGAGAAGACTGAGCACGGTATCAGTGTGAGCCGCGACGACGCCGCGGCGGCAGTGCAGGCAGCTGCTTCGGCTAGGTGAAAAACTTGAGCGCTTGGCGCGAGATCTTCTGGCGCAGCTTCTGATAGTCGGCCCAGGGGTCGGTCTTGCGTTTTATGCGCTGGAGCACGGACGGGATGGTGAAGACGTTGGCCGCTTCGATGCGCGACAGTTCCGTCCATGCGACCGGCGTCGCAACGCTGGCTTCGGGCTTTGCGCGCGGTGAATAAGGGGCAACGGCTGTGGCGCCGCGCTCGTTGCGCAGCCAGTCGATGAAGATGCGGCCGCGTCGCTTGGCTTTCGACATGGTAGCGACGAAGCGTTCGGGCTCGGTTTCGGCAAGCTTCTCGGCAACGCCGCGGGCGAAGCTTTTTACTGTGTCCCAATCCTGCTTGCCATCGAGCGGCACAATGACGTGAATGCCTTTGCCGCCGGTGATCAGCGCGTAGCTTTCGAGGTCGGCAGCTTGCAACAGGCGGCGGACATCGCGTGCTGCATCGCGCACGCCTGAGAAGTCGACGCTGGGATCAGGGTCGAGATCGAAGATGAGGCGCTCGGGGTGATCGACATTGCCTACGCGCGCACCCCAGGGGTGGATTTCGAGACCACCGATCTGGGCGATGGCGACGAGACCTGCCGCATCGTCGATCATCAGGTATTCGGCCTTGTCGCCGTCATTCTCGACGATGGTCACGGGCTTGAGCGCCGCGGGCATGCCCTTCTTATGGTGCTTCTGGAAAAAGCGCGGGCCGGTGTCGCCCCCGGGGCAGCGCACGAGGCTGATCGGGCGGTTGCCGGCGTAGGGCAACATGCGCGGGCTGACGGCGAGGAAATATTCGGCGAGATCGAGCTTGGTCAATCCCGCGCCGCTGAAGAGCACGCGCTCGGGATTGGTCAGACGGACGCCGGCAACGTCGTCGGGGTCGGCATTCTTACCCATGGTCACCACCGCTTGCGCTTGAACTTGCCGCGCGGGCTTGTCGCTTCTGAGGCCGAGGTATGCGGGATGGCGCAGGATGCCGTCGCGCGTGCGCTCGGTGAAGGCGATCTGCGCGACGAGACGCGGTTCCACCCATTCTGCATCGCGAGAGATGGCGCGCGGTGCATCGACAAAAGGGCTGGTCTTGCGCCGCAGTTTTGCGAACCGCCGGCTCAAGTCGTCCAATGTGTCGGCGTTGAAGCCGGTTCCGACGCGGCCGCGATAGTGGAGCTTATCGCCGACGAACTCGCCGATGAGGAGGGATGCGAACGGCCGGTCGCTCTTGTCAGAGCGGCGATAGCCACCGATGACGAATTCCTCGTTGCCGACGCATTTGGTTTTCAGCCAGCTCATAGAACGGCGGGAGACGTAGGGTTTGTCGGCTTCCTTGGAGATGATGCCTTCAAGACCGAGGCGGCAGGCCTCGGCGAACACGTGGTTGCCGTCGCCGACGAATTCATCGCTGTAGCGGATGGCTTCAGGTGGGTTCTTCAAGAGCTTGCGGAGGATGGCCTTGCGCTCTCTGAGCGGCTCGGGGCGCAGGTCGCGGCCGTCGATCTCGAGCAGATCGAATACGTAATAGGTGAGCGGCGTGCCGTTGCTCTTTAGAGATTGCTGCAAGAGCTGGAAGCTGGTGCGGCCGTCCGCGTCGATGGCGACGATCTCGCCGTCGAGAAGCGCGCTCTTGACCTTCAGCTTGCGGAGGGCGTCGGCGATGCCCTGGAACTTGTCGGTCCAATCCTGCCCGGACCGGGTGTAGACGCGGCAGCGGCCGTCACCCACCGCGGAGATGGCGCGGTAGCCGTCGTACTTGATCTCGTGCCACCAGTCCTTGCCGCCGGGAGGCGCGGAGACGAGGGTTGCCAGTTCGGGGGCGACGAATTCGGGAAGGGGGACGGTGCTGCGGACATGGCTGCGCTTCGGCGCGACGGTGAGCGCGGCTCGGCGCGACTTTGTGCGTGCCATTGGCGCGACCCTCTCAAACGGCCTCAGCCCTGGCTAATCAGTCGCATGCGCCAGTAAAGTTGAGTTTAAAAGTGCGGTTACGCCAATCCGGGGTCGGGGAGTGTAAAGCGTGGATCAGCAACTTCGCGGACGAGCCGCAGAAGAGTGGCCGCGCGGACCGGCTTGGTGATGAAGCGCACGCCGCCAGGCAGGTGATCTTGAGGCTCCAGCACGCCGGAGACGAGAATCACCCCGGTGTTTGGGAAGCTTTCGCGCACGCGGCGGGCCAGCTCGAAGCCGTTGACGCCGCCGGGCATGGAGACATCGCTGACGATGGCGCACAGGTTGCCAGCTGAAAGGTGCGCCAGGGCCTCATCTCCAGTTGCCGCGTCGATTACCTCGAAGCCGGACTGACCAAGGATGTCAGAGACGTAGAGACGCACGAGCGGTTCGTCTTCGACGACGAGAACGGCAGCGGGGCGTTTTGCTATCGGGTTCATGCGATGCTCAACGGTGAGTGAACTCAGTACGTTCCACGCTCAAAAAGTGGGCGCTGGCTGTGCCTATTTCCTCCCCCTGCGTCGAGGCGCCGCTTGTTGGCAGAGGCTGCAGTCGCCGCGCGCATCGAGGCAGAATTAATGGCGGCTGAACAAACAGTTAGTGGGAACTTTGCTCAAAGCCAAGCTTACGGAACCGTATGTTTCAGGCGGTTGCAGGCGCTGTTATTCGTCGCGGCCGGATTGCGCAGATAACAGACGACGAGAGCGGTGCACGAGCACCGGTGACTTGTCCCGCTCATGAGATTTCCGAACGTGCAACGCCACCACATCTTCTTCGATCCCACGCGGCGCCGTTCGCGGGCGATCGGCATCTTAGGCTGGAGCTTCTCGATCGTGAGCACGATCGTGCTCGGTCTTTTCATCGCCAGTATCTTCTTTTTGCAGGGCGATGCCGTGCTGCCGATCGATCCGCCGCACAAGCGGACCGGCATTGCAGTTGCGAACGACATCGCCAAGCGTCGCGAATTGTTGCCGGCGGCGCGGCGGCTGGCCGACGCTGCACGCTCGCGCGTTCGGGGCGCCAACTGGCGTCGTTCGACCATGCCGAAAGTGTCGGAGCAGCAATTGCAGTCCGCACGGGCTCGCTCGGGCGCCAGACCGCTTGCGATCGGCTTCTATGTGACTTGGGACGACAGCAGCTTCGCCTCGCTCGAGACGGCGATCTCTAAGCTCGATTGGGTGGTGCCAAGTTGGCTGGAGCTGACTGGCCCCGATATGGAGCTTAAGACCGGGGTGGATTATCGCTCGGTCGAATTGATTGCAAAGCAGAAGACGCGGCCGAGCGTGCTGCCGATGCTGCAGAACGCCAGCGACGGTAATTGGGACGGACCGGGGCTTGCCCGCATGCTGGCGGATCCGGAGGTGCGCAAGGAGCGCATCTCGCAGTTCGTCAGGTTCCTGAAGGCGAACAATGCGCGGGGCCTCGTCGTCGACTTCGAGGAGGTGCCGAAGGACGCGCAGCGCAACTATGTGACGTTCCTGCGCGAGATGCGGTCTGCCTTCGCGCCGTATGGGTGGCTTGTGACGGTCGCCGCGCCGTTCGATGACGCCGACTGGCCTTATCGCAGTTATGCTGCGGCAACCGACTATCAGATCCTGATGGCGTACGATGAGCACTTCGAGGAGGGCTCCGCCGGCGCGATCGCCTCGCAGCCGTGGTACGTCGACAAGCTCACGCAGCGCATGCGTGAGCTGGACCCAGCCAAGACGATTATCGCCATCGGCAACTATGCCTACGATTGGTCGGGCAAGGGTCCTGCCGACGACATGACGTTCCAGGCAAGCATGTTGTCGTCGAAGGAGTCGGAAGCGCCGATCACTTTCGATGCGCAGACGCTCAATCCGCACTTTGAGTATCGCGAGGACGACGGCAGCACGCATCAGGTGTGGTTCCTAGATGCGGTGACGGCGCACAATCAGATGCGTGCGGCTGATGTGTTCCGCCCGAAGGGATATGCGCTGTGGCGGCTCGGCTCGGAGGATCCATCGATCTGGTCGCTGTTCGGGCGCCCCTACGATCAGCCGGTTCCGGAGGCGCTGACGACAATCGTGCCGGGCAGCGACGTCGATATCGAAGGCGACGGAGAAATCCTGAACATCGCGGCCGAGCCGACCAATGGCGCGCGGACGATCCAGACCGACCGCACGGGGCGGCTGATCACGGCCGAGACCTTCACGAAGATTCCGACGTCGTACGTCATTCGCAGGTCCGGCTGGAAGCCGGGCAAGGTGGCGCTGACTTTCGACGACGGCCCGAGTGCGGAGTGGACGCCGAAGATCCTCGATATTCTCAAGGAGAAGGGCGTCAAGGCGACGTTTTTCATCGTGGGTGAAAACGGGGAAACCAACCCGCGGTTGGTGCAGCGGATTCTCGCCGAGGGGCATGAGATCGGCAATCACACGTTCACGCACCCCAACATCGCGCAGGCTTCCAGCGAGGGTGCGCGGCTGGAGTTGAACGCGACGCAGCGGCTGGTGCAGGCGCTGACGGGGCGGTCGATCCGGTTATTCAGGCCGCCGTTCTTTGGCGATGCAGAGCCGACGACGCCGGAAGAGATCAAAGCGGTGCAACTGGCGCAGTCGCTGGGTTATGCGACAGTGGGGCTGCGGGTCGATCCTGACGATTGGGCGGGGCCTTCGGCGGACACCATCGTCAGCCGCATTGCGCAGCGCATGACCGACATCAACCCGGAGACACGCGGACAGGTGATCCTGCTGCATGATGCGGGTGGCAATCGCTCACAGACCGTCGCCGCACTGCCGCGCATCATCGACGGGTTGCGCGCGAAGGGGCTCGACTTCGTTCCGGTATCGCAGCTGGCAGGCTGGTCGTATGACCAGGTGATGCCGCCGGTTCCGCCGGAGGATCGCTCGGTGCTGGTCAACTGGTACGTGTTTCTGACGGCAAGCTGGCTGCAGGCGACGATGCATGCGCTATTCCTTCTGGCCATCGGACTGGGACTAGCGCGCCTCGTTGCGCTGTGCGGTCTCGCCGTTTGGAGCCGGGTGAAGCCGATGCCGGTGCCGCCAATTGCGAGCAGCGACGACAAGCTAGTGTCGGTGCTCATTCCCGCGTTCAACGAGGCGAAGGTGATTTCCGGGTCGGTGGCGCGCATTCTCGACAGCGCGCACGCGAAGATCCAGGTGATCGTCATCGACGATGGATCGAGCGACGGGACCAGCGAGGTGGTGCGCGCGCAGTTCGCCAGTGACCCGCGCGTTACGCTGCTGACGCTGTCGAACGGCGGCAAGGCACGTGCAATCAATGCGGGTCTCGCCATCGCCAAGGGCGAGATCATTGTTGCGCTCGATGCGGATACGCACTTCGAGCCCGAAACGATCGCACGCCTGACGCGGTGGTTTGGCGATGAGAAGATCGGTGCAGTTGCGGGCAATGCGAAAGTGGGCAATCGCATCAACGTTATCACCCGCTGGCAGGCACTGGAGTACATCTCGGCCCAGAACCTGGAGCGGCGTGCACTGGCGGCGCTCGATACGATCACTGTGGTGCCCGGAGCGGTCGGCGCGTGGCGGCGCTCGGTGTTGATGGAATTGGGTGGCTTCCCCACGGACACGCTGGCCGAGGATCAGGATCTCACCATTGCAGTGCAGAAGGCCGGATATCGCGCAATCTTCGATGCCGATGCGGTGGCGTGGACGGAGGCGCCCGATACGGTCGCCGGTCTCGCGAAGCAGCGGTTCCGCTGGTCGTTCGGTACGCTGCAATGCCTGTGGAAGCATGCCGACATCACGCTGCGTCCGCGCTATGGCGCGTTGGGGCTGGTGGCGCTGCCGCAGGCGTGGCTGTTCCAGATACTGCTCGGTCTCGTATCGCCGTTCGTCGATCTGCTTATGATCATGCAGATCTTCGCTGTTGCCACCGACTACATGCAGCACGGCGATCAGTTCGACGCGACGCACCTGAAGATGACGCTGATCTACTATGCGATCTTCATCGTCGTCGATCTGATGACGGCGGTTGTGGCGTTCATGTTCGAGAAGCAGGAGAACTGGCGCCTTTTGTGGTGGCTGGCGCTGCAGCGCTTCGGGTATCGCCAGCTGCTCTATTACGTGCTGACCAAGTCGGTCATGAAAGCGGCGAAGGGACACTTCGTTGGCTGGGGCAAGCTCGATCGCAAGGCGACAGTGAACCTCGATACGGCAACGCGCACGTCGTAGCGCATTGTCGGGTTTCAAAGGATGGTTGCTGTCACGTCGGCGTTGGCGACGGTGATCGGCGGGACGAGGTTGGGGTTGGCGTCGAGGAGGCCGAGGAGGGCGTCGACGCGACGCGCTGACTGACGCCAGACCTGGCGCGTTTCGTGGTTCGAAGCATTCTCGAGGACCGAGCGGCGCACCTTGAGGAACGCGCGAAGAAATTGCGGTTCTGAGGTGTCGCCGACGTCGCCGTATTTCTCCAGCGTGCGTTTCAGGATGCTGGGAAGCGAGTCGGGATCGGTGGCGGCGCCGTGCTGGAGTAGCGTGTCATAGAAGATGGCGATGCCGACGGGGGAAGTGACGCCAACGGCCGCAGCGGATTCGACTGCCGGGTCGAAATAGAGAAAATCGGCTTCCTTATCGCACGCTTCACCGAGCAGCGGGCTCGAGCGGATTTCGCGGCGCCAGACGTGCGGGAAATCGTCAAGCTCCTGATCGGTCCATTTTTGCGGCGGCAGCTCCGGAAGGAAGCGCTTCAGCGGCGTTGATGGGTGCTTGGCGGCGTAGCGCTCAATCACCTGTGTGACCTCGCTATTGTAGGTGCAGAAGCCGTACTGCGTGACTGTGTAGCCGCGGCCGTCGCCAAGGTCTTCGACGTAGGCATAGTCGGGTTCGGGGCGGCCGACCTCGAAGACGTTTGATATTTCCTTGATGCGGCGCGCCAAGCCGGGATCAGAAAGATGCTCGCGGTCGAGCGGCATCGGCATCGTGTCGAGGCGTGAAGGAACGGACTTATCGATGTCGTCGTGTCCGCGTCCGGAGGCGCGCGCCTTGGGCGACAAGAGCGCCAGCAACGAGGCGGCCCAACCACCACTGGCGAGGCGAAGGATATCGCGGCGGTTTTTTGACATTAGCGACGTCTCCAGAAAGAGTTCGACGCGGGTGACGAGACGAGCGGTGCAGGCAATGTAAGCGCGACAATCGGCAATTGGGAGGCAGTTCCGGGGCGGCGTTGCGTCGCCGACGCAATATCCCACAGGCCTTCGGTTGGACCGATGCTTTGGGCGAGGGTGAATATACCAAGGTGTAGCTTGGCGCTGAACCTATTGCCGTCGACCCTAAGCGGGCGGAAAGATTCTATTTTTATTGGTAGGCTGCAACGGCGTGGCAAGGCTCGTCAGGCAGACTTGGGCGGGTTTCCTTTGCGGCAAACGAGACATTCCCCGGTGCGTCCATTTTCGGCTGTAGCGACTGCAGATCATCCTTTTCTCGCGGCGGGTGCTGCGCTGCTGCTTTCGGCTACGATCTTCGTCGTTGATGCCTTCACTCCACTGGGTATGGCCGTGGCGGTGCTTTACGTCCTGGTGGTGCTGATCGCGACCAAGTTCTGCGACCGTCAGAAGTTGATCGCCGTGGCAGTGGGATGCGGACTGTTAACGCTGTTGGCCTTCGCCGTTTCGCATGGAACAGATTTCGAAAGCACCGCTTTCGCCCGGTGTCTGATCAGCCTTGCGGCGATTGGCATTACGACGCTTCTTGTGTTGCAGAACAAGGCGGCCGAGCAATCGCTGCGGGAGCAGGCAAACCTTCTGGACGTGACGCATGACGCAATCATCGTGCGCGACCGGGACGATATCATCCGGTATTGGAACAGTGGCGCCGCGCAGCTCTATGGCTGGACGGCGGAGGAAGCGCACGGGCGGCGGTCGCACGAGCTTCTGAAGGTGGTATTTCCGTTGCCGCTCGCAAGCATCAAAGACGTTCTCGATGCGACAGGCAAATGGGAAGGCGAGGTCACGCACTCCAAGCGGGATGGTTCGACGGTCGTGGTGGCGAGCCGGTGGTCGCTGCAGCGCGATGCGCGCGGTGAGGCAATGGTGGTTCTGGAAACGAACAACGACGTGAGCCAGCAGCGCCGGGCGGAGGATGGTCTGCGGCAGGCGCAGGCGAACCTCGCGCATGTCAACCGCGTGAGCACACTGGGCGAGATGACGGCGTCGATCGCGCATGAAGTGAGCCAGCCGATCGCTGCCATCGTTGCGAGCTCGGGGGCTGCCTCGCGGTGGCTGGCGGCGGGCAACATGGACGAGGTAAAGCAGTCGCTTGCGCGCATCTCGCGCGACGGTCACCGAGCAAGTGATGTTATCGGCCGCATCCGGGCGATGGCGATGAAACTGCCGCCGCGGCAAGATCGCGTGCATATCAATGAGGCCATCCGCGAGGTGCTGATGCTGGCGCGCGGAGAGGCGGACCGAGCGGGGGCGGATGTTCGTTTGGATCTTGCTCCCAATCTGCCGGCGGTGGCCGCCGACCGGGTGCAGATACAGCAGGTTTTGCTCAATCTGGTGGTGAACGCATTCGAGGCGATGTCCGCGGGTGATCGGACCCCGCGCGAGCTCGTCGTCAGCTCGCGTAGCAACGGCGATGGGCTCGTGGAGGTCAGCGTACGCGATAATGGGCCGGGGTTCACCGACGAGCAGTTGGAGCGGGTGTTCGATGCCTTCTACACGACCAAGTCGAACGGCATAGGAATGGGGCTTGCGATATGCAAGTCGATTATCGAGGCGCACGAGGGAAGGCTATGGGCGGAGAAAAATGTTCCGCGTGGAGCGGTCTTTCAGTTTACGCTGCCGAGCATCGACGCAAACTCTGCCGGGCGCACACAATGAGTGAGGAACAAGCCGTCGTTTATGTCATCGACGATGATGAATCGATCCGGGAGGCGCTGCGCAGTTTGCTCGCCACGGTCGGACTCGACGTCAGGACTTTTGCGACGACGCGCGAGTTTCTGGAAGTTAAGCGGCCCGATGCTGCAAGCTGCCTGGTGCTGGACGTGCGGCTGCCGGGTGTGAGCGGGCTCGACTTCCAAGGGGAGCTGACGCGCTCCGGGATCGCGTTCCCGATCATTTTCATCAGCGGTCACGGCGATATCCCGATGACGGTGCGCGCGATAAAGGCGGGTGCCATCGAATTCCTGACGAAGCCGTTCCGCGAACAAGAGCTGCTGGATGCGGTGCAGGCGGGCATACAGCAAGACAGGGAACGGCGCGAAAACGCGGCCGGGATGGTGGGGCTTCAGGAGCGTTTGGGCTCTCTGACAGCGCGCGAGCGTGAGGTGATGGAGCTGGTCGTGACCGGGCTGATGAACAAGCAGATCGCGGGGGAGCTCAATCTCAGCGAGATCACGGTCAAGGTTCACCGCGGCAATGTCATGCACAAGATGGGCGCCAAATCTTTGGCGGAACTCGTGCGCATGGCGGTCAAGCTGGGCCTTTCCCCGGCGCAGAAAACCTGAACTCCTATACCTAGGCATAGTCGCCTGCCGCCAAAGGCTAGTTCATCCTGCCGATTTGGTGGGAGCTGCTGCCGCACGTGCAATGTCGTCCTGTTGCCCTCACCTCTAACGTCAACACAAATTCGGGGCCGACATGGACGACTGCCCAATGATCTCGATCGTAGACGATGATGAATCCGTGCGGGACGCAACCGCCAATCTGATGCGGTCGGCGGGATACGCGCCAAAGGCTTTCCCGTGCGCCAGAGATTTCCTCAACTCAGAGGATGTGAAGTCGACGGACTTCCTGATAGCCGATGTACAGATGCCGGGCATGACGGGCATCGAGCTGCATGATCGGTTGGTCGATGCGGGCGTGCGCATCCCGACCATTCTGATCACCGCCTATCCCGATGCGCGGATGCGCGAGCGGGCTTTCCAGTCCGGCGTCGTCGGCTATCTGGCCAAGCCGTTCGACGAAGGTGAGCTTCTTCAATGCATCGAAACGGCCCTGCAATCGGGCGACAACCGGGAGTAGCCGATTATGAACGTTGCAGTACCGTCCCCAGAATCTTACGCCGGTCGTCGAACGGAGCCCAGTCAGATGAGCAGCCATTCATCCCGCCGCCAGGCATTACGCAAGGGAGGCGTGCGCGGTACGCAGTTCGCGCAGCTAACGGCGTTCGTTGCGGTTGCAGAGCATCGCAGCTTTACGAAAGCGGCAGAGTATCTCGGGCTGTCGACGCCTTCGCTCAGCCAAGCCATCAGGGGGTTGGAAGAGACGTTCGGGGTGCGCCTGCTCAATCGCACCACGCGCAGCGTGGCCCTGACGGAGGCGGGCGAGCAGCTTCTGCAGCATCTCAATCCGGTTCTGGAAGGCGTCGACAACGCCATCGATGCCGTCAACGCTTATCGCGATACACCGGGCGGCACCTTGCGTCTAACGGTGCACCCGCTGGCAGCCGTCACCGTGCTCGCCCCGCTGGTCGCACGGTTCTCGAGCGAATATCCCTCGATCGAGCTCGAGGTGTCCGTGGACAGCGCTTGCCGCGATATCGTGGCGGAACACTTCGATGCGGGCGTACACTTGAGCAGCAATATCGCTCAGGACATGATCGCTGTGCCCATCGGCGGCAACTTCCGCATCGTCACTGTGGCATCGCCGGAGTACCTGTCGCGTAGTGCAGGGCTTGTTAGTCCATCGGATCTAGGCTTGCACAATTGCGTGCGTTATCGCTGGGACAAGGCGGTTGCCAATACCTGGCGCTACATGAAGGATGGCGCGCGGGTCGACGTTGCCGTCGAAGGGACGCTAGCGGTCAACGATCACGAACTGGCACTGCGCTCGGCCCTCGACGGTGTCGGCGTCGTGCAGCTTCCCGAGGCTTCAGTTGCGAGGCTCATTGCCGAGGGGCGGCTGGTGCCGCTGCTGGCCGAGTGGTCTGCGAACTGGGGCAGCTTCTTCCTTTTCTATCCGAGCCGGCGGCATGTGCCGATGAAGATGCGGTCGCTGGTCGACTTCCTGCGCCGGGAGGCCAAGGCCACCCGCGGGAAGTAGAGCCGTCTTAGCGCCCAGCGTTGTCAGCGCTGCGCGCGGGCGGCCTCGAGATAGTCGAGGACCGTAGAAAAGGGCGTGAGCTCTAGAAGTTCCAGGTCCGCTGCGCTTCTGCCGGGCCTGGCCGGTGGTGCCTCTGGTTAGGGAAGGCAGAGCTGCCCGACGCATGATATAGCGGCTTCCAGCGCCATGTCGGAGGTGCGGTCTCGCTCGAGCCGCAACCTTCCGATGCGACGAGGAGCCGAGGGAAATCGCGATGTTCTTGCTGGGGGGCGTGGCAGGTAGCTTTCTCGTGGCGCTGCCGGCACTTTTTTCAATCGTCAATCCGCTCGGCGGGGCGTTGATCTTTCACGAGGTTACGGTCGGTCGCGGCTATGCCGAGCGGGTGCGTCTTGCCTGGCGGGTGGCCTTTTATTCCGCCATCGTGTTGCTGGCAGCGCTGTGGGTCGGCGCGTCGATCATGAGCTTTTTCGGCGTCAGCATCGAGGCCCTGCGCATCGCCGGCGGGATGGTGGTGGTCGCGGCCGGCTGGGAGATGCTCTACAACTCGCAGGTGAGCGAGGATCGCAAGCAGCAGCAGGCGGCACCGGCTGCGGAACGCGCGGATGCTGCATTCTTTCCGCTGACGATGCCGTTCACGACCGGACCCGGCTCCATTTCCGTCGCCATCGCGCTCAGCGCCAACCGCCCGACGACGACGACCGAGCTAGTGCCGTTCTTCGCCGGTCTGTCAGGTGCCGCCATCGTCATCGCCCTCACCGTCGGTGTCTGCTACGCCTCGGCTGACCGCGTCGTCGCCCTGCTCGGCCCGGCGAGGGCCCGCGTGTTGACGCGCCTTGCTGCGTTTCTGCTGCTGTGCATCGGTGTGCAGATATTTCTGACCGGGGCGCAGAGCGCGATCGCGACAGCCCTTTCGACGGCGCCGTTCGTGCGCGTACCCTGACGGGTCTTGGATTGTGGGATGGAGCGGGCGATCGGGATCGAACCGACGACATTCAGCTTGGGAAGCTGACGTTCTACCACTGAACTACGCCCGCGCGAGGAGCCTCATACCATGCCCCGTACGGGGCCGCAAAACGTCCTGGCGGGGTTGTCCCCGCTGGAGGTTCTCGGACCCGGCCGAGGGGAGGAGGCAATCCCCGGTACGCCCCTGTCAGGCTTTGCCTTTGACGAGAGCGTCACGGATTTCCTTGAGGTAAATCTCCGACGGGGTCGGGGGCGGCGGGGCCGCGCCGGCGGCCGGCTTGCGGGCGATGTTGATCCCCTTGATCAGGAAGAACAGGGCGATGGCGGTGATCAGGAACTGAATGATCGCGTTGAGGAACAGGCCATACTTGATCTCGACCCCCTCGATGGGCGTTACGGCCAGGGAGGAGAAGTCGATCCCGGCAGTAATGTAACCGAGGATCGGCATCATAATGTTGGCAACTAGAGTAGAGACGATGGGCGTGAAGGCGGCGCCGATAATAACGCCGATGGCAAGGTCGATGACGTTGCCTTTCATCGCGAAATTCTTGAATTCTTCCCACATTGCTTTCATGGCTGCTCCCTCTGTTTGGCCGCGGGGCGCACCCGTCCCCCAAGTTAGTCTAGGTGAAGAAACGGCGGCGCAAAATGCCCCTTCAGGGCTAGTCCAGAGGCATTGCGCCATATATGCGTCTCAGTATTGGCGTGTAGGTGATGGCTGCTCCGGGGGACGCCCCGGTCAAGGCAGGGCGAGGGAGCGAGCTGACATGATGGAGCGCAAGGAGCGCAAGCCGTACTGGCGGCATACCAAGTGGCAGCTGCTTGCCAGCGTGGTGCCGTTTCTGGTGCTCATCATCGTGATGCCGCTCTACGCGGAAAGCCTCAATGGGGAACGCTTCTTGGGATTCCCACTAGGCTACTTCCTCAGCGCGCACGGTATCGTGGTGGCGGCGATCTTCACGGTGGCGAGTTTCGTCAACCGCCAGGATGCCATCGATCATTGGCACGGCGCGCACGAGGATTCGTGAGCGTCAGCACGGATCGATAGCCAATGTCCGTCACCTCGCGCACCCGCTTCGTCAATCCGCGGCTCGGCACCTATTTCGGCATCTTCGTCAGCTCGCTGTTGGGGCTCTTGATGCTGCTCCTCATTTTCGAGGAGCTTGGCACGGCCGAACCATTGCTGCGCTGGGCGATGCTGCTGGGTCCGATCATTCTCTATGCGGCCATCGGGCTCAGCGCGCCGACGCGTGAGCCGATCGAATTCTTTGCGGCCGGGCGCCGGGTTCCCGCCGGCTACACGGGGCTCGGCATCGGTGTTGCCGCTATGGGTGCGACGGGCATCGTCGCCATCACGGGCGTGTTCTTCCTCATCGGCTATGACGCGCTATGCCTGATGATCGGTGGACTTGCCGGCTTCGTCATCATGACGGTGATGCTAGCTCCGTTCTTCCGCAAGTTCGGATCGTTCACGGTGCCGAGCTATCTCGGGCGCAGGTTCGAGAGCCGGCCGGTGCGCCTTCTCGCAGCCGGGCTCATGGCGGTGCCGGCGCTACTGATGCTCGCCGCGGAACTGCGCGTGGGAGCGGCCGCAGGTGGCTGGCTCACCGGAGAGGGCCAGGGCGTGGTCATTCTGCTGATGGTCGCGACATTCGTGGTGACGGCGGTGCTCGGGGGCATGCGCTCGCTGACATGGGCGGGAAGCGCGGAGGCCATCGCCGCGGTGCTGGCGCTGCTGGTGCCGGTCACCATCGTCGCGGTCATGGTCACCAACTTTCCCCTGCCGCAGCTGACCAACGGGCCACTGCTGCGCGCGTTGATGCACAGCGAGGCCGCGCAAGGCCTGCCGATCATCGATGCGCCGGCACTGCAGTTTGCGTTGCCCGGTGAAGGCATGGCGCACATAGCCAAGAGATTTACGGCGCCGTTCGGTGCTATCGGTCCGATGGCGTTTGTCGTCACCATCCTGACGGTGCTGACCGGCGTCGCCGCCTCGCCGTGGCTGATCCCGCGCGTGACGATGACGCCCGGCGTTTACGAGACGCGCAAATCGCTGGGCTGGGCGACGGTCTACTTCGGGCTCATCATGCTGACGTGCGCGGCGGTCGCGGTCTACATGCGCGATTTCGTGATGGACATCGTCAAGGCCGGTGTTCCGTCATCGCTGCCGGAATGGATGCAGCGGCTGGTCGACCTCGGCTTCGTCGCCATCGATAGCGCGGCTCCGCTCAACTACTTGAGCTTCGCGTTCGATCGCGACAGCGTGCTGCTCAGTCTTCCCGTCGCCGCTGGCCTGCCTGCGGTGTTTCTCTATTTCGCGGCGGCGGGGATTGTCGCCGCGGCGCTTGTCGGCGTCAGCGCAACTGCGAGCGCGATCGGCAACGTGATCGCCGAGGATGTCGTGAACGGCTTTTCCTGGGAGCCGTTGCCGCGCGACGGCAGGCTTCACGTGGCGCGTATTGCGATGGCCGGCATTGCGGTTGCGGGCGGTGCGGTGGCGCTGGTGGCGCCGACCGACCCGCTGCGGCTGCTGCTGTGGTCGCTGGCGCTGGCGGGATCGACGTTCTTCCCGGTTCTGGTGCTTTCCATCTGGTGGAAGCGGATGAACGACTTCGGGGCGATTGCCGGCATGGCAAGCGGATTTGCCGTGGCTGTGCTGACCATATTGGCCGGCGAGGCAAATATTCTGGGTATCGATGGTGCGCTGGCGAGTATCCTCGGGCTTCCCGCAGGCACCCTTGGTGCGGTATTGGCGAGCATCGCCACACCGCAGCCGAGCCGGAGCGTGCTCGAGCTGGTGCGGGAGATCCGCATTCCGGGCGGCGAAGTGATCTACGACCGCGAGATGCGTCTGCTGCGGCTGAAGAGCCGCGAGCGCAGTTCGTGAGGCGAACCTATTTGGAGCCCGCCGCATGACGGTGCACGAACGACTTGCCCTCTATCCACCGATCGAACCCTTCCGTAGCGGGATGCTGGATGTCGGCGATGGGCACACGATCTATTACGAGGAGTGCGGCAACCCGAACGGGCAGCCGGCCGTGCTGGTGCACGGCGGACCGGGGGGCGGATTGAATCCGACGATGCGTCGTTTCCACGACCCGAGCCACTACCGGATCATCCTGTTCGATCAGCGCGGCTGTGGGCGCTCGACGCCGAACGCGTCGCTCGAGGCGAATACAACCTGGCATCTCGTTGCCGATATGGAACTGCTGCGGCAGAAGCTCGGAATCGAGCGCTGGCAGATTTTCGGCGGCTCCTGGGGCTCGACGCTGGCCCTCGCTTACGCGGAGACGCATCCGGAGCGTGTCACCAGCTTGATACTGCGCGGCATCTTCCTGGTGCGCTGGGCGGAGCTCGAGTGGTTCTATCAGGAAGGCTGCAGCTGGATTTACCCGGACGCCTTCTCGGCATTTCAGGCGCCTATCCCGCCCGAGGAACGCGGGGATATGATCGCTGCCTATTACCGGAGGCTGACGGATCCTTCGCCGCAGGTTCGACTGACGGCGGCGAAGGCATGGAGCATATGGGAAGGATCGACCCTCTCGCTGCTGCAGGACCCTGAGCGCATCCGCCAGTTCGGCGCGGATGCCTATGCAATCGCGTTCGCACGCATCGAGTGCCATTACTTCGTCAATGGCGGGTTCTTCGAACGGGATGACCAACTCATCGCCAATGCCGGACGGCTGGCCGGCATTCCCGGCACGATCGTGCACGGCCGCTATGACGTGGTGACACCGCTCAAGAATGCGTGGGACCTGAAGCAAGCATGGCCCGAGGCCGACCTGCGCATCGTCGTCGACGCAGGACATGCCATGAGCGAGCCCGGCATTGCGCACGAGCTGGTATCGGCAACGCGGAAGCATAGGATTTCTTGAGCGACACAAGCGGCGGCAGCTTTGTGTGCGGTTGCGGCGCGCGAGCTGATGGCCGCGCCTAAGGCGCGGGGCCCCTTGGGCCCTTGCCGCCTTCGGCGGCCAAGAGAGGCGTTGTGCCCGCTGTAGCGGGCTCAGCCGGTCATCGTGCCGATGAAGTGCAGGGCGATCTCGCGGTGGTGTGGGCGGTCGCGATGCTCGACGAGATAGATGCCCTGCCAGGTGCCCAGTAGCATCCGCCCGTCCTTGACCGGGATGGACAGCGATGTCTGCGTCAGGGCGGATTTAATATGCGCGGGCATATCGTCCGGCCCTTCGACCTCGTGCGCATATGGCTGGTTGCGCGGTGCCAGCCGGTCGAGTGCATCGAGCATGTCGACCTGCACGTCGGGGTCGGCGTTCTCCTGAATCAGCAGCGATGCCGAGGTGTGGCGGACCATAAGGGTCAGTAGCCCGTCCGTCGCCCCGATGAGGGCAAGCCAAGTGCCGACCGCGGCGGTCTGATCGAGCAGGTCAGGACCTTCGGTTTCGACGCTCAGTGATTCGAACGCTTGAGAAATCTGCTTTTGGACCGGGATGCTGGTCATCGCTGACTTTGCCTCCAAGACGGAAAAATGGGGTGGTTTGCAGCTAATTGCAGCCCTGCGTGCAATTTTTACCCGCTGCTTAACCTGACGTTTACCGCGACTCGCAAAGCCTGGGGATGAGCGGAATCTCGTTCTGTGCGTCCCGATTCGGCAACAGCAGCAGCCACCCCAGGCCCACGGGGCCCCGATTAGCGCCAAGGGATTGAGATGTCGAACCAAGCTTACAACGAGATCTACGGAGCGCGCGCCGATGGCGTGCCGACGACCGGCGAGGCCTCGTCGACATCGATGCTAGACATGATGCGCGATCGCCTGGCTTCGCTGAGCGATGAGGCTCGATCGATCAGAGGGCAGGTCCCGCATGAGTTCGAGCCTGACGTCGAGCGCATTCAGCAGCAGATGCAACGTTTGGGCGAGCGGCTTTCGGACCTGAGCCGCGGGGCATTGGTTCCGTACAGCGGCGCCCAGCGGGCCGGCGAGCGGCGGTCCAAGGAAGTGCGCTTCGTTACCGAGGACGATGTGCGCGTCGGCCGGGCGCAGCCCGATCAGGTTATCGCGCTGGGTGCTCCCGCCGGACAGCGCCGCGCGGAAGCCAGATACGACAGCAATGCTTGGGACGATGCTGCTGCCAACGCGCTCGCAGAGCTCTACGAGTCGGGTGAGGCATTCGCGGTGCATGCCCGCCGTGAGGGCGCTACCGTCGCCGCAGCGAGTGTCCGCAGCACCGCACGAGCCGTCAGCAATCGCGCTTCGGATCGCCCGCAGTACGCCGCTGCGATGGGTGGCGGCATGCCCAGTCCGCAAGCTGCGCCGCGCGGCTGTGCGATGGATTCCAATTTGCTCGATCAGCGCTTCGCCGAGATCGCGGCGCGCATTGAAGAATCTCTGAGGCAGATCCGGCCCGAGGCGGCGCTTGCTTCGCTGACAAACCGGTTCGACCAGCTCGAGACGCAGATCAACACGATGATCGGCCAGATGGCGACGCGCGCCGATCTGGAAGAGCTGCGCGTGGCCGAAGCGCAGATCGAGGAGATCGCCACACAGCTCAATCAGCTTCGTCGCCAGATGGCGCGTCTCGACATGATCGATGCGCACCTTGGCACGCTTACCTCGCAGCTTTCCGATGAGCGCCTGACGCGCCTCTTCAACGAGGGTGTGCAGGTTACAGCTGACGTGGGCCGGCTGGATGCCATTGATGCGCAGCTGCGCATGATCGCGGTGCAGCTCTCCGACGAGCGCCTTTCCGGTCTGGTGAGCCGCAGCTCGGCGCACGATGTGGACTATGATGAAGTCGCCCAGTCCGCGGCTCAGCGCGTTGCGGCCAGCTTCGCGGCGAATTCCCATGAGCGCGACACGAGCGCCCGAGAGATCGGCGAAGTGCGCGGCATGCTGGAAAGCCTGATCAACGAGCGCCGTCACAACGACGAGAACAACGCCAGCATGCTGGAGACGATGCAGCAGGCGATCATTCGCGTGCTGGACCGGATCGATGGCCTGGAGCTGACGCAGCCGCAGGCCTCCACGCAGCCGCATGCTCCCGCCACCATAATGGCACAGCCGGAGCGGCCGCAGCAGCAGCCGATGGCCAGCGTAGCTCCGACGCCGCCGGCTCCTCCCGTGGCAGCGAAACCGGCTCCCGTGTCGTATGACGACGATCTCATTCCGGCTACCGCGACGGTATTTGCCGAAATGCGCGGCCTTGCGGAGGTCACCGGGGCTGAAGTGGGCGAAGCTTCCGATTTTCTCCCGCCGGAGGAAGCGGAGTCGTCACCCGCCGACATGCGAGCCTTCATGGCCGATGAGGTCAGTGAGAATACTGCACCGCCGCGCATCCCGGTTTACACCACCTCGAGTTTCAACCTTGATGAGGCCTTCTCCAGCGCACGCGATGCGGAAGCGCTGAGCTTCGGCGAGCCGCAGCCGGCGAAGCGCCCGATCGAGGTTCTGCGCCACGACTTCATCGCCGATGCACACCGCGCCAAGCTGAAAGCTGCGAGCAAGCCGGAGGTCTCTGACGACGACCTGCGCTCAGGTGAGCTTTCTGTGGGCACGCGGGAGCAGGCTGCGAAGCCGCGCCGCCGCTCGATCTTCTCCTTTCGCTCGCAACGGGTGGCGATGAGCCTCTTGGTGCTGCTGGCGGCGATCCCGGCGGCCATCTTCTTCATGCCGCGGACGAATGTCGATCACCTCGACGCGGTCACGCCGGCAGCCGTAACGCTCGACCCGGCTGCTGCCGGTCATGCTGCCGAAGAGCCGATGGATGCCGAACCGGTGGTTCCGGCTCAGCCGCGCCTGGTTCCGCCGCTGAACGCTCCCTCGAAGCAGACGCGCCAGGACATGCAGGCTCCGCTGCCCTCGATGGGTGACGAGCGATACGAGGATGCCAACGCGGTTGGCGCGCCGATCGATACGGCCTCGTTGCCCGATGGCATCGCTCTGCAGAACGCAGATGTAGGCCCGAGCGGTGAGCAGGTGGCTCAGTTCAACGAGCAGGCACGCATGGCGCATCTTTCGGGCCAGGTCGGCATTGCTGCCGCTCATGCAACGCCTGCGGCGCTGATGCAGGACCAGCTGCTGCGCGAGAGCGGCGTCGACACGGCCGATAGCGGTGCCATCACGCTGCCGCCGGCTACGGTCGGTCCTTATTCGCTGCGTCTTGCGGCCGCCCAGGGTGATGTTTCGGCGCAGTTCGAGGTTGCCTCGCGCCTCGCCGAGGGGAAGGGCACGGATCAGGATCTAACCGAGGCGGCGCAATGGTATCAGCGGGCCGCCTCCAAGGGTTTCCCGATGGCGCAGTTCCGGCTCGGCACTCTTTACGAGCGCGGCATGGGCGTGAAGGCCGATCCGCAGCGCGCCCAGGTCTGGTACGAGCGGGCCGCCGTTCAAGGGAATGTGAAGGCGATGCATAACCTTGCGGTTCTGCTCGCCTCGCGCAGCCCGAAGCCGGATTACAAGTCCGCGGCCCGCTGGTTCACCGCTGCTGCCGATTTCGGCCTTGGCGACAGCCAGTTCAATCTTGCCGTGCTGTACGAAAACGGCATGGGCGTCGCGAAGGACCAGCAGCAGGCCTACAAGTGGTTGGTTCTGGCTGCAAAGTCGGGCGACAAGGATGCCGCAGCACGGCGCGATAGCGTGAAGGCGAAGCTGAGCGCGGGCGATGTTGCCGCGGCCGAGACTGCGGCCAAGGACTGGCGTGCGAAGGCGATGCCCAACATGGCCAACGATGCGCGGCTTGCCGGGCAGGCATGGCGCGACGGCACCCGCCGCGGCTAATCTCAGAGACGTACTCATCAGTTTTTGCTAATGCGCCGCTGTCTCAGCGGCGCATTTCGCTTTTTTGAGGATGCGGATCTTTACTTCCACCCCATATGTTGGGATGGGGAGTGGCTTGCGCCTTGACCGGAGCGAGCCATGGGAGCATCACGCGGGCACCGTTGTCCGCCGCAAGTCATTCGCGCAAGTATCTGCTGATGAACATCTACCTGCCGATTGCCGAGATGTCCGTCAACGCGGCGCTCTTTCTCGGCATGGGCTGGGCGGTCGGTTTCCTTTCGGGAATGTTCGGGGTTGGCGGTGGCTTCCTGCTGACGCCGTTGTTGATGTTCATGGGCGTGCCGACTGCGGTGGCCGTCGGTACTGGCTCGATGCAGATTCTGGCCTCGTCGGTATCGGGGGCGGTCGCGCAGTACCAGCGCAATAACGTCGACATAAAGATGGGTGCGGTGCTGGTCGTGGGCGGCGTCGTCGGATCGGTGGTCGGCGTTTCCTTGATGAAGATCCTGCGCCAGGTGGGCCAATTCGACCTGTTCGTGGCGTTGAGCTACGTGCTGTTCCTCGGCGCCGTCGGCGCTTTGATGATGATCGAAAGCGTCGGGACAATCCGCAAGCGGCAGACGGGGCAAGCGTCACCGCGCAAGACCGGGCAGCACAGCTGGGTGCACGGTCTGCCTCTCAAGATGCGGTTCCATCGATCGAAGCTCTATATCAGTGCCTTACCGCCGGCGATGATCGGCGCGTTCGTTGGCTTCATGGCGGCAATCATGGGCGTGGGCGGTGGCTTCGTCATGGTTCCGGCGATGATCTACCTGCTGCGCGTGCCAACGAGCGTGGTCATCGGCACGTCGCTGTTCCAGATTACGTTCGTGATGGCGGTGACGACGTTCTTACAGGCGGTGCAGAACAAGTCTGTCGATGTCGTGCTGGCGCTGCTGCTTATCGTCGGCGGGGTGATCGGGGCGCAGTTCGGCGCTGCGGCAGGGGCAAAACTCAAAGGCGAGCAGCTGCGTTTTCTGCTGGCGGGGCTGGTGCTGCTGGTCTGCCTGCGCATCGGCTGGGACCTGATGAACAAGCCTGTGGAGATCTACTCCATCGGGCCGGTGATCGGGGGGGCGAACTAATGGCGCGGACGCCGCTCGCTCTGCTCGTCATCCTTGCCATGCTGCTGCCGGCGCTGGCGCAAGACTCTCGTGCGCCGCGCGTCGGGCCGCCGCGTCCGGCGGCGACGCCGAGCGCCGATGCACCGTTGGAGACCGTCGAAGCGGACGTGTCCACGCGTACCCTGGAAGTGACGACCGGCTTCACCGGGCACGAGATCATCGTTTTCGGCGCCATCGACAACAGCCAGGCGCCCGAGGGCGATGCCAACTATTACGATGTCGTGGTGGTGGTCGAGGGAACGCCGTTCCCCATTGTCGTGCGGCGCAAGAGCGATGTGGGCGGTGTCTGGATCAATACCTCGTCGGTGACGTTCAGCTCGGTGCCGAGCTATTACGCCATCGCGTCGACGCGACCGATCGAGGAGATCGCCGGGCCGAGCGTCCTGGAGCGCAACGCTATCGGGTTCCAGCACATCAAGATGACGCCGAGCGCAAGCTACAAGGGCGTGCTCAAGGAATACGAGGTCGCCGCTTTTCGTGACGCCGTCATCCGCTTGAAGAAGAAGCAGAAGCTCTACGTCACCGAGCCGAAAGATGGCGTTGTGTTCGCAGGGCGCAGCCTGTTCCGCGCAGCCATTCCGCTGCCGGCTAACGTGCCGGTGGGACCGCTGGTGGCGCGCACATACCTGTTCCGCAAGGGAGAGGCGGTCAGCGCGCACATCGCACGCGTGACGCTGCACCGCGCGGGCCTCGAGCGTGTGGTGCACAACTTCGCGTTCCTGCATCCGGCAGGGTATGGCCTGTTCGCCGTGCTGGTCGCGGTGGGATCGGGGCTGCTTGCCTCGACGTTCTTCAAACGGCGCAACGCGTAAGATCAGTCTTCCTTCAGGAGACGCGTTGCGACCGGGTAGAGGCCTTCCTGGCCCAGTATCCAGACATGCATGCCATCGTTGCTGAACAGCGGTTCGAACGCGTCTTCGAGGATATTGAGGCCCCCTGTGTAAGTGCCGAAAGCCGGCATCACGAGGCGACGGCCGTTGCCGACGAAGCAGGGGCGGCGAAGCGTGTAGCCGTACATGGAGAGCTTGGCAGCGGGATGCAGATGCCCGGCGATCTCGTGTGTTACGTGGCCGGGCCGGGGCTCGTGGCGCAGGACGATGCCTTCGACCTCTATCTCGGTGACGACAGTGCCGCCGAGGCGTGAGCCGATCGAAGGGTCGTGGTTGCCGGTGACCCAGATCCACTCGCGCTCGTCCTGCATGATCTGCAGGATCTCGATCTCTTCCAGGCCGATGCGCGCGGAGGCATCGACGTCGTGCAGGCTGTCACCGAGCGCGATGATGGTTGCGGCGTCCGTGCGGTCGATGGCTTCGGCGAGTTTCTGCAGCGTCTCGCGGGTGTCGTAGGGTGGAACGAGCTGGCCGCGGCTGGCGAGGGAGGAGCCCTTTTCAAGATGCAGGTCGGCGACGATGAGCACGTCCTCGCTGGGCCAATAGAGGGCGCCGGACATATCGGCCCGAAAGCGCTTGCCGCAGACGGAGATTTCCTGGTCCTGGAAGTCGTCATAGGCGAGGCGCTCAGGTTTCAGTTCGAGCATTGCGTCTCCTCTATCGGGCCCTGGAGCCGCGACATGGCCGCAGCTTCACGCAGCAGATCCTCCCGCGCGAAGCCAGCGACAGCCTCTTTGCCCATCTCCAGAAGGATCGGCACGGAAAGCGGCGACAGTCTGTCTAATGGTTGATGCCTGATTCTGCCGTTGATTCGGCGCAGAAAATCGCCCAAGCGGGCAATGTCGAGCAGGCCTGTGGCCGCATCGGCCCAGGCGGCCTCAAGAAGGATGTGGTGGGGATCGTGGCGGCGAAGCACGTCGTAGATGAGGTTGGTCGATAGCGCGACTTGGCGCCCGGTCTTCTCTCGACCTGGGTGGCGACGCTCGACAAGGCCGGCGATGAGCGCGACCTGGCGGAAGGTGCGCTTCATGAGGTTCGATTCCGCTAGCCAGGCGTCGAGGTCGTCGCCGAGCATGTCCTCGTCGAAAAGATCATCGAGGTCGAGCTTGCCCGAGGCGACGAGAGCCGACAGATCGCCCAGTCCCCAGACTGCCATGCCATAGTCGTTGGCGACGAAGCCGAGGGGCGAAGCGCCAACACGGTCGAGGCGGCGCGTCAGCAGCATGCCCAGTGTCTGGTGCGCGAGCCGGCCTTCGAACGGATACGTCACAAGGTAGTGGCAGTTGCGGCGGGCGAAGGTTTCGACCAGCAATTCGTCACGACCCGGGATGGCGGAGCGCTCCTCTTGCAGTTCCAGCCATCGGGCGACCGACGAGGGCAAGCGGTTCCACTGGGAGGCGTCGGCGAGCATAGCGCGCACGCGCTCGGCCAGATGCGTCGAAAGGGGAAATTTGCCACTGTTGTAACTGGGTATGACAGGATCGCGGGCGCTGGCCCGGCTGACGAATGCTTCGTTCTCGCTCATGCCCTCGAAGCGCAGCACCTTCCCTGCAAGGACGAAGGCGTCGCCGGGGCGAAGCTGCTCGATGAAGTATTCGTCGACCTCGCCCATGACGCGCCCGCCGACGAAGCCGTGGCGCATGGCGGCTGAGCGTCGGCCGGCGAGCCGCACCTTGATAGTGGGCGCGGCGACGATGGTGCCGGCATTCATGCGGTAGCTTTGCGCGAAGCGGGGATGGGCGATGCGCAGACGCCCGTCGGGCATGGCCTTGAGCTTGGCGTAGCGCTCGTAGCTCTTGAGTGCATAGCCGCCGTCGGCGGTGAAGCCGAGCACACGGCCGAACGTGGCTCGGTCGAGCGCGGCATAAGGGGCCGCGGATGTCACCTCGGCATAGAGCGCGGCGGGATCAAAGGGGCCGGCGCAGGCGGTGCCGAGGATGTGCTGGGCAAGCACGTCGAGGGCACCGCGCCGCGAGAAGGTGACGTCCTGGGCGCCGGCTTCGGCGGCATCGACGGCGGCGCGGCACTCCAGTACCTCGAAGCGGTTCGAGGGTACGAGAAGCGCTTGCGATGGCTCATCAAAGCGGTGGTTGGAGCGGCCGATGCGCTGGATGAAGCGGCTGGCCCCTTTGGGGGCACCAACGTGGATGACGAGGTCGACGTCGCCCCAGTCGATGCCGAGGTCGAGGGTGGAGGTGGCGACGACGGCGCGGAGTGTGCCGGCGGCCATGGCGGCTTCCACCTTGCGGCGCTGCTGGGCGTCGAGCGAGCCGTGGTGCAAGCCGATGGGCAGGTTCAACTCGTTGACGCGCCAGAGGTCCTGGAACAGCAGCTCCGCCTGCATGCGCGTGTTCACGAACAGGAGGCAGAGCTTGCGTTCGGCGATGGCGGCATAGATTTCTTTGATGGCGTATCGGGTGGTGTGGCCGACGCCGGGCATCGCGTCGTCGAGTTCGAGGATGTCGATTTGCGGCTTCGCCCCCCCGGCGATGTGCACTAATTCGGCCATCTCGATCCGGTCGCTGGGCGTGGCCTGGGGAGCCAGGTAGGCGCGTAGCTCAGAGGGCCGGGCGACGGTGGCCGAAAGGCCGACAGTGCGCAAGCCGGGCACGATGGCCCGCAAACGCGCAATGTTCAAAGCCAGCAGGTCGCCGCGCTTGGTCGAGGCGAGGGCATGAAGCTCGTCGAGAATGATGGTGTCGAGACCCGCGAACAGTTCGGTGGCGTCGGGGTGGCTCAGGAGCAGCGCGATCTGCTCCGGCGTCGTCATCAGGATATCGGGCGGCGTGTGTCGTTGCCGCGCGCGGCGCGCAACGGAGGTATCGCCGGTGCGCGTCTCAGTGCGGATCGGAAGCTGCATCTCGGTGATGGGCGCGGTGAGATTGCGGGCGACGTCGACTGCGAGAGCTTTCAGCGGGGAAATATAGAGCGTGTGCAAGCGCTGGGACCGGTTGCGGCGCGGCCCTTCGGCAAGGCTGACGAGGCTCGGCAGGAACCCGGCGAGCGTCTTGCCAGCACCGGTCGGAGCGATCAGTAAGGTGGAGCGGCGCTCTCGCGCGGCTTCAAGCAGGGCGAGCTGGTGCGGCCGCGGTGCCCAGCCACGTGCCGCGAACCATCCGGCGAAGGGTTCGGGAAGCAGCGGCTCGGCCGTCCGCTGGGGATCGGAGCGGCGACGCTTGGCGGTGCTCTTAACTCGTTTCGTCGTCGTCAACTGATCATGCCACGCTGTACTACCGGACGCGTTCCTGTCGAAAGCCCCCGCCAACTGTGCTAATGGCGGGACACGACATTAGCCGGTAGATATAGGGACGCCGCTAGTTCGGCGCGCGAGAGGAGAACGACCCCATGGACCGCACTACGTTTCTCGGCGGGAGCGTGCTGGGGGTTCTCGTCCGGCTCACCATACTGTCGATCGTGGTCGGCATCATACTATCTGCGCTCGGCATCACGCCTGATAATTTCTTCTATCAGATCAATGTGCTGCTCCGTCGCATTTATGATCTGGGCTTCGGGGCGATCGAGTCGGTGCTGGGCTACTTCATTCTCGGCGCGATGGTGGTGGTGCCGGTCTGGTTCATTGCGCGGCTGATCAAGGCTAGCCGCGGTCCGGACGACCCGCCAGCACCGCCCTCAGGAACGCGCTAACCTTAGGCTACCCTTCGAGCGGCTTTGCCGCCCACTCGTCGGCACGCCGGCCGACGAGGTCGCCGATCGCGTGCACGTTGTGACGGCGTACCGCATCGGCCATCGTTGCCTTGATGCGGCCGATGAGGCTCGGGCCTTCGTAAATCAAGCCGGTGTAAAGCTGCACCAATGTGGCGCCGGCTTCGATCTTGGCGAGCGCGGCGCCACCGCTGTCGATGCCACCGATGCCGATGAGCGGGGTTCTCCCCCCGGTCGCTCGATAGACCCGTGCCAGCGTGATGGTAGAGCGGTGGAACAGCGGGCGACCGGAAAGGCCGCCGGCTTCGCGCGCGTTGCTATCGCGCAGACCGTGGCGCGATAGGGTCGTGTTCGAGATCGCGATGCCGTCGACGTTTTGCTCGGTGAGGACAGCGAGGACCTCGACGAGCAACTCCTCGGGAATGTCAGGTGCAAGTTTAACGATGATCGGACGTTTGGGCTTCCCAGCGTCCATCTGTTTCGTTCGCGAGGCGAAAACGCGCGTCAGCAAATCGCGCAGGGCGGCCGGGTCCTGCAAGTCGCGCAAGCCCGGCGTGTTGGGCGAAGATATGTTGATCGTGAAATAACTTGCGACGTCATAGAACGTGTCGATGCCGCGCACGTAGTCAGCGATGCGATCGGCTGCATCCTTGTTGGCGCCGATGTTGACGCCGACAATACCTTGGCGCGGCCTGCGCCGCAGACGCTCCAGAGCGGCATCGTGTCCGCTGTTGTTGAAGCCGAGACGATTGATAACGCCGTGATCGTGCAGCAGCCTGAACACGCGCGGCTTCGGGTTACCAGGCTGGGGCAGCGGCGTGACGGTTCCGATCTCGGCGAAGCCGCAGCCAAGCCGCAGAATTGCGTCGGGCACGCGCGCGTCTTTGTCGAAACCAGCAGCGATTCCTATGGGATTGCTCAGAGTGAGACCTGCAAAGCTCGTCGCGAGCATTGGAGGATCTGGTGGCGCGTTGGGGTGGGCGCCAAGTTCGAGGGCCCTCAGAGTGAGCTCGTGCGCTTCCTCTGGTGCAAGCAGCCTAAGTGCGCGCGGCGCGAGGTCAAACAGTGCCTTCAACATTGAAATCCCTCGGGTAGTCTGGGAACGCCGTCTTCGTCGAGGCGCAGTGAATGCGTCGCTGTCGCGATTGCTGTAGGCAGTGCACTATAGAGGTGTGGGAATTCCTCGCCGCCGCGCGATATTTCCCAGCGGAGCGCGTCGCCAAGTTCGTGCGCGTTAAACTGTATCAACAGCAGGTCATTCTGCCCGCGAAAGTGTTTGGCCAGCGTTCCGGCAAGTTGTGAGGCAAGCGACAAATGGATAAAGCCGTCGCGTTGATCGTCGGCTGACCCGGTAAAAGCACCAGCTTGACATGCGGCTTCCCACACAGCGCGCGGTGATACCTTGAAGACAACTGCGCGAGAAGTTTTCATCGCACACCCAAGCACAATGGCAGCGACAAAGTTGCGCGCGTGTTGTGCGCGTCTGTCGCAGCGTCGCGGAACTGCCGCTGTCGATCAACATTGCGCGAGCCATGTGCTGTCGAACGCTGCTTTTCAAAGATCGTATCTGTCATGGTGCGTGCAGTCATGGTAGCTTCATAGTTCTGGCGCTCGACGAGTGGACTTGGCATTTGCTAAGGCCGAAACCAAAAGAAGTTATATGTTCCCCGGTCTCCCTACAGCGTCTCTGACACTAACGCATCTCTTCTCGACTCCATTCCACTTCTCCGTGCCCTGTTACCAGAGGCCGTACTCGTGGACCACAGTTGAGGCTGGACAGTTGCTGCAGGATCTGCTTGCGGCGGCTGGTGTTGGCGGCGTTACGGACGCAGCAGAGCCCGACTATTTCCTTGGCGCCATACTGCTACTGGATGGAAGCGGCGGCGACCTGCCGGTGGCGCGCGACCGCGAGCCGCGGATGTTCGAGATCATCGACGGACAGCAGCGTCTGGTGACCCTGGCGGTGCTCGCGGCTGTTCTTCGGGATCTTGGGACCGAGCGTTGGCGCTGGGGTGCGCGCAATCGTCTCGATGAACTCGTCGCTGCCGATGCTGGAGCCCTGAGACAGTTCGGGGCACGCTTCCGCGTAGAGGTGAGCGCGGGTGAGCAAGCATTCCTCGAGAACCATATTCAGGCGCGCGGTGCATGCCTCAGCAATGTCGATTCCGGTGCGCTGAGCGAAGCCGAGGATCGCCTGCTTATGGTGCGCGATCTTTTCGTAAGCGAGCTCTCGGTGCTCGACGAGAGCGACCGGCGGCGGCTGACCGACTATCTATGCGATCAATGTCATTTCGTCGTCGTGCTGACGCGGGACATCGATAGGGCGCACCGTCTTTTCACCGTTCTGAACGAGCGCGGTCGCTCGCTGCAGCGCAACGATATCCTGAAGGCAGAAGTGCTAAAGGGAGTCCCCGAGCAGCGACGGGCTGGTGCAATCGAGAAATGGGACAACGCAGCGCGGCTGCTGGGCGCGCGCTTCGAGACGTTCTTCAGCCATGTGTTCGCTGTCTATGGCCGCGGCGACACGAAGATCATCGCCGGCGTGCGGCGGACGATCAGCGAGGCGGGTGGGCCGGAAGCGTTCTTGAACAACATCGTCGCCCCACTGTCTCAAGCTTACGACACGGTGCTGCGCGCAGGGGACGTCAGTCTCAATATCGATCCTGAGGTGCGACGCTACCTCGTCTACCTGGGGCGGCTGCCGGAAGGCGATTGGGCGCCGGCTGCCATGCTGGTGATGCAGCAGTACAGCGAGGATCGGGGACGGGCAAAGCTGCTGCTCAAGGAGATCGACCGGCTCGCGCATCTGTTGCGCGTTCTGTGCGTCGGGTCGGGCAAGCGCGTGCGGCGGATGTCGGAGGTCGTGCAGATCATCAGGTCGCGTGCGCCGGTGAGGCCGGGAGAAGGCCCGTTCGCACTGTCACGCGATGAGATCCGCAACATCGGCTATCACCTGCGCTCGATGTATCGACGCGACGCTCAAGTGTGCAAGCAACTGCTGCTGCGCCTCAACGACGAGCTGACGCGCAGTACGACTGTGCTCGATCCGAAGGATTACAGCGTCGAGCATGTGCTGCCGCAGCGTCCCGGTGCGACGAGCGAATGGCGGCGCTGGTTTGCCGATGCGGAAGAGCGCGAGATTTGCACCGAGAGTCTCGGCAATCTCGTTGCCGTGACGCAGAAGCAGAACGACCGCGCCCGTAACCAAGAATTCCATCGCAAGCGCGAAATCTATCGCGGTGGCGTCGATGATCCTCCGGTGCTGGCGATTACGCGCGACGCCGTGGAGGCGAGCGTGTGGTGCGCCGACGAGATCCGCGCTCGCGAGGCCAAGCTGTTCGGCCTCATTCGCGATACGTGGGGCGTCGAGGTTGCCGGGATGCAGGGCGTCGGCACGCGCAGTGACGTGGCGTGAAAGAGGCTTGCGGCGACAGACGAGGCGGGCTCAGGCTCGCCCCGGTCTGTGATCACGTCGCTTTCGTCAGCTCGCCGGCGAGTGCTTTATCGATCAACGCACGTGTTTCGTTGATGCCATAGAGCTCGATGAAGCTGCCAAAGCGCGGCCCCTTCTCTTCGCCGAGCAATACTTCATAGATGGCATTGAACCAGGCGTTCGAAACGCCGGGACGCTCTGGCGTTGCGCCTTTGGCGTTGAGATCCTGATAGCGCGGCACCGAGCGGCCAACGTCGTAGACGAGGCCTTGCAGCTCCTCGGCGGTCGCGTCCGGACTGGCGGCGGCAAGGGTGTCGGACAGCGCGCGCAGGGCGGCAGTCTCGACGTCGTCGGCGTGGCGGTACTTTTTACGCGGCTTCACGAAGTCGGCGTAGTAGCGCACGGCATAGCCGGCCATCTCGTCCAGCAGCGGATGTGTTTCGGGGCTGACGCCTTTGACGTGGCGGCGGATGAAGCCCCACAGCACTTCCTTATCGTCGGCGTTGGAGGCGGCGACTAGGTTGAGCAGGAGCGCGAACGTGATCGGCACATTTGCAGGCGGTGGGTTGCCGGTGTGAATATGCCAGACGGCGTTATCCAGCTTGCCCTTGTCGTCCTGGCGGCCATATGCCGAAAGAAGCTGCAGGTATTCATCGACGGCGCGCGGGATGACGTCGAAGTAAAGGCGCTTGGCCGTCTTCGGCTTCTGGAACATGAAGAGCGCAAGGCTTTCAGGGCTTGCGTACTTCAGCCACTCGTCGATCGTCAGGCCGTTGCCCTTCGACTTGGAGATCTTCTCGCCCCTGTCGTCGAGGAACAGCTCGTAGTTGAAACCTTCGGGCGGGGTGCCGCCGAGAGCCTTGCAGATGCGTGATGAGAGCTGCACGGAGTCGATGAGGTCCTTGCCGGCCATCTCGTAGTCGACGTCGAGCGCTGTCCAGCGCAGGGCCCAGTCCGCCTTCCACTGGCACTTGACCGCGCCGCCCGTGACGGGGGTTTCCACCTTCTCGCCGGAGTCGGGATCGATATAGACGATGGTGCCCTTGCGCGGATGGCGTTCGACCATCGGTACCTGCAACACCTTGCCCGTGCGCGGCGAGATCGGAAGGAAAGGCGAATAGGTGGCGCGGCGCTCCGGGCCAAGTGTCGGCAGGATGATCTCCATGACCTTGTCGTAGGCGTGGAGCATCTTCAGGAGCGTCTCGTCGAAGCGGCCGGACTTGTAGGCCTCGGTCGCCGACATGAACTCGTAGGAGAAGCCGAAGCGATCGAGGAAGTCGCGCAGCATGGCGTTGTTGTGATGCGCGAAGCTTTCGAACTTCCCGAACGGGTCGGGCACATTGGTCAGCGGCTTTTCGAGAGCTGCGTGAAGCAGCTCTTGGTTCGGGACGTTGGAGGGGACCTTGCGCAGGCCGTCCATGTCGTCGGAGAAACAGATGAGGCGCGTTGGCCACTTGCCCTCGGTCAGCAGCTCGAAAGCGTGGCGGACCATGCTGGTGCGGGCGACCTCGCCGAAAGTGCCTATGTGCGGTAAGCCCGACGGGCCGTAGCCCGTTTCGAATATAACGGCCTTTTCCTCGCCGCCCTTTATCTTCTCCAGCCGCTTGATAAGCCGACGCGCCTCCTCGAAGGGCCAGGCCTTCGCGTCGGCGAGAGCAGAGGTTGGGGCAGGGACGGGAGACGACATCGCGTATTGTTTTCTATGTCTGGAGGAGGTTGCAGGCGTGGAAACGAAGTGGCGGGAACCCTATGTTCGGGCCGGCGCATACGTCAACGTCATTGCGTCGGAACGGGCGCCATGACGCGGCGCCAATGCCATAAGCGGAGGCTCAAGACCAGTGCTGGCCGATCAACCCTCACCCGCGGCGACGCTATCGCCCCAAGAGGCCCTAATCTACGCGATGGTGGCCGCAGCGGCGGCTGACAGGACGATCGCGCAAATCGAGATCGAACGGATGCATTCGATGGTGCGGGAGCTTCCTGCTTTTCGCGGGGTCGATGACGCCTGGTTTGGGCGCGAAGCGCAGGCGTGCGGAAAGCTGCTTTCACGCCCCGACGGTGTGAACAAAGTTGTCCGGCTCATTGGTGAAGCGCTGATCGGGGAACTACGCGAGACCGCTTATGCTCTGGCGGCTGAAGTCGCCGCGAGTGACCTGGCGTTGCAGGCGGACGAAAAGTCGTTCCTCGATCTTCTGGGGGACGGCCTACGACTTGATGAGTTGACCCGCGCTGCACTGCAGCGCACGGCGCGCGTGCGGCACCGGTCGACGTGAAGCTCAAGAAGTTTCGTAGCGAAAAATGAGAATCATTCTGTAACTTATTCTTTATATGGTTAGATGAGTTTGTAATCGAGTGCGCGCGGACTCGCGGATTGCAACACGCATGGCCTTTTGCCGATGACAGCGCGTGAAGATGTTCTGAGACTAGAACACGCGCCCCATACGCCGATTGCTCTCTTCGATGAGGTCGGCCGACTGCGCGGTTGGTCTCCCGCATTCGGTGAGGCCTGCACTTTAACCGCCAATCAGCTCGCTCATAGGCACGTCTGGGATCTCTGGCTCGACCTCGACGCCGAGCGGTGGAACGACATCTGGCAAAAGGTGCACGCGAACGGCCTGGCGATCGTCATCCAGGTGAAGGAGCGTTGCTCGTGCCAGGGATGCAACGAAATCGTCGAGTTGGAGATTGGCCGCTTCCTTTATGACGAGCGGTGGTTCGCCAAGATCGAGTATCGCCGAGCTGCTGCTTGGCGGTTGCACCTGATCCAGCAAGAGGTGCTGGAGGCGATGGCTTACGGACTGCCGTTGAAAGCCATCATGGATACGCTGTGTCGCAAGGTCGAACAGTTAGCGCCATCCGTCACCTGCTCGGTATTGGAGGTCGATCCGCAGCTCAGGCTGCGCCATATCGCCAGCCCCAGTCTCCCTGAAGAATATTCGGCGGCGATCGACGGGTTGCCGATCGGTGCGAAAGCGGGTTCTTGCGGCACGGCAGCCTATCGCGGTGAGCCCGTGGAGGTCGTCGATATTGCGACCGATCCCTTGTGGGAGGACTACAGGCAACTCGCGCTGCCGCTTGGTCTGCGCGCGTGCTGGTCCAGCCCGATCAAATCTTCCGATGGCCGCGTGCTGGGCGCGTTCGCGTTCTACTATCCGCGCTCGCGAGGACCGAATCTGCTCGAGCGGCAGATCGTGCGCACGTGCTTGCACTTGTGCATGATCGCTATGGAGCACGAAGAGACCCGTAGCCGAGCGTACGAGTACGCTTTTTCTGATCCGCTGACACGGCTTGCCAACCGTACGCGCTTCCAGCAGCGTTTGAGCGAGCTCCTGGCGCTTGTTGCGGAAACCGGTCAGAAGGTTGCGGTGCACTACGTGGGCCTGGATCGGTTTCAAGCCATCAACGAGATGCTCGGGTATGCGGCCGGCGATGAGATTCTGCAGTCGATCGGCAGTCGATTGGCGACCCTTGTCAGGGACCGTGAGGCTCTGGCGCGCATCGGCGGCGATGAATTCGCCCTGGTCCAAGTCGGCGATCTGAAGGACGATGATGTTGCCGGGCAGGCACGACGCATCGGCGCCGTCGTCGAAGAGCCTTTCATCGTCGCGGGGCAACCGTTGCAGCTGGGGGCTAGTATCGGGATCGCGATCGGACCAGAAGATTCGAAGACCGCTGATGTGCTCATCCACAATGCGGCTCTGGCCATGCGGCGCATGAAGGAGTTGGGCCGCGGCACCTACGTTTTCTACGAAAAGCAACTGAATGAGCGGATGCAGCGGCGGCGGCGAACCGAACTGGATCTGCGGAACGCGCTGTCGCGCGGAGAGCTTGAGCTCTATTTCCAGCCGATCTTCAGCTTGAAGACCGGGGCGATCGAGCAGGCCGAAGCGCTGTTGCGATGGAACCACCCCGAACGCGGCATGGTATTGCCTTCGGAGTTCATTCCCCTGGCGGAACAGTGCGGGCTCATTCAAGAGATCGGTGAATGGGTCATACGCAAAGTGTGCGCGCTGGCTGCCAAGTGGCCGGGATCGGTTGGTGTCGCGGTCAATCTTTCTCCATTGCAGTTCGAGAACAGCGATCTCGGAAAAGTCGTGGCTTCGGCTCTAGAAGTCTCCGGCCTTGACCCGTCTCGCCTGGAATTGGAGATCACCGAGTCCGTTCTCCTTCGGGATTGCGCGATCAGTATTGCCATCCTCGATGAACTTGCCGAACTTGGAGTTTCTATTGCTCTCGACGATTTCGGTACGGGGTTCTCGTCACTCAGCTATCTGCAGCGCTTCAAAGTCGACCGCATAAAGATCGATCATTCCTTCGTGCGCGACATGAATACCAGCGAAGGCTCGCTGAAGATTGTGCGTGCCATAGTGATGCTGGCGCACAGTCTGGGTCTCAAAGTCACCGCCGAGGGCGTGGAGACCGACGATCAACTTGCAGCCGTGCGTGGAGAAGGCTGCGATGCGGTGCAGGGCTTCTACACCGGGTTTCCCTGCTCGCTCGCCGAGTTCGTCGAGCAGCTGGAGCGAGTTAATGGAAGCGCGGCTCCGGCTGCCTGATTAGGCAAAAATCCCTCGAACTCTTTGCATCTGAAGGTTACAATGTACCAATTCGCCCTCTTCCGGAGCGGCGCACAAACAAACGTGGGCTGTTGCCCCGATATGGGAGAAAACGATGAAGTTGCCGATCACCGCCCTTGTGCTTTCCGCCGTCGTCTTTCCGTTTGCGGCCGGTGCCAATGCCGCCAGCCTAACCTCCGGCAAGAAGCTCGAAATTCGCGTCGATGAGGCCAAGGTCGAGGAAGAAAAGAAGGCGCTCTGGGGCCAGTTCGGCGGCTGGTGCGCGATCGCGGAGTGGCATCCGGCAGTCAAGTCCTGCGAAGAAACGAAAGAGGGCGACGCCGAGTACCGTACCCTCACGCTTCAGGACGGTGGGAAGATCAAGGAGAAGCTGCTGGAGCGCGGCAACGCGAGCTACAAGTACGAGATCGTCGAGAGCCCGCTGCCGGTGAAGAACTACGAGGCGCAGTTCACCGTAACCCCCGATGACGACGACCTCGATGAGGTGAACATCGTATGGGCGGCCACGTATGATGCCGCCGACGGCAAGGAAGACGCCGAAGCACGCAAGACGATCGACGGCATCTTCAAAGACGGCATCAACAGCATCAAGGGAAAGCTTGGCGACAAGGTCGTCGAGCGCAAAAAGAAAAAAGACAACGACTAAGCTGAGTGCGCTTCAGCCGATGCCGTTGACGAACCCGTCGATGGTATCGGCAGCAAGCGCGAGATTGCCCGCGCGCGTATAGCCGCTGCCGCCACGGGGGCCGAGATCATGGTCCCCGTCGCTGGCCCAAGTCACAGAGATTTTCGGTGACAGATTAAAGCCCTCGACCTCGGTGCGCGAGCCGAATGGGTCACGCTCGCCTTGGACGATGAGAGCGGGGCACTTCAGCTTCTCAAGATGGGCAGTGCGCAGATTTTCCGGCTTTCCCGGCGGGTGAAACGGATAGCCGAGGCAGACGAGACCGGCGATGGAGCCGGCGCTGAACAGCTCATCGGCGACGAGGCTGGCGACGCGCCCTCCCATGGACTTGCCGCCTATGACGAGCTTTTGCTTGCGCGGGCTGAGCGACGCAAGTTCGTTGACCGCGCTGAGATATTCGTCGGTCAGCTTCTCGGCGCGGGGTGGTGGGCGCCGTTTCCCACCGGTGCGCCGGGCAGCCATATATTCGAACTCGAATCGCGATACTTGCAAGCCACGCGTCGTCAAAAGCCCGGCCATCTTCTCCATGAATGGGCTCGTCATCGGCGCACCAGCTCCATGCGCCAAGAGTATGTGGCAGGGTGCGTCGTCGGGGCCGGTTGTGAGGAATTCGGTCACGGGATTTGTGCTGGTCGCTGGCTGAAAGGTTAATCGATCAATAAGCGTCGGGGTCGCTTTTTGGCCCTAGCCCGTTAGTATGGCCTGAATTCGCTATTCTGACTTAGTCATTGGGGGAGCCATGCGACGCACCCACAAGGTCATTGTCCTTGCATTGATGCTGGCGGCTCCTGCCGTCGCCGCGGAACCAGCTGCGAAGGCTCCTGCGCCGGTCGAAGCCAAGCGCGCTGCAACGGCGCCGCTGCCGGAGCAGAAGTCAGCGCCTTCTAAAAGCAGCGCCAAGAAGGCCGCGAAGAAGGACACAAAGCCGAAAATCCTGGCGCGTGATCTGTTCGGCAAGGCGCAGGGCGCCGCTGACCTCAAGGCGCGATCCATCGGCTGGTATGCGAAGGGATGCCTCGCCGGCGGTGTGCATCTCGCGGACGCGGGGCCTGACTGGCAGACGATGCGGCCGTCGCGCAATCGCGCGTGGGGGCATCCTAAGCTGATTGCGCTGCTGAAACGGCTGGGCTCGGAAGCCAAGAAGGATGGCTGGTCGGGTCTGCTGGTGGGCGACATCTCGCAGCCCCGCGGCGGGCCGATGCTGTCGGGGCATGCAAGCCACCAGGTAGGGCTCGACGCCGATATCTGGCTGACGCCGATGCCCAACCGTGCGCTGAGCCGGCGCGAGCGCGAAGACATCTCGGCAACATCGATGCTGGACAAGACGAAATTATCGGTCGATCCGAAGGTGTTCACGGCCGCGCACGTGGCGCTGATCAAGCGTGCTGCATCCTACTCGGCGGTGGAGCGCGTGTTCGTGCATCCTGCGATCAAGAAGGCGCTGTGCCAAGCGGCGGGCAAGGATCGCGCGTGGCTCTACAAGGTGCGCCCGATCTGGGGCCACTACTACCACTTCCATATCCGTATCGGCTGCCCCAATGGCGGTTGCGAGACGCAACCTGGGGTGAAGGCGGATGACGGTTGTGGGGCGGAGTTGAAAGGCTGGCTCAAGAATATCGAAGCGTCGCTGAAGCCAAAGCCCAAGCCCAAGGGACCGGAAGCGCCCTACATTCCGCCGAGCGCGCGGCGGCAGATCACGATGGAGCAGCTGCCGGCAGAGTGCAAAGTCGTGCTGAACAGTCCGAACGCATCGCCGCCTGCAGACGAGGCCATGGCCGCGACCCCGACGGCCGCGACCAAGAAATAGCCTCTTACTCGGCTGCTACGCCCGTTGGCATCGGGCACGAAACCCCGGTGCCTCCGAGCCCGCAATAGCCATGCGGTACCTTTGACAGGTACTGCTGGTGATAGTCCTCGGCGAAGAAGAACTCGGGCGCGGGCAGGATCTCGGTGGTTATGCGGCCGAGGCCGTTCGCGGTGAGAGCCTTCTGGTATTCAGCCTTCGATGCTTCGGCGGCGGCGCGCTGCGCATCGGTGTAATAGTAGATGCCGGAGCGGTATTGCGTGCCGACGTCATTGCCCTGGCGCATGCCCTGGGTCGGGTCGTGGCTTTCCCAGAAGGTTTTGAGCAGATCGCGGTAGCTGATCTCCTTTGGATCGTAGACGACGAGCACGACCTCGTTGTGCCCGGTCTGCCCGGTGCACACCTCCTGGTAGGTCGGGTTAGGCGTCAGACCACCCGCATAGCCGACAGCGGTGATCCAGATACCGGGGCCGAGGTTCCAGAACTTGCGCTCTGCGCCCCAGAAGCATCCGAGCCCGAACATCGCCATCTCGAGGCCCGCCGGGTAAGGACCCTTCAGCGGGCGCGAAAACAGCTCGTGCTCTTCGGCGGTGGGGATCGGCGTCGGCCGGCCCTTGAGTGCAGTTTCGGACGTCGGCATGGCGGTCTTGTTCTTACGGAAAAGCATGGCTCACCCCGAATTGGATGGTGACTGAGCGTGTTCTAATGTGCGCCTGATATAATGTTGCGGCCATCCTTGCGGCAGACCCAATAGGGTCATGTTATTGTGATGCAATCTGCGCAGAGTTGCCGAGTAACAATTTAGGGGGAGTGAACGATGGCAGATGCCGCAGTGATGGGTGCCGCTGCTCCAGCTTCGGCCCCGCGTGAGCGAGACGTCTACGCCGCGGGTGGCGGGCGCAAGTTCGCATTCTCGTTCGCGTTCCTCTTGCTGCTGCCGTTCTTCATCAGTTTGCCGCCGATGCTGTTCTGGCGGGTGTCGCAAGGCCATTGGAACGGTACTCCGGGCCTCGTGGTGCTGGCGATTGCCTTTGCGTTCATCATGTTTCTGCTGGTGATCGAGCTGATGCATTCGCTGCGGGCGCGGATCGAGCTTGGCGCTACGTCGGTGAAGATGACGCTGCCATCGGGGCGCGGTCCGACGCCGATGATGCGCTATCGCAGCTACGACATTCCCTATGACCAGATCAAAGCGGTGGAGACGCGCCGCGAGGTTTATGGCGGCTCGGTTGCACCTGTGCTGCTGCAGGGTGCGCGGCTGATCCTCAAGGACGATACGCCGGTCAAGCTCGGCTATGTCAGCGAGGCGAACTCAGATCCGTGCTTTCCCTATCCCGAGATCGCGCAGAAGATCGCGGCGCGGGCCGGTCTTGCCGTCGAGCACAAAGGCAATGTGCGGCGCTCGGTGCAGAAAAAGTACTTCGGCTTGAAGCAGGGCTTCCTGACGCCAGGCGATGACAGCGTCGACGATGCCGAGATCGAGTTGCTGAACAAGAGCCACCGCGGCTGGGTCATGCGACTCATCTCGCTGCTGGTGGTGATGGTGATCGGCGGCATCGCGCTCGACATCATCTTTCCGCCGAGTAGCGGGCTACCGCCGGCGCTGACCAGCGTGAAGGCGCTCGTCATGCAGGGCGGCACGACGGCGGCTCCACCAGCGAAGAAGAAGTAGTCCAAGTCTTTACCCGGTTCAGCGGTCTAAAGGCTTCGACAGAGTTCGCCCCCCTCACCCGAAGCTCATTTGCATTCGCTTCGGCCGCTCCCCGCCGTGGAGAGGCTAAGTCATCGGCCGAAACTTAACCTCCGGACGGGAGAGATCGCGACCCGGTGAGGGCTGTTAGTTGATGTGCAGCTTCATCTGCACGCGGCGGCGGCCGAAGTAGCCGCATACGATCGCCAGCGAGCCGAACAACAACGACATCGGCGCGCTAAGGACGCTGAGCAGCACCGGATTCCATACCCACGGGAAGGTCATGGCGTTGATGCTGTCGCGCGTGGCGAGCAGCGAGGCCGGTGCCAGCTCGCTCCAATAATTGATGACGCTGTGGGCCTGGAACGTGCCTGTACCGATCAGCATCGGCGTCATGTCGGCGACGAGCGCGACTATAGCGATGAGTGCAAAGAGGCTGGCGAGAAAGCGCAGGCTGGCCACGGGCTATCCTCCGTTGCGTCTGGATAAGCGCAGGGCGCGAGACTAGCTCTGGGCCAGCGCCTTGTGCAGATCCTCGAGCGTCTTCACTGCGTCCTGTCCCGCATAAATGAAGCCATCAACACCAGCCGCGCGCAACGCAGCTTCAGCCTCGCCCGGACGTCCGGCAAGGAGAACACGTTGGGCGCCTGCAGCTTTGAGGGCTTGGGCCGTGGCTGCTGCATCGCGCGCATAGACTTCGTCGGACGAGCAGATGCACGCGATCTTGGCGCCGGAAGCCTTGAAGGCTTCTGCGGCCTCGGCCGGGCTCTTGTAGCCGTCGCTGGTGAGGCCCTCGATGCCGCCGGCGGCGAGGAAGTTCCACATCCACTGAGAACGGCGGTTGTGCTCGGCGATCTCGCCGAGGTTGGCCATGAAGACCTGCTTGCGTTTGCCGATCTTGGCGAGGAACGCGTCGCCCGCATCACGCAGCTTCTCGAAGGCTTCGCCCAGGCGATGAGGTGTCAGCGGGCGCACCTGCTGCGCTGGCGCCGCGGCTGGCGCGGGATAAGGGGTGATCTTGACGCCATCGTCGCCAAGGAACGGGAAGACGGATACGCCGGTCAGCTCGATGCGGCCGGTGGAGATGGCCTTCATGCGCGCCTCGGCGGTGCCGGCGATGTCGTCCTGCAGAGCGCCGGCGGAAAGCGCGGCAACGAGGCCGCCCTTGGCTTCGATGCCCTGGAACAGCTCCCAGGCCTTCTTGGCGAGATCGGCCGTGAGCTTCTCGACATACCAGGAGCCACCGATCGGATCGACGACGCGGCCGAGCTGCGACTCTTCCTGCAGCACGAGCTGCGTGTTGCGGGCGATGCGGCGGGCGAAGCGGTCGGGCATGCCGAGCGACCAGGTGTAGGGGAGGACGCTGATGGCGTCGGCGCCGCCGAACGCTGCACCGGCACATGCGGTGGTGGTGCGCAGCATGTTGGTCCACGGATCGCGCTTAGCCATTACGCGTTCGGAGGTGACGGCGGAGATGTGCAAGCCTGAAGCAGTCGCGCCGCTGGCTTCAGCGATGCGGGCAATGATGGTGCGTGCTGCGCGCACCTTGGCGGCGCTGAGGAACAGGTCGGTGTCGACGGCGAGCGCGAACGCGATGCTCGGCAGGGCATCTTTCGGGGCAACGCCAGCGGCTTCGAAGGCGCGCAGGTACGCGACGAGCGCTGCAGCGAGGAATGCGAGCTCCTGAGCTTCGCTGGCGCCAGCCTCGTGCGGGACGCTGGCATCGACGAGGATGCTCGTCAGCGGGCGATCTGCTGCGCCTGCTTCTGCGGCGAAGGCCACAGTTTCGGCGAGCGCCTTATCGATCGGTGCCCAGGCAGCGCCGAAGCGCGCGAGCGTTCCCAATGGATCGACATTGAGGCGCGAGACGGCGGTGCCGCCTTCCTCACGCTTCAGTGCCGGGAGCGCTGCCAGATAATGGCGCGCGGCGGCTAGGCCATTGATACCGCCGGCAAGCTGGAAGGGTGCGTAGTCGACGAACATGCCGGCGAGGCTTGCGGCGGCATCATCGGAGCTTTCGATCTTGATGCCGATGCGGCCGGGGCCGGCAATCTGAAGGACGATCCCGTTGGCGCCGCCGTCCAGCTCTTCGAGGATCACCTTGTTGGCTGCCGCCGAATCGGTCTCGACGATGCGCTGGTGGATCTGCCAGCCGAGGCCATCGGCCTTGGCGTGGCTTCCGCGGGTGAACGGTGCCCCGCCAGGGACAGTGGCATCCGCTTGCGGGAGCGTATCGGCTCTGGTGTAGAGCGGCTCGATGCGCAGGCCGTCGGCCGTCTTGGCGACGAGCCGCTTATCGAAATCGGCGCCCTTCAGCGCCTTTTCGACGAGCTGGCGCCACTTGTCGTAGTCGGCGGGAGGAAAACCGGAGGCGAGCTTGGCGGTGGCGGTCTCAGTCATGTCCTCAGCGTCTTGTCGGTTGGGGTGGGCGGCCGCAGCCAGCAATCCACTTCTATAGGCTTAGTGACTGCCTGTTTGCACGAGCTAAAGCGGGCGTCAAAGGCTTCCGCGTCGCTACGGCGCGCGGGTGGTCCACGCCTCCCGTGTCCTGCATGCAACCGATGTTTGCAATGGACCTAGCTGCGTGCCAAGAAAAACGGGCGTTGTCGCGTCGAGTCGCGTGCGAAGCCGGTCGCCGGCAGCCCCAGATTGGAGCCCACAATGCCCGAAAAGTCCAAGTCCGCAGCGGCGGAGAATCCTGCTGCCGACCCGCACTTCTTCGCTCAAAACGGACGCATTCTCCTCGGGGGCAGCCACGCGGGCATCGAGTTCATCGAGCTGAAGCTGGCTAATCGGCACGGGTTGGTGACCGGAGCGACGGGCACCGGCAAGACGGTGACATTGCAGGTGCTGGCGGAAGGCTTCTCGGCGGCAGGCGTTCCTGTTTTCGCTGCGGACATCAAAGGTGATCTCTCTGGCATCGGCGTCAAGGGTGAGCAGAAGCCAGGGCTCGTTGCGCGGGCGGAAGAAATAGGGTTGCCTGGCTATTTCAATGCCGCCTTCCCAGTGGCGTTCTGGGACATCTTTGGCGAGCAAGGACATCCGGTGCGCACCAGTGTGCAGTCGATGGGACCGCTGCTGCTGTCACGCCTGCTAGACCTTACCGAGCCGCAGGAAGGCGTACTGAACATCGCGTTCCGCTGGGCAGAGGACCGCCGCGAGACGCGCGACCCGAAGATGGTGATCCGCAAGCTGCGCGACCTGCGCGCTGTGATCGAAGAGATGGGGCGGCGTGCGCCGGAGCTGCGCTCCAAGTACGGCAACATCGCTCCGCAGACAGTGGGCGTGCTGCAGCGCCGCCTGCTGGTTCTGGAAGAGCAGGGTGCCGACAAGTTCTTCGGCGAGACGTCGCTCGACATCAACGATTTCATGCGCGTGCGCGATGGCTATGGCGTCGTCAACGTGCTCGCGGCCGACAAGCTGATGGACAATCCGCGGCTTTATGCGACGGCGCTGCTGTGGATGCTGGACGAGCTGTTCGACAAGCTTCCTGAGGTTGGCGATCTCGATAAGCCGAAGCTGGTGTTCCTGTTCGACGAGGCTCACCTATTGTTCGACGATGCGCCGAAGGCGATGCTTGATCAGATCGAGCGCGTGACGCGCCTCATCCGCTCGAAGGGCGTCGGTGTCTATTACGTGACACAGAGCCCATCGGACGTTCCTGACCGGGTGTCGGCACAGCTCGGCAACCGCGTGCAGCACGCGCTGCGCGCGTTCACGCCGAAGGAGCAGAAGGCAATCCGGGCGGCGGCGGAGACCTTCGTCAAAAATCCGGAGTTCAATACCGAGCAGGCGATCCAGCAGCTCAAAGTGGGCGAGGCGCTCGTCTCGACGCTGCGCAACAAAGGTGAGCCGTCGATGGTGCAGCGGGCGCTGATCCGCCCGCCGATGGCGAGGATCGGACCGCTGACGGCGGAAGAGCGCGCGAAGCTGATCGAGGCGGACGAGGATAACCGGCGCAAGTACGGCGAGGAAAACATCGTCGAGGGTGCCTTCGAGCGCATCCAGGCGATGAATTCAGCGATGGGTAACATGTCAGAGAAACTGACTGACGTGAAAGAGAAATTGGGCGGCTGGTTCGGCATCGGTCGTAAGGACGGCTGAGGCAAAAAGGCCGCAAATCCCCAGTTGTTTTTGGACAGTATTCTCATGCCGGCTGCATGAGAATAGGTTGGCAATGGAACGCGACTCGACCCATCTGATCAGACAGTTGGTGGGTTTTTCGGACTGAAAGAACGAGGATCTACGATGGGCTTTCTTCCCGGCTTTCGCTTCCGCAAGCAGATCGGCGTCGCAAAGGGCGTGAAAGTCAACCTGAGCAAGTCTCGGGTCAGCACGAGCCTTGGCGGCAAGGGCGCGACCGTCAACGTGGGCGCTGACGGCAAGCGCATGGTCACGCTGGGCATTCCAGGCACCGGCATGAGCTATCGAACGCCGTTGACCGGCCCAATCATGTTTCTGATTGCGGGTGTCATCCTGCTGGTGTTCATCGCATGGCTGGTGCAGCCTGAATTAGTGCGCGCGGCGCTGCATTGGTGGCAACCTGCGTGGTTCTGAGCTGCAATGGTTTGCGAGTGCGAGTGATGCGCAGGGCTAGCCGTCGTAGTGCTATTGCTGTCGCGCTGCTATCAGGGGCGGTCTTGCTGGCGACGCGTGGCGCTATCGCGGAGACGGCGACAATCGATCAGGGACGCGCGCTGCTCGAAGCTAATTGCGCGCGCTGTCATGCAATCGGACTCGAGGGCGAGAGCAAGCACAAAGAGGCGCCCCCGTTTCGCGTGGTGGTAACGCGCTATCCGCCCGATAATCTCGCCGAGGCGCTAGCGGAGGGACTCATTTCCGGCCATCCGGATATGCCCGAGTTCGTGTTCGAACCGGATCAGGTAGAAGCGATCGTCGCCTACCTCAATGACCTCAGAGCACAGGGCACAGCGCCAGAGCCGAACTCAGAGCAGAAGCCAGAATAGAAAAAGGCGCCGACTGTCATCGGCGCCTTCTTTATCTGGGTCATAAGCTGCGAGATTAGACGGCCTTTTGTGCCAGTTCCTCGACGTGGTCCCAGTTGACGAGATTGTCGAACCAGGCCTCGAGGTACTTCGGTCGCGCGTTGCGATAGTCGATGTAGTAGCTGTGCTCCCACACGTCGCAGCCGAGAATCGGCTGGGCGCCGTGCATCAGCGGGTTCTCGCCGTTGGGCGTCTTCATCAGTAGAAGCGCGCCGTCCTTGACTGCCAGCCAAGTCCATCCCGAGCCGAACTGGGTCTTGCCGTTCTCGATGAAGTCGTTGCGGACCTTGTCGTAGCCGCCGGCTGCCTCGACGAGCTTCTGAACGGTGCCGGGAAGCTTGTTGCCGCCGCCGTCCTTCTTCATCCACTGCCAGAAGTGGTTGTGATTGTAGTCCTGGCCGACATTGTTGATCACCGGCTGGGCTTTGTCGGCGAAGGCTTCCTTGCAGATTTCCTCGATGCTCTTGCCTTCATATTTCGAGCCGGGAATCAGCTTGTTGGCCATATCGACATAGGCTTGGTGATGCTTGTCGTGGTGGTACTCGAGAGTCTCGGCCGACATGTACGGCGCCAAGGCGTCGTAGGCATACGGCAGTGGTGCAAGTTTGAACGTCATAGTGGGGCCTCCGAAAAACACGGCGGCAAACTACCGGCTCACATGTGCAATGGCAACGCGGGGCCTCCGCGCCAGTTCCGCGCGCGGCCGTCTGATTTCCGGGATCTGGGAGGGGTGAGGACGCAGCGACCCTGAACGCTGCGCCCTCTTGGATCACTCCGGGGAAGATGGGAGTTCAGGGTTGAATTGAAGTTAGCCACGGGCGGCTGAACGCAGCCTGAACGCCAATTGGGGGCACCGGTTGACTCACCTTTCCCCTTCCGAAGACGGCACCGGCCCATACGCTGGAGGATTCGCGCATTAGTTGCAGGGTGTTGCCCGTCGTCCATTGTTGTGTTTTGCGGATTTAATTTCGATCGGCTTGACAAATTGAAGGCAAAAAGTAATTGAAGCAGCGCTAGATGTGGCAACGGCGAATTGCCTCTAGAGACGTGCGTATTCAGGAAGGACTACCGGATGGCCACACCCAATGTCGATAAACTGTCGCTGAAGGATCTTCTGGAGCTTGAAGCGAAAGTGCAAAAAGCAATCACCGCGGCGCGGGATCGTGAGCGCTCTGAGGTGAAACAGGCATTGGCGCAGCTCGCGGAAAAGCGCGGTTTCTCGGTATCGGAGCTGTTCGGCGGGCGCGGCCGGGGCAAGACCAGCGCTGCCAAATTCGTCAATCCCGACAACAAGTCGGAGACGTGGACCGGGCGTGGACGCAAGCCGAATTGGCTGGTTGCGAAGCTCAACAAGGGCGCCAAGCTGACGGATTTCGCTATTTGACGCGAACGGCATTTAGAACGCCTGTAATCCAGGACGTGGAATAAGAACGAAAGGGGCTCGCAGGCTAATGCCGTTGCGGGCCCCTTCGTTATTTCAGCTTCAGTTTTTTGAATATCGCCTTTGGCGGAACTGTTGAGCGGTCTGACGGTTCAATCCTTCAAGGAATAGAGGAGTGACCGCCATGGCGCATATCAGCAAGAGCCGCGTTCTGATCATGGCAACGCATGGCTTTGAACAGTCGGAACTCGAGGAGCCCTTACGGCAACTAAAAGCCAAAGGGGCGGATGTCCGGATCGCCGCTCCTGAAGCGGGCAAGATCAAGGGATGGGACAAGAATGATTGGGGCCGGACTGTCGACGTCGATCTCACCCTGGATGGCGTAGACGTCGGATCGTTCGATGCCCTGGTGCTGCCTGGCGGGGTGATGAACCCCGACCATCTGCGCACCAATGAGGCAGCTCTGGGTATCATCGAGGCCTTCCTGAAGGCCGGAAAGGTGGTGGCGGCGATCTGCCATGCGCCGTGGCTGCTGGTCGAGGTGGGGGCGGTCAAGGGGCGGGAGGTCACCTCATACAACTCGATCCGCACGGACGTGATCAATGCGGGTGGCCGATGGGTCGACCGGCCTGTTGCGACCGATCATGGCATCATCACCTCGCGAAATCCGGGGGATATTGATGCGTTTGTCGCCAAAATCGTGGAGGAAATAGAAGAGCGACGCCATAGCCGGGCGGCCTGATCGAAGAGTCTGCGGTGCCGGCGAGATAGAGCTATCCCCTGCCCGGGACTTTGACCTCGTGTTGGCAGCGGCTTTGAGCGGGTGCCGGCTTGTGCCGGCATGACCGAGCGTGGGGACGTTCACGGATGACGTCGGTGGAAGGATCGGCCACGTCACCGCTGAGGTGGGGACCCTGCCCCGGCCACCGGTGAGCCGATAAGCTTTCATTAAGCCGCCGATGCGGATAGTGCGGCCGCCGCTGGTCGGCTGACCCAATTCTTGGTGCGGGTCTTGGTGCTGGGCTTGGCACTCGTGCCTTGACAGTGCTAACAGCCAGGATCATATACGCGGCGCGGGGCCGGTGAGCCATGGGCTCGCCGATCCCGCGTATTCACGCCTCGCGAATGAGGCAATTCAGATTCAAAACGCAAAGCACATCATGAGGTTGATCCCATGAAGTTCCGTCCTCTTCATGACCGCGTCGTTGTCCGCCGCGTTGAGGAAGATACGAAGACAGCTGGCGGCATCATCATTCCCGACACTGCCAAAGAGAAGCCGATACAAGGCGAAGTGATGGCTGTCGGACCCGGTGCTCGCGACGAGACCGGCAAGGTCAATCCTCTCGACGTGAAGCCCGGTGATCGCGTGCTGTTCGGCAAGTGGAGCGGCACCGAGGTCAAGATCGACGGCGAGGATCTCGTGATCATGAAAGAGAGCGACATCTTCGGCGTGCTCGAGGGCAAGGCTAGCGTGAAGGCCGCCGCCTAATTCCGCTCAGCCTCCACTCATCATTCAGCTTTTCAGGAGCTTTCCCCACATGTCCGCAAAAGACGTGAAGTTTTCGCAGGACGCGCGCGAGAAGATGCTGCGCGGCGTCGATATCCTCGCCAACGCCGTCCGCGTCACGCTCGGCCCCAAGGGCCGTAACGTCGTGATCGAGAAGTCGTTCGGTGCCCCCCGCATCACCAAGGACGGCGTTTCGGTCGCCAAGGAAATCGAGCTTGAGGACAAGTTCGAGAACATGGGCGCCCAGATGGTTCGTGAGGTCGCCTCCAAGACCAACGACCTCGCCGGCGACGGCACCACGACTGCCACCGTTCTCGCGCAGGCGATCGTGAAGGAAGGCGCCAAGTCGGTCGCTGCCGGCGCCAACCCGATGGACCTCAAGCGCGGCATCGATCTGGCCGTCACCGCGGTCGTCGAAGAGCTGAAGAGCAAGTCGCAGAAGATCAAGTCCAACGACGAGATCGCCCAGGTCGGCATCATTTCGGCCAACGGCGACACCGAAGTCGGCAACAAGATCGCTGAAGCCATGAAGCGCGTCGGCAACGAGGGCGTCATCACGGTCGAGGAATCCAAGAGCCTCGAGACCGAGCTCGATGTCGTCGAGGGTATGCAGTTCGACCGCGGTTACCTCTCGCCGTACTTCATCACCAACGCCGAGAAGATGATCGTCGAACTCGAAAGCCCGTACATCCTCATCCACGAGAAGAAGCTGTCGGGCCTGCAGGCTATGCTGCCGGTGCTCGAGGCAGTCGTTCAGTCGGGTAAGCCGCTGCTGATCATTGCCGAGGACGTCGAGGGCGAGGCCCTGGCGACGCTCGTCGTCAACAAGCTGCGTGGCGGCCTCAAGGTTGCCGCCGTAAAGGCTCCGGGCTTCGGTGATCGTCGTAAGGCGATGCTGGAAGACATCGCTGTTCTCACCGGCGGCACTGTCATCTCCGAGGACGTCGGCATCAAGCTCGAGAACGTGACGCTGCAGATGCTCGGCCGCGCCAAGAAGGTGACGATCGACAAGGAGAACACCACGATCGTCGACGGTGCCGGCTCGAAGGCTGACATCGAAGCGCGCGTGAAGCAGATCCGCGCTCAGATCGAGGAGACCTCCTCGGACTATGACCGCGAGAAGCTGCAGGAGCGTCTTGCCAAGCTCGCAGGCGGTGTTGCCGTGCTCAAGGTCGGCGGCGCTACCGAGGTCGAAGTGAAGGAGCGCAAGGACCGCGTCGACGACGCGCTGCACGCTACGCGCGCGGCTGTCGAAGAGGGTATCGTGCCCGGCGGTGGCGTTGCTCTGCTGCGCGCCTCGAAGGTGCTCGAGAATCTGAAGGTCGAGAACGAGGACCAGAAGGTCGGCATCAACATCGTGCGCAAGGCGCTGCAGTCTCCTGCTCGCCAGATCTTCACCAACGCTGGTGAGGACGGCTCGGTGATCGTCGGCAAGATCCTCGACAACAGCAAGTACAACTACGGCTACAACGCTCAGACGCTGGAGTACGGCGATCTCGTTGCGCAGGGCGTTATCGATCCGGCCAAGGTCGTGCGCTGCGCGCTTCAGGACGCGGCCTCGGTTGCCGGTCTGCTGATCACCACGGAAGCCATGGTCGCCGAACTGCCCAAGAAGGAGCATTCGCATGCTCCGATGCCGGGCGGCGGCATGGGCGGTATGGGCGGCATGGATTTCTAATCCCACGCCAAAAGCACCTGATTGTGGAAGGGCGCGGCGCAAGCTGCGCCCTTCTTCGTTTTGGTCGCTTATCGCCTTAAGGTTCACTTAAGCTGTGAATGGTTGGTCGCGGTGAGATTGTGCCCGGGGCTTTTCCGCGACTCTTGAGGTAATTAATGGACCGGCTGTGGCCGAGATGCTCCACGTTAGCCTTGACGTCATTATGCATCGGTTGCCACATGCCTAATCACTCGTTTGCGTCGGATCCGGCCCAGTCACGGCCATTTTCTCCACCTAGCCTGAAGGCGCGATTGGAGACCGAGGGATGACTATCAAGAAGGCTGTTTCGACGCGCGCCGCGCTTTTGCCGGCGATTGCGGCTCTCTGCGTTTCGGGATCGGTCGCTTCCCGCGCCGAAACACCGGCTCCAGCAACACAATCCACGCCCGCTGCGGTGGAAAGCCAGCCTGCGGCGGCACCCGCCGCCGGGGCCAATACTGCGGCCGCAAGCCAACCGGCTCAGCCCACAGCAGCGGTCGCCACGCCAGCTGCTCCGGCCACCGCGGGCTCTACTGAACAGCCGGCCCAGGCGCCGCAGTCGTCCGCTGCGGCCACGCCGCCGGCAGCTGACGCGCAAGCCACGGCTGCGCAACCGGGTGCGGTTCCAGAGCCACAGCCTGGTTCCGCGACTGCCACCGCGCCCGCGCCAACTACTCCGGCTGCCACCAATGAAGCCGCGACGACGCCGGCAAATCCTGCCGCGGAGGCGCCAAAGTCCACCGCGGCGCTGCCCGATACTGCCTCTGGCACTGCGCCCGAGAGCGCCCCGGCGCAAGTCCTGCCGCCAGCCGATCCAGTTGTCGCGAGCATCCGGGTGAAGGTTTCGGAGCTGGGCAAGAAGGTCAATCAAGAAGAGGCTGCCGCCCTCGCCAGCTATTACGGCGAGGTGACGGGCACGCCGCTCTGGGCGTCCACGAGCGGTCTCACCGAGAAGGGTAAGGCGGTCGTTGCCGAGATCGGCCGGGCGGACAGCTGGGGTCTGCCGGCCTCCGCGTTCGACGTGCCCTCGACGGGGGTGCAGAACCTGACGCCGGAGGCTGCCGCCGATACCGAGCTGCAAGTGGCGGTCGCGGTGCTCAAGTATGCGCGTTACGCGCGCGGCGGGCGCATCAACCCCGGCAGCATCTCGCAGCTGATGGATCAAGAGCCGACGCTGGTGCCGCCAAAGACGGTGCTGAGCGAGATCGCTGCTGCGTCGCAGCCGGACGAGTACCTCACCTCGCTGCATCCGAAGCATCCGCAGTTCCATGCGCTGCGCAAAATGCTGATCAAGCTTCGCGGCGGTGAAGAAAAAGAAGAGGTGCAGGCGGAAGACCCTGCACTGGCCGTGCAACTTCCGGCAGGTCGCTTGCTGCGGCCCGGCATGAATGATCCGCAGGTTGCTCTGTTGCGCCAGCGCCTGAAAGTGCCGGCGCAGGATGCGTCCAGCGAGAACCTCTACGATGACGAGCTGGTTCAGGCCGTGCGCGACTTCCAGCGTGACAAGAACCTTACACCGGATGGTCTCGTCGGTAACGGTACGCGGCAGGTGCTGAACGGTGGGCCGCGCCCGGTGGCTCAGTCGAACGATTCGAAGATCGAGCGCATCCTCATAAACATGGAACGCTGGCGCTGGCTGCCGCCAGATCTCGGCGAGTTCCACGTCTGGGACAACGTGCCGGAGTTCCTGACCCGCATTGTGAAGAACGGCGAGGTGATCCATACCGACGAGATCATCGTCGGTCAGCCGTCGTGGCCGACCCCGGTCTTTTCTGCGGACATGAAGACCGTCGTGTTCCGTCCGAGCTGGGGTGTGCCGGACGGCATCAAGATGAAGGAGCTGGCGCCGCTGCTGCGCAAGAGTTCGGGCGGGGCAGGTTTCTTTGGGATTTTCGGTGGCGGGTATTCGGCCCAGGCCGTGCTCGATGCCTACGACTTGCGCGCCTTCGCCAACGGTCGGCAGATCGATCCCAATTCGATCAACTGGTCGAGCGTCGACATCCGCCGCTTCAGCTTCCAGCAGCCGCCGGGTCCGAAGAACGTGCTGGGCGATGTGAAGTTCTTGTTCCCGAACTCGCACGACGTCTACATGCACGACACGCCGGAGCGTAACCTGTTCGGCAAGTCGTTCCGCGCGCTGAGCCATGGCTGCATGCGCGTGCACGAGCCGCGCCGTCTGGCCGAGGTGCTGCTGGCCGAGGACAAGGGCTGGTCGGCGAGCAAGGTGCAGTCGATGTTCGCCAGTGGCGGCGAGGTGGCTCTCAGTAAGCACATTCCAGTCCACATCACCTATATGACGGCGCGCGTCGACGATAACGGCAAGCTGCAGACCTACGGCGACTTCTACGGCCTCGACAGCCGCACCGCGGCGGCTCTGACCGGAAAGTCGATCCGCTTCGAGCAGCCTTCGTATTCAGATGATGCCGTGGCGTCTGCGGACAGCGGCTCCGACAGCCAGCCGCAGCAGCAGTACACGCGGCGGAAGAAGAAGCAGTCGCAGGGGCCACAGTCGCTGGCTGATGCGATCTCGGGCCTGTTCTCGCCCTAAGCAGTTTCAGCCATCGGTGGCGCGGCGGGGAGATTTCTCGTCGCGCACCAGCTGCTCCAGCCTTTCATGCTGTCGCTGCGGGTCGTCCGGGTAGCCCGCGGCGATCCACCAGCTTTCGAACTCAGAGACGATGCGGCCGACTTTCGGTCCGGCGGGGACGCCGAGGGCGAGGACGTCAGCACCGCGCACCGGAAGCTTCGGTGGCGTCCAGCGCTGCGGCAGGTCGATGCGTTCGGCGCGGGCTCGATCATCCAACGGATCATCGGAGCGCGCCCAGTCGAGCAGAGCGCCGTCGACGAATGCATCCGGTCCGTACCGGTAGATGAAGGCCTTTGCGGCGGCTTCATCGGTGCGCGGATCGAAGGACGCATCGCGTCGTGCGGCTTCGGCGAGGCGGCCGGCTTCGATCAGCGATAACCGCAATCTATCTTTCAGCAGTGGCGCATGGAAATCTGCCAGTGCGGCAAGGCGGAGGATCGGGTCGGGTGTGCGGCCAAGCGCGGCCTCGATACTCTCAAGGCGCCCTGCGAGTTGCACATTGCCCGGCGCGCCGAGCAAAGGTTCGATCAAGCCGGCATCCTGCATCGTTGCGAGTGCGGAAAGCGCGCGTGGCGCCGACAGCAGCAAGAGAAGCTCGTTGTGGATGCGCTCACCGGAAAGCTGTGCCAGTCCGCCTTTCTCGGTGCGCGCGGCGGCAAGCCCATCGGGATCGGGGGCCGCGGGGTCGCCATACTGGGCGAGGAAGCGAAAGAAACGCAGAATGCGCAGATAGTCCTCGCGGATGCGCTCGTGCGCGTCGCCGATGAAACGCACGCGCTTGGCGACGAGATCGGGATATCCGCCGAGGGGATCGTGCACGACGCCGTCCAGATCGCAGTAGAGCGCGTTCATCGTGAAGTCGCGGCGCATGGCGTCCTCGCGCCAATCGGTGGTGAACGTGACGCGTGCATGCCGACCGAACGTTTCGATGTCGCGGCGCAGCGTCGTGACTTCGAAGGGATGCTTGTCGGCGACGAGGGTTACGGTGCCGTGCTCAAAACCGGTTGGGATCGTGTGGAGGCCTGCGCGCTTGGCCAATCGGACGACCTCTTCGGGCGGCGCGGTCGTCGCTATGTCGATGTCTTTGACGGGGGTGCCGAGCAGAGCATTGCGCACGGCGCCGCCAACGGCTCTCACGCCTGCACCATCGGCGCGCAGCGCATCGAACACGGCGCGAGTTTGCGGGCGCTGCAGCCATTCGGCGCCGGCTAAATTGGGCAGTCCGGCGCTGTCGTCAGAGCGCATCATCGGGCGTTCCTGCGCAATCAGTCGATATGGCCTGGCTCGATGCGGCCGTCCTTGAAAATGGGCGGAGTATAGACCTGTCCCGGCTTCCCACCGGTTATCGTGCCAAAGCTTACCAGAGTGATGATAACGATGGCGGCACCGGCCACGAACAGCCAGATCAGCGGAGCGTCGTCGAGAACGCGCGAAGCCCGAGGCTTCTCATCCCGCGTCAGGTAGATGTAAGCCACATAGACGATCGCCGGCAGCAGGAAGAGAAGAATGTTTTCGGCGACGATGCGGATCATTCTGAAAAGAGCCTCCTGTACATGTTCCGCAACATGCCGGCGGTGGCACCCCAAATGTACCGCTGCTCGAAAGGCATGGCATAAAATCGGCGCTCCTGACCGCGCCAGAAGCGCGCCTCGGTCCGATGGTTTGCCTCATCCATCAAGAATGCAAGCGGGACTTCGAAGGCATCGGCAACCTCGCGCTCGTCGAGCTGCAAGGTGAAGCCCTCGCGGACCAGGCTGACGACGGGGAAGATGCGAAAGCCGGTTCCCGTGCGGTACACATCGAGGTAGCCGAGCGGCTCCACGAATGAGGGCTCGAGGCCGATTTCTTCCTGCGCCTCGCGCAGGGCCGTTGCCACGGGGTCCGGGTCGGTGGGCTCCATGCGGCCGCCGGGAAAGGCGATCTGGCCGGCGTGGCGCCTCAGACTTTCGGTGCGCTGAGTAAGAAGCACGGTCAGCGTCGGGCGGGCGATCACGGGTATGAGGACGGCGGCGGGGGCCAGCGGAGCGCGAGCGACCTCCGGGACAAGCTCGGGGCTCAAATCGAAATCGCTAGGGGTATCAGGGGCGTTAGGGTCGAATAGCGGAATGGATCGGGGCAACACAACGCGGGCTCGTCGCTGAAATTCGGCGGCCGTGACGGGGGCTTGATCCTTGAGTGTGCTCACGCACTGCATATCGCATTCAGTTTCACGAAATCCAAGCCCTGTATTTGTGGCTTCATCGCAAAGGGGCAGGTTGGGCTCGCTAATGCTTTGCAAATCACGATAACGTCCAACTGTTACGTCAATGTATCGCGGCGTTTTTACGCGAAAGGAGGCTATTGCCGATGCGACTTTGCCACCGATTGTTTCCGCTGCTCGCCTTATTGGCGGCAAGCGCAATGGTGTGCACTGGCGCAGCGAGAGCGGCGAGCGTGCAGGATTTTGTGGCGACGCTTCCTGCGGCGCAGCAGAACGAATTCATTGCCTGGCGCACGGCGAAGAACCAGCACGAGCGGTTGCTGGATGCTTACTGGCAGCAGGTCGAAAGCAAGCGGAAGGGGCGGACGGCGAAGCGCAGATCGACAAAATTCTTCGACGCCGACGACTACGTGTGGACTTTTCCGCCGACCTACAAAGGTCCGCAACTGAGCGGAGAACTCGACAAGAAGTGGTCGCGGTATCTTGCCAGCCAGGAGAAAAAGACGCCCAGCAAGCCCCCGACGCCCATGCCGGGCCTCGCCAATTTTCTCGCAGCGGCAAAGACGCATTATGGCTTCGTGCCGGCGCGGATCAGCGAGAAGGAATTCAAGCGGCGGTATGCGGCTGAGGCACTTTCGCTGGGGCTGTCGCCGGAGCAGGTGGTGCGCGTCTATGCGCTGGAGACGGGCGGCAACGGCACGGCCGATATGCAGGCGGGCATCAATCCGATCACGAAGAAAGGCAAGCCGATCTCGTCGGCGCTGGGCTATGCGCAGCTGCTGCACGCGAACACGATCGGTGAGCTGGTGAAGCATGGCAACACGTTCTTGAAGCGGCTGGAGCAGATGCGTGCGTCCGCCCGCGATAGAGCGCGTGCAGACGAGCTCGGTCGCAAGATCACGTCGCTGAGGGCGATGCTGAAGACAGCCAAATCGGTGCCGAACAACTGGTACCGGCACGTGGCGTTCGCAAAGACGTCGAAGGGTTACGGGATGCACGCCGTCAATCTCGATGGCGACATCGGGCCGTGGCTGCAGTCGCTGAAGCTGCGTGGTCTGAAGGACTTTGCCAAACGCCAGGGCTTTACCAACCTATCGGGCGAAGAGCTGGAGCTGATGAACCTGTCCGGTCCGGGAACGGGGCTCGAGATGATGCAGCCGACCGGTCTCACGGTGCCGACGCCCAACTTCTTCTCGCGGCGTGCCTACTACGTGAACAAGATGGTGATCGGGAAGACGTCGGCCGAACTGCTCGCCGAGTTCACGCGGCGCATGGACAACGGCACCCGCAAGCCCGGGGCTGTGGAGTTTGCCGAGGCGTTCGAGGAGGTCTCGGGCGTCCGGCGGACGGGCCTTCAGGAGCCTGAGAAGCTGCCCTGGCGCTGACCGGAACCCGTTCCATCTGCAAGTTGGCTGTGGTTTTTCCCGATGCGGTGCAGATTTGCATCGGACAGCGCGCTGGGGGCTGCGGTAGATTAACGGCAATCTTCAGGGGGACCGGCATGCTTGGCATTGTGGGTGGGCGTGGTCGTTTTGTGTGCCTTTGCATTTGTGCAGCGGCGGCGGTCAGTGGTACTGCACCTCGGGCGGATGCCCAGGAATGGTTTCGCATCCCGAACTTCAGCTACGCGACGGATGCCGAGCTGGCGCCGATCGACCGTACTGGCTTCATTCTGTCTCCCGATTTTTCGTTCAGCGACGAGCTGAAGCTCGGCGGTTCTGGCGGCGGCTTGTTGAGCGATCCTGATGGGTTCGCCATCGGAGCCAAGGCTGGGTACGACTATCAGGTCGGTGGCATCCTGATCGGTGGCATCACCGACGCGTTCTATTCCTGGGCCGATGGCGGCGGCTACGGCGTCAAGTCCGACCTCAACTATTACGGCACGATACGTGGTCGCCTCGGCGTCTCGCTGGGACGTTTCCTGCCATACGCGACTGCCGGTTATGCCTACGGCGGCATGGAAGTGACGAACACGGTGACGGGCGCCTCCGACAGCAAGACGCTCAGCGGCTGGACCTACGGCGGCGGGTTGGAGTTCGTCTGGAACAACGACATCACGCTGCATGGCGGCTATCGCCGGATCGATTTCGACGACGTGACGTTCTCGACGCTGCCGGCTGGCAAAGACACGCTGTCGCCCGCGATGGACGTGTTCGACTTCGGCTTCGTGCGCCGCTTCTGAAAATCCGGACGGACAAGCTTGCGAAGACGCGGGCGTTTGAGCGCGTGCCTGCGTGCATCAGCGCGTCCTAGCTATCGCGAGTGATCGCCCCGAGGGCATGTCAACGAGCTGACGCATGCTCGACCTTCACCCACCGAAGCCCGGGGTGTGCGAGGGGAGGCTCGCGCTTTGGGATGGGCCCGGGCCGACCCTCACCCAATTTTTCTGCCCCTCACCCTAACCCTCTCCCCGTGGAGAACGGGGAGAGGGGATGAGTGACGCTCACGGCCACTTCACGATGGGGGGCATTGAGGACAGGATGGAGTCGACGTTGCCGCCCGTCTTCAGGCCGAAAACCGTTCCGCGATCATAGAGCAAGTTGAACTCGACGTAGCGGCCGCGGCGCACGAGTTGCTCCTCGCGGTCGGCCTCGGTCCAGGGCATCCGGAAGTTACCGCGCACGAGCATCGGGTAGACGCGCTGGAAGGCGCGACCGACGTCCTGGGTGAAGGCGAATGCCGCATCCCAGCCGCCTTCCTCGGGTTTCGGCGTCAGGTAGTCGTAGAAGATGCCGCCGACGCCGCGCATTTCCTTGCGATGCGGCAAGTAGAAATACTCATCGCACCAGGCGCGATAACGCGGGTAGTCGGCGATGGGGTGGCCTGCACAGGCGCCATACATGGCGGCGTGGAAGGCGAGCGTGTCGGCATCGCTTTCGGTGCGGCGGCGATCGAGCACGGGTGTCAGATCGGCGCCGCCGCCGAACCACCAATTCGAGGTGACGACCATGCGCGTGTTCATATGCACGGCGGGGACGTTCGGGTTCTGTGGATGGGCGATGAGGGAAATACCGGAAGCCCAAAACTGCGGGTGCTCTTCGGCGCCGGGGATCTGCTTGCGGAACTCGGGGGCAAACTCGCCGAACACGGTGGACGTGTGTACGCCGACCTTCTCGAACACGCGGCCGTGCATCAGGCTCATGGTGCCGCCGCCGCCGGGCGCGCCGGTGTGATCGGAGCGCTGCCAGGGCGTGCGCACGAAGCGGCCGGGATCGCGATCTGAAAGGGCAGTGCCGTCGGGGAGGTCGTCCTCGATTTTTTCGAAGGCGGCGCAGATGCCATCGCGCAGCTCCTCGAACCAGGCTCTGGCCTTTTCCTTGCGGTCGTTCAACTCGTCGGCGCTTTGCGATGCCGCAAGATCGGCCATTCGTTACCCCTTGATCCCTTTTGTTGGCGCAATTCCCCCTATATATCCGGTGCAACGCTGTCTAGGGGCGCACCTCGGGAATGGGCTCCAAGACCAGGAAAAACCGAACAATTTGCGCTTTGCGGTGCTCGCGCAAGCATCCGTGCGCCTCGTCGTCGGCCCATGCGGCCCGGAGCCAATCATGATCGCCAGCCTATTCCGCCGGCTCGAAACGCACGTTGAAGCCTTCCCGGCCGTTCAGCCGGCGATGCCGCCTGCCTCGTTCTGGGGGTTCATTGCGCATTACACGCGCCCGTTCTGGCCGCTGATCGCAGTTTCGGCCGTGCTGTCGGCGACGATCGCGCTGATCGAAGTATCGCTGTTCGGGTTCCTCGGCAGTCTCGTCGACTGGCTGCAGAAGGCGGATCGCGCCACGTTCTGGTCCACGCACGGCCTTTTCCTTCTGGGGATGGCGGGCGTTGTGCTGCTGGTGCTGCCGAGCCTCAAGTTTCTCTACGAAGCCATCATCCATCAGGGACTGCTGGCAAGCTTCACCATGCGCACGCGCTGGCAGGCGCATCGCTATGTGCTGCGGCAGTCCATAGACTTTTTTAATAACGACTTCGCTGGACGCGTCGCCACGAAGGTGATGCAGACGGCGATGTCGGTGCGCGAGGTGGTCATGAAGATCACCGAAGTGCTGCTTTACGTTTCGATCTACTTCACTGGCGCTGTGCTGTTGTTTGCGGCAACGGATATTCGTTTGTCGGCCCCGCTGGTCCTGTGGCTCGGCGGCTATCTCGTGGCGATGCGCTACTTCATTCCGCGCCTCGGCAAGATCTCGCATGCGCAGTCGGACGCCCGTTCGGTGATGACGGGGCGGGTGGTCGACAGCTACACAAACATTGCGACCGTGAAGATGTTTGCGCATGCCGAGCGCGAGGACGGCTATGCGCAGGACAGCATGCAGAGCTTCCTCGACATCACGCAGCAGCAGTTGCGCCTCGTGACGCTGCTGACGGTGGCGCTCAACTGTCTCAACGCGGCGCTGCTGTTCTCGGTGGCGGGAACGTCGCTGTGGCTGTGGTCGATCGATGCCGTCTCTACCGGCGCAATCGCGCTGTCGGTGGGCCTGGTGCTGCGCCTGCAGGGCATGTCGCACTGGATCATGTGGGAGACGGCCGGACTGTTCGAGAACATCGGTGTCGTTCATGACGGGTTGGAGACGATCGCGCGCGGACGCAGTGTCGTCGACGCCCCGGATGCCAAGCCGCTCAAGGTGACGAAGGGCGAGATCGTCTTCGATCGTGTGAACTTCAACTACAACCGCGAGGTGGGTTCCGAGCGCGGCAGCGTTATCGGCGATCTGTCGCTGCGTGTGGCGCCGGGCGAGAAGGTGGGCCTGGTCGGCCGGTCGGGTGCGGGCAAGTCGACGCTCGTCAGTCTGCTGCTGCGGTTCTACGACCTCGATGGCGGGCGCATTCTGATCGATGATCAGGACATCTCGCACGTTACTCAGGACAGCCTGCGCGCCCAGATCGGCATGGTCACACAGGATACCTCGCTGCTGCATCGGTCGGTGATGGAGAACATTCTTTACGGGCGGCCGGATGCGGTGGACGCGGATGCGGTGACTGCGGCGCAAAAAGCCGCCGCGCACGATTTCATCGTCGGGCTCGAGGACCTCAAAGGCCGCAAAGGCTATGAGGCGCACGTCGGCGAGCGAGGCGTGAAACTGTCGGGCGGGCAGCGCCAGCGCGTTGCGATCGCGCGCGTGCTTTTGAAGGATGCGCCGATCCTGGTGCTCGACGAGGCGACCAGTGCGCTCGACTCCGAGGTGGAAGCGGCGATCCAGGAGCAGCTCACCAACCTCATGAAAGGCAAGACGGTTATCGCGATTGCGCATCGCCTGTCGACGATCGCAGCGATGGATCGTCTCGTGATCATGGATGGCGGGCGCATCATCGAGCAGGGCTCACATGCCGACCTTCTGCGGCGTGGCGGCCTTTATGCCGAGCTTTGGGCGCGCCAGTCGGGAGGGTTCCTGGCGCAAGACGCGGCTGAGTGATGTTAATCAGCATTTGGACGGCTATGCGCCAAATTGCCTACGGGTTTCTACGCGTCCGGGGTTGAGCAGCTTTTAGAACGATGTCAATAAACCGCATGGCAAAGCGCCTGGTTCTGTAGCCCTATCGCGCTGCAGCGCCCGGGCTCGATGGTCTACAGCCCACCTGAGCCGGACGTCACTCCCTGCCGGCACCAGCCGACGGATAATAAAAGTCAAAACGCGGCTCGACCGAGCCAGCGATCTAAGCGGAGGCACCCGTGGCAGTTGACGCCGAAGAACCGGACCGGAGGGATTTCTTGGTCCTGGCGGCAGGGGCATTCGTAGCCGTGGGCGGCGCGATGACACTGTGGCCCTTCATTCAACAGATGAATCCTGACGCAGGTGCGCAGGCCTTGGCCTCGATCGAGGTTGAGCTGTCACCCGTGAAAGAAGGTCAGGCGATCACCGTGCTGTGGCGCGGCAAGCCGGTCTTCATTCGCCATCGCACGCCTGAAGAGATCAAGGTGGCGGTTGCGGTTCCGATCGATCAGCTCGTCGATCCGCTGGCGCGCAATGATGCGCTGCCGGAGGACACGCCGGCGACGGATCCCAACCGCACCAAGGACGGCCACGAGAACTGGCTGATCATGGTTGGTATCTGCACGCATCTCGGCTGCATCCCCAAGGGGCAGACGCTGGGCGATTCGCGTGGTGACTTCGGCGGCTGGTTCTGCCCTTGCCACGGCTCGCACTACGATACGGCGGGTCGCATCCGTAAGGGGCCGGCTCCGCGCAATCTCGAAGTGCCGGTCTATAACTTCGTATCCGACACCAAAATCAAAATCGGCTGACGGGCGGGCGGAACTCCATGTCTGGGCTACCTCACGAATCGACTTACGAGCCGACGACAGCATTCGGCAAATGGCTGGATGCTCGCCTGCCGATCTTTCGCATGCTCCACGCGCAGGCGGTGGATTTCCCCACGCCGCGTAACCTCAACTACTGGTGGACGTTCGGCGGCATCCTGACGTTCATGCTGGTGGCGCAGATCGTCACCGGCGTGGTGCTGGCGATGCACTACCAGCCGAGCGCGGAAGCCGCGTTCGACTCGATCGAAGCGATCCGCCGCGACGTCAACTTCGGCTGGCTGCTGCGCAACCTGCATGCGGTCGGCGCCTCGATGTTCTTCCTTGCCGCCTACGTGCACATCTTCCGCGGCCTCTACTACGGCTCCTACAAGGCGCCGCGCGAGGTGCTGTGGATCTTAGGCGTGCTGATCTTCCTCGTGATGATGGCGACGGCATTCATGGGGTACTCGCTGCCATGGGGCCAGATGAGCCTCTGGGGCGTGACCGTCATCACCAACCTCTTCTCGTCGCTGGACAGCATCTGGAAGGGGCTCGGCACCACCATCGTTGAATGGCTGTGGGGCGGCTTCTCGGTTTCGGGCGTGACGCTCAACCGGTTCTATGCGCTGCACTATCTGCTGCCGTTCGTGCTCGCTGCCGTCGTCGGTCTGCACCTGTGGGCGCTGCATGTCGTCGGGCAGAACAGCCCGACGGGTCTTGATATCAAGACGCCCTCGGACGCCGTGCCGTTCACGCCGTTTGCGACATCGAAGGATGCGGCCGGTCTCTTCGCCTTCCTGCTGCTGTTCTGCTGGTTCGCGTTCTTCCTGCCCGATTATCTGGGCCATGCCGACAACTACACGCCGGCGAACCCGCTGGTGACGCCGCCACACATCGTGCCGGAGTGGTACTTCTTGCCGTTCTACGCGATCCTGCGCGCCATTCCTTCCAAGCTGGGCGGCGTTATCGCGATGTTCTCGGCGATTGCGGTCCTGCTGTTCGTGCCCTGGCTCGACACCAGCCGTGTGCGCTCGACCAAGTATCGGCCGGTCTATCGCTGGTTCTTCTGGCTGTTTGCCTTCACCTGCCTGGCGCTGGGCTGGCTCGGCTCGAAGCCGGCGGAAGCGGAATACGTGTTCTGGGCGCGGGTGTTCACGTTCTACTACTTCGCGCACTTCCTGATCGTAATGCCGCTTGTCGGCTGGTTCGAGACGCCGCTGAAGGTTCCGGGGTCGATAACCGAGGCGGTGCTCGCAAAAAATAAAGGCGCGAAGCTTGCGCCGGCCAAGAGCTGACGGGGGGCTCCCATGAAACTCGTGCAGCCAAGATGGCGCATCGCGGCACTGGCCCTCGTGGGTGCTCTGCCGCTCCTCGGCGGGGCCGCGAAGGCTGAATCCGGGCACGGCGCTGCTATCGAGCGCCAGGACTGGACGTTCGGCGGCTTCACCGGTCAGTACGATCAGGCGCAGTTGCAGCGCGGCTTCCAGGTGTTCCAGCAGGTCTGCTCGGCCTGCCATAGCCTGAAGCGCGTGAAGTTCCGCAACCTCGTGCAGCCGGGCGGTCCGCAGTTCCCCGAGGAATCGGTGAAGGCGCTGGCCAAGGCTTGGCCGTATCAGATCTCGGGCGAGCTGGACGATGAGGGCAACCCGATCGATCGCCTGCCCGGCCTGCCGGACCCGATCATCGGGCCCTACAAGAATGACGTGCAGGCGCGGGCGGCGCAGAACGGCGCACTGCCTCCGGACCTGTCGCTGATCGTCAAGGCGCGTAGCGCCGAGCAGCCGTCGGCCTGGTACAACCAGTGGCTCCTAATGCTGCGCGACATCGCCATCGGCTACCAGGAGGGCGGTGCGGACTATCTCTACGCGCTGCTGATGGGTTATCACGAGGCGCCGGCCGATATGCACATGCAGGACGGCATGAACTACAACGTGGCTTTCCCGGGACATCAGCTGGCGATGCCGGCTCCGCTGTCGAAGGATGCCTTCGTCGAGTATCAGCCGGAATCGGGCGTCAAAGGCTCGCTCGATCAGAATGCTCGCGACGTGACGGCGTTCCTTGCGTGGGCGTCCGATCCGACGCTCGACGCGCGCAAGCGGCTCGGCTGGCAGGTGATGCTGTATCTGTTCATCACCACTGTGCTGCTGTTCCTGGTCAAGAAGAAGATCTGGTCGCGCGTGGAGCATTAAGCGGCCCTGGTGGTGCCGGGCCTGAACGAATGGGGGAAGCCGTGGTCAAATCCGTCCTTGGAATCATCGGCGGCAGCGGCTTCTACAACCTGCCCGGCATCCAAAACCCGCACTGGGAGAAGGTCTCCAGTGCGTGGGGCGAGCCTTCGGACGAGATCCTGTTCGCGGAAATCGACGGGCTGCCGTTCCGCTTTCTGCCGCGCCACGGGCGTGGCCATCGCATCTCGCCGACGCACATCAACTTCCGCGCCAATATCGACGCGCTGAAGCGGGCGGGCGTGACCGACCTCGTGTCGATCTCGGCGTGCGGATCACTGAAGGACCAATACGCGCCGGGCCATTTCGTGCTGGTCGATCAGTTCATCGACCGCACGTTCGCGCGCGAGAAGAGCTTCTTCGGAGAAGGCTGCGTGGCGCACGTATCGATGGCGCACCCGGTCAGCCCGCTGCTGGTCGATACGGTCGAGCAGGCGGCGAAAGCGGAAAACATCGACTGCACGAAGGGCGGCACGTATCTCGTGATGGAGGGGCCGCAGTTCTCGACGAGGGCGGAATCCTTCCTGTACCGCAGCTGGGGCTGCGACGTGATCGGCATGACCAACATGCCGGAGGCGAAACTCGCGCGCGAAGCCGAGATTTGCTACGCGACCGTCGCGATGGTGACTGACTACGACTGCTGGCACGAGGAAGTGGCGCACGTCGATGTCGCGGCGGTGATTGCGGTGATGAAGGACAACACCGAGAAGGCGCAGCGACTCGTGCACAAGCTCGCGGAGATTTTTCCGCGCGAGCATCAGCGGTGTCCGATCGGCTCGGACAGCTGCCTCGACGTGGCGATCATCACTTCGCCTGAAGCGCGCGATCCGGCTCTGATGGCGAAGCTCGATGCCGTCGCCGGCCGTGTGCTGAGAGGCTAGCCCGACCTACTTGGCCGGCGCTCGCGGAACGGGCGGCGATGTCTCGAAGTTCGGGACGTCCGGCGTGGTGATGTCCCAGTGCGGGCGGCTGCGCGTATAGAGCACCATTTGCGGCGCGAACCACGCGCTGTCGTCCAGCATGCCGACGTGGACGATGACCATGCCCGGGCGGCCAGTGTGGGCGCCGTAGATGCGTCCACCACACTGCGGGCAGAAGAAGCGCGTGTAGTCGTTGCCGCTGTCGGTCGTTACGGTGAACTGCTTCAACTCGCCGGTGACGGCGACGTCCGATGCATGGAAGATCGCGTTGGAGACGTGCCCGGTGCCGGAGCTGCGCTGGCAATCGCGGCAGTGGCACTGGGCCATGCGCACGGGCGTGCCGTTGATGGCGATAGTGACGGCGCCGCAAAGGCAGCGGCCGCTTGCTTGGATCTCAGTGGACATCCAGGTCGTTCTCCGATGCAGCATAGCTGCCCGAGCGAAGATACCCGCCTGATGCGCCGCTTGTCGCGAAAGTTACGCTCTGGTACCCGGGATGTGCGCAGGCAACATTGATTCTCTTGCGGAATTCATGAGAGCCAGACGTCAGCCGCGCGCCACGCGAGCTGCTTTGTTGGTCGTCAGTCTGCTTGCCGCGGTCAGCGCACCGAGATCGGCTTGGGCGGACCAGGACGATGACGCGGAGCGTATTCCTTCATCGGCCTCCGGAATCTACAGCCCCATCCAGCGCACGTTCGATAAGCAGGTTCCCTTGCCAGGTGGACCGCGCGGGGGACGGCCGGATGTGTCGCTGCCGGCCGACGATGGTCCCGTGCTGTGGCAGGATTTGAAGGAAAGGCTGCGCTATGCGGACCCGTTCTTCCGCGACCTGAAGCTTGCGGCGTACGTGCGCACCTAGGATCTTGGCCGGGACAATGCCGAAGGACCGGCATCGAAGGCCTGGGCGGGCGGCACGGCACTGGCGTTGCTTACCGGCTTCCATGACGGATGGCTGCAGGTCGAGCTGGCGGGGGTGACGTCGCAACCGTTGTGGGCGCCCGAAGGTGAAGGCGGCACCTTGCTGCTGACCGACGATCAGGCTGAAGTCAGCTCACTTGGCGTCGCCAACGCGCGACTGCGGGGCTTTGGGCAGGATCTCATCGTCGGCCGCCAGCTGATCAAGACGCCGTACCTCAACCCGCAGGACAACCGCATGATCCCGAACGCGTTCGAGGGGGTCGCGCTGATGCGTGAGCGCGGCGAGACGCAAACCTATGACTACGGGTTGGTCTACCTGTGGGGGTTCAAGGCGCGCGACAGCAGCCGCTTCGTTCCTTTTTCCGAGGCGCTCGGCGCGAACGAGGACAGGGGCATAGCGGTGGGTGGCGCCAAGGTGATGCCGACCAAGGGGCTCACCATCGGTGCCGTCGACTATCTTGTTCCCGATGTGCTGAACACGACGTTTGCCGAGGTGGATTGGATCATCGATGCGGCGCCGATGCAGTTTCGCATCAGCGCGAACTATACGGATCAGAGGACCGTCGGCAGCGATCTGATGGACGGGGCGCCCTATTCGACAAACCAGTTCTCGGCGCGCGTTGCGGCCAGCTACGACTATGCGACGGTGCTCGTCGCCGCTTCGCAGAACGGCGACAGTGCGGATCTGCAGGGGCCCTTCGGGAGCTTTCCCGCTTACACGGTTCTGGATCAGCTCAACTTCAATCAAGCCGGCCAGGATACGGTGGTCATCGGGGCGGCTTATGATCTATCGCACGTGCTGCTCGACGGCCTGAAGGTACAGACGCGTTATGGGTGGTCGTGGGGCGCGATCCCCGCAGAGGCGGGCGATCCTCCTTCGGCACGGCAGAACGAGTTCAACGTCGAGCTCGAGTATCTGCCGACCGCGGGCCCGCTGAAGAACATCTATGTGCAGCTTTTCTATTCGGCGGTGGAGTTTCCGAACAATCCACCCGGCGAGACGCAGCAGCCGCAGGCGCGCGGCGTCATCACCTATCTTATTCCGCTACTCTAGCGCCGGGCTCTGACTAGGGGCGCTACGCTCTTGGTTCCAAGTTTCGTTCGTATGCCTCGACGTGTGCGGCGGCGACATGGAGCATCGGCGTCGACAGGCCGAGGCGCTGTGCGCGAGACAGCATGTCGCCGAGGATGTGAGCGCCCTCGGTGCGGCGACCGGCTTGGATGTCGCGCAGCATCGACGACGTGAGCGGGGATTGCTCCTCAGTCAGCAGCGACTGGTATTCGTGCATCAGTTGCGTGGGCGGGGTGAAGCCCTCGGCCGCGGCAACCGACCGAGTTTCTTCCAGCAACTGCAGGACCAACTCGCGGGCGCCGGCCACGACAATGGTGCCGATGTTTGCGCGCATGAGCGAGGTGATGCCTGCGAACGCTGCCAGGAACACGAACTTGTTCCACATGTCCTGCCGAATCTCGTGGGTCGCGTAGGCCTCGGTGCCCGCTGTCTTCAGGCGTTCGACCAGCTCTGTTGCGACCGGGTCCGTTGCCGCCGCGATCGGTCCGACGATGACGGTCATGAATGGGGAAAGGTGCGCGATGACGCCATCTGGGCGCAGATCGGTTGCGCCGTGGACGATACCGCCGAGAATGGGCGATTGCGGAAAACGCGCCGCAATCGTGTCGAGGTGCCGGATGCCATTGAGGACAGGCAGCAACCGGGTTTGCGGGCCGAGCATTGGGGCGACTGCTTCCAACGCCGCGCCGAGTGCGGGCTCCTTGCACGCGAGAATGACGGCGTCCGGCCGAAGTTGGGTCGGCGCTCCCGCGAGCAAAGTCTGGACGGGTGCGCAGAAATCGCCGAGGACGCTCTTCAAGACGAGGCCGTCTGAGCGGAGTTGGGCGGCGCGCTGCTCGCGAACGAGAAAGACGACGTCGGCGCCGCCCTCGATCAGACGGGCTCCGAGATAGCCGCCGACACCACCGGCCCCGAGGATCGCGATCTGCATTTGAATTCCGGCTCTGCGGGTTTCGTTCTCGTCGTGGGCCGACAAGTGGCATCCAGCAAGGATCGCCACAACGAAGCTTAACCCATTCGCTGCAGCTCTTGGATCAAGAGATGATGATTGGGGCTTGCGCGGCGGGGCGGGGAGCGGCACACACGCGTCATGCCTGATAGCGCACCAAGCTCTGATGCCTTGCGCCCGTTCGACGCGCGCATGCTTTTCGTCGGTGACGGGCATTGGCTGTATGTCGAGGAGGTGGGCAGGCGCGGCGGTGTTCCGGCGATTTTCCTGCATGGAGGGCCCGGGAGCGGCTCGCAGCACATCCATCGCAGGCTGTTCGACCCGGCGCGCTTTCACGCGTTTCTGTTCGATCAGCGCGGGGCGGGGCGAAGCCATCCGCATCTGTCGCTCAACGAGAACACGACGCAAAAGCAGGTTGCCGATATCGAGGCGATCCGGGAGCATTTCGGCATCGATCGCTGGCTCGTGGTTGGCGGCTCGTGGGGCTCGACGCTGGCGGTCGCTTATGCGGAGGCGCATCCGGAGCGCGTGAGAGCTCTGGCGCTGCGCGCGATTTTTCTTGGGACGCGGCGCGAAGTCGAATGGGCCTTTATCGAAGGCCCGAAGCTATTTCGGCCTGAACTTTATGACGCGTTCGTCGCTGCGTTGCCGGAGGATGAGCGGTCCGACCCGCTGGCTGCCTATCTGCGTCGGCTCGCCGATGCAGATCCAGCGGTGCATTTTCCAGCCGCACGCGCTTGGGCCTCTTACGAGCGGGTGCTTTCGGAGCTTTCACCCGCCGACGCGCATGTCGCGGTTGGAGAGGGAACTGGCGGGCGACTGCCGCCAACTCCGATCATCGAGGGGCACTACATTCGTAGCAATTTCTTCCTCGAGGACGATCAATTGTTGCGCGAGGCGCACAAGCTGCGCGGGATACCGGGCGTGATCGTGCAGGGGCGCTATGACCTGCTGTGTCCGCCCAAGACGGCGTATGATCTCGCGGAAGCTTGGGGCAACTGCCGGCTGCAGATCGTCGACAAGGCGGGCCATGCCATTACCGAGCCCGGCGTGATGGATGCGCTGACTGCGGCGGTGACAGAGCTTGGCGAGCGCGCGTAGCTATCCTTTGGCTGCGAGCGTCTTCATCGCCTCATCGCGGCGGCGCTGATATTCGCGCTCCATCGTGTCGATGTGGCGATAGACGTTCTCCAGCTCCTCGCGGCGTTCCTCGCTCTGAGCCTCCTCGAGCCACTGGGCGAACTCCTCGCGCAGGGTGAAGAGGACGTCCAACGCCCCGTCGATGGCGCGGAGCTGGGCTTCGGGGGCGTCGGCATTGCCGGACATGCGAAAGCTCCTTTGCTTGCCGGTATGCCCTGACGCTACAGTGCCGGCATGGCCGGATCAAATGTCGGGTGGCTGATGCTCAAGGCATTGCTCTTCTTCGCGGTGGCGCTGCTTGCTGCTTTTCCGGCGTGCGCGGGCGAAGCGCTGTCGGTGACGTTCGGCGATGAGACACGCAGCCTTACGGCCGAGGAGCTGTTGAAGCGTGCCGATGTCGCGACGATCGAAATCGCGGACGACGTTTCGTATCACAAGGCGATGCGCTATCGGGCGGTGCCGCTGCTAGCGCTGATCGGGCCGGAAGCTGGAGATCGTTTCGATACGCTGGAGGTTCGGGCGGCTGACGGCTTCGTCTCGCAGATCCCGATGCAGCTCGTTGCGGGAGCAGCGAAGGGCGGCAGCGTCGCGTGGGTTGCGATCGAGCCGCCGGGCGAGCCATGGCCGCCGCTGCCGGGGAAGGACGCCTCAGCTGGTCCGTTCTACGTCGTGTGGCAGAACCCTGAGCGCAGCAAGGTTGGCACCGAGCTTTGGCCGTACCAGACGGTTGCGATTTCCGGCATGCAATCGCCGGCGCAGCGGTGGCCGCAGATCGCGGTGGATAACGGCCTACCGGCGGACGCGCCGGCGAGGCGCGGGCAGGGGGTGTTCGTGACGCAATGCATGCCGTGTCATCGCATGAAGGGCGCAGGCGCCGCCGACATCGGTCCTGATCTCGGCTCGCCGATGAACCCGACGCAGTATCTGACCCCGCAAGGGTTGAGGGCGCTGATCCGCGATCCGAAGTCGGTGCGCTCGTGGCCGCAACAGCAGATGCCCGGGTTCACCGAGAAGGCGCTATCCGGCAGCGACCTCGATGCGGTGATCGCTTACCTCGGATATATGGCGGCGCACTGACCGGCGTGTCAGCAGGGCAGAAGCGCCTTGTTGCGGGCGTAGACCGCCATGGCCGGCCAGATGCCCGGTCCGCCTTCGACAGTTGCGCCGTCGTTCCACTGAACGACAGTCATGCCGCCGTCGAGCGCATAGAAGTCATCGGTCAGCGCCGAGAGCTTCTTGTCCCAATCGGTCCAATCGGAATCATCGAAGAAGCGGGTGCGTCGCTTCTCGGTATTGCGCTCATACTTGGCTCCGAACATGTCGAGGCCGCGCTTGAAGATCGCCGCTTGCCGGTCGAGTCCGAGCTCGACTAGAGCGGCGTGAACCTCAGGTGCCAGTGCACCGGAGGAATTGAGGAAGAACTGATGCACGCCGCCGTTCTCGAACTCGGCATTGAAGACGTGCATGGCCAGCAGGGTGCGTTGCTCTTTGGGAAGCTTGGCGAGGTTGCGCGCGAGCTGGCGCTCGTCATCGATCCAGGCTGCAGCGCGCTGCAGGATCGCGCGATTGAGATAGCGCAGGCGGGCGACCTCGCCCAGGTGGGCGCGCTCTGCCTCTATGCGCTTGAAGAGAGCAGGGGTGCGTTCGACATAGGCGGCAATGGTCTTGCCGAACTGATCGCGCGAGCCGAATTCGGCGGCGATCTGCAGCATGCGCTTGTCGAATTCGTTCATCGGCGTGTCGAGGGATGAGTAGGCGTAGCGCTCAGCGCGTGCGCGCTCCGCGAGGGGGTATTTTGGCCCGAAGAGTGCCATGGCTTGCGAGAATTGGTCGTAGTGGTGCTGCAACCCCGCTTGCTTCAATGCGTCGCGAATGTTCGGCGCGAAAGAGCCCATGCGCATATAGAAGAAGGTGTGCAGGCCGTCGCGTCCAAGGCTGTTGCGAAGCACATCGAGCATCACCAGCGTGCGCATTTCGGGGTCGAGGGTGGAGAGCGAAGCGACGAACGTTGCGGGGGGATCGATTGCGGCGCGCACTGTCACGCTCCCGATTGCCTCCGAGATGAGGTCGTCGAAGGCGACGTGACGCAGGTCAGCGTCTATGTCAGCGAAGGTTTCCGCTGGCGTGGAGCGGACCCGGCAGCCGTTGTCGTGCACATCGCGCGAGGCGGATGGGATGGGGACGCGCACGTCGAGCGGGTTGTCGGTATTCCTCGTGTCTGTCGCTTGCGGTGAGGCGTCGGCGGCGTCGCGGGCGTCGGAGCCCTCGCTCGCCGCGAGCACGATCGTGCCCGCGGCGGCAATGACGGCTGCGAACGAAGAGATGCGCATGACCGCGGTGCCGTAGCCTCAGGCCGGCTTTGGGAAGTTGATGAGGATCTGCATGTGCACCAGCTCGGGGAAGTAGGCCTTGAGCAGGGCGCCGGCGACCCAGAGAATGGCGCCGAGAAGCATCAGCGCGGGGATAGCGGCGAGCACGGCCTTGATCGAGAAGGCCATGAGGTGCGTGAAAGGCACGTCGAAGCGCGTGACGGCCGTTCCGGCTGGAACTTCGGCAGGGTATGCGTGTTCCTGAATGCCGAAGTCATGGGTGAGCGTGGCGGCGCGCGCTTTAGCTTCCTTTTGCCGGGCTGCGCGCTCGCGCGCCTCTCGTTCGCGCCTCAGAGTTCGGGGGAGATCGTCCAGGCCCTCATCTGCCGTGAGGGGGAAATCAACGCTGGCCACGGGAAATGCCTCCAACATGTGTCACGCAATTCTCACGTGCTGGCGCGAGAAGGGCGTTTAAGCAATGCAGTGATCGGGCGGCGGTAAAACGCCTACCGTCTTGAGATCGATATTGCTATTTTGCGCCCGCAATTTGGCGGGAGGGCTTCACTTGATCGACTTGCGGCACCTTGTACGTACCATACCGGATTACCCCAAGCCTGGGATCCTGTTCCGGGACGTGACGACGCTGATGGGCAACGCCGAAGGGTTCAAGGCTTCGGTCGAAGCGATGGCAGCGCCTTATCTCGACGACAAGATCGACGCGGTGGCGGGGATCGAGGCGCGCGGGTTCATCCTGGGCGGCGCGGTTGCCGATCGGCTGTCGTGCGGCTTCATCCCCATTCGCAAGAAGGGGAAGCTGCCGTGGAAGACGATCGGGCAGCAGTACACGCTGGAATATGGCGTGGACATCATCGAGATCCACGCCGACGCCATCAAGCCGGGCGAGCGCATCCTGATCGTCGATGATCTGATTGCGACCGGCGGCACGGCGGAAGCTGCCGCGAAATTGATCAGCCGGACGGGCGGGCTGGTGGCGGGCGCTGCGTTTCTCGTCGATCTGCCCGATCTGGGCGGTCTCGACCTTTTGCGCAGCCATGGTGTGCGCACGCATGCGCTGATGGCGTTCGAGGGTCACTGATAGGCGTAGACGTGAGCGGAAATCCACTTCCCCCAGACAGATTTCGTGAGGCGCTGGCGCGCGTGGCGGACTGGCGGTTGTCGCCGCTGGAGCCGGTGGCGTGCCCGGTCTGCGAAGAGGACGGCCTCGTCATTGAGGATCGCTCCACGCGCCCTTATGCCGAATGGTATGTGCTCTCGTGCCCCTCGTGCGGGCTCGGCCATACCATTCACATTCCCATGTCTCCGATCATGTCTGGTGGCGATTGAGCGATGAAGATCAACGGCGAAGCGTACCGGACGATATGGCTGGCGGCAGATGGCTGGTCGGTCGATGTCATCGATCAGACGCGGTTGCCGCACGAATTCGTCGTGGTGCCGTTGAAGTCGATGGAGGATGCTGCGCGTGCGATCCTGACGATGCAGGTGCGTGGCGCGCCTCTGATCGGGGCGACGGCTGCGTACGGTCTGGCGATGGCGATACGCGAGGACGCTTCAGACGAAGCGATTGACCGCGCCAGCGCTTATCTCGCCAAGCAGCGTCCGACGGCGATCAACCTGCGCTGGGCGCTGGATGAAATGCTCCGGGCGGTGCTGAACCTGCCGCGCGCGGACCGCGTGGCAGCCGCGTATGCGCGTGCTGCGCAGATCTGTGACGACGACGTGGAGACGTGCCGGCTGATCGGCGTTCACGGCAAGGCGCTGATTGATGACATCGCCAAGACAAAGGGCGGCGCACGGGTCGAAGTTCTGACCCACTGCAACGCGGGCTGGCTCGCCTGCGTCGACTGGGGCACGGCAACGTCGCCGATCTATCAGGCGCACGATGCGGGCGTGCCGCTGCATGTCTGGGTGGACGAGACGCGTCCGCGCAATCAGGGCGCTTCGCTGACCGCGTATGAACTCGGCAGTCATGGCGTGCCGCATACGATCGTGGTCGACAACGCGGGCGGGCATCTGATGCAGCACGGCCGGGTCGACCTCGTCATCGTCGGCACGGACCGGGTGGCGGCCAATGGCGATGTCGCCAACAAGATCGGCACATATCTCAAGGCACTGGCGGCGAAGGACAATGGCGTACCGTTCTACGTGGCGCTGCCGCACTCGACGATCGACTGGACGCTTGCGGAGGGGATGTCGATCCCGATCGAGGAACGCTCGGGCGATGAGGTGCTGAAGATGCCCGGCCGTCTCCCGGACGGGACGGTCGTTACGGTAGAGATCGCAGCGCCCGGGTCGCCCGCCGGCAATCCGGCGTTCGACGTGACGCCGGCCCGCCTCGTCACGGGGTTCATTACCGAACGTGGCGTTTGCCCCGCGACGCGTGAGGGGTTGCTGTCGCTCTATCCGGAGCGGGCGAACGACTAGCGCTGCTACAACCTTTTATATTTCTGCCAAAGAACCTGTGGCAGGGTGTGCCCGGGACGATTGGGCTGCGGGCGATGTGCCGTGATGAAGGCGGATAAGCAGATCAAGCTGGACGAGGCCGAGAAGCGCGCGCGCCGTGCGGTGATCGAGACAGCGTTGGCGATGAGCCGGTCGGGGCTGTCGCCGGGACGATCGGGGAATGTCTCGTGCCGCTGGAAGGGCGGCATGCTGATCACGCCGACGGGGGTGCAGTACGAGACGCTGAAGCCGCGCGATATCGTATTCGTCACCGGCAAAGGGACGTTGCAGGGGCGGTCGCTGCGCAAGCCGTCGAGTGAGTGGCGCTTTCATCTGGCGGCGTATCGGGCGCGGACGGATATGAATGCGGTGGTGCATACGCACTCGCTTTACGCAACCGTTCTGGCGTGCGCGCACAAGCCGATCCCGGCATTTCACTACATGGTGGCAGTTGCCGGCGGCAGCGATATTCCGCTGGTGCCGTACGACACGTTCGGCACGGAGGAGCTAGCGCGGCACGTGGGCGAGGGGCTCGCGCACCGCAATGCATGCCTGATGGCGAACCACGGGCAGATCGCGATCGGCAAGGATCTCGCCCAAGCGCTCGAGCTTGCGCACGAGGTGGAAGTGCTGGCGCAGCAGTACGTGAATGTGCTGTCGATCGGCGAGGCGCATATCCTGCCGGACGAGGAAATGGCGCGCGTCCTCGAACGCTTCAAAAGCTATGGGCAGCGTGCGCAGGATTCCTGATCAGCGCAGATCAGTCGGCGAGGCTTTGCAGCGTCGTGCGGCAGGAGCGCTTCCACTGCGCCTTGGTCATGTGGGTTTTTCTGTCCCAGGCGGCCATGCATTCCTCAATTCGTTTTTCGAACGATGGCTCGACGTCAATGCTGCCGGTGGTGACCGCGGGCGATTGATCGGGCTTTGAGGTGGCGGCGTTGGGCGTCGTGTCGGCAGAAGCCGTCGCGCTCAACGCTGCGAGGCACATTACGGAAACGAGTGTTTTGGCAATATTGCTCATGTTGTTTCTTGTCCCGTCCCTATGGGAGCAGCGACGAGGCCGCTACTCCCTTATCCCTAGCTAACGCGTGGGCCTTGCATCTGGCGCAGCGCCGCTTCAATTCGCCGCCAGTTCTGCGCTTCGATTGTGTTCCCTTGGTGCTCTAAATCGCGGGCCTTTTGCGCGGCGTGAGCCAGAGCCAAATCGCCTCTCGCCTCTCGCAGTTTGCGCGCGTGTTCCTGGATTTCCATCGCCTGCATGCCGGAACCTCCATGTTGGATGGCGATTGCAGGCATATGGGCGCGGATCAGGCCGCTGCCAATGGGGACAGCCTCTGAGTGTGGGGCACAGATGTGCGTGCCACAAATTATCCACAAGCCTTAGCGTTCGGGTTTGCCAAACTTACAGATCTGCAAACTCGCTCAGTGATTGGATGACCAGAGGCATGAATTGGCTGCCGCCACCGTGCCCTGCATCGTCGAGGATATGCAGGTGGCTGGTTTTCCATTGCCTGTGCAGCTTCCACGCGGTGACGAGAGGTCCACTTACGTCATAGCGTCCGTGGATCAACACACCCGGGATGCCGCTGAGTTTGGAGGCGTCGCGGATCAATTGATCCTCCTCGAGGAACGCCGCATTTCGCCAGTAGTGCGTGACGAGACGCGCGAAGCGAAGTCGAAACTCGGTATCTTGAAACGGCGGACTTCGGGTGTGACCAGGAGTGAGCGATACGTGAGCGTCTTCCCAGTTGCACCAAGCCAGCGCAGCTTTGTCGCGAACGATTGGATCAGGGTCGGCGAGCATGATGGCATAGGCGTCAACCGGTGGGAGGTGACGCAGGTTGTCCGGCATAGCCTCAGAGAAGCGTTCCCATTCTTCGGGAAAGATGCGTCCCACGTCCTCGGTGATCCAACGGACTTCTGAACGCGAGGTGGTGGTGACGAACCCTAGTACCATTGCCTTCACCCGATGCGGGTGAGCTTGAGCATAGGCGAGGCCGAGAGTAGTCCCCCAGGAGAGCCCGAGAATTGTCCAACGGTCGATGCAGAGGAGTGTCCGAAGTGCCTCGATGTCGGCGATCAGGTGGGCAGTGGTGTTAGCGGACAAGTCGGCGTCGAGATTACTCGCAAGCGGTCGGCTGCGCCCTGCGCCGCGCTGATCGATTAATACTGCCCGATAAATCTGCGGATCGAAAAAGCGCCGCTGATTGGGAGAGCAGCCCGTTCCTGGGCCGCCGTGCAGGAAGAGTGCTGGTTCGCCAGCGGGGTTACCGCTGCACTCCCAGTAAATTTGATGGCTGTCGCCGACATCGAGCATGCCGGAGACATAGGGCTCGATGGCTGGGAACTGTCCCGGCATCGCTCAGTGGGCTAGTTGGCGAAGCGGAAGTGCATGACGTCGCCGTCCTTGACGACATACTCCTTGCCTTCGAGGCGCATCTTGCCGGCATCCTTGGCGCCGACCTCGCCACCCAGTCCGACGTAATCGTCGTAGGCGATGGTTTCGGCGCGGATGAAGCCCTTTTCGAAGTCGGTGTGGATGACGCCGGCAGCCTGCGGGGCTTTGGTGCCGCGCGTGATGGTCCAGGCGCGTGCCTCCTTGGGGCCGACGGTGAAGTAGGTGACGAGGTCGAGCAACTTGTAGCCGGCACGAATGAGGCGGTTTAGGCCCGGTTCTTCGAGGCCCATCTCGGCGAGGAACTCGCTGCGGTCGGCGGCGGGGAGGCTCGCGAACTCGGCTTCGATCTTGGCGGAGATGACGACGGTGACGGCGCCTTCGGCCTCAGCCTTCTCTTCGACCTTCTTGGAATAGGCGTTGCCGTTTGCGGCGGACGCTTCCTCTACGTTGCACACGTAGACAACGGGCTTGGAAGTGAGAAGCTGAAGGCCGAGGAAGATCGGGCGCTCTTCAGGCGTGATGTCGGCGGTGCGTGCGGGCTTGCCTTCGCGCAGTGGCGCAAGGGCCTTTTCCATGACGGCAACCAGCGCCTTCGAATCCTTGTCGCCACCCTTGGCCTTCTTCTCGGCGGCGGCAATGCGCTTATCGAGGCTCTCCATGTCGGCGAGCATCAGTTCGGTTTCCACCACCTCGGCGTCGGCGAGCGGATCGATGCGGTTCTCGACGTGGGTGATGTCGTCATCCTCGAAGCAGCGCAGGACGTAGGCGACGGCATCGACCTCGCGGATGTGCGAGAGGAACTTGTTGCCGAGACCTTCACCCTTGGAGGCCCCGCGCACGAGGCCGGCGATGTCGACGAACGTGAGGCGGGTGGGAATGATCTGCCCAGAACCGGCAACGGCGGCCAGCTTGTCGAGCCGTTCGTCCGGCACGCCGACCTCGCCCACGTTGGGCTCGATAGTGCAGAATGGATAATTGGCGGCCTCGGCTGCCGCGGTCTGCGTCAGCGCATTGAAGAGGGTGGATTTGCCGACGTTCGGCAGACCCACGATGCCGCATTTGAAGCCCATGTTTTGAAGTCTCGAGTTATGTGGCGGGACGGCGAGCGGGGCGCTCAGCCTGGTTGCCGCATGCCTAGAGGCTTCGGCTGCAAAAGTGAAGCCCGGTGTTGCCGCAGATCAACGGGGGCGGGCTGCCGGAGCCGGTGCCATGGCCGCACGGGGGCGCTCGCAGGGGTAAATCCCATTGATAATGCTGGCGATGGTCGCGTTTGCGTCGTCGCCGGCGTGGCCGAAGCGGGCGGCGGAAAGCTTAACCCGGACGTGCTCCAGCAGGGACACGGGGACGACACCGTCTCCAAGCATCAGTCCGCCGAAGGCACGCGGAAGGCAGATGCTCCGGTGCGTTCCGCTATTGAGCACATTGAGACGTTCGTTGATCAGGGCGAAGCAGTCGCCGAGGCGCTGGTGGCGGCAATTGGCGACGAAGTCGTAGACAGGCTCGGCGCGGGCGGCGGGCGCGGGGCACAAGGCGCATAGCGCCAGCAGGATGGCCGCAAGTCTTGCCACGACGTTCCTCCATGCTCGGCAGGAAGATCATCCGCATAAGATGCGCAGGCAGACATTCTGGATCGGGATGGATCATTGGCGCAATCGTTTTGCGCCAGCGGCAAATGCGCGCTTTGAGAGCGTCAGTTGGCGCGCAGGGGGGCGAGCTGGCGGCCTTCGGCGAGCAGCGCCGATATCTCGGCGTCGGAGAAGGTACGCTCCGAGCGGTTGGCGACACCGAGCGCGCCGACGACGGTTTCGCCGGCGAAGATGGGAACGACGATGGAGCCGGAAAGCCCGGTGGCCTTGGCACCAGGGCGCACGTCACCGCTGGTGTCGGTCTGGAGGTTGCACGCGTTGACCGGCTCGGCGCGCTCGACGGCGAGGCCGGCCATGCCCTTGCCTACGGGGATTGTACGGATGATGGCGAGCACCGGCTCGGGCATGCCATCGGTTACGGCCGCGAGATGCAGTAGGCCATCCTCGCCAAGGAAGTGGACGGTGCCGCTGTCGGCTGCGAAATCGCGGACAATGCGAGCTAGGGCCTCTGAGGCGCTGACCTCTGTCGATGGGTTGGACTGGCTCGGCATTGGTCGATCTCCCGCTTTTCAAAGGCGGGTCAACGTAACATTGTTACGCTTTCGGGCAAGCCCCGGCGCCGCCCGATCAGGCGGCCGCCTCGAGTTCGGCTATGTCGAGCTTGACCATCCGCAGCATGGCTCTGGTGACGGCCGCGGCGCGGGCTTTGTCGGCGTGTGCGATCAACTCGCCGAGCCTGCGCGGGACGATCTGCCATGAGACGCCATAGCGATCCTTGAGCCAGCCGCACTGCACCGGCTTGCCGCCGCCTTGCAACAGGCCGTCCCAGAGCCTGTCGATCTCGCCTTGCGTGTCGCATGTGAGGACAAGCGAGATGGCATCGTTGAATTCGTGATGCGGGCCCGCGGAGATCGCCATGACGGGAGTGCCCGCGAGCGTGAACTCGACGACCGAGACGGAGCCCGCGGGGCCTGATGGCGTTTCGGCTGGCAGCGGCGTTACGCGATCGACGGAGGATGCGGGGATCACCGATGCGTAGAAGCGCGCGGCTTCCTCGGCGTTGTTCGCGTACCAGAGGTGGGGGGCGAAGGTTACGGCCATTTCTCTCTCCCGGATACCGATCAAGCTGCTTCGGCGATGGCTTTGAGGTTGGCGAGGCCTTCGTCGAAATCGCGCGCCATCATGCGTTCGCAGTTGACGAACAGCGAGAAGACTTTTCCGGGCAGCCCCGCCACACCCTTCATCGCCCACGTGACTTCGGTCTCATCGCCGATGGGCTTCAACGTGAACTCGACGCGGTTGTCACCTGCGAACGGCTTCGTCATCAGGAGACGCATGCCGATCATCGACGGCGATGTGTCGGTGACGCTGACGGAGCCGGTGCCGCTCTTGCCGGCGAAATGGAATGTGGCGCCTGGACCGGCATCGGGACCCGAGTAGCGCGCGGTGCCGCCGCTATCGCGCAGTGCATAGGGGTTCCAGGTGTTCATGAGTTTCAGGTTGTTGATGAGGCCGTGAAGGCGCGTAGGCGGCGCTGCGATCTTCAGGGACCGAGCGGCGTAGAACTCGTCCGGGCGTCGCGATGCGATGAACAGCGTGACGGCAATAGCGGCGATGAGCGCGATAGCGACGTATGTCAGCACTTCCAACATGAGCTGCTCCTCAGTCCTTTCCGGCATCAATTGACATTATGTTGATATCAACGTAATTGAGAGCATGTCAATGCTCGATGAGCTTCCGCTGTCGGTTACGCACGAGGTTCGCAATCGCTGCCTGTGCTTGCATTTGCAGCGGGCGGCGCGTGCGATCGCGCGTCATTTTGACGAGGCGCTGCGCCCACTCGAGATCACGAACGGCCAGTTCTCGCTGCTGATATCGCTCAATCGTCCAGCGGCGCCGACGATTGGCGAGATCGCGCAGCTGCTGGCGATGGATCGCACGACGTTGACGGCGAACTTGAAGCCCTTGGAGCGGCGCAAGCTTCTGAAGATCGTGGTCGATGACAAGGATAAGCGCAGCCGGCTGCTGAAGATCACGGCGGCGGGGCAGAAGCTCCTAGCGCGCGCTGTGCCCGTTTGGCGTGCGGCGCACGATGAGATCGATCGGATGCTGTCGCGGAATCCGGACGAATTGCGGGCGGATCTGGAAGGTCTGGCGCGCGGCGTGTGATCTTGATCGCTCAAGGAGCGCCGAGCAGCACCTTGGCTTTAGCGCGCCAGGTTGAGGCCTTTTTTACATCGCACCACAAGTGGCTCCATTCCGACAGGGCGATGCGAATGGGATTGTTGCTCGGCGTGCGGCCCTTGAGGCCGAACCTCAGCGGTTCATCGGCGGGTGCTGCGGCGAAGGTTCCGAACAGACGGTCGAAGACGATGAGGACGGATCCGTAGTTCTTGTCGAGGCAGGTCTCATTGGAAGCGTGATGCACGCGGTGATGCTGCGGTGTGTTCAATACCCATTCGAGCGGCCCGAGCGTCACCGGCAGGGCCGTGTGCAGGAAGAACTGATAGACGAGACCGAGTCCGAGCATGAGCCCGATGGCGAGTGGATGAAATCCGATGATCGCCAAGGGCAGGAAAAAGACGAAGGCACCACTGATCGTTCCAGTCCATCCGAGGCGGATGGCAGCGGACAGATTGAAATGCGTTGCCGAGTGATGCACCGCGTGCGTCGCCCACAGCCAGCGGATCCGGTGCGATGCGCGATGGAACCAGTAGTAGAAGAATTCCGTGCCAAGAAAGAGGGCGATCCAGCTCCAGGCGGTGTTCAGGGGGATGTCGAGCAGCCGGTGCCGATAGCAGACATAGAAGGGCACGGCGGCAATTACGCCGGTGATCATCCGGGCGAGGATGTCGCCGATGGCGACGCCGACGGAGGCCGCCGTTTCGCTCGTGTCATGGTCGGCATCGTGGTGCGCGAGCTTCATGTAGATCAGCTCGAGCGCGATGAAGGCGAGAGCGATGGGAAAGAAGCCGAATAGCGGCGACTTGGCGTTCATCAGGAACGCCGGCAGGTCGGGCATGGCACAACCTTTTCAATGCTGATCGACTGACGGGGGTGCGCGCAGGTGCAGGAAAGGAGCTGCCAAACCTGAACCTGCGCGCGCACCGGCTATTTGGCCGGTGGGGGAGAAGCGTTGCCGTCTCGGGTGGCGGCGACCTGGTCGCGCGCCTTCATAATTGCAGCGCGGCATCCGGGGCTGAGCGCGTCGGGATTGGCGACAAGGCAACGGACGATGCGACCGCCGCCGGGCATGACTGCCGGGCAGAGCCGCCAGCGATCGTCGGAGCAAGCCGAGGCGGCAGCTTTGATTGCAGGACTGCGGGCGAGTGCGGAGATATCGGCCTCAGTCAGTGGTGGCGAAGATTGGGCGAGGGTCGTGCTCGTGGTGGCGAAGAGCGTTGCGAGGGCGAGTGACGTTGCGACGACAGCGTTGCGCATGGTGCGATCCGTTGCAGAAGGCTTGTTGAAGGGACCGGCGGGCCCCACTTCCCCGCCGCTTGCCGGATCAGTAGCGCGTGACTGAGCCACTGCGCGTCACGGTGTTCCCGTTGGATCCGCTCCAGGTTGCCGAAGAGCCGCAGGTGCCGTTGGCGCAGCTAGAGGCTCCGCTGCGGCTTACGGTTCCGCCGTTGGGGCCGGTGTAGGTGCGGTTCGAGGAGCACGCGCCATTAGCGCAGGAGCCTGAAGCCGACCGCGACCAGCTGCGGCCATTGGGGCCTGTTCCGCCGCCCGATCGAGACCAGCCAGCTTCGGCGACGGTGGCAGCGGCAGCCAGCAGCAGGGTAGCCATGCAGACGGAGCCAAGGTGAGACTTCGATAGGATCATGACGTCTTCTCCATTTAACCAAAGCGCCAGAGGGGCGCGACGAGGAGAAGATGCGGGCGCAGTTTTGCTGGGGTGTTGCGAGAACTGCGGCCAGTTTTTCGTTTTGTAACCGTGCCGGGCGCCGGTCTTGCCAGAGTGGGCGATGTGGCTTCACATCGTCTCCATGAGTGAGCGGCCGAATATTCTTGTCATCGAGGACGATCCGGAGATCCGGTCTCTTGTGCAGGGCTACTTGCGCAAGCAGGGCTTCCGGGCGGAGATCGGTGACGGTGCTTCCGCGCTCGACCGGCATCTGGCGGTGTTCGGCGAGCCGGACCTGATCGTGCTCGACGTGATGCTGCCCGGCGAGGATGGGCTTTCCATCTGCCGAAGGCTCCGTGCCGCATCGCGGGTGCCGATCCTGATGCTGACGGCACGGGGCGAAGATGTCGATCGCATCGTCGGGCTGGAGCTGGGTGCGGACGATTATCTGCCGAAGCCTTTCAATCCGCGCGAGCTGGTGGCCCGTATCAGGGCGATCCTGAGACGCAACGAGCCAGCGCCAATATCAAGACGGCAATTCAAGGTCGGCGACATGACGGTCGATCTCGACACGCGCACCGTTGCCCGCGGCGAGGCCGTCATCGACCTGACGAGCGCGGAGTTCGATCTCCTCGAGTGCTTCGTCACGCGGCCGGGCCGCGTCTTGTCGCGCGAGCAGCTGATGGACTGGACGCGCGGGCGGCGCGCGGACACGTTCGACCGCACCATCGATGTGCAGATCAGCCGGCTGCGCAAGAAAGTCGATGTCGGGGCAACGCCACTGTTCAAAACACTCCGCAACGCGGGCTATGTGCTTTCGGCGCGCGTCGAGGAGGTGTGAGTGTTCGGACGGCTCGGTTTCGTCGGACGCGTATCGGCTATCTTGATGCTGGCGCTGGTCGCGCTGTGGGCGCTGGGAGCGGGGCTGAGCTATGTCTCGCGCACCCCGATCGCTCCCCTGCCGTCGGCATTGCCGTTGCCGCACCAGATGGCGGCGATTGTCGATCTTCTGGAGAAGTCGGACGAGGCTCAGCGGCAGACCGTACTTGCGGCCGTTAGCACCGACACACTGTATGTCAGCCTATCACCAAGTGCGCCTGAGGTGCCCGCTGATATTCGGCGACTGCGCGGGATCGAGTGGCTGATCAATCGCTACGTGGGAGCGCTGGGCAGCCGCGAAATCATTGCGTCGGCTGATCCGGATGCGCTCGGCGACTGGCAGCTTGGGCGTGGGAGGTTGTGGCGGCTGGCGCAGTTTCCACTGCGCGTGGCGGTTGGCCTGAAAGGCGGCGGGTACGCGGTGTTCGAGACGCGCGGGGAGATTGCACGGCGCCTGTTCGGAATGCCGCCAGGTTTCTGGGTGGGTGTGCTTGGGTCTCTGGTGGGTATAGCGGCGCTGTTTGCGGTATGGCGAGAGGCGCGGCCGCTGAAGGCGCTGTCAGGGTCGGTGGCGCGCTTTGCGCGTGATGGGCAACCCAATCGCGTCGCGCTGCGCGGGGCTCCAGAGCTGCGGCGGCTGATCGAAGAGGTCAACCGCATGCAGGAGCGCATCGCAACGCTGATCAAGGGACGAACCGTCCTGCTGGGGGCCGTATCACACGACCTCAAGACGTACATCACGCGTCTGAAACTGCGCGCTGAGATGATTGAAGATGGCGACCAGCGTGCCCGGGCAGAGCGCGACCTCGATGAGATGACGGCTCTGATCGATGATGCGCTCGCAGTCGCGCGGGGCATGGCATCGGAGAGGCAAATCAATGACGTTGACCTCGGCGAGGTCTTGCGGATCGTGGTGCAGGATTATTCCGGTGTCAGTCTCACCGCGCCGGCAGGCGCGCTGACGATGCGGGCGGATCCGGTTGCGCTGCGCCGGCTGTTCACCAATCTCGTCGACAACGCCGTTCGCTATGGCGGGGGTGCACCGGACATCACCGTCAGCGCCCGGCATGAGGGATGGCGGATTACGGTCGATGACAAGGGACCGGGCATTCCCGCTGCGGAGCGAGCGCTGGTGCTTGAGCCGTTCTACCGGCGCGAGTCGTCACGCAGCCGAGAGACGGGTGGCAGCGGGCTAGGGCTCGCAATCGTAAAGCAGATCGTCGAGGCGCACGGCGGCACAATTGCGCTTGATCAGTCGCCGGCGGGCGGCCTGCGGGTCGTGTTGGAGTTGCCAGCACGGTAAGTGGTGCGCAACGGCTGGCTTGCAGAGCGTCTCCTTGTGCGAGGCCGCCCGCTATCGGGGAACTGCGGTGCGCGGTGTCGCCTGCATGATCTTCTCGATGAATTCTACTGCCGATGCGATGCCGTCCTCGGTGCGGATGGCTGCGCCAATGGATGATGCGCGGGCTCGCATGTCTGGGTCGTCCATCACCATGATCGAGGATGCCAAGCGGTCAGGCGTGAGATGCTTGCGATCCAGGGCAGGGGGGCCGACGCCCAGGTGTGCAATGCGCCGGGCCCAAAAGGGCTGATCACCAAAGAATGGACAGGCAGCGGTCGGTTTGCCAGCCCTCAGGGCGGCGCCAGTCGTTCCGGCTCCGCCATGGTGGATCGTGGCACCGACGTAGGAAAATAGCTGGTGGTGGGGTGCCTCGGCGATGGTGCGGACAAGCGGCGTGTTTGCCGTGTGCGCGAGCGCGCCGCCACCGGTCGCAAGCACGCCGCGCTTTCCACATCGTGCGAGGGCTTCGACGCAGATCTGGGTCAGTTGTTGCGGATCAAGCCCTGGCATGCTGCCGAAGCCGATGTAGATCGGCGGTTCTCCCTCGGTCAGAAACGCGGCGAGGTCGGGATCAGGAGTCCAGCTCGGGGCGTCGAGGAACCAATAGCCGCTGACGAGGACATCGCTGCCCCAATCTGCTGGCCGTGGAACGACGCGAGGACTGTATGCGTAGAGCGTGGCTAGTGGAGTGTGAGGGCGGGCAGACGGCGGCAGATCGAGCGATGCACGCCATTTCCGCAGCAGGCCGCCGAACAGAAGGCTGGCGCTTCTGGTTGCCAGGCCGTGGCTGGCTTTGTTGAGTGGGCCAAGATTTGAGAACGGCAGTATCGGTGTCGGAAACGCAGATGTCGGCGTGAAACCCGGCAATGGCGATGCGAGCATGCACGGAACGCCGATCAGCTCGCTGATGTGTGGAATCGCTAGCGACTTCGGATGATAAATCAGAAGGTCAGGGGCGAAGCTTCGGACAGCGTTCCAATCGGCGTCGAGGAGATCGCGCATTAGGGGGCGTGCGTGTTTCAACAGGCCCAAACCTGCACCAAACCCTTTGCCGCGCGTCAGGGCAGCCTTGCCTTCTGGGGTGCCGATGAGGTTCAGGAGCTCGCCGGGAAGTGCGGCGAAGCAGATGCCGTGTTTTTCCGCCGTGGCTGCAAATTGTCGTGGCGCGGCCAGCTGTACGTCATGCCCGCGTGCTTGAAGCCCGAGAGCCATGGCAAGATAAGGCTGGAAATCCCCGCGCGTCCCAAATGTATGAATGGAGATGCGCAAGCCGTCGCCAGGGTTGTTGAATCAGCGGAACTGCGTGAGCGCGAAGGTGGAGTAGCTTGTCGGGCTGGGCAGTTTGTCCTTGCCGCTCATGGCGTCGGCAAGAGCTTCGCCGATGTTGGTGCCGGGGTCCGATTGCTTGACGGCGATGACAATGAACGGCCGCTGCCAGCTGGTGCCGCCGGTCTCGCAATCGGTGCAGGGGTCGCGATACTGGCCGAGGTTCAGCGTGTAGATCGGCACGTTCTGAGCGACGGCGGTGGATACCAGCGCTGCGGCTTGTTTGGCACGGCGCTCGGCGCGGGCGACCTCGTCGGCGGCATTGCCTTCCTGGGAGGCGGTTCCGACGGTGATCACTTCCTTGGCGTCGGACAGCGCGGTGCGCACCTCATCGTCGAGAACGGCAGCGGCAAGGTCAGCGCGTGGAATGGCCTGTCCGTCCTTCTCGAGGTCGTCAGAGCTACCGCTCACCCAGAGGAAGCTCTTGTTCAGCACGACGACATCGAACGAGCCGGTGCGTCCGGCTTTGTCCTTGCCCTCGATTGCGAACACCGTGGAGTTGCGCGTCTGGCGCACCTCGGGTTCGACCTCGGGCTTGATGGCCGCGGTTTCCATTTTCATCGGCTCGATGACGCGATGGCGGATCTCCAGTGCGGTGTAGGTGCCGCCGACCGCTGTGGTGCCAACGAGCATGGCGACGCCGGCGTTGGTCTTGAAGAGACCGAGGAACCAGGAGATGCGGTCCCACCAGCCGGCGCCCTTGTCGTAGACGCGGTAGCCACGCCGCAGCCACCAGAAGAGGCCGCGCCGCCGGTCCTCGTCGTCCGGGTCTACGAGTGCGTCAGCGGGAACAGGAACGGCGCAGAGGATCCATGACAAGACGAAGCCGGTGACGAAGGCTCCAATGGCGTACCATTGCAGGCCGGGGAGCAGGTCGGGCATGGCGCAAATCCTAGTGGGACGCGAGGTACGAAAGCGGAGCGCTGCGCTGTCGTCGGGCTCAGAAATTCACGTGCTGGATGACGTAACCGGCGCCGAATGCAATCAGGCCGGCGATGACGATCTGCGGCAGCACCGAAACGAATGTGCTGAGGAGCGCGACGAAGGCCTGGAATAGGGCGACGACCCCGGACCAGAGAACGAGCGCGGCGCGATAGAGAATGTAGGCGATGGCCACCAGCGCGACGACGAGGATGACGATCTTCCAGATCGGCAATGCCTGCCAGTCGGACGAGAAAATCGAGACGATCTGACCGAACGACCACGTCCAAATGAGCTGCAGGAACCTGAAGATCGCGGCGATGCCCTGCTGCAGAAACTGGACGATGGAATTGATTATGCCGTTCATGTGTCGCTCCCCTGTCGATGCCAACCACCGCGCGCAGAACGCCCCCCGGGCGACGCGTGGTTACACTGGCCTCTCGCCGTTGCTTGCGCAAGCTTGGATGCGGGCAGATGTCAGGTCTTGAGACGGTAGCCCGTGCTGAAGATGCGCCAGATAACCCCCAGGCAGATAAGCAGAAACAGCGCCGTCATGCCCAGGCTGGCGAAGATGTTGACGTCTGCAACACCGTAGAAGCTCCAGCGAAATCCGCTGACGAGATAGACCACAGGGTTGAATAGCGTCACCTTTTGCCAGAACGGCGGAAGCATGTTGATCGAATAGAAGGTGCCACCCAAGAATGTCAGTGGCGTGATAACGAGCAGAGGAATGACCTGCAACTTCTCGAAGCCGTCGGCCCAGATGCCGATGATGAAGCCGAGCAGGGAAAACGTCAGCGCTGTCAGCACGAGGAAGGCCAGCATCGCCAGCGGATGGGCGATGTGCAGGTCGACGAACACAGCGGCGGTGGCGAGGATGATGAGGCCGAGCGCAATCGACTTGGTGGCCGCTGCTCCGACATAACCGAGGGTGATCTCGAGCGGCGAGATCGGGGCCGTCAGCACCTCGTAAATGGTTCCGGTGAAGCGCGGAAAATAGATGCCGAAGGATGCGTTCGAGATCGATTGCGTCAAAAGCTGCAGCATGATGAGGCCCGGCACGATGAAGGCGCCGTAGCTGATGCCTTCGATGTGCTGGATACGTGAGCCGATGGCCGCGCCGAATACGATGAAATAGAGTGAGGTCGAGATCACAGGCGAAATGATGCTCTGCATGACCGTGCGCATGGCGCGCGACATCTCGAACATGTAGATGGCTTTGATCGCGTGCAGGTTCATTTCTTGCTCCTGACGAGATCGACGAAGATGTCTTCGAGCGAGGATTGCGTGGTGTCGAGATCGGAGAAGCCGATCCCGGCTGAGCGCATATCGTCGAGCAGCGACGTGATGCCGGTGCGGCCGGCGCGGGTATCGTAGGTAAAGGTCAGCGTGTTCCCGTCGGCGGACAGCTCGAGCTCATGCATGGAGAGTGAGGCCGGAATTTCGGAGAGCGGCTCGCTGAGCTGCAGCGTGAGCTGCTTCTTGCCGAGCTTGCGCATCAGCTCGGCCTTGTCTTCGACGATGATCAATTCACCCTTGGTGATGACACCGACGCGGTCGGCCATCTCCTCGGCTTCCTCGATGTAATGCGTGGTGAGGATGATGGTGACGCCGGCTGCGCGTAGATCGCGCACCACCTGCCACATGTCCTTGCGCAGCTCGACGTCGACGCCGGCAGTTGGTTCGTCGAGGAACAGGATCGTGGGCTCGTGCGAAAGAGCTTTGGCGATCAAGAGACGCCGCTTCATGCCGCCCGAGAGCTCCATGATGCGGTTGTCCTTCTTCTCCCATAGCGAAAGGGCGCGAAGGATTTTCTCGATGTAGGCGGGATTTGGCGCCTTGCCGAACAAGCCGCGGCTGAAGGAGACCGCGTTCCATACGGTCTCGAAGTGGTCCGTGGTCAGCTCTTGCGGGACGAGGCCGATCATCTCGCGGACGCGGCGATAGTCGCGTTTGATGTCGCCGCCATCGACGGTGACGGAACCGGTCGTCGGATTGACGAGCCCGCAGATGATAGAGATCAGCGTGGTCTTGCCCGCGCCGTTGGGACCGAGCAGGGCGAAAATCTCGCCGCGCTCGATATCGAGATCGACACGCTTCAGCGCCTGAAAGCCGCCGGCATATGTCTTCGACAGATCTTTGATCGATATGATGGCGGTCATGCGGGGGGAATAAGCGCTCCCGTGGTCGTCTTCAAGACGGCCGAGACATCATTCCTTGTCGCCGCGGCCGGCAAGCCACTTTTTCAAGTTATCAGCAAGCGCGGTGGCACGTTTTGATTGACGCTCGCCAGCGGGGTGCGGATTGCGCGGCGCGGGCTTGGGCTTTGATGGGACGGCGGATTTCGCGGGCGTCGCTTCCGGCTCGTCGTCCTCATTCATCTTGAGGGCGACGTTGGATAGAAAGCGCGCGCTGTCTCCTTTGGCGAGGAAGGGCGCTGCATCGGCCATGGCGTCCAGCATGGGATCGAGCCAAGTATATTCGACCTTGGCGAAGTCATGCAGCACGTAACGTGCAACGGCTTCCTTGGCTCCGGGATGGCCGACGCCAATGCGAACGCGCGCGTAGTCGTTGCCCATGTGGGCCGAGATCGAGCGCAGTCCGTTGTGCCCGGCATTGCCGCCGCCGGACTTCACTTTCAGCTTGGAAGGGGCGAGGTCGATCTCGTCGTGGAAGACGTAGATGTCCTCGAGCGGAATTTTGAGGAAGCGCGCGGCTTCGCCGACGGCACGGCCGCTCTCGTTCATGTAGGTTGCCGGCTTCAGAAGAACGACCCGTTCGCCGCCGATCGTGCCTTCCGCGGTTTCGCCTTGGAAGCGCTTGCGCCACGCGCTGAAGCCATGCGCGTCGGCGATCTTGTCGAGGGCCATGAAGCCCACGTTGTGGCGGTGGCGTGCGTATTCTGCGCCTGGGTTTCCCAATCCAACGAACAGCTTCATTGGCATCGCCCCGCGCGGAGGAATGCGGGCGCAGCCTGAGCCGCGCCCGCAGTTCGATTACTTCTTTGCGCCGGGCTTGGCAGCAGGAGCTGCAGCCTTGGCGGCAGGGGCCGCGCCGGCCTTGGCGGCAGGAGCGGCAGCCTTGGCGGCTGGGGCTGCGCCTGCAGCGGCGGCGGCGTCGCCAGCAGCTGCACCAGCGCCGGATTCGGACTCCTTCACTGCGCCGGCGATGGTGGCGATGGTGAAGTCGCGGTCCTTGATGGTGAGCTCGGCGTCCTTCGGCAGGACGATGGTCGAGACGTGGATCGAGCGGCCGATCTCAAGCCCGGTGAGGTCGATCTCGAAGTATGGTGGGATGTGATCCCAGGGGCAGATGACTTCGACATCGTGACGGACGATGTTGAGCACGCCGCCGCGCTTCAGGCCGGGCGAGGCCTGGTCGTTGACGAAGCGAACGGGGACCTCGACGCGGATGCGACCGTCGCTGGCGATGCGCATGAAATCGACGTGCACCGGCAGATCCTTCACCGGGTCAACCTGAAGGTCACGCGGAATAACGCGCGACTTCGTGCCTTCGACGTCGATGTCGAGAACGGTGGAGGTGAAGTGGCCCTTGAGAACCTGCCTCCACAGGTCATTGTAGTCGAGGGCGATGGCTACGGGCGTTTCGCCGTTGCCATAAATGACAGCTGGAACTTTTCCTTCACGACGAGCTTGGCGTGCGGCCCCCTTGCCGGCACGCGGGCGCGCCGTGGCTTTCAGCTCGATCGGTTGCTGAGCCATGGCTGTTTCTCCAAAAAAATCAGGGCCTTGCGGCCCTATCACGCGGCGCGGCCTCCAAGGGTGCCGGGCGCCGTCTCACGCGTTTTTGCTTGAGATGGCGCGGTTTATAGCCTTCGGGCGGGGGGTTGGCAATGTCCGCAGGGCGCTCCAGTCGGCTTCGCCAGAAGGGTTAACCCGGGGCGGGGACAGCCGAGGCTTGCGGGAGGCGAAGCGCTTGAAGATAAAGGTGATCGGCCGCCATTGTATGCGGATCGCACGCTTTTGATGTTATAGTTCAATTCATAGCTGCCAAGCCTGGACGGATCGATGACGCGCAAGCTGCCAAAGCGCCGTGCTGCCCCCGAGCAGGACAAGATGATCGCCGATGCCCTGCGCGATGTCGGCCGTCCCGTGAGCGCATACGAGCTGATCGAGGAGTTGCGCGAGAAGGCCAGCCTTGCCCCGCAGACCGTCTATCGTTCGCTCGACCGTCTCATCGCCGATGGGCAGGCGCACCGGCTGGAATCGATCAACGCGTTCGTTGCCTGCCGGCACCCCAGCCATGAGGGCACGGCGGTGTTCGCCATCTGCAATGACTGCGGGACGGTGTCCGAGTTCGACGAGCCGGCCGCAGTCGATCGCTTGGCGGCGTGGGCGCGCAAATCCAAGTTCGCTGTCGAGCGCATGACGCTCGAATTGCGTGGTCGCTGCCGCGCCTGCACGGACCGCATCGCTGGGTGAGCTGCGTTTCATTGTGGCGGTCTACTGTCTCCTGACCTGACGAAATCAAAGTCGATCGGCCGGCCAATGCGATCGCCGGCGAGTCCGGCTGGCTACGCAGTGTGGCTCACAGTCTGCACTTGCGAGCTCATGGCATAGCGACCGGCGCACCCTAGGTTGACCATAGTTAGTTAATGGATATTATAACATCCGTATTGCGTGTTAGGGGGCGTATCCGTGAGAGTATCAGTTGCGTACAGCGTCGCTGCGGCGGCACTGATGATGAGTAGCGCGCCGGTTGTGGCGCAGACCGCGGCGCCATCGGCGTCGGGGACCACTTCAAGCGGCGTTGTGGAACTGCCCGCGGTGACCGTCACCACGAGCGCTAGCCCGATCGCGAAGCCGAAGAAGTCCACCAAGCGGACGACAGCGTCGACGGCTTCTGCGCCGGCTCCCTCGGACGCGCCAGCGGCGCCGGAGCTGCAACCGCTTCCCGGTGCCATCGTCGATGATGACGCGTTCGTAGCCGTCACCGTCGCCACCTCGCGCGAGATCCAATCCACCGCCGGCCCGACGATCACCGACACGTTGATGAATAAGCCCGGTATCATCGGCTCGACGTTTGCGCCTGGCTCGAACCGGCCGATCATCCGCGGGCTTGATGAAAACCGCGTCCGCATTCAGGAAAACGGCATCAGCACGCAGGACGTGTCGGCGATCTCGGAAGACCATGCCATTCCCGTCGATCCTTACGCGGCGGACAAGGTCGAAGTCGTGCGTGGCCCAGCTACGCTACGTTATGGCAGCCAGGCGATCGGCGGTGTGGTGTCGGTCGATAACAATCGCATTCCATCGTACATGCCGCGCAACGGGTTCGATGCGGAGATCCGCGGCGGCATCACATCGGTCGACGAAGGTCGGGACGGCGGATTCAGCACTAACGCCGGCTCGGGCAACTTTGTCTTTCATGCCGATGCGTTCAAGCGGAAGGCAGACGACTACGACACGCCGCAAGGACGCCAGTCCAACTCGTTCGTCGACACGGACGGCGTATCGTTCGGCGGCTCGTTCGTCGGCCGTGACGGCTATGCGGGCGTTTCATTCACCGAGTTCAACAGCCTCTATGGTATCCCCGGCGAGGACGCGCATATCGACATGCAGCAGGACAAGATCATGTCGAAGGGCGAATGGCGTGTGAACTCGAACGGCATCGAAGCGATCCGCTACTGGTTCGGTGCCAGCGACTACCAGCACAACGAAGTGTCGCCGGAAGGGGAGATCGGTGCGCGGTTCCTCAACAAGGAGCAGGAAGGCCGCATCGAGGTCGAGCATCAGGCATTCGCGACCTCGCTCGGCGAACTGCGTGGCGCCGCCGGCATCCAAATCGATCACCGGAAGACGACAGGACTGGCGTTCGAGGACGATGCCGACAACCTGCTGGAGCCGTCAACGACAGACCAGGTTGCCGGGTTCATGTTCGAAGAGCTGCAGGTTTCGCGGTATCTTCGCCTGCAGGCGGCCGGGCGCATCGAGAATACGACCGTCGATGGTCTAGGCTGGACCGACGTCACCGACCCGGACAATCCCGTAGTGTTCCGGGGCGAGCGCGATTATACACCGCTCAGCGCCAGCATTGGTGCTCTCTATGAACTGCCAAGCGACATCGTCGCCCGCGTAACGGCGGCATATGTGGAGCGCGCTCCGGCAGCCACAGAGCTGTTCTCAAAGGGAGCGCACGAGGCCAGCGGCACCTTCGAGATCGGAAATCCCAATCTTGGCATCGAGTCGGCGAAGACCATCGAACTGGGCTTCAAACGCGCCAAGGGGGATCTGCGCTTCGATACCACCGTCTACTACACGCAGTTCTCGGACTTCATCTACAGGCAGGTGACGCCCGGCGTGTTTTGCGAAGAAAACCTCGCCTCATGTGCCCTCGGCGGCTCCGGTGACCTGCAGCAGGTAACGTTCCAGCAGCGCGACGCGACCTTCTACGGTGCCGAACTCACGGCGCAGTATGATGTCGGCCGCGTCTGGAACGGTCTTTGGGGCATCGATGGCCAGTACGACTTCGTGCACGCCGAGTTTGCGGACGGCGAATACGTGCCGCGCATTCCGCCACACCGCCTCGGCGGTGGCATTTTCTACCGCGACCCAACGTGGTTCTTCAGGACTGGTCTGCTGCACGCCTTCGATCAGGATCAGATCGGTCTCGGCGAGACGCCTACCGAGGGATACACGCTTGTTTCTGCGGAGCTTAGCTACACGTACCGCGGCGAGACGCACGATGGCATCACTCCAGTGACCACCATCGGCATCAAGGGCGAGAACCTCGCTGACCAGGAGGTTCGCAACCACTCGTCTTTCCTCAAGGAAGAAGTTCTGCAGCCTGGCGCAAGCGTTCGCCTCTTCGGATCGGTGAAACTGAATTAGTGCGTTGCGCGCGGCATTGGCCGTCGAGCACAACTCGACTGGTCAATGCCGCGCAACTGCCGTAGAATCGGTGCCAACGTTCGATGACTCGCATCGGGAGGCGCCTATGTCGACGTGTTCGGATCCGCATCACGCAAATCACGCGCACCAGCACGGACCGGGCTGCGGCCACAAGGCCGTCCAGCACGGCGATCATGTCGATTACCTGCACGACGGCCACTTGCATCACATGCACGGCGATCACGTCGATGAGCATGTGATCGAAGTGTCGGGTAAGAATCCCGACAGGTGTACGCCGGAGCATCGCTGCGTGGGGCACGAGCCCGGGCATAAGCATGGCCCAGGCTGCGGACACGAGGCTGTACCGCATGGCGATCACGTCGACTATCTGGTCGACGGTCATCTGCATCATCCGCACGGCGATCACTGCGATGATCATGGGCCGCTCGAGGCGGCCTGATCCTTCTGCCGGGCTCGTGCCCTTTTGCCCGGGCCCGGGTCTTGCTCCGTTGGGAGTGCTGGGCCTGGTCGCGTAGCATCACGGCGACCGGATGTCGCCGATGGCAGCCGCCTCACGCGCGGGTGTCAGTAGAACAGGCTCGAGACGCTCTCCTCGCGCGCGGTGCGCAGGATGGCCTCGCCAATCAGCGGCGCAATCGACAGCACGCGAATGTTCTTGGCGGCGAGGACGGCGGCGGTCGGCTGGATTGAGTCGGTGATGACGAGCGACTTCAGCTTAGAGGCCTGGATGCGGCTGACGGCACCGCCCGACAGCACGCCGTGGGTGATATAGGCCATCACCTCAACGGCGCCGTTCTTCAGTAGCGCTTCGGCAGCGTTCACCAGCGTGCCGCCAGAATCGACGATGTCGTCGATCAGGATGCAGCGCATGCCCTTCACGTCGCCGATGACGTTCATGACCTCGGATTCGCCGGGTCGCTCACGGCGCTTGTCGCAGATGGCGATGGGCGCCTCGATGCGTTTGGCGAGGGCGCGGGCGCGCACGACGCCGCCGACGTCGGGCGAAACCACCATCAGGTTTTTGCCCTTGTAGCGCTCCTGGATGTCGCGAACCATCACGGGCGCGGCGAACAGGTTGTCGGTGGGGATGTCGAAGAAGCCCTGGATCTGGCCGGCGTGCAGGTCCAGCGTCATCACGCGGTCGGCGCCGGCGCGCTCAATCAGGTTGGCGACAAGCTTGGCTGTGATGGGTGTGCGGGGGCCAGGCTTCCGGTCCTGGCGGGCATATCCGTAATACGGAATGACAGCGGTGATGCGAGCTGCCGAGGCGCGCTTCAGCGCGTCGAGCAGGATCAGCAACTCCATCAGGTTGTCGTTGGCGGGGAAGGAGTTCGACTGGATGACGAAGACGTCCTGGCCACGGACGTTCTCCTGGATCTCGACGAAGATCTCCATGTCGGCGAAGCGCTTCACCTGCCCTTTGGTGAGGGGCAGCTTGAGGTGCGCGCTGATCGCTTCCGCAAGTGGTCGATTGGAATTTCCGGCGACAATCTTCATCGTCGGAGTTGCCCGGCCCTCAGGACGGGGATCGAAGGGCATTTACGCCTCCACAGCCGCTTGCCGGGGTCGCTAAGAAGGGGGCTTCTAGCAAGAGGGCCCTCGCCTGTAAACGGCGGGGCCCTCGCAATGCCATCGGTCTAAACGACCCAGATGCCAGATGAGCGACCTGCTGCGTTAGTTAGAGCTGGTTTTCTGCGTCGGTTGAGGCAGGAGCTTAACGATGCCTTGTGCGGCAGCAGCAGCAGCAGCATCGGCGGTCTTGCCCCAGGAGCCGTCAAGCGAACCCTGCGGAACTTCGTTTTTCTGGGATACGGTACCGAGCCGCTTGCCGTGCGGGTCGGTCACGCTCCAGTCGATAGTGATCGGCTGCTTGCCATCCTTGCCGGTGCCCATCGCCACCTTGCCTTCGACGAGATAGGTGTTCGCGGTGCGCGCATCCGAGAGCGGCACGCCGCTGCGGGAGAGTTCACGCTGAATGGCCGCGCGCAGTGCGGTGCTGCCATCGCCCGGCGCGCCGGTCACGACCGGTACGAGGGCGCTGATCGGGCCGCTGCTGGCAACGCTGCCGGTAACCATCGGCTTCTGCGATGCGTAGGAAGGCGTCGCAGCCGCCGTCTGAACCATGCTGCCATTGCTGGCAACGGCGGCGCCGCCACCCGGCATCCAGCTGGCAACCGACGTGACCGTCTTGGCCGCGATCGACTGCACCAGGGTCGGCGTCATGGCGGCCCAGGGATCCTTGCTCTTGCCGGAAGGCGCCGATTCTTCGCCGCTCACGCGGTGAACGCCCTTGCCGTTGGCGTCGGTGACGTCCCAGATGTACGACACCTTCGACTTGTTGCCCTTCTTCTCGAGCGAGGAGACAACGTAGCCGCGCAGCGTGTACTCGGCGCGCTCGTCCGGAGACTTGGCGACGCGGAGGTTCTGGCGTTCAAGATCGGCGATAAGCTGCGTGCGCAGCTCGTTCGAAACGTTCTCAGGCGGGCCGATGACCGGCGCTACTGCGAACTGTGCACCGCGCGGCGCAGCCATCGGCGGCGGGCTTGCGACCGACGCGGTCGGCGCATCGCCACCGGATGAACTGAATAAGGATGTTACAGAGCTGGCTGTCTCGCATGCGGCCAGCCCCATGCACATCCAGCCTGCGATAACTGCGAATGCTATTGGCTTTGTCTTTTGCCAAGCCGCAGCAGCATCAAAGGTCGTCACGGCGACGCTCCCCCGTTGAGTACTCGCTGTTTGTTCCGGCGGCCGGCGTACGAACCCTGCGGCCTTACACTCCCTAATGACCGGTACCTCTCTAAGAATCGTCTAACCAGTCATCAAAGCCGCGTCCAGATCGAATCCGAACGTCCCGGCGCCCTAACGCAATTCCCCGAAGAAAACGCAGGACGCCATTGTGGATTGTGCAATTAAGCCACGACAATGGCGGAGATTTGACGGCCGTAATCGGGCTCCGATCGGTGTTGGGAGCGCCGAAAGCTGAAAAACATCGATTCGTTCAGGTACGTGCACGGGGACTGCCTCTCAACTTCAGCGACGCCGCTCTTGCGAAGTCTCGTCTCGACATAGCCAGGCAAGTCGAAATGAGCCTTTCCATTGGGACTTTTGCGCGAAAGAAAGATTTTGTTGTCCGCGCAACTTTCGAGCAGGGCCGCTTCAAAGTCTGGCCCTACTTCATATGAAACTTGGTTAATGGCGGGGCCAATTGCAGTGATAATGCAATTTCGCCGCGCCCCGAGATTCTCCATTTCGGCGATCGTGGCCTCCAGGACCCCTCCGACGGCGCCGCGCCAGCCGGCATGGGCCGCGCCGACGACGCCGGCCTCGGGGTCGGCGAAGAGAACTGGAGCGCAGTCGGCGGTGAGCACGCCGATGACGAGCCCAGGCGTCCGCGTGACGATGCCGTCGGCCTTGGGCCGCTGGTCGGGCGCGAACGGGGCGTCGATAGCGACGGCAATGCCGCTGTGGATCTGGTAGAGCGTCGCCACGTCACTATTGCTTCCGCCAAGGTGGCGGGAAACGCGCGCGCGATTTTCGCCGACGTTGGCAGGAACGTCGGATGAGCCCGGTCCGCAGTTGAGACCGGCGTAGAGCCCCTCGGATACGCCGCCGGGGCGTGTGAAGAAGCCGTGGCGGATGCGCTTCGAGCTGGCAAGCGCGGTTGCTTCTATCGGTTGCAGCATGGCCTCGGCCTCGGCAGATACGTTCTGGTGTACCTCAGATGAAGGGTGGTAGCGGAGAGACGTCAACGCTTCGTATGCCGAGAACTTGGAATCGGCCGCCCATCCCGGTCGGGGCGAGGATGCGGGCCATGCCGGATTCGATCTCGGCGGCGCGCGCCGGATTGGCCGCCATCAGCCTTGATGCGCGCTCGACGGCGCCAAGGCGACCGAGGAACTCGGCTTGGGGAAGCGGGCCATCGCAGCGCATGCCGGCGGCGGCGATGGCGTGAGCGAAAGCTGTGAAGTCGACCTGCATGGTGAGATCGGCTTGTCCGGGCGTCTGCAGGGGGTCGGTGTAGCGGTGCGCAAGGATCGCCTGCAACGTGTCGCCGTAGTTCGGCACGGTGTGCCCATAGTCGATAAAGAGGCCGGCGAGGGGCGTGCCGAGCGCCGCGAGATCAGCAGCAAGGCGGGCGAAGGCGGTGCGGCGATGCTCGTAGATGTCGCCCTCCGCCGGCGCTGGGAGGGAGGCGGGGAGGTTTGCTTCCGCTGCCGGTCCATCGACGAATTGGAGACTACCCGAGGCATCGAGACCGACGCAGCGCCTATGCCACGCACCATCGCGCCACACGAATTGATCGGCTGGGAGCGTATCGAGGAACTCGTTGGCGATGACGATGGTGGGTCCGTCCGCGGAAGTGAGATTCGTGCTCCACGTAACCGGCACGACCTCATTGCGAAACGCCTCGCGCTGCAGCTGCTCCAGCGTTTCGTTGGTCTCGACAAGCTCGATGCGGAGCGCGGCGCGGAAGGCGGGGACGAGGCGTGCAGCGCGCAAGGCATCGCGCATCAGCGTACCGCGTCCAGGGCCGAGCTCGATCAGACGCAGCGAAGCGGGTGCGCCCATCTGCTGCCAGACGACGGCGCACCACAGTCCGATCAGTTCGCCGAACACCTGGCTGATCTCCGGCGCGGTGACGAAATCGGCGGCAGCGCCGATAGCGGTCTGGCGGCGGTAGTAGCCGTGCTCGGGGTGCTGGAGACATACGTCTATGTAGTCGGCGACGGATATCGGCCCGTCACGCGCGATGCGCTCGGCGAGATGACCCGCGAGCGGCGTCACCTGCGGGGTGGGGCCGTCCGTCACTTCGCGCTGCGGCTCAGCGCATAGCGCACGACGATGACGCCGAGGATGAACATCGGGATCGAGTAAGCAATGCCGGCGGTGAGCGGGCCGATGTTGAAGGCGTGCGCGAAGTGCGGCTCGCGGAACAGCTCGCCGGTTGAGCGGGCGAGTGCATAGCCGATGAGGAAGGTGCCGCTGACGAGGCCGGGCCGCTTCAGGGCGCCGAAATGGTGCGTCAGCAGGCGCAGGACGAGAAACAGCGCCAGTCCTTCAAGCGCCGCCTCATAGAGCTGGCTCGGGTGGCGCGGCGTCGGTTCGACCTGCGGGTAGTGGATGGCGGCTTCTGGGAACACCATGCCCCATGGCATCGTCGTCGGGCGGCCGAACAGCTCGCCGTTGATGAAATTGGCGATGCGGCCGAAGAAAAGACCAATTGGCACCGCTGCCGTGACGAGGTCTCCCGTGCTCCACGGGCTGACGTTGTTGCGGTGGGCGAAGGCCCAGATGGCGATGGCGCAGCCGACGAGGGCGCCGTGGAACGCCATGCCGCCCTTCCAGACGGCGATAATGTCCTGCGGGTTGGCGATGTAATAGCTCGGCTCATAGAAAATAACGAAGCCGAGCCTTCCGCCGAGCACTACGCCAGCCGTTATATAGAGGAGGAGATCATCGACCTTCGCAGGCGTGAACGGCGGTGTGTCGTTGGCCCACAGGTAAGGGGAGCTCAGCAGGCGGCGGATATAGAGCCAGCCAAGCAGCAGTCCCGCGAGGTAGGCGAGGCCATACCATTTGATCGCCACCGGCCCGATTTGCAGCGCGACGGGGTCGATGTTGGGGAAGGGAATCGCCCAGAGGGTGGTCAGCATGTTCATGAGAATCGACAAGCCGCGGTCAGCGGCCGCTCCTGTGGGCTAGGCACCCTCCATCCGGGCGCCGCACGATTTCGGCGCCGTGACGCTCTGTCAAGGGTCGAGGACGCCTTGAATGGGGTAGGCGTGGCGCTCATAGTCCGACCGGTTTCTATCAAGAAGAGCAACTCACGGAGCAAATTCCCATGACCCAGACGACCAATCGCTTCCTCGATGAGTTTGCCAAGCTGATGACGGATGCTGCTGGCGCGGCCGATGGCCTCAGGAAAGAGGCCGAACAGGTGTTCCGCTCGCAGGGCGAACGCTTCCTGCGCGAGATGGACGTGGTGCGCCGCGAGGAGTTCGAGGCGGTGAAGGCGATGGCCGAGAAGGCGCGTGCGGAGAACGAAAGACTCGAGGCGCGTATCGCCGAGCTGGAGCAGCAACTCGCGCAATCGCGCACCGCCTGACAACAAAATGGTTTCCTCACAAGTACTTTGCCCGTGGACAAGGCCGGGCTGAACTTGCGACTCGTGCCCGGCTGATGTTCTCGTCGCCCGTGTTGGTTGAGTAGTTGCTCTCGTGATGTCGCGTAGCTTTTGCATCGACCACAAAAAAGAACGCGAGACCATAGAGGGATCCTCGAAGCATGTCGGCTGAACACGTTGGCTACGGCCGTGTGACGAACCCGATCGATCTCATCGAGCGGTTATCCGGTGCGCACGACTGGGCCTGCGACCGGACGAATGACGACGAGTTGACCCTCGTCATCGCCGGTACCTGGACCGATTATCATGTGTCGCTGAATTGGCGCGATGACCTCGAGGCGCTGCACCTTGCCTGCGCATTCGATTTCCGGGTGCCGGAGAACCGCCTCAACGAAATGTACAAGCTGGTGGCGCAGATCAACGAGCAGCTCTGGCTCGGCCATTTCGATCTGTGGACCCAGGAAGGCCTCGTAATGTTCCGTCACGCGCTGCTGCTGAACGGCTCGGTGGCGACTACGGCTCAGTGCGAGGCGATGCTGCAGGCGGCCCTCGAGGGGTGCGAGCGCTATTATCAGGCCTTTCAGTTCGTCGTCTGGGCGGGTAAGCAGAGCCGCGAGGCGCTGGTTTCGACCATGTTCGAGACCGAGGGCCAGGCCTGAACCTAGGGCGGCCATGTCGCCCGGCATTCTCGCGGGCGGCACATGAAGTTCACGATGCAAGGTCCTCTGCTGCTGGCAGGGGCAGGGAAGATGGGTGGAGCGATCCTGGAAGGGTTGCTCGCCCGCGGGCTCGATGCCCGGCAGGTGATCGTACAGGAACCGACGCCCGCACCCGCAGTCGCTGCGTTCCTCGCCGAAAACGCCATCGATGTCGTGCCGGCGATCGATGAACTGACGCAGCCGCCGGCCGTCATTCTCGTCGCCGTCAAACCGCAAGTGATCGATGCCGTGATGCCGGGCCTGGCGAAGCTCGCAGGTCCGCAGACGCTATTTGTTTCGATCGCGGCCGGGCGACCGCTTGCTGCGTTCGAGAAATATGCGCCCAAGGCTGCGGTTGTCCGCGCCATGCCGAACACGCCGGCTGCCATTCAGCGCGGCATGACTGTTGCCGTTGCCAACGCTAATGTGACGCCGGTGCAGCGCGCGCTCGCCAACGATCTGCTGGCTGCGGTGGGAGACGTCATGTGGGTCGACGATGAGGCGCTGCTCGATCCGGTGACGGCTGTATCGGGCTCGGGCCCGGCGTACGTGTTCTTTCTCACCGAGTGCCTCGCCGAAGCTGGGCGTGCGGCTGGACTTGATGCGGCGTTCGCGGAGAAGCTGGCGCGCGCCACGGTGATCGGTTCGGCGGCGCTGATGGAGGCGTCCGGCCTTGCGCCGGCCGAGCTACGGCGCAACGTGACGTCTCCCGGTGGGACGACGGCGGCGGCGCTGGAGGTTCTGGGCGGGGAAGCGGGACTTAAAGAGCTGATGACCGCGGCGGTGGCAGCGGCAACAAAACGCGGTCGCGAACTGGCGAAGTGAGCGAAGCTCAGGCCGTTCGGCGACCGCGTCTCTTGCGTGGCCTGGGCGGGCTTGCGCCCCGGCGGGCCCAGGCATTTTCATGGTTGGCGGGGCACCCAAAGCCAAAGAACCAAGGAGGATAGGTTTTCAGCCGAGTTGCGCGTGAAGTACCACCGCAGCCACGCCCCAGTTATGATATACTGTTACATTAGTGGCAAGACGGCGGACGCCGCTTCACGAGATTGTGTGTGGTTGGGACTTTTTCCCTTATTTTGTAGGGACTTATGCCTGTCGCGGTGGGTGTTCGCGCCGCGGCGGTGCAACTTGGCGGGCATTATCCGCCGCGGATGGCACCCACGGCCTTCGGAAGAGCCTCGAGGCTGATTATCTTTCCAGGCAAGGAACGAGGAGAGCCACCATGCTTGATCAGACGACCATTCGCGGACGTCTCGTTGCCGCAGCCATGAAGCTAGCGGGCGAATGTCCTTGGAAGGACGTGACCCTGGCCCAGATCGCTGAGAGTGCCGGGGTCAGCCTTGTCGACGTGCGCAAGGAGTTCGCCAGTAAGAACGAGATACTGGCGGCGTTCGTGCGCTCGGTCGATGATGCGGTGCTGGCGCGTGCGCCGCATCGCGGCGGCGGCCAGGCGGCGCGCGATGCGCTGTTCGAGGTGATCATGAGCCGGTTCGACGTGCTGGCGGCCTATAAGCCTGCATTGCGCTCGATTGCGGAGACGTGGTCGCTCGATCCGGCGCTCGCGTGTGCAGTCGGTCGGTCGCAGCCTTGGATGCTGCGCGCGGCGGGCATTCGCGCCGACGGGCTCGATGGGCAGGTGCGCGCGGCTGGGCTCGGCGCCCTCTATGCCTCCGTCTACCGCACGTGGCTGAAAGACGACGATCCGGGGCTGTCGAAAACGATGGCAGCGCTGGATCAACGGTTGCGGCGCGGGGAGCAGGCCTTGCAGCGGATGGACAGCGTGTTCGGCAAGCTGTGCGGGTTCGCCAAGTCGTGCTGCGATGCTGCGAAGAAGCGTTCAGCCCGCACGACGCCGGCATCGGAGCCGGGAGCGGATGGTGCAACTCCGGTGCCTCCCGGCGCTCCTTCGTAAAGGCTGGCGGGGCTTCTACAGCGGCACTGAGATGATGGCGCGCAGGCCACCCATGGAGCTTTCGCCCAGGGTGATGTCGCCGCCGTGACTCTTGGCAATGTCGCGGGCGATGGCGAGGCCTAGACCGGTGTTGCCCTCGTCCTGATTGCGCGCGTGATCGAGCCGGTAGAACGGGCGGAAGACGTTGGCGCGCTCGGCTTCGGGAATACCGGGGCCGTCGTCGTCGACCTCGATGCGCACCCACTGGCCTTCGACAGCACCGCGGATGATGACGTGATCGCCGAAGCGGATCGCGTTGGATACGAGGTTGGTGATGGCGCGCTTGAAGGCCTGGCGCTTCAGCGGCAGCACGATATCGCGCCGGCGCTTGCGCATCTTCAATTCGATGTGCGTGTCGTAGTACTGCGCTTCCTCGTAGATGTCCTGCAATAGCTGGTTGAGGTTGGTGGGCGTGCTCTCTTCGCCGCCATCGCCCTTGGCGAAGGCGAGATAGTCTTCGAGCATGTCCTGCATCTCGCGCACGTCCGCCTGCAGCGAGATCGCTTCGGGGGAATCGCCGAGCAGGGCTAGTTCGAGCTTGAAGCGCGTCAGGATAGTGCGCAGGTCGTGGCTGACGCCGGCGAGCATGGTGGTGCGCTGCTCGACTTGCGCGGTGATGCGGTCGCGCATTTCCAGGAAGGCGACGGCCGCCTGGCGGACCTCGCGCGCACCGCGGGGGCGGAAGTCTTCCGCCACTTTGCGGCCCTTGCCGAATGCGTCGGCGGCCTCGGCGAGACGCAGGATGGGGCGGATCTGGTTTCGCAGGAAGAGGATTGCGACGGTGAGCAGGATCACCGAGGAGCCGATCATCCACAAAAGGAAGATGTGCGAGTTGGAGGCGTAAGTCTGCGAGCGTGTGGCGACGAAGCGCAGGATCGCGTTCTCGAGCTTGACGCGGATTTCCACGTGGCGTGACTGGCCGACCGTGTCGATCCAGAATGGTTTTTGCACCTGCTTGCGCACCTCGTCAGAGAGCGCGCGGTCGAGGAGGGCAAAGAACGGTTTCGGCCGCGGGGCAGGAAGATCACCGGGCGGCAGCACCTGCATCGAGAGGCTCAGGCGGTCGCGCGCCATTTCGATGAGCTGGCTGTAGTCGTCGCGCTTGGGGTATTCCTCGTAGATGTCGATCAGGGCGGCGATGTCGCGTGCGGTCGCTTCCGAAAGGCGGCGCGTTACGGCCTGCCAGTGGCGTTCCATGAACACGAACGCGATGACGCCTTCGAGCACGACGATTGGTGCAATGATGATGATGAGCGCGCGGGCGTAGAGGCCCTTCGGCAGGAAGTCGGAGAGCCATCCACCGATGAGCTGCATGTTGCGGCGGTGGGTGCGCATGAACCAGGCGCCGAAGGCAACCATCCATGCGGGCGTGGGCGGCAGGCGATTCCAAGCGCTGCGGATCGCTGACGGATGCAGGAATTGCGGGACACGCAGTTTGGGGCGGCGCGGCAGCGGAATACGCTTCAACGCTTGCCATAGCGAAGACCATGACAGCCACGAACGGCGCTCGGGCTCATCGCCCCTGGCGAGCATCAACCGACCTCTCTAGTGTCCCGGTTCCGAAATTCGCCAGGGCAGGCGGCCAGGTGTGCGAGCGAATTTCGGAATCATGAGGGACACTAGGAGCCAATGGTCTCGAGTGTGATTCAGATCGAAAAATTCGCTTGATACCTCGCTGCCCGTGATGGCGAATTTTTCGATCATCACACTCGTACACGCGGGATCAATCCGAATAGAGAATATACCCTTTGCCGCGCACTGTCTGGAGGTACACGGGATTGGAGGGGTCGGTCTCGATTTTTCGCCGCAAACGGTTGATCTGCACGTCGATGGCGCGGTCACTGCCGGTGGAATCCTCGGGCGCCAGCTCATGGCGCGGGATCGGCATGCCGATGCGCTGGGCGAACATGCGCAGCAGGTCGCGCTCGCGCTCGGTCAGCTTAACCGTCTCTTCGTTGTGCTTCAGCTCGCCGCGCGCGACGTGGAACGTGTAGTTCCCCATGCGCACTTCCTCGCTGGGGCCGCCACCGCCCGCGGCGCGGCGCAGAATGTTGCGCAGGCGCAGAAGCAACTCGCGGGGCTCGAAGGGTTTGGGCAGATAATCATCGACGCCGGCTTCGAGGCCTTCGATGCGGTGCTCTGGGTCGGAGCGCGCGGTGAGCATGCAGATGGGGACGGGGCGCGTCGCTTTCAGCTCGCGTGCGAGATCGAGACCGCTTTCGCCGGGCATCATCACGTCGAGCAGCACAGCATCGAATTCGAGGCCGCGCATGCCGGCGCGTGCGGCGGCTGCGTCCTGGGCGGTGGTCACGCGAAAGCCCTGCTCAGCAAGATAGCGGCCCAGCAGGTCGCGGATCTTCTGGTCGTCATCTACAATGAGGACATGCGGGGCGTTGTCGGGCAGCGCTGCGCTCGCGAGCTTTGCGGAGGTTCTCATCTTTGCCCCTCGTCTAGGAAGTACCGGTCTATCTGGCGCGCATCCCTGAGGCCAGCTTTACCAGCGCCTCGACGCGCGGGCGATCCGACTCCGTAATCATGGCAAAAAGGAAGCGCCGTGCAAAATCAGCGGCGCCGGGACCGGCATTCGACAGTGCATTCTCGATGTGGCGGCTCTGCTGGGTGGTGAGTTTTTCGGCGAGCCGGCTTCCTTTGGCGGTGACGAACAGGCGGCGCTCGCGGCGGTCATCATTTCCGGCGCGTTGCATAATGAAGCCTTTATCGATGAGCTGCTTTAAGACGCGGGCGAGGCTCTGCTTGGTGATCTTGAGAATATCGAGCAGGTCGGCCACCCGCATGCCGGGGTTGCGGTGCACGAAATGCAGGACGCGGTGATGGGCGCGGCCGAAGCCGTATTCCTCCAGGACCGCGTCGGCGCCGGCAGTAAAATCGCGATAGGCGAAGAAGAGCAATTCGACGCACGCGAGCAGATCGGCGTCGGGGATGGCGTTGCGGCAACCGGGCTGGCTCGCCTCGGCGATCGCCTGGTCGGGGCCAGACGGCGACGGGCGTGGGGTCGAAACGGCGTCGGAGGTTATGTCAGCCATGTTGACTTATTTGGCCCCGATTGTTAGTGATGACAAGTCATTTTGCGCCATCAATCAGCGCCGTCGCGGGGCGGAAATCGCCCAGGCGATGCGCGGGGTAGCCCCGAACAGCAACGGCAGCACCAGACACTGGCCCGGGATCGGGCTAGTCCTGTTGGGCCAGTCTAGTTAGCGATCTGGGCGCGAAAGTCTACGGAGAGGATACGCATGTCAGGGCCAGCCCCCTTCAACGATCGCGACGGCTTCATTTGGCTTGACGGGAAGATGGTCCCCTGGCGTGAGGCCAACGTTCACATTCTCACGCATGCGCTGCACTACGGCAGTGCCGTGTTCGAGGGTGTTCGGGCCTACAGCGGCGTGCCTTTCAAGCTGTCCGAGCACTCGCAGCGCCTGAAAGACAGTGCGCAGATTCTCGATTTCGAGGTGCCCTACTCGGTGGCTGAGATCGATCAGATCTGTCGCGATGTCATTGCGGCGAACAAGCTTTCCGATTGCTACGTGCGTCCGATTGCCTATCGCGGTTCGGAGCAGATCGGTATTTCGGCCCAGGCAACGAAGATTCATCTGTCGGTCTCGGCTTGGGAATGGGGGTCCTACTTCCCGATGGAGCAGCGGCTCAAGGGAATCCGGCTGACGATGGCGAAGTATCGCCGTCCCGATCCGGCGACGGCGCCATCCAAGAGCAAGGCTGCCGGTCTTTACATGATCTGCACGGTTGAGAAGCATCGGGCCGAGAAGGCTGGCTATGCCGATGCGCTGATGCTCGACTGGCGCGGCCGCGTTGCCGAGTGCACGGGCGCCAATGTCTTCCTGGTGAAGGACGGCGTCATTCATACGCCCGAGCCCGATTGTTTCCTCGACGGTATCACTCGCCGCACGGTCATCGATCTCGCCAAGAAGCGGGGCTATCAGGTGATCGAACGGGCGATCTTGGCGGATGAGCTGAAAGATTTCTCGGAAGTGTTTCTCACCGGTACGGCGGCCGAGGTCACGCCCGTGTCGGAGATCGGAGAGCACAAGTACAAGCCGGGGCAGATCAGCGAGAACCTGCTCAACGATTACATGGCCATGGTGCAGCCCTCGCGCAAAGCGGCCGAGTAAATCCACAGCCCAAAGCGAGGCAGGCGGCAGCGTAACCCGCTGCTGCGCAAGGGCGTCTGTGCAAGGCGTGGTCACAACGGCACACCTGTGCGCGGGTTAAGCACCGTGATTTCGCCATTCGGTTGCTGGTTGCCGGCGGCTCACTCACACTGAAGCCTGGGTTGAGATGCATCGAGGCTTCAGGATGCAACGCTTGGGCTTGTGTGCAGTGGTGCTGGCTGCGGCCTTCGCAGTCGTGCCGACTTTCGTGCTAGCGCAGGAAGGTCCTGGCGGCCTGATCAATCCGCAGCGCGATTGCCAGACGATTCTCACCTGCAACTTCCGCAAGGGTGGCTCCTATCGGGGCTGCCTGTCGAGCTATAGCTGCCGCAGCTGCCGCTTCGTGAAGGTCGCGTGCGGGAGCGGGCGGGTATGCGAGAAGCTGCGCTGCGGCTGGGGCGGCGTAGGCTAGAGACCTGTCGTCAAAGGGGTTTTCGGCGAGCAAGTGCGCGCGCGGGGCCGCGTTCAGCGGCGGATCAGCAGCGCATGGAAGATCGTGGCGCAGAAGGCTGCGATGGCCGTGCCGAAAACCATCAAGGCGGCGGTGCTGGGGGCGTGGCCAATGGCGCTGCCGATGCCGGCGATGGCGAGGGTCCAGAAGAGGGCTGGAAACAGCGAGACGACCAGCATGCCGGCGAACTGATACGCGGCGTCCTCGTTCGTGCGGGGACGGGCCAGAACCTTCGCGGCAGTCTGCATCGTGTGTCTCCGGCGTGCGGATCTGATACGTCGACGCTAGGTGGCGACTCCTCAACGAGAAGCTAACGCGCTCCACCAGCCCAAAGCTCCACCTGATTAGAATTAATGCACCGTAATCGCTTGTCCCGGCTGGAACCGGCGGCCGGGGGCGGCTATGCGCAAGGCCGGAACGGCAAAGATTGAAGGCAGAGTGCGCGGTGATGGGCAGTCAGGTGGCAGGGGCGGGGGATGTCGATGCGCTGATCATCGGGGCGGGCCACAACGGGCTGACCTGTGCGGCCTATCTGGCGGCGGCGGGGCTACGCGTGCTGGTACTGGAAAAGAATGAGGTCGTGGGCGGGGCTGCGGTCACCGAGGAGTTTCATCCCGGCTTTCGCAACTCGGTCGCCTCCTACACGGTAAGCCTGCTCAATCCGAAGGTGATCGCGGACCTGGAACTGGCTCGGCACGGGCTGCGGGTGGTGCATCGACCGGCTGCCAACTTCTGGCCGGTGGACGAGACGCGCTATCTGCTGATGCGTGGCGGACTGGAAGAGAGGCAGGCGGCAATCGCGAAGTTTTCAAAGCGCGATGCAGAGCGGCTAGCCGACTATGACGCAACGCTCGAGCGCGCGGCCGACGTGCTGCGTGATCTCGTGCTGACGACGCCTCCGAATGCGGGCGGGGGAATTTTAGAAGCGATCAAGGGCGCGGGTGTCGGGCGGCGATTGTGGGGACTCGGCCTCGATGAAAAGCGCGTGCTCCTTGATCTGTTCACGCGCAGCGCTACGGACTTCCTCGATGAATGGTTCGAAAACGAGACGGTGAAGGCCGCGTTCGCTTTCGATGGGATCGTCGGCAACTTTGCGGCGCCTTCAACGCCCGGAAGCGCGTACGTGCTGCTGCATCATTGCTTCGGTGAGGTGAACGGCAAGCGAGGTGCCTGGGGGCACGCGATCGGCGGCATGGGTGCGATCACGCAAGCGATGGCGGCTTCGGGGCGCGAGCGCGGGGTCGAGATCAGAACCGGCGCGAAGGTGCGCGAGATCATTTGCAGAGACGGCGGTGTGGCGGCGGGCGTGGTACTCGACAGCGGGGAAGTAATCCACGCGCGTTCTGTCGTTGCGAATGTGCCGCCGAAGCTGCTGTTTCGCGATCTGGTTCCTGCCGGGGCGGTGTCGCAACAGACCCGCTCTACGTTCACGGGCATGAAGACGGGGTCGGGCACGTTCCGCATGAACGTTGCTCTGAGCGAACTGCCTGATTTTCTCTGCCGGCCCGGCAAGACCATGCAGGATCATCACGGCGCGGGCATCGTCATAGGGCCGACGCTCGATTATCTGGAGCGCGCTTATCTCGATGCGCGGCTCGAAGGGTGGTCGCGGGCGCCGGTGGTGGAGATGCTCATTCCCTCGACGCTCGATGACAGCTTGGCGCCGCCAGGGCAGCACGTTGCGAGCCTCTTCGTGCAGCATGTGGCACCGCATCTTCCGGCGGGGCGAAGCTGGAGCGATCCGCGGGAGAAAGAAGCTTTCGCCGATCTTGTGATCGAGACCGTGACGCGGCACGCCCCCAACTTCAAAGCCGCGGTTCTGGCGCGGCAAGTGCTGTCGCCGCTGGACCTCGAAGAACGGTTCGGGCTGGTCGACGGCGATATTTTCCACGGCGCGCTGTCGCTGGATCAGCTTTTCTCGACGCGCCCACGGCTCGGCTATGCAAACTATCGCTTGCCGCTGGGCGGGCTCTACCTTTGCGGGTCTGGTGCGCACCCGGGCGGTGGCGTGACTGGTGCGCCGGGGCACAATGCGGCACGCGAGATCATCCGTGATTTTCGCGGCTGGGGACGGGGACCGTTCCGTATTTCACAGAAGGCTTGAGCGATGCCCAAGCTTGCTATCAACGACCGGGTGGAACTCGACGACAGCGAGATCGAGGAGCGTTTCGTGCGCTCTTCTGGGCCGGGTGGTCAGAACGTCAACAAGGTGTCTACCGCGGTGGAGCTGCGCTTCGATGTGCGCGGGTCGCCGTCGCTGCCGGGCGATATACGCGCGCGACTGAAGCGGCTCGCAGGGAGGCGCCTCACTGACGAGGGCGTATTGGTGATCCGCGCTGAGCGCCATCGCACGCAGGATCGCAACCGGGAGGATGCGCGCGAGCGCCTGTTCGGGCTGATCCGCGAGGCTTCGATCGAGCCCAAGCGCCGCATCAAGACCAAGCCGACGCGCGCCTCGAAGGAGCGGCGGAAGGATGCCAAGACGCGGCGCGGGCAGGTGAAGCGGTTGCGCAGCGGGAAGCCGGATTTCAGCTGATCTCCAGCAATTTCGCGATTTGCCGCTTTGCAGCATATCGGACAAGCCAAAGAGTCACAGCCGCCATGCGTCCCCGGCATTGTGCGCGACGCGGGTTTGACCATATCGTCGCCGCATCAGTGTCGCGTCCGTTACTGCAAATCGTCGCCAGCATGCCATGATCGTGCATGAGAATCGCTGGGCGTGATTCGTCCTGATGGCTGGGGCGAGTCCGATTACAAGGGTGCAAGGAATGAGGACTCCGTTGAAGGCGTGCTTCGTCGCGGCTGCGGCGATTGTCGGCACGAGCGCTGGAGCGGCAGAGGGGCCGCTCGGCATTTGGTACGACCATACTGGCCGCGGTGCCGTCGAGATCACGGATTGCGATGGTTCACTGTGCGGCAAGGTCGTGTGGGTGCAAGACCCGAAATACGCCAAGGGCTGCGGCATGCAGATCATCGGCAACGTGAAGCCGATGGGCGATGGCACTTTCGATGAAGGCTGGATCTACGATCCGGACAAGGACGCCAAGTTCGACGTCGAGCTGGTTCCGCAGGGCGACAAGATGACGGTCGTCGGCTACGCGGGCGTGAAGTTCCTGAGCCAGACGTTCACGTGGACGCGCGCGCCAGACAACCTGCAGCGCTGCACGTCGTGATCGCACGCGCGAGAAGCGTGCTCAACTGACCTTCGACATGGCAGCGGCTGCTTCGGCAGCCGCTATGATCGGATTGCGGGCTCGCCTCAGGCGCTCGACCTCTTCCAGTCCCCACCAATAGGCGTTGCGCACGAGCTCTGTGTGCCGGCGCCAATCGAGGATGCCCATGTCCGCGGGGATGGGTGGCACAAACAGAACGTCGCTTGGCCGCAGATGGCGCTGGAAGTCGTTGCGATTGGCCATCAGCGAGCGCATCAGCACAGTGGTAATGCCGGGGGCTTCCGGCAGCTTACCCCAGGCAAGAGGGTTGAGCGCCGCGCGGACCATCTCGGTGCGCGAAGGCAGTTTGGCGTAATCGACGTTGAATCGCTCCAGCTCGGGAATGTGGAAACTGACGACGACGTTGGGGCCGTTCTTCAGGGCGTGCATGGCGCGTACCGGGACGTTGTCCAGCAGGCAGCCATCGACCAGCATCTCGCCGTCGTGCGTGTAGACGGGGGGCAGAAGCACGGGGATCGAGCCCGAAGCGCGGATTGCTGCGAAGAGGTCGCCGCGTTCGTGGCGGTGAAGCTCATAGCTCGACAGGTTCGTCGAAATCGAGAAATACGGGATCCAGAGATCCTCGATGTTTGTACCGGCGAAATAGCGCTCGAGCTGCGCGTCGTAATGCCGGTGATCGAGTAGTCCGTAGCGCGGCCAGGTGTAGCGCTGCATCGCGTGGTTGGTGACGAAGATATCGTGCGTGCCGCGGTCTATGTCGTCGGGGTGTTTGCCCATCGCGAAGGCGCCGGTCATGGCTGCGCCCGCGGACGTTCCACCGAGCGCGTCGAACTCGAAGCCGCTTTCGATCAGCGCCTTGTAAAGCCCGACGTGCGCGGCGCACAGCGCGCCGCCGCCGCAGGCGATGAAGCCGATGGCCGTGCCGTTGATGAAGCGAAAGAGGCGCGCGGTGGTGCTGTCGTCGTCGAGGGCGACATGGTGGTGCGCCGCCAGCTTGCGTTTGCGCAGCCAGCGTAACGTGCCGGTGATGGGCTGGCGGCGCTCATGCACGAGCACGAGGCGCTGGGCGTCGGGGCTGACCAGGTTGGCGGCGAATAGTTCGAGCGGATTGGGTGAGGTGTCGGCACCATCGACGCCTACTGCGAGAACGAGATCAGCATGGCGGATCGCCTTCTGCGACCAGTCGGTTATGTCGGCATCGGCGAGAAAGATCAGATAGTCGTATGAGCTTTCGAGCTTGTTGAGCGATCGCGTCGCCTCGATGCTGTCGAGAGGCGTGCCCGGTGGCACCAGTTGCGCGGCGCGGGAGGAGTCGAGGACAAGCGCGTTGGCGTTGGCTGCGAAGACTTTTGCGAGGACTTCGAGGAAGCGCGGCGGGATCTGCGCGGCGCCGGCGCGGATGACGGCGATGGTTCGCGGACGCGGATCGGCTGCGGCCGGCTCGGGGGCCGTGGTTGCGGCCAGCCGCTGGGAGAGAGCGTTGGCCAGTGTCCGCCAGATGCTCGGGCATTGGCTGGCGAGGCGCTCGAAATCGCTGCGGTCGAGCCGCAGAATGAGGCTGTCGCGCATCGCGGACACGGTGGCCGTTCGCGTGCCGCCGGTGAGGAAGGCGATCTCGCCGATGGGCTGGTCAGGGCCGATTTCGGCGATCGGATCGCGGCGGCCGTCGAGGTTGACGGCAAACCGGCCGGAGATGACGAAGTAGAGGGCGTCGGCCGGGTCCCCCTGCCGCACAAGGATGTCGCCGCGCTGCAGGCTGCGCGTCTCTAATCCGCTCACCAGGGCGGCTCGCTCGCCGGCGGATAGATCGGAAAAGAGACCAACGGCGGGAAAGTCGGGCGTGGAAGATGAAGAGTGCATGCAATGCCCTCAGTGCGTGTGCTGAGCTTAGCTCACGTCGCGGGGCAGTGCGCGGGCAATTGCTTGACTGGCGAACGAGGTGTTCCCGGATCTCGGCGTGCGCGTCAGATTAGGCGGCGCTCGATGAGCCAGCGGCAACGCAGCGTCTTCTCAAGCGGGGCCATATTGCGTGTCGGCCGCTTGGGGCATGGCGGGGGAGGCTGCTCGGCGTCCTGGGGAAGCAGCGTGTGCTCAGAGAGCATGCGGCCAGGGGCATCGAGGGCGTGCTCGAGGTTTCGGCTATAGCCGAAGTAGGTGAAGTCGCGGGTGTAGATGCGGCGGACCAGCCCGATGGTGGCCGGATCATAGTGGTCAGCCAGCTTCTGCTGTGCGCCGCGAGCATGTGGGGAGAAACGGGTGAACTCGAACTCGGGCACGATTTGCTCGAGAAAGCTCGCCATTGGTTCGGCGTTCTCGAGGTAAAAAACCCCGTCATACGACACGACGGGGTAATTCAAATTGACGTGCTGGGGCCGGAAGTGGACATCGAGCAGCAGCGGGTCGTTATCGGCGATGGCCCGCAGGAAGCTCTCGAATGTCACCGATCGCAGATTGCGAAGCTCGGGGTAGTTGCGATGGTCCCCGGCGGCGACCTTGTCGAGATAGGCGGAAAGGACGCGGGCAAAGGGATTGCGCACGCAGGAGAAAACGTAGCGGTTGCGGCAGTTCGAGGGAGAGAGCCCTTTGCGGCGCAGGCAGTCGTCGTCAGTGTGAGGGTCGACAACGCGGCTGAATGTGCGGCCTGAGCGCTCGTAGTGTCGAGCCTGGGCCGACTTGAGGCTCTGCTTGATGCTGGAACATCCAGCCTTGGGGTTGCCGACGTAAATGATCGGGATCTGCGGCGTCCACCAGATCTGCATGTTTCCTTGAACGCCGAAGTAGCCGAGTACGTAATTGCGAACGCGTCGGCGCGCTTGCTGCATCTCTCCGGGCCCCCACCCTGAATGTCTTCAGAGGTAGATTACCGCAGCGAGTGTCGAATCCGTCACTATGAATGTGTTTCGAAGTGTTTCTGTGGCAGTAGGGTCACGCAGCGTAGCGGTGCTCGCGGGGTGCGTGGTCGCGGCGATATCCTTCCATGGCGATGACGTTGTCGGCGAGTGCTGCCGATAATTCGAGCAGGAAGAGCTGGGGGTTGAAGCCTCGATGGCCATTGAGGCGCATGCATGCGGCGACGGCGAGGGCCGGTGCAATGGCGGCATAGCCGGTGTCGAGCAGGAGCTGCTGCAGTCGCCGAGTGGCGAACACTTCGATGAGATGGCGGAAGCGGATGACTGCGGCGAGCGAGCTGTGTGGGGTCGCGCGGTGGCGGTTCTGGAGTACGGCACAGGCGGCATCGAGATCGTCGGCCGAGGCTCCGTTGAGCAGGACGAGGGCGCGCCCGTTCTCGATCAGGGCCTGCATGGCGGCGCCGAGGTCGGCGGCGTCGGCGGCGGGTACGTCCGAGATGTCAAACGTCGTAGCCATTTCAGTCTCTCCGTTGGCCTAGCAGGTTGAGGGCCTAGTGTTGCGTGCGGCCAAAGACCGACCATGGGGTGCCGGTCATCAGGATGATGTCTTTGGGGCGGCGAGCACTCAGGACGAAGTCGACAGTGTGGCCGACGAGCTTGCCGTTGAGGTTGACGACCTCACTTCCGGTGAAGCGGTAACGCGATCCATCGTCCGCTTCGATTACGCCGGCCCCATTCTGGGCGCTGAATTTGGTGATGCGTCCGTGCATTCGACTCTCCCGTTACTGAGGCGCTATGGCCGTGTCGTGGAGGGAGAATGGCGGGGTTGGGGCGAGAGCGCTGTTCCGGCTGTGACAGGTTTTCGCGGGTCTTTGCCGGTCTGCGGCGGCTCGCCGCGGGGGCAAATGCCGTGTAAGAACGGCGAGGCCTGTTCGATCCCCAGCCCACGTCACTATTCAGGCCGGGTTCATGGGCTAAGAGCTAGTCTCGGCAAGGTAATGATCAGGGACCTTATGGTGAGGAAGATGACCCCCGCTCGGCAGCGCACCACATTGTACCTATTGGCCTTCGCCGGAGCGGTGGCCACGGCTTCCCTGCCCGCTGCCGCGAATTGCGACTGGTACGTCAGAACGGCGCTGGAGCAGCAGCAGCGCAACCTGAAGCTCAAATGCGGGTTCTCGGGTCCGGAGTGGACGATCGACAAGGGCGCGCATGCGGCTTGGTGCGCTTCGGTGAGCCCGGATGCATCGCGGGCCAGCGCGCAAAAGCGCGAAGCTGAACTCGGCAAGTGCGCGGCGAAGTAGGCGCAACCTTTCCGACTGATCGGGGAAGCGGCGCGCGCTGTAAAATTGCTCGGGCGGTTGCGCGTGTGTTGGGCGGCTAGTTCCCTCGGAGGGCTTGATTGCGTCAGCCGCGCGGCCGATGCTGGCGGCAATGGAATCTTCCTCTGCCGACACGAGGGACATGCTCAATCCCATCCTTATCGAGGTTACACGCGGGCCGCTGGTCGAGAGCTGGCACCGCGGCGCGATCGCCATATCAGCGCCTTCGGGGGCGTTGGCGCTGAGCATCGGTGATGTCGATACGCCCGTTTATCCGCGGTCGGCGGTGAAGGCGCTGCAGGCGCTGCCGCTGATCGAGTCAGGCGCCGCTGACCATTTCGGTTTTGGGCCGGCAGAGATTGCTTTGGCGTGCGGCTCGCATGCGGGGACGGAGCGCCACACGCATCTGGCGGCGGCAATGCTCGACCGGGCGGGGCTCAATCCAGATGATCTCGGGTGCGGTGCGCACATGCCGCTCGGCAGCTCGGCGGCGCATGCTTTGATCGCAGCGGGGCATTCGGCGAGCCAGCTTCACAACAATTGCTCGGGCAAGCACGCGGGCATGTTGGCGACAGCGGTGCATCTGAAAGAGCCGACCGCAGAATATTGGAAAGTGGATCATCCGGTGCAGCAGCGCGTGCACGCGGCGATGCGCGACATCACCGGAATGGCGCTCGGTGCGGATGTGCGCGGGATCGACGGCTGCTCGGTGCCCAACTGGGCAATGCCGCTGCGGGTGATGGCGCAGGCGTTTGCGCGACTGGTGACGGGCGAAGGCATGTCGGCGGAGCGCAAGGCCGCCGTGGGGCGCATTCTCGATGCGTGCTGGCAGTACCCCGACATGGTGGCAGGCAAGAGCCGTGCGGATACGGTCGTGATGCGGGCGCTACCGCGGCAGGTGTTCATGAAGACGGGCGCGGAGGGCGTCTATTGCGGCGCATTCCCGGAGCTGGGCCTCGGCTTTGCGCTGAAGATGGAGGACGGCGCCAAGCGCGCCGCCTCGGGTGCTGCGATATCGTTGGTGGAGCGGCTCTATCCGGCGGCGCTGGGGCTGATGCCGGCTGGTGCGATCAAGACGTGGCACGGGCAGGTCGTCGGCGAGGTACGTTCGTCCGCCTATTTCGAGGACGCGCTCGCCAGCCTGAAGGTGTGAGGGCGGGGCAGAGCGCTCGCGTCGTGCTGGCGTGTCTGGGCGGCCGCCTGCGCGGGCGTGATGGTCAAAGTGGCCAGCGGCTTGCGCCAGCGTTCAAACGGACAGGTTTCCGGTTATCGAGAGCTGCTTGTCGCTGCTGCCGCCTTGCACCAGTTCGGCACCAGTGGGGTCGCCATTGCTGTCCATGGCGCGGATCGAGCCGTTCGTCGCGCCGGAGATCAAGTTGTTGGCGAGCAGGCACGCGCCGGTGCCAGGATCGGACGAGACGAGAATACCGACCTTGGAAGCACGCACCAGATTGCTGGTTGCGACGACCTCGCGCATGTAGGCGCCCCAGCCGATGACGATGCCGGCGGTTGGCGCTTTCTCGATGACGTTGCCGGTGAGCGCTGTGTCGGCTTCGACGGTGATGCCATGTCCGCGCTTGTCGACGGGCTCATGCTCGCGGCGAAACAGGTTGCGCACGAGGTTGCCCTGCACGACCGCGAGCCGGCCTCCGTCGTTGAAGTTGGTGACGGTGATGCCGGTGGCGGCGGTGTCGACGAGGTTGTTGGCGATGAGCGCGCCTTCGAAACCGAACTCGGCGTAGATGGCGACCTCGCCCAGACGCGCGCACGAATTGCCGATGATCTGGATGTCGTTTGCGGCGTTGCCACGCACGGCAGTGAAGGCGCAGTCGGTGATGCGATTGGCCGACACGACCACGCTGCCGGCGCGGAAGATGCTGACGCCGTTGCCGTTCTGTCCGCTGCCGCCGCCGTCGGCGCGAATGCGCGCGATGCGGTTGCCGGTGACGATGCTGCCGTCTTCGCCAGCGTCCGAGCGCCAGACCTGAATGCCGGCGTTGCCGCAATCGGCGATGTCGTTGTGGGTCAGTTCCAGGCCGGCGGCGTCGATGCTGCGGATGGCGGCCTGCATGGCGTTGGTGATGTTGCAGTCAGCAACGCTTCCGGCGCAGCGCGTGAGCGAGATGCCGTTTGTGGGGCTGCGCGTGAGCGTAAGACGGGTCAGGTGTACACTGCGCGCGTTGGTGATGGCGATGAGGCCGTCGGCATCGAGCGGGAGATAGGCACCGTCGAGCATCACGCTTTCGATGCTGATGTGGTCGGCGTCGTCGGCTGAGATGAAACTGCCGCCGCCGGCGTATTCGAGCGTGGTGGTGCCGGCAGCGCCGATCAGGCGGGTTCCTGCCGGAAGTCTCAGTGGGCCTACTCGAAAGCGGCCTGGCGGCAGCTCGAGGGGCGCTCCGCTCGCCGCGGCCGCGTCGATGGCCTGTTGCAGGACCGGCGCCTGATCGATGGCGCTGCCGCTGACGAGGCCGATGTCGCGATGAGGCGCACTAGCGCGTGCCATTGCTGGACGTGCTCCCGCGGTGACGCCAACGGCGAGGCCCGCGGCGGCACCAGCTCCCAGCAAACTTCGACGATCGAGTGTCATTGGCTCCGGTCTCCGTGACTCATCGCGTTGGTACGCAAGTCCGGGGCCAGGGCTGGCGGAAGCGCTGAATGATGGTTAAGCGGAGGTTTCCTGCTCGAGACAGGCGGCGATGATCTCGATGCTACCTACCAGGGCATCATCCCAAGAAATGCGCGAGGCGCCGACCGCCGGCATGCCGGGCGCGAGATCGGCCGGCAGGTGGACGAAGCCGGCCAGAGAGGCGGTGGGCCGGGTCTGTGCGATGGTGAGCGAGTGGTAGAGCGTCGCGTTGCAGAGATAGGTGCCTGCGCTGTCGGACATCGCGCAGGGCAAGCCCGCGCCTTCGAGCCGGGCGATGATGCGCTCTACCGGAAATGTCGAGGAGAGCGTTTCGGGGCCGTCAGCGATCAGGCATGCGACGTCGGGGATCGCTCCGGCCGCGTCGTGGCGCGGCTCGCAGACGTTGCGGCCGATGCGTTCGATCTGAAAGCCGGAGGCGTGCCGCGTGACGCCGAAGTGCAAAGCAAGTCGCGGCGATGTGCGGGAGAGCAGCTGTTGCAGCAGTTGCGGCGTGCGCCCCCATTCGACGGGGAGCACTTCGTCAATGACATCGAAGTCAGGAAAGCGCGCGCGTGCGCCAGCTGCCAGTGCAGGGACGAGCGCGGCGGTGGCGTTTTTCCCGACGCCGGGAAAGGCGCCGAAGCCGGTGAGCAGAATGGTCGGTCGTTGTGTGGGCACGGAAGGTCTCGCTACTTAGACCCACAATATAGGCATCAGGGGTGGATCCCTGCGAGGTCCAGAATCTCGTTGACGGCGAGGGTGGGCAGCAGGCGGCCCGCGCGCACGTCCGCCTCGATCTGCGGCAGCCGTGCCGCGACGCGCGGATTGCGTTGGATGCCGGACATGATGCGGTCATTCAGCATGTCATGCATCCAGGCGACTGTCTGGCGCTGACGGCGCTCGGCGAACTCGCCGGACTCGGTGAACGACTTGCGGTGGTTGAGGACGTTCTCCCACAGCTTGTCGAGGCCCTTGCCGTGAATGCCAGACATGGTGATTACCGGCGGCGACCACGTGGGCGAGGGCGGGTTCAGAATTTGCAAGGCGGCGCGATATTCGGAAGCGGCGCGCTCGGCGCGCGTGACGTTGTCGCCGTCGGCCTTGTTGATGGCGATCATGTCGGCGATTTCGATGATGCCCTTCTTGATGCCCTGCAAGTCATCGCCGCCGCCGGGCAGCAACAGGACGAGGAAGAAGTCGACCATGTCGGCGACGGCGATTTCCGACTGACCGACGCCGACTGTCTCAACGATGATCACGTCGAAGCCGGCGGCTTCGCACAACGCCATCGTTTCGCGCGTCTTGCGGGTGACGCCACCGAGCGTGCCGGATGTGGGCGAAGGTCGGATGAACGCCTTCGGTTCCTGCGCGAGGCGATTCATGCGCGTCTTGTCGCCGAGGATCGAGCCGCCGGTGCGCTTCGACGTCGGATCGACGGCGAGCACCGCCACCTTGTGTCCGCGGCCGGTGAGAAACATGCCAAGCTCGTCGATGGTGGTCGACTTGCCGACGCCGGGCACGCCGGTGATTCCCAGCCGCAGTGCCCCGCCTGTTACCGGCAATAGCGCCTGCAGAAGCTGCTGGGCGCGGGCCTGATGCTCGGCCTTGGTGCTCTCAACCAGCGTGATGGCGCGCGCGAGCATGGCCCGGTCGCCGGATTTCACGCCGGCGACCAGCATGTCGATTGTCGGGCCGGCCGGAGCCGTGGCTGTTGGAGCGTTCTGCATCGAGCCTTTCCGAATATGCGTCGCGCCCTGTTCATAAGTTGAGAGGACGGCGCTCTCAAGCGTGTCATGCGGCCGCTTTACTGGGGACGCCGGGTTGCCGTGGCGGGCATCGGCCCATAGTTTACGCCCGACCAAAAGGGGCAGGGCCGCAAAGACGGCCTCACGATGGGGGAGGCGATGTCCGCAATTCTCGTCGCTTTGGTCGCCGCGCTGGTGGGAATCGCCATCTATCTTGGCGCGCGGCGTGCCACGGTAGGCCAATCACGTGCCGTCCGTCTGTTGGTGCGCGGCGGTGCGCTGTCGCTGATCGGCATAGCGCTGGCCGCCGTGTTTGTGCTGACGCCGACCTTGCAGCAGGCGCACCGGGGCGCCGATACCGAAACACGCAATGGCCTTCGCCTCGACGAAGAGGTTCCCGCAGCGCGTGCGCCGGCGAGCGAACAACCTGGCGCGGGCGCTCCGGTCGATGCCTCGAAGCTCGCTGCCGGTCCATGGCAAGTGGTGCCGGTCTATTACGGCACCGACCGCGAGGAGCAGCCCGATGCAAAGCGCGTGCGCTATGGCTCGGAGCGCGGGCGCCGGCTGGAGCTTGGCCGCGCAATGGTGACGGTCCCGGAGAGCCATCTCGTTCCGCAGATCGAGCGGCCGTGGGCGATACGCGTGCCTTATTTCGACGTGACGATCTACGAAGAGGCGGAGGACCCGGCGGAGCATTTCACGCTGCAAACGCTGGAGAAGCTGTCAGAGGGTGACTTCCTGCAGCGCGTGCGCGAGCGGCTTGCAGCGTCCAGCCGATACAAGGATCACGCCATCGTTTTCGTGCATGGCTACAATACGTCGTTCGACAACGCGCTCTATCGGACGGCGCAGATCTCGTATGACCTGAAGTTCGACGGCGCTGCGTTTCTCTATAGCTGGCCATCGGGTGGCTCGGTCGCCAGTTACACATATGATCGCGAGAGCGCGGAGGCTTCGACGCCGTATCTGCGGAAGTTTCTCGATATGGTGATCGAGAAAACCGGCGCGAAGTCGATCAGCATCATCGCGCACTCGATGGGCAACCAGCCGCTGCTCGATGTGCTGCGGGACCTGCGTGGCAGCGGGCCGGCCAACGTTGTCATCAACGAGGTGATCTTCGCCGCGCCGGACGTCGATGCCGACAACTTCGCCAATCTCGCCCACCGTATCGAGGGCATCGCCAAGGGTGTGACGCTGTATGCGGCGGGCAATGACCGGGCGCTGATCGTATCGCGCGGGTTCTGGCGCAATCCGCGTGCCGGCGATGTGCTGGCTTCAGGACCGCTGATTGTGCCGGGGATCGAGACGATCGACATCACGGCGGCTTCAACCGACACGTTCGCGCTCAATCACTCCGGTTACGCAGAGAACAACGATCTGTTGCAGGACATCGGTAAGCTGATCCTGAGTGGGCTGAGGCCGCCGGATCAGCGATTGCCGGCGCTCAAACGCACCGCGTCGCCAAAGGGCGCTTATTGGCGCTATACAACGCCCTAAGGGGGCCACAGCCATCAGGTAATGCGGCCGCATTGATTGCCGCACCAAGTGGGGACGAAACCGTGTCGGCTCGACAGACCATTGTTAGTACAAGTCTTTTGCTGTTTCTGGCGTTGTTTTCTATTGCTGCCGGGGATGTAGCCCGAGCCGAAGAGCGCTGGCCGCCGTGGCAGAGCTTCACCGAAGCGGAGGAGGCGGCCCGCCAAAAGACGCTGCGGCGTAAGAAGGCGGCAGCTCAGGATCTCGTCAATCTCAAGCGGCAAGCGGCTCAGCTCGAGGCCGCCGGGAAGTACGCGCAGGCGGAGCCGCTGGCGCGGCGGTACCTGGCGCGGGTCAACCGGAAGGGCGCCAACAGCATTGTCGTGGCCGATGCGCTGGAAAGCCTCGGCCGCATTCTTGCCGCCCAGGGCAAATCGGCCGACGCAGAGCCACTGTTGAAACGTTCTGTAGCGCTGCGCGAGAGAGTTCCGGGACAGCCGGGCCTCGCGGCTGCCCGCGAGCAGCTGGCTGCCGTCTACGACAAGCTCGGCAAGGGCGCCGAGGCCCTGGCAATGCGCGGGGGGGCGCAGCCTGACGCCACGACCGCGGAGCCGGAAAAGAACGTTGTGGCAAAGCCCGCGGAAGAACCAAAGCCGGTTCAGAACGAGGGTCCGGAGACCAAGGCCGAGGCGCCGGCCGCGACAGCCGAGAAGCCGGCTGCAGAGGAGCCATTCAGCATTCCGTCGGCCGACGCGCCATCGGCCGCCGCGCCGGGTGCAGCGGCCGAGAAGCAGGAGGACGTAGCATCCGACAAGGACGCCGCGGAGGAGCCTTTCAGCATTCCGTCCGCTGACGCGCCGTCAGCAGATGCACCGGCCGCCAGTGCCCAGGCAGACGACAGCGAGGCCAAGCCTGCCGATCAGGATGCCGAGCCGTTCAGCATTCCTTCTGCGGATGCGCCTTCGGCGGCTGCAGCTGCTCCGCCCCCCGAAGCCAAGGTGACATCTGAGGACGGGACCGAGAAAAACGCTGGTGCGGAGAGCGAAGCTCCTGCAGCAAGCGATCCAACGGGTGGTTCCGCTTCGTCCCCGGCAGCAGAGGCTCCAACCGCTGCCCCGGCACCTGTCGCCGAACCGGAGGTTCCTGACGCTCGGCCAATGCCGAAGTACAGCGCACGGCGGATGGAGAGGCCTAGAATCGGCGGCCCGCGTGCCACCGAACCACCGCCGGCTGCGGCTCGGGCACCATCTGAGGATATGGCCGCGCCATCACCGCCGCCTCCGCCGCCGGTCGTTGTGGCGGAACCATCGCCGCAGCCCATGGAAGGCGGCAGCGGTTCTGGAGGTGGCGGCTCCGTCGAAGCGCCGTCTGCTGCTGCGGCTGCGCCCTCGCCCAGCGAGAACGATGGGATGGGGGCAGCGGCCGCGCCCGAAGCCGTCGAGGAGGCGCCGCAGAACGGCGCTGCCGCGGCGGAAAATCCCGAAGCGATGATGGAAGCTGCGCCTCCGGCGGCGGGGGGAGCGGCGCCTTCTGGCAGTGCTGCCGTCGCGCCTCAGGTGAACCCCGATTATCAGGTGGTGCCGGTCTATTGGGGCACCGATCGCGCGGTGCAGCCAAATGCGCAACGGCTGGCGTTCGGCTCGGATCGAGCGCGCAAGCTGCAGCTCGGCATGGCGCAGATCACGGTGCCGAAGGTGCACGAGGTGCCGAACGTCGAGCGCCCGTGGGTGGTGAAGATTCCCTACTTCGACGTGACGCTCTACGCTGAGAAAGAGGACGCCAAGAAGCACTTCACGGTGAAAGAGATAAAGGCGCTGACCAAGGAGGAGCTGCTGGCGCAGGTGCGGGAGCGCCTCAAGACCTCAAGCATCTTCAAGGATCAGGCGCTGGTGTTCGTGCACGGCTACAACACGTCGTTCGACAACGCGCTCTATCGCACCGCGCAGATTGCCTACGATCTCGATTTCGACGGCGCGCCGTTCGTCTACAGCTGGCCATCGGGCGGAGCGGTTGCGAGCTACACCTACGACCGCGAGAGCGCGCAGGCCTCCGAGCCTTATCTGCGGCAATTTCTGGAAATGGTCGCCAAGGAGACGGGGGCGAAGAAGGTCAGCATCATCGCGCACTCGATGGGCAACCAGCCGGTGATGGATGTGCTGCGTGACATGCGCAATTCGGCGCCCGAGGGAGTCGAGATCAGCCAGGTGATTCTCGCAGCGCCCGACGTCGATGCCGACAACTTCGCCAATCTCGCGAACGCCATCAAAGGTCTGGCGAAGAACGTGACTCTCTACGTTGCCTCGAACGACCGGGCGCTGATCGTATCGCGCAATTTCTGGGGCAGTTATCGCGCCGGTGACGTGCCGCCGGCGGGTCCGCTGATCCTACCGGGCGTCGATACGATCGACGTGACGGCGGCATCGACCGACGCCTTCGCGATCAACCATTCGGGTTATGCGGCCAACAACAAGCTGCTGACCGACATCGCGGAGTTGCTGAAGACGGGCCTCAGACCGCCGGAGATGCGGGCCTTGAAGCCGGGGAAGGTCACGACGACGACCGGCGACTATTGGCGATATGTGCCCGCGCCCCAGTAGCGCGGCACCGCCGCGCTGACCTGCCGCGGCGAGCGGAAGGGATTGTTTACCGCGTCCTGCCAGAGTCTCCACTGGCCTCCCATTCCTGGGCGGTCGTGGGGACTTGCGCCGGCGATTGCCGGGCTCGCTGAGTGGTTCATGCGTAGGCAGCGGCTTTCAATTTTCGGTCTCGTGACGACAGGCAGTGCGCGCGCGACTTGTGCACGCCTGGTGCCATCGTTGGCGTTGGCGGCGTGCGTGCTCGCGGGCGCAATGCTTGTGCTTTATCCGACCCCAGCTCCGGCCGAGGATGACAAGCTCATCGAGGGCGGCAAGGTATATAACTCGGACGATGTCTCGGATCGCGGGATGCCGGCCTCCAATCCGCGTGTCAAATCGATCCTAGCCGCGCACCCGAACGATCTCGTCACCGTGTGCGTCGCCGGCTGTGACAAGCCCACGATCGTGCAGATGCTGCCGAAGCCGCGCGAGCGGCGGATCGGCGGCATGCGAACGACGGCGGCGGGTGGAGGGGCGGAGGCGCCGCTTCCGGCCTACGATCGAGTCGACCGTGACGCAGTGATGTGCGTTGCCGGTTGCGCCGGGCGAGGGGGACAGGTGGTGCAGCGGCTGCCGAACCTTCCGCCGGTGAAAGTGGCTCCGACGCAGGCGCCCAAAGGCAACGAGCCGCTCGACCGCTGGCCGTGAGCTAGTTTTCGAGCAGCTTGTGCACGTCGTCGTAGCTGGCGACCTTATAAACCAGTCCGTTTTTGATGAAGTAGAGCCAATCGAGCTTGCTCGATGCGGCTAGGTCCTCGGGCGTCACCGACTGCAGGGCGTCGAAGTTCTGCTTGCGGAACAGTACTGCCGTGGTCTTCGAGGTTTCGGGGTCGAGGTAGCTCCAGTCCTCGCGCTCAGGTAGGCGTGTTGCGGCCTCGCGCTCGAACACGACCTCGTTGAGGGCGGACGGTGGTAGCTCGCCTGCCTTGATGTATTCGAGAGCTGCTTCGACGAAGCCGATCTGCACCAGACCGGAGCAGATGAACTCGTTGGGCGGGTTCCAGTTGCGCTCGCGGAAGCGGCGCACGGTCGTGCGGTCACCACTGACGCTGCGCTCGACGCCGAACCACAGGCTGCGCATGATGGAGCCGATAGCCCAATAGTTATAGGAAGCCTTGATCTTGTCGAGCAGCAGGCCGCGGACGCGCGATTGCTTGGGCTCGTCGAACCAATCCTTCTTGAAGCGCTTGATGGCGATGAAGGCGCTCTTGTCGGCGATGTAGTCGCGCAGATTGGTGAGGTCGACGCCGCCGGTGCCGGCCTCGATGATGAAGGTGCTGGAGTAGCCGGATTCGAACTGCGGGCCGGTGAAGATCATGGCCGCGTGCGAGAACGGCGAGTTGGTGGCCCAGCGGATCGCCCAGGAAGCCGGGTCCCACTCGCGGCGTGTCAGCACGACGTCGGCCCGTTCGAGATACGTGCCGGCGAGGAAGTCCTCGACGGGCATCGGCCACACCTCCTGGGGTACCTCGTCCTCGAGAGGGGGCAGCTCCGGCACAGCTGCGGGGACTTGGGCTGTCGCGGCGGGCGGCGGTGTGACGGTGGGCGTGGCCTGCTGTGCGACCTCTTCTGGTCGCGATGCCGGCTGCGGCGCTGGAGGTGTCAGAGCCAGGGTCGAGCCCGCAATGATCACTAGTCCCAGCAGGCTCAAGCCGGCAGCAGCGAAATTGCGCTTCATCGACTGCCCCCCTTCAACAATGCTCAGGCTCCCAAATTGCCGGTCGTTCGCGGCGGCTGGCGCGGACCGCAGCATAGCTTGTTAGCGTCAGTATGGCGGCATTGTCCGGTATATCCAACTTGCAGTGAAGCCCGGCGTCGGCCAAAAGAGCGGCCCTGAGGCAAGGAGAGGCGTCGGCACCACAATGGGCGTTGCGCAGCCGGTTAATTTCGAGGCGCTCGAAGCGCAGGCACGCACGCTGCTGGCGGTGTTCATCGCGGCCGGCTACGAGGCGGTTGCGCCGGACATCATCCAGCCGGCGGGGGTGTTTCTCGATGTGGTCGGGGAGGCGCTGCGCGGGCGAACTTACGTCTTCACCGATCTCAACGGTGAGGAACTATGCCTGCGGCCGGACCTGACGGTTCCAACGTGCCGGCTCTACCTGCAGCGGCATCCGGCGGGCGATCGCGAGGCGTTCTACAGCTACAACGGGCCGGCTTTCCGCTTCCAGCCGGCGGGTGCGGGTGCCTCGCATCCGCGCGAGTTCCGCCAGTCCGGCATCGAGGCATTCGGCGACAAGGATGCCGGGGAGGCGGATGCGCGCACGCTGGTGCTGATCCTGCGGGCCTTGCAGCAGGCGGGACTGGGGAACTGGAAGCTGCGCATCGGGGATGTCGGATTGTTCGACGCGCTGCTGGGGACGGCGGAAATGCCGGATCGCTGGCGGCGGCGACTGCGGCACCAGTTCTGGCGTCCGGAAGCTTTCCGAGCCGAGCTGAAGCGGCTGTCGACGGAACCGGCGCGTACAACGGCCGCGCTGCCATCTGTGCTGATCGAGGCGCTAGAACCGGAGGATGCTGCCGGCGCGGAATTGCTGGTGACCGAGTATCTGGAAAAGGCCGGGATCGAGCTCATTGGCGTGCGCTCGGCGGCAGAAATTGCCGAGGGGGTGCTGGCGATCGCAGCCGATGCAAAGGCGCCGCCGCTGAAGCCGGAGGCCGCGGCGCTCATCGATGCCTACGTCGCGACGCGCGTGCCCGCGCTTGAGGCTGCAGAGGTCGTGCGGAAGCTGGCAGGAAAGTCGGGCGATGGAATTAGTCAGGCGATCGATGCCTACGAGCGGCGGTGCAAGCTTCTTGCAGAGAGCGGCGTCGATATGAGCAAGGTCGACTTCTCGGCCGAGTTCGGGCGCAACGTGGGGTATTACACGGGTTTCGTGTTCGAGGTGTTGGTGGATGCGCTGGGGCCGTCCAGCCCGGTCGCTGGCGGCGGGCGCTACGACGGGCTTTTGAAGGCGGTCGGGGCGCCGCACGATGTGCCTGCCGTCGGCGGCGCCGTGCACACCGAGCGATTGCTGACCGTGGTGCGCGGAGGAAAAAAATGAGCGCGCGCCTTACCTTTGCGGTGCCGTCCAAGGGGCGGCTGATGGAGCAGACGGCCGACTTCCTGGCGGAGTCCGGGTTGAAGCTGAAGAAGGTCGGTCATGATCGCGGCTATCGCGGTGAGATCGAAGGTCTCGATGGGATCGATGTGGCCTTCATTTCGGCGTCGGAGATCGTATCGGCGCTGAACAGCGGGCGCGCACATATCGGCGTGACCGGAGAGGACCTCATCCGCGAGAACATCGTCGATGCAGATACGCGCGTCACGCTGCTGAAGCCGTTGGGTTTCGGGCGCGCTGACGTGGTCGTGGCGGTTCCAAGCTGCTGGATCGACGTCAACGCCGTCGCCGATCTCGAAGCTGCGGCGGTGACGTTCCGGCGCGAGCATGGGCGTCCGTTCCGCGTGGCGACGAAGTACATCAATCTGGCCCGGCGGTTCCTGTCGGGGAAAGGGATCGCCGACTATCGGATCGTCGAGAGCCTTGGCGCCACCGAGGGCACGCCGGCGGCGGGCACGGCCGACCTCATCGTCGACATCACGACCACGGGTGCGACGCTCGCGGCCAACGGATTGCGCGTGCTCGACGATGGTGTGATCCTGCGATCGCAGGCGAACCTCGTTGCGTCGAAGGTGGCGCAGTGGGACGCGGACACGAAAAAGGCGCGCGATGATCTGTTCGCGCGCCTTGGTCTGTCAGCCTAGCCGAGAGCTGCTTACTTGTCGGGGCGGACGAAGGCGTCGACGCGCATGCCAGGCAGCAGCGGGGCGTTGCCTTCGAGGTTGATCGTCATCTCGAGCACTTCGATGTCGGATGGGCGACGCGGTCCGCGTGCGGAGATGCGCGGCGTTGCCATCGTGGGCGCCAAGTCGACGACCGTGCCTTCGAAATCGCGGCCGGGATAGTTGATCGAGCGCACGAAGGCCTTCTGACCGATCCTGAGCTTGGCCACGTCGCCATCATCGACCTCGGCCTTGACGTGCAGCACGGCCATGTCGCCAACGACAGCGAGCGGTTGATCGGGCGAGGGGGCGACGATCTCGCCCTTCTTGGCGTTGAGCTGCAGCACGGTGCCGGCGCGCGGCGAGCGGATGCGCGTCTTGTCGAGCTGCGAGGCGGCGAGCGCGACGTTGGCGCGGGCTGCGGTCAGGGCGGATTCAAACTGGTTTGGCGAAGGCAGACTGGCTTTCGCCTGGGCCTGGGCATAGGCGAGGCGTTCACGCTCGACGCGCTCCTCGGCCTTGGCGAGGCGGCGGCGTGCGTCGGCGAGCTGCTGGTCGGTGGTTTCGCCACGACGCTTGCCGGTCAGGGCGGCGTCGAGCTCGAAGCGAGCGCCGATGACCTCGCGCTCGGCTGAGAAGACATTGTCTTCGCCTTTGGTCACGTTCTCGCGCCCACTGGTGGTGGGTTCAGCGTCGCGTTGGCGCTTGCGAAGCCCAGCCTCTGCCTCGGCGGCGGCAAGGCGTGCGCGTGCTTCCTCGTCGTCGAGGCGGATGAGCAACTCGCCTTCCTCGACCTTGTCGTTGATCTTCACGGTGACGTCGGCTACCTGGCCGAGGATGGCGGCGCCGATGTTGACCTCGCCGGAACCGGGCTCGACGCGGCCGGGCGCTGCCGCCACCCACTGCGGTCCGGTTTTCTCCGTCGTTTTTGCGGCCTTGCTGTCGCCTGCAAAATAAGAGCTGTCACTCATCACGTAGCCGAGCGCGGCGGCGCCAGTAAGAGCGGCTACAATACCAATGGCTTTAAGCATGGCGTCTGATCCTGAAACGGCCGCCGAACGTCTTTGACGGCGTCGATGGTTTGTCGTCCGGGGCGGTTGCCGCCGGAGCGGATTGAATGGCGTGTGTGTCGTGGCCGGCGTCGTGCCCGTGTGCGGCGCCCTTGTTCGGCCGCTCGTCGCTGTGAATTTTCCCGTCCTCGATGCGCACGACACGATCTGCATACGCGAGCGTGCGGTGATCGTGTGTTACGGCCAGAACAGCGCGGGAAGGATCTTTTGCGACCTCGGAGAGAAGCTGCATTACCGCGCGGCCATTCTCAGCGTCGAGGGCGGCGGTGGGCTCGTCGGCCAGGATCACGGACGGCGCGCCTGCGAGCGCGCGGGCAATGGCAACGCGCTGCTTCTCGCCGCCCGACAGTTTTGCAGGGTAGGCGTTGGCGCGATGCCCCAAGCCGACCGCCTTCAACGCATTGAGCGCGTGCGTCGGCGGGTCGACCACCGGGCGCGAGCGAACATCGAGCGCCAGCATCACGTTCTCGCGCGCGGTCATGGTGGGGAACAGGTTGTAGCCCTGAAAGACGAAGCCGACGTGCTGGCGGCGGATGTTGGCCAAGCCTTCGGCGTCTCGTCCTTCCGTAGAGTTGTCGGCGACGACGAGGCTGCCCTTGGTCGGCGACAGGATGCAGCCGAGGATCGACAGCAACGTCGTCTTGCCGGAGCCGGATGGTCCCATCAGAAGCGTGAGCTCGCCGGCGTAGAGCTTCAAGTCGATGCCCTTGAGCGGCATCACCTCGCCAGCCCCTGAGCCGAACACCTTGGTGATGCCGTTGGCCTCGAGAAGCACACGGCGGTCGTTGGTAGCGGTCATCGGCTGAAGACTCCTGCGGGATCGATGCGAGTGACTTTGAAGATGGCGGATACGGCGGCGATAGCGCACATGCCAATCGTGAGAGCGAAAAGCAACAGCGCCAATCCTGGCGTCATGACGATGTAGAGTGTGGTGTCCTTGGATGCCCAGATGACGAGCATCGAGAGCACCATGCCGATGCCATAGCCGACAACGGCACTGAGCATTGCCTGGATGAGAATGACCTTGTGAATATACCCGGCAGAGGCGCCGAGTGCACGCAAGGTGGCGAATTCATTGATGTGGTCCTTGGTGCTCGAGTAGAGCGTCTGGGCGACGATGACAACGCCGACGATCATGCCGAGCGCAGCACCGGCGATGAGGGCAGACCCGGCACCGGTCTGGAACAGCCAGTAGTCAACCGAGCGATTGCGGAACTCCTGCTGGGTGAGGATCTCGCGATCCTGCAGGCGGTCGATGAGGTCCTTGCGAACCGTCTCGATGTTTGCGCCCGGTGCGAGGGAGACCAGCGTGTAGGACGCCTGATTGCTTCCCGCGTCGAGCAGCATGCGGGCCTGCTTCAGCGAGGTGAATACGTAGGGCAGAGTGGTGAAGGAGCGGATGCCGTGCGTTACGGCGGCGATGCGCACGCGTACGCCGTTGATCTCTGACGTCTCGCCAATCTTGTCGACGCCGAGATCCTTGAAATAGGTGTCGTCGGCGGCGACGGTGAATGGGGCATCAAGATCGCCGAGGTTGCCTTCCGTCAAGTTCCAGGGCTTGAGCGATCCCTGCTGATGGTCGGAGCCGACGAGCAGCACGGCGGTGGTGCCGCCTTTGGGTTTGCGCCAGGCGGCAAAGCCGACGACCAGTTCCTCGGAACCGGCGACGCCGGCGGTCGAGAGCACGGAATATTTCTCGTGACCGATAAGCAACGAGGGATCATCGAAGCTCTTGGTGCCGAGTGGAACGACCCACAGGTCGCCATTCGACTGATCGAGCATGGCGGCGATCATGCGCTCCGAACCGATGTAGAGGCCGCACTGAACGGCGACCAGAACGACCGAGAAGACGATGCCCGTGAGCGTGACGATGAGGCTGAGGCGGTCGTGAAACAGGTTTCTGTAGGCGAGCTTGGCCGCCATCTTGACGGTCTTGGGCTTGCCTTGAAGCTCGTCGGCGGCCAGCGACAT